>CALWLS010000004.1 GCA_944381575.1 uncultured Lachnospiraceae bacterium | reverse complement strand
ATACCGCTGATCATGGATAACGAGAAGGAGTGCCTGCAGGCGAGCATGGCGATATGCCTTAACATGGACCCTGAGGCACCAAGGATCATCATACTTAAGAACTCCCTTGAGGTAGAGACGATGCTTATATCGGAGGCACTCATACCTGAGGCTAAGACGAGAAAGGAGCTCACCATAGAGACAGAGCCTTTCGAGCTTGAGTTTGATGAGAACGGCAAGATGCTGACAAAGTATTGATTTAATCTGCTATCATAGAAAACCTTTATATAACATGCCGCTGCGCTTACAGACTGTCCTATGGCAGAAAGCAGGTGCAGCGGCATGTTTATGGTTATAAAAACACATTTTTCCGAGTTTTTGACGGGATTTTTGCACATTTTTCCGGCAAAAATGGCCATTAAAAAACACATTTTTCCGAAAAAAGGAGCTGCTTTTGTACCAGACAAGAAAAGTAAAGATTATTCATGTTAAATAATGGGAATTTTATAAAAATATTCGTGTAATTTAGTGTTAAAAATTAAATAAAATCGTTAATTAAAACATGAACATGTGCTATACTATGGGTGAACCGTAAGGAGGGACGCTATGTATAGAAAAATCATGAGCTTCCTTGAAGCATGGAAAGAAAACGAATATCGCAAGCCTTTGATCTTACAGGGCGCAAGACAGGTCGGAAAAACCTACACGATTTTAGAGTTTGGACGAAGTCACTACGAAAACGTGGCATACTTCAATTTTGAAACAAATCCAAAGCTTAATGAAACCTTTGAAGAAAATGTCAGCCCAGATTATCTGATACCAATTTTATCGCACATTGCAGGTCAGACGATAGTAAAAGAAAAAACGCTGATAATATTTGATGAGGTGCAGCTTTGTGAACGGGCTTTAACTTCTCTCAAATACTTTTGTGAGGAGGCTCCGGACTATCATATTGCAGCTCTTGGCAGCCTGCTCGGTGTGGCTGTAAACAGGGCACAGTTTTCATTCCCCGTAGGAAAGGTCGACATGAAAACCATGTATCCTATGGATATGGAGGAATTCATGCTGGCCATGGGGGAGGATGATCTTGTAGAGCAGATCCGAAAATGTTTTGAAACTGATACGCCGATGCCATCTGCATTGCACGATGCAGCAATGCTGCTTTACAGGCAGTATCTCGTAGTGGGCGGTATGCCTGAATGCGTCCTGCAGTTTGCAGAAACAAAGGATCATATTCTTGTGCGTCATACACAGGACACCATACTTGCAAGCTATCTGAACGATATGAGCAAGTACAACAATGTGAACGAAATTAAGAAAACAAGGCTCGCCTATGATAACATTACTGTTCAGCTCTCAAAAAAGAATACCCGTTTTCAGTATAAGCTGATAAAGAAAGGCGGCAGAGCTTCCGAGTTTGAAAATGCTATTGAATGGCTTTGTCTGTCAGGTATCGTTTCGCAGGTATATAAGGTGGAGCAGATCAGAAAACCTTTGGAGAATTATCGTGATATTGATGCGTTCAAAATATATGTTTCTGATTTAGGATTGCTCTGCGCAAAAAAAGACTTAGCGGCTGATGGTGTCCTCTATATGGTTGATGAGCTGAATGATTTTAAAGGCGGCATGGCTGAAAACTATGTGAATGTGCAGCTTACCATCAATGGATACAGAACTTATTACTGGGAGTCACCACGCGGAGCTGAGATAGATTTTATTATTCAGCGCGACGGCCAGCTTATACCTATTGAGGTAAAATCTGCGGACAATACCAGAGCAAAGAGCTTAAAGGTATGTATGGACACCTATAAGCCGGAATACGCTATCAAGCTCTCTGCTAAAAATTTTAGTTTTGAGGACAACAAGAAAACTGTTCCACTCTATGCCGCATTTTGTATATAAAATGCATGTTTCTAAAGATTGGAGGAGGACTTTATGCGACACGGTTTAATTTGGAAACCTGATCAATAAAGTCCTTTTCCAATTATCTTTTATCTTTATCTCCATGTCACAGTCTGTTCTATTGAAAATTTTTGCGGGTACTCGCAATTTTATGAAATAGAATAAATACGCTTAGAAAATCCTTCTAAAAATATACCGGTGCATGTATTGCCTGAAACAGCTTAATATGAGGGCCATGCTGACCGGTATATTTTATTTTTATAATAATTGATAAATAATTAACAATATGAGAATATGGCCTTATTCCATTGTCATGTTTTGATATGGAAATATGGCATTTCATTGGTTATAATTACTGGTGTACGGCTTAAAGCCGGTATTTTAACATATGAAAAGGAGACTGTAAGATCACGATGGTCGATCAGAAATATTTTGATGAGATGGAAGCGCGTATCCCTAAGGGCAGGGTGAGGACGAGATTTGCCCCTTCGCCTACGGGATATATGCATATAGGTAATTTGAGGACTGCGCTCTATACATATCTTATTGCGAAAAAAGCCGGAGGGACCTTTGTGTTCAGGCTTGAGGATACGGATAAGAAAAGAGAGGTCAAGGGCTCCGAAGAGGTGATATACAGGACCTTAAAGGAGTGCGGGCTTACTTATGACGAAGGCCCCGATATCGGGGGACCGGTAGGCCCTTACGTACAGAGTGAGAGACAGGACATATACGGAAGATACGCTGAGCTTTTAGTGGAGAGGGGACATGCCTACTACTGCTTCTGTGATAAGGCTGATGAGGCCGAAGAACCTTCGGAGGGTAAGGAGGCCGCCGATAAGTTTGCAAAGATCATGGATCCTTGCAGGGAGCTGAGCCTTGAGGAGGCCAAAAAGCGGGTTGCCGCAGGCGAGTCTTATGTCATCAGACAGAAGGTGCCTACGGAGGGAACGACCACATTCCATGACATTTCCTATGGAGAGATAACGGTGCCTAATGATTCCCTTGATGATCAGGTGCTCTTAAAGAGGGATGGGTTGCCGACTTATAATTTCGCCAACGTGGTGGATGATCATCTTATGGGCATAACACATGTGGTGAGAGGGAGCGAATATCTTGCTTCGGCGCCGAAATATAATCTTTTGTATGAGGGCTTTGGCTGGGAGATACCTGAATACGTACACTGCTCGCCGGTCATGAGGGACGCGCAGCATAAGATGTCAAAGCGCCATGGCGATCCTTCCTATGAGGATCTTAAGCATATGGGCCTGCTTACCGAGGCCATACTTAATTATGTGGCTCTTTTGGGCTGGTCTCCAAGGGGAGAGCTTGCGGAAAAGGAATTTTTTACGCTAACGGAGCTTACGGAAGCCTTTGAGCTTGAGGGCATATCCAAGTCGCCGGCCATATTCGATATGGAAAAGCTTAAGTATTTCAATGCGGAGTATATAAGGGCCAAGTCTCCGGAGGAGTTCCTGAAGCTGGCTGAGCCTTACATAAGGACGGCGGTCAAAAATGAAGCTATCTCTCCGGCAAAGATCGCTCCGCTGCTGCAGCCAAGATGCGAGATGCTGAGCGATATACCGGATAAGCTCGATTTCTTTGACGAGCTGCCGGATTATGACATAGAGCTCTATACCAACAAAAAATCCAAGACCAACGCTGATGTCTCTCTTAACATGCTTAAAAAGGCTCTGCCTGCCTTAAGCTCAGTCAGCGACTGGAACATGGACAATATCAAGCTCGTGCTTACTGATATCGCCGAGGCTGAAGGTTTAAAGAACGCCACCGTAATGTGGCCGGTAAGGATAGCCGTGTCAGGAAAAGCTGTCACTCCGGGAGGCGTTGTGGAGATATGCGATATCCTTGGTAAGGAGGAGAGCATAAGGCGCATGGAGATCGGTATAAAGAAGCTTGAGGAAGCGGTCGGCTGAGCATGGAAACAAGTTATATCAAAAATAAGATAAAGGAATATGCAAAAAGACAGATAATCTCCTGGGAAACAGTTCAGACGCTGATCATGACCGCAATAATGCTTTTCTGCGTGGTGGAGATAATCTCCTACGGGAGCGTCAGCACCATAGGCGCGATATTTACGGCACTGGTTTCAGCGGCAGCCATTTTCGGACTCTATGAGCTTATTCCTTCCATAGTCATGATATTCGATCCTTATTCCGCTAAGATATTTTCAAAGGGGACGGACAGGGCCGAAAAGAAACGTATCTGCGATTATATCGATGACGCCGTGGCTTCAGGGGAGGCCGTGGAGCTTTCCAGCATGCTGGCCACAAGGGACTATGCCGTGCTTATGGGTAAGAGATACCTGAATATCATCAAATGGATAGATATTGAGGAGATCAATAAGCAGGAGTACCCGAACAGGCATAACCGCAGGCAGGAGCTGTATTTCATCAACTTTATGGAGAGGAACGGCAGCAAGCGCGTCCTCGATATCAAGGGGAGCCGGGAAGACAGGCCTATGAAGCGCCTTGCGGAAGTCATTTCGTATATCAAAAATGAGCATCCGGGCATTGAACTCATGCTTACCAATAAGGATGTAGAAGAGATAAATAACGAGATATATAACAGCAGGGAATGACCTGATTGTTTGCATACAAATATTTTGAAAAATAAGCATTTTGTAGTGGAAAAAATCATTAGCTTTTGCTAATATATCTACATAAAATGCACAAAAAGAGTTTTTTGTAATATGAATATTTTAGTCATTGATGCCAAAGGCGGCGGAATGGGACGCCAGCTTGTTTCGAGCATCAAACAGAATTTCCCGAAGGCCACCGTCATGGCTGTCGGAACGAACGCCACGGCGACCTTTGCAATGAATAAGGCCGGCGCCGACATCTCCGGAACGGGAGAAAATTCAGTCGTGGTAGCCTCGAGGAAGGCTGATATAATAGTGGGTCCCATAGGCATAGTGATCGCCGATTCGATGCTTGGAGAGGTGACGCCCCGCATGGCTGCGGCAGTTGGGCAAAGCGGCGCGAAGCTGGTGCTGATCCCTTTTAACTACTGCGAGAGCATAATAGTCGGAGTCGGAGACAGGACGCCGTCGGAGCTTATTGCGGAAGCCATGGAGGTTTTAAGGGGGATGATCGGATAGACATGGGATACAGTGTTGAGGCAGTCAGTTTTACCTTAAAGGGAGATATCCCCTTTGCGGCAGGCTGCATATGTACTGATGAGAGCGCTGAGGAGTGCCGTAAGAAGCTTAACGCCTTAAGGGACCTTGACATAAGCTCAAGGGATTTAGTTGGCATAGATTTTGAGATAGCCGCGGCGGTCTGCGGGATCTTCAGTGACGGCGGGACCGGGGATTCCCCGGTGGTTGCGGCAGGCTGTTCCGTACATATCGGTGACGCGGACATCCCTGATGGAATGACCACAGGAGGCGTGCTGGGAGATCCCAATGAGGATCCGGTATCGTCTAACGACGAGGCTGAGCCCTTAAAGGGAGGCTTCAATATGATGACGCTTTCCGGAAGTCCCGGGCTTGCGGCGGATACCGACAGGGGAACGATAAATAATGTCCTGCAGCTTATAAAGCGGTTTAAGGATCAGGGAAGGCTTAATGATGAAGCGCTTTTGGATGATCTTTTTAATAGCTTCGGGATAACAACGGCACTTTTAGTGCTGGACGGCACTGGAAATGACGGAGAAATGTTCCTTGCCGCAAAGGATAAGGCCGGGATAAGGATATACCGGCAGTAAGGATGATTATGGCGGTAAGCCTGCCTGATATGCGGCAGGAGGCCGTTATGATAAATATTTAAAAGAGGAGGGTACGGCTTGTCTAAGGAAATTATTGATAAGATCAAGGAAGTAGAGGCCAAGGCAACGAAGGATCTTGCCGGAGCTAAGGATGAAGCCGAGAAACTGGTGGCAGACGCCAGGGAAGAGGCGAAAAAGCTTCATGACGCCGGTGTTAAGAAGGCTAAGGAGGAGGCTGCAGCAAAAATAAGCGAGGCCGAAGCCGAGGCAGGAAAGACGGTAGCCGAAGCTCTCGAAAAGGCAAAGGCCATGGAGGCTGAGCTTAAGGAAGCGACTGCTTCAAAGCAGGCAGGAGCGGTTAAGGAAATAATAGATTCCTTATTAAAGTAAAAATTGAATAAAAATATATTTAAGAGAGGAGGTATAAGGGCATGTCTAAAGTGCTGATGAAGCGTATTTTCATCTGCGGGCCGAGGACTCAGAGAAAAAATATCCTCGAGCTGCTTCAGAGGATGGGCACGGTGGAGATAAACTCTGATGATATCCGCGACGAGGCGTTTTCAACAATGGACGTCGAGACGCAGAGATCGACATTTTTACGCGCCGCAAAGCAGTCGGAAGAAGCTCTTGCGATACTTAAAGAGTATGCTCCGGATAAGTCCGAAGGGCTGCTGAGCTCGTTAGAGGATGCGCGCAGCATAGAAAAGGCTTCATATGACGGACAGCTTGCTCATGTCGGAGATTATCTTGAGACAGCTTTAAAGATAGTTAATATCAATAAGCAGATGATAGAAGATAAGACTGCGATCCCTAAGTGCAGGACAGACATGGAAGCTCTTTCAGCATGGAAGGATCTGGACATACCGCTTGATTTTATCGGAACATCAAAATCAAGAGTGTTCATCGGTTCCATCTCTGAGGAGGCCAGTGCTTCGCAGATATACGAAAAGCTGAGCGCGGCTGTCGAAGATAAGGACATCCCTGATATTGACGTCGATATCATCAGTACGGATAAGACCATAACGGCATTTATGGTGATCTGTCATGCTGATGACGCCGCAAAGGTGGAAAATGCTTTAAAGCAGATAGATTTCCAGAGGGCGCCGTCCAGCAAATCCGTACCTAAGGAAGAGATAAAGGCGTTAAATGACAGGATCTCAAATTACGAGGCTGATATCAAGAAATGCATAGACCAGATAGCTGGTTATGCGGGCGAGAGGGAAAATATCAAGTTCGCTTCGGATTATTATTCGATGAGAGCTGATAAGTACGAGGTGCTCGGCAATCTCCCACAGTCAGCGAATGCCTTCTTTATAAGCGGCTTTACTCCTGCGGCAACGGCCGACAGGGTGGCTAAGAAATTAGAGGCATATGACGCTGTAGTGGAGATAAGCGATACTCTTCCTGAGGACGACGTACCTTGCGAATTAAAGAACGGATTCCTGTCGGATCCGATGGAGTCTGTGGTAGAGTCCTTCTCATACCCGAGCAAGGGCGAGATAGACCCTTCAAAGATAACGGCCTGCTTTTATTACATATTGTTCGGCATGATGCTGTCGGATGCGGGCTACGGCCTGATGCTTGTACTGGGCTGCGGATTTGCGCTCCTCAAGGTCAAGAACATGAAGCCGTCGATGAAGAAGATGATGAAGCTTTTGTTCTTCTCAGGCATATCCACGGTTTTCTGGGGATTCATGTTTGGAAGCTTCTTTGGAAACGCGGTCAACATAATAGCTACGACCTTCTTCAACAGGCCTGACATAGCGCTCAATCCTATTTGGATGGATCCTCAGAAGGAGCCGATGAAGCTCCTTGTGGTAGCCTTCCTGATAGGTATCATACATCTGCTTACGGGACTTACGGTCAAGCTCTACGAGCTGCTCAAGGACGGTCTATACATAGATGCGATCTATGACTGCCTGTTCTGGTACATGTTCGTCGGCGGAGGTATCGTATATATACTGACAATGCCTATGATAACAAACATGCTGGGGCTTACATTTACCTTAAGCTCCACGGTGGGCACCATTTCCTTAGCGGCAATGGGCATAGGCTGCGCAGGTGTCATTCTTACAGGAGGAAGGGAATCCAAAAACTGGTTCAAGAGGATCTTAAAGGGACTCTATGCCGCATACGGCATAACCGGATACCTTTCCGACATTCTTTCCTATTCAAGGCTGCTGGCGCTCGGACTTGCAACCGGTGTCATAGCCCAGGTCTTCAACCAGATGGGAAGCATGATAGGAAATTCATGGTACGGCGTGATCCTGTTCACACTTATATTCGTGGTGGGACATGCGGTCAACCTCGGGATCAACGTTCTTGGAGCATATGTACATACAAACCGTCTCCAGTTCGTTGAGTTCTTCGGAAAATTTTATGAGGGCGGAGGAAAGAAATTCTCGCCTTTCAAGGAAAATACCAAGTATTACAAAGTCAAGGAGGAAATTTAATATGGAAAACATGGGTGTTGTATTCGCGCTGCTCGGTGCTGTATTTTCAGCTCTTTTCGCAGGAATCGGATCATCTATCGGCGTAGGCCTTGCAGGACGTGCGGCTTCAGGCGCTGTAACTGAGGATTCAAGCCTTTTCTCTAAGGTCCTTATCCTTCAGCTGCTTCCTGGTACGCAGGGTATTTATGGACTGCTTATCGCGTTCATCACTCTTACACAGATCGGTATCATGGGCGGAAGCGCAGACATCTCAATGTATAAGGGACTCCTGTATTTCGCAGCCTGCCTTCCAATGGCAGTAGTAGGCCTTATCTCAGCCATCCTTCAGGCAAAGTGCTCGGTTTCAGCTATAGCTCTTGTTACAAAGCACCCTGATCAGTTCGGTAAGGCCATGATCTTCCCGGCCATGGTTGAGACATACGCCATCCTTGCACTGCTCGTTTCCATCCTTTCTGTTTTCGGTATTGCAAACGTTCCTGTTTGATAAAAAGACAAAGATACTGAAAAGGGAAAAGGAGTAGAAGATGGGCGGACTTGACAAAATCATAGGTCACATAAGCCGTGATGCGGAAAATGAAGTAAAGTCCGTGCTGGACGCCGCTAAAAATCAGGCGGAAGGCATTATCGGGGACGCAAAGATCAAAACCGCAGCGGAAAGTGACAGCATTATTAAAAAAGCTGAAACGGAAGTCCGGAGCATCCTTGAGAGAGGCAGATCCTCAGCGGATCTTAAGACAAAGCAGCTCATCCTTGAGGGTAAGCAGGAGCTTATAAGCAGCACCATCAAGATGGCCAAGGATAAGCTTAACAGTCTTGACGATCAGGATTACATTGATTTTATCTCCGGCCTTTTTGGAAAACACATCCCTAAACAGGATGCGGTATTAAAACTCAACGCCCGTGATCTTGAGAGGATCCCTGAGGCTGTCATTGACGGACTTGTAAAGCTTGCTGCAGAATCAGGGGCAAAGCTTACGGTATCTGACCAGCCGGCAGACATCAAAAACGGATTCATACTTGACTACGGCGATATAGAGGAAAACTGCACGTTTGATGCACTTATCGACCAGAACATAGAGGAGCTGCAGGACAAGGTAAAATCTTTACTATTTGCGTAACAGGAGATCATTATGACAAGTTCATATGTAGATAAGAGCTATGTATATGCTGTTGTGCGCGTAAGATATGCCGAGTTAAAGCTGCTGAACGCTTCAGTGCTTTCACAGCTTGCCACTGCAGGGAGCATGGAGGAGGCCTTAAAGATCTTAAGGGACAGAGGATGGGGAAACGGCGGATCTGAGGATCCGGAATCCATCCTTCAGGCTGAAAGGGAGAAGCTGTGGAGCTTCATAGATGAGATAGTAGCGGACAGATCGATATTTGACGTGTTCAAGCTGCCTAATGATTATAATAATCTTAAGGCTGCGCTGAAGGAATCCGTTATGAAATTCGATTATCCGGGCATCTATATAAGCGAGAGTACGGTGGATCCTGAGCTTATTGCGGCTTCCATAAAGGAAAGGGACTATAAAGCCCTTCCTGAGTCCATGCAGGAAGTCGCTGAACAGGCTCATTCGCTGTTCCTCAAGACGGGTGACGGACAGATATGCGATATCATGGTGGACAGGGCCTGCCTGGATGAGATACTTAAGGCGGGAAAGGCGACAAAGGACGACTTCCTTAAGATGTACGCCGAGATCAAGGTGGCTTCTACGGATATCAAGATAGCCGTAAGGGCTGCGCTGACAGGCAAGGGAAGGGATTTCCTCGATATGGCTCTCGCTGAATGCGAGACCCTTGATAAGGCTGCACTGATAGATGCGGCTGCAATAGGAGTAGAGGCCATATCGTCATATCTTGGCTCCACTGCCTATGCCGATGCTGTCCCTATGTTAAAGGAATCGCCGGCGGCATTTGAATGCTGGTGCGATAACCTTATCACTCAGAGGATGAAGCCTCAGCTTTATGAATCGTTTGGCTTAGGCCCGATTTCAGCATATATTTTAGCAAGAGAAAATGAGATCAAATCGGTAAGGATAATCCTAAGCGGTAAGCAGAATGGATTTTCCAATGAAATGATCGCGGAAAGGGTGCGTGATTCTTATGTATAAGATAGCAGTTATGGGCGACCGTGACAGCATATATGGCTTCGCCGCAGTAGGACTTACGCCTTTTCCGATCACCGATACGGAGGAAGCTGCAGCAAAGCTTAAAAGCCTTGTTGATGCCGACTACGCTGTGATCTATATCACGGAGGAGCTGGCAGGCAGGATACAGAAGGAGATAGAGCATTTCTCCGACAGGGAGCTTCCGGCAATAATCCTCATTCCGGGCGTCTACGGCAATACCGGCAAGGGGATCGAGGCGGTCAAGCG
Organism: uncultured Lachnospiraceae bacterium; assembly: GCA_944381575.1. GTDB lineage: Bacteria > Bacillota > Clostridia > Lachnospirales > Lachnospiraceae > Avilachnospira. The sequence goes on along the minus strand of CALWLS010000004.1, from coordinate 220,987 downwards.
TTCGGTTGAAAGGGCCGTCGGCTCGGATATCATTTTCGGTGATGATTAATAAGTGAAAGGTAAGTTTGAAATGAGCAAAGGTGTAATTAAAAAAATAGCCGGACCTCTGGTTGTCGCTAAGGGAATGCGCGACGCAAACATGCGTGACGTGGTTTACGTTTCGGACAAGCACCTTATGGGAGAGATAATCGAGATACACGGCGATGAGGCGTCCGTACAGGTCTACGAGGAGACATCGGGCCTTAAGCCGGGTGAGCCTGTGGAATCTACCGGAGTGCCTATGTCAGTAGAACTTGGACCGGGCATCATCAGCAGTATATATGATGGAATCCAGAGGCCGCTTGAGAAGATCAGGGAGATGACGGATTCCAACCTCCTTCAGAGAGGAATAAGCGTACCTTCCCTTGACCGTAATAAGAAATGGCATTTTAATCCTACGGCAAATGTCGGAGACGAGGTCACTTTCGGAGACATCATAGGAACAGTTCAGGAGACAGACGTCGTACTTCACAAGATCATGGTGCCTAAGGGAGCGGACGGAAGGATAAAGTCCATTACCGAGGGAGATTATACGGTAACTGAGGATATAGCAGTGATAGAGACTGATCACGGAGACGTGGCAGTACAGCTTATGCAGAGATGGCCTGTTCGTACGGGAAGGCCTTATAAGGAAAAGCTCAGTCCTGAGATGCCGCTCGTAACCGGACAGAGAGTTATAGATACATTATTCCCTATCGCAAAGGGAGGCGTTGCAGCCGTACCTGGACCTTTCGGATCAGGTAAGACGGTCGTTCAGCACCAGCTTGCAAAGTGGGCCGATGCGGAGATCGTCGTATATATCGGATGCGGAGAGCGTGGAAATGAGATGACCGACGTTCTTAACGAGTTCCCTGAGCTTAAGGATCCTCGTACGGGCAAGTCGCTCATGGAGAGGACAGTACTTATCGCAAATACATCGGATATGCCGGTTGCTGCCCGTGAGGCGTCCATTTATACAGGTATAACGATAGCTGAGTATTTCCGTGATATGGGCTACTCGGTAGCGCTTATGGCAGACTCCACATCAAGATGGGCAGAGGCCCTTCGTGAGATGTCAGGACGTCTTGAGGAGATGCCTGGTGAGGAGGGTTACCCTGCATACCTTGGATCACGTCTTGCAGAGTTCTATGAGAGAGCCGGAAGAGTTATCTCTCTTGGAAAGGAAGGACGAGAGGGAGCACTTTCGGTAATAGGAGCCGTATCACCGGCAGGCGGAGATATTTCAGAGCCGGTAACACAGGCAACGCTCCGTATCGTAAAGGTATTCTGGTCGCTTTCAGCTTCCCTTGCATACCAGAGACACTTCCCTGCCATAGACTGGCTGACCTCGTACTCCCTGTACATGGATAACGTGGAGCCGTATTTCAATAATAAGGTAGCTGACGATTGGACAGAGCTCAGGGCGAAGCTCATGAGGCTTTTACAGGACGAGGCCGAGCTCGATGAGATCGTAAAGCTCGTCGGAATGGATGCGCTTTCTGCGCCTGACCGTATCAAGCTCGAGTCTGCACGTTCAGTCCGTGAGGACTATCTGCAGCAGAACGCGTTCGACGGCATAGACACATATACCTCGCCTAAGAAGCAGCATACGATGATGAAGCTGGTTCTTGCGTACTATGACGCGGCTGAGGCAGCCCTCGATGAGGGAGCAAAGGTAAATGACCTTGTGGCTCTCCCGGTGCGTGAGGCCATCGGACGTTTCAAGTATGTTGCCGAGGATGAGATCGACGCTAAGTATAACGAGATCATCGAGACGCTTAAGAGCCAGATCAAGGATGCCATCGCCAGAAAGGAGGACTTCTGATGCCAAAGGAATATAGGACTATACAGGAGGTCGCAGGACCTCTGATGTTGGTCAAGGGCGTTGAAAATGTCGGATATGACGAGCTCGGAGAGATAGAGCTCTCAGACGGTACAAGACGCCGCTGCAAGGTCCTTCAAATAGATGAAGGAAACGCAATGGTACAGCTCTTCGAGAACGCGACGGGTATCAACCTTGATTCATCCAAGGTAAGATTCTTTGGAAAGAGCATGGAGCTCGGAGTATCCGAGGATATGCTCGGACGTATGTTCGATGGACTCGGAAGACCTATAGACGGTGGTCCTGAGATCATTCCTGACGCCAGGATGGATATCAACGGACTTCCTATAAACCCTGCAGCAAGAGCATATCCGTCTGAGTTCATCCAGACAGGAGTTTCAGCCATAGACGGCCTTAACACTCTTGTAAGAGGACAGAAGCTGCCTATATTCTCCTGTTCAGGACTTCCGCACGCCAACCTGGCTGCCCAGATAGCGCGTCAGGCAAAGGTCCGCGGTACGACGGAGCCTTTCGCGGTAGTATTCGCGGCAATGGGTATCACCTTCGAGGAAGCTAACTTCTTCATGAATTCCTTCAGGGAGACGGGAGCCATAGACAGAGCCGTCATGTTCCTTAACCTTGCAAACGACCCTGCGGTAGAGCGTATATCTACGCCTCGTATGGCACTTACCGCTGCTGAGTACCTTGCATTCGAAAAGGACATGCATGTCCTCGTTATCCTTACGGATATCACGAACTACGCCGACTCACTGCGTGAGGTATCCGCAGCCCGTAAGGAGGTTCCGGGACGTAGAGGATATCCTGGATACATGTACACTGACCTTGCTTCTCTCTATGAAAGAGCAGGACGTCAGATCGGACGTAAGGGCTCCATAACCATGGTTCCTATACTTACCATGCCTGAGGATGACAAGACCCATCCTATCCCTGACCTTACGGGATACATAACTGAGGGACAGATCATTTTAGGACGTGATCTCTACAGAAAGGGAGTTCAGCCTCCTATAGATGTTCTTCCGTCACTGTCACGACTTAAGGATAAGGGTATAGGCGAAGGCAAGACCCGTGAGGATCATGCAAATACCATGAACCAGCTGTTTGCGGCATACTCCAGAGGTAAGGACGCCAAGGAGCTCATGGTGGTGCTCGGCGAGGCTGCGCTTTCAGATATGGATAAGCTCTACGCAAAATTTGCCGATGAGTTCGAGAAGCAGTATGTATCCCAGGGATACAATACGGACCGCTCCATAGAGGAGACGCTGGATCTTGGATGGAAGCTCCTCGGAATACTGCCTAAGTCAGAGTTAAAGCGTATAAAGGACGAATACATAGAGAAGTATTACAAGCCTTATGATGAAGCTTAAGGGAAAGGGTCAATATGGCAAAGGCACAGGTTAATCCTACGAGGATGGAACTGACCCGCCTTAAGAACAAGCTGAAGACCGCACGCCGCGGACACAAGCTCCTTAAGGATAAACGCGATGAGCTGATGAGACAGTTCCTGATCCTTGTCAGGGAAAATAAAGAGCTTCGCGAAAAAGTAGAGAAGGGCATAGAGGACTGCAACAGGAACTTCGTAATGGCCAGGGCCGGCATGAGCGCGGAAGCGCTTAACGTGGCGCTCATGAGCCCGAAGCAGGAGGTCTATCTGGAAGCGTCCACTAAAAACGTCATGTCTGTCGAGATACCGGAGTTTACATATAAGACCCGTACCTCAGACACAAATGACATTTACTCATACGGATTTGCATTCACCTCGGCAGATCTCGACAGTGCCGTAAAAAGCATTGCCGATCTGCTTCCGGATATGCTGCTTTTGGCTGAGAGGGAGAAATCCTGCCAGCTGATGGCCGCAGAGATCGAAAAAACAAGAAGGCGTGTCAATGCTCTGGAACACGTCATGATCCCGGAGACGGAGGAAAGCATCAAGTATATCAAGATGAAGCTGGATGAAAACGAGCGAAGCTCGCAGATAAGGCTGATGAAAGTCAAGGATATGATGCTTGAGGCAGCTCATAAGTATGATGAGAGACCTGACGGACAGAATGCCCACAGGATCGAAATAATAACCGGAGCTGAGGAAGAGTAGAATAAATGAGAGAAACTGCATTAGTAATAATGGCTGCCGGAATAGGCTCACGCTACGGCGCAGGGATAAAACAGTTAGCCAAGGTAGGGCCGAGCGGCGAAATTATCATTGATTACAGTATTCACGATGCGTTGAAAGCAGGCTTTAATAAGATAATCTTCATTATCCGTAAGGATATAGAGGAGGAATTCAGGGAAGTGATCGGAAAGCGCATAGAAAGGATAGCGCCGGTAGATTACGTATACCAGGAAATGAATGACCTTCCGGAGGGCTACAAGACTCCGGAAGGAAGAAAAAAGCCATGGGGAACGGCGCAGGCAGTATGGGCAGCGAGGGAAGTGATCGACTGCCCATTCGCCGTTATAAATGCGGACGACTTTTACGGAGCCGGATCCTTTAAGGCGCTCCATGAATATCTCACAAATGAGATGAGTGAAGATGATGAAGTGTATGATTACTGCATGGCGGGATACATACTCGGAAACACCTTGAGCGAGAGCGGAACGGTAGCAAGAGGAGTCTGCAGCCAGAACGAAGACGGGTACTTAAGATCAGTCACTGAGACCTATAAGATCGGAAGAAAAGAAGGAAAAGTAACGGGCGAGGACGTAGATGGCAGAGAACGTGAGCTTGACGAGAAGTCCTTAGTGTCCATGAACATGTGGGGATTAAAGCCAAACATCATAAAGGTGCTTGGAGAAGGGTTCCCTAAGTTCCTTGACAGCCTGAAAGCAGATGATATAAAATCTGAGTATCTGCTTCCGGTAGTGATAGACGGACTCATACAGGGAGGACTTGCAAAGGTAAAGGTACTTCCGATAGAGGATAAGTGGTACGGAGTGACCTACCAGGAGGACAGACAGTATGTTGCGGACGCCATCAGGAGGATGGTGGACGACAAGGTCTACGGGGAGAAACTCTTTGGCTGATACTCATGAGAGCCGGGCTGAATTAAAAAGCAGGCTTAAAAACAGTGTAATAAGTAAAAATGATGATATAAGGGAAGGCGGAGATCGTCCTTCCCTTTTAGTGTATATATTGATTGTCGTATGCTTCGCCGCCCTTATGTACGGAGCATATTATTTTATGAATTTTTCAGTGAGTAACGAGTACTCCATCGTATGGGAAAGAAAAGAGGAGCAGACTGACGGAGAGATAGATACATTTAAGGGCTATGTGCCTTTTAACGGCGGGCTTATAAAATATACCAAGGACGGTGCGGAGCTGATCGATAAAAACGGCAACGCGGTATGGGACAGGAGCTATCAGATGAATGCTCCAATAATTGATGTCAGTAAAAATTACGCCGTTATAGCGGATCAGGGGGCCACTGATATCTACATTTTTGACGGAACGACGCTTACGGGAGCAAGTGAGACCGTGCTTCCGATATCTTTGGTAAGGGTGGCGGATAACGGCGTGGTATATGCCGTTCTCAACGATTCGGATGCGGAGTATATCACTGCCTTCAATCCTGATGGAAGCCCTATAGATCTGTCGGTCAAGTCCATACTTACCGGCGACGGCTATCCGTTTGATATAGATGTTTCACCGGACGGTACGGAGCTTATCACATCATACGTGGGGATGGAGAGCGGACAGATAGTAAATAATGTCGTATTCAGGAACTTCGGTTCTGTTGGACAGAATACGGATGCAAGGCGCGTAGTGGGCGGATTTAAGGATGAGTTTGCGGGACATATAGCCGGAAAGGTTTATTTTTCGACAAATGAGTACAGCCAGGCGTTTTATGACGGCGGCGCGGTATTCTTTTCCACGGAGGTGCTGAATTCGCCGGAGGTGCTGGCCCATGTGACCTTTGAGGAGAAAATGATGGCCGTCGGTTCTGCTGAAGCCTTCAGCGCCGTGCTGCTGGAAAATACAGGATACGATGAGCATGCCGAACTTATTGATAACGCTGGGGCTGCGGCTGAAGATAAGACAGAGGCTGAAGGAAAGGCATCAGATGACGCTGAGTCTGAAAGCGCCGGAGCAGAGACGGCAGGCTCTGATGGCTCCGAAAGCTCTGACAGCAATGCTGAAGCAGCGGAAGAGGCTGCAGTAAATGACGGCGGAGACACAGCCTCTGATGTTACCGGCACGCCGGATGACGGTAAAAACAGATATGAGGTAGAGACATCGGACGGCGAAGGAAAGTATAAGCTTATAACCTTCAATAACCGCGGCAGTAAGACAGGAGAAGCGGATGTGGACATTGAGTATAAGTCCATGTCGGTGTGCGGAGATGTAGCAGTCGTATATGACAGCCATGAGATCCGCGTCTACAGCGGAAAGGGAAATTTAAGGGGGACCTTCGAATTTGAGGAGGGCTCCATAACCTCCGTATCCCCTTCGGGAAAGAACGGAGAGCTCTACGTCGTAAGCGGAAACACCATTTACAGGATCAGATACTAAGCTTTATTCCGAAAGGGCAAGGGAAAAGGTAAATTCAGTCCCGACGCCCTCAGTGGATACCACGTCGATGGTTTCATTGTGGGACTGGATTATCTCCTTTACTATGCTTAAGCCAAGACCTGTTCCGGATTTGTCCTTTCCTCTTGATACATCCGTTTTATAAAAACGGTCCCATATCTTTTTAATGGAGCTCTTTGGGATGCCTATTCCGGTATCCTTGACAGACACAAAGACCTTTTTCTGCCTTACATAGGTGCGGACGGTTATGGTGGAGTCATTGTGTGAGAATTTTATCGCGTTATCTATCAGATTATAGAGGACCTGCTTGATCTTTTCCTCATCGGCATATACGAGCTCTGAATTATCCTCAAATACAAGCTCAAAGCCTATATTCTTTTTGCTGCAGATATTTTCATTGGCGCTGCAGACATTCCTTATCGTTTCATTTATATCAAAACGTGAGAGCTTAAGACGGCTCTTCATTTCGATAGCTCCAAGGGAGATCATGCCCTCGGTAAGCTTGGAAAGGCGTTCGGTTTCGGCTATGACGCGCTTAAGATATTTTTCCTGGGCTTCCTGAGGTATGGTACCGTCAAGTATTGCCTCAAGATATCCTTTTATGCTGGTAAGAGGAGATCTGAAGTCGTGGGAGACATTGGAAATAAAATCCCTCTGCAGATGCTCGGAGTTATTGAGCTCAGCGGCCATGTAGTTTAAGGTATCGCCGAGGTATTTTACCTCGTCATGGGATTCGTGCAGCTTTATCTTATAGTCAAGGTGGCCGGAGGCGTACTCCTTGGCTCCGGCGGTTATGGATTTTAACGGTACGTACACGTATATGGTAAAAACTATGAGTATCACAAAGGAAAGTATGAAAATAATAAGGGCCGTGATATATACTATGTTGAGTATCTCATTGGTGGAGGATACGACAAGAGACATAGGGTAGTGTATGACTATATAGCCTATGTTGGTATATTCGTGATTTATGGGCGCCATGACAGACAGCATTTCCTTATTGAACATGCCGTAAAAATATCCGATCTGATATACGGAGGACCTTAAGGCCGGATCGAAGCCGTTAATAATGCGGCCGTTTAATTTACCATCATCGGAATCCAGCATTATGGTGCCGTCCGGGTCAACTATCCATATATCGGCATTTAAAAAGCCTGCCACGAGGCTTACGTCATTTTCAGTATCCGTATGGATATCATTAAAATAGTAATCTCCCTCCTCATAGGTGGAGGCCATGAGGACGGCCTCGTCATAAAGCTTCCCGGCGTTCTGCTGCACGAGGTAGTTATAGGTCATCTTCTGTGAAAAGATGGCTACGACTATAAATCCTATGCATCCAAAGAGGATGTAGCCTATAATGAACTTGGAATATATGGATCTGAACATGGTTTAAGTAAAAAAGTATCAGTTATTAATAGTTAGTTAACATTATGGGTTTAATATAAGGACATTATAACATGCAAACCTTTAAGCCGCACCCTTTAAGCTTTGATGGCAGGGGAGAAGGAGCGGCAGAAGCTTAAGAGGTCTTAGGATCTGTAATACGGATGTAATTCGGAGAGAAATCGTTATGTCTGAGGATAAAAACAGAATTAGCAGTACGGAAAACGGAGAGACCCGTGACAAAAAAAGCCTTATCACGGAAAAGATAACCGGCAGGAAGCTGACGCTCTCGAGGGCGGGAAAATATACTGCAGTGGCTGCCATGTGCGGAGTAGCTTTCGGTCTTGCGGCGGCCCTTACCTTCTGCGGGGTAAATATGCTCAGCAATATGTCTTATGACGCAGGAGATAAAACTTCAAAGGCGGATGAACAGCTTCACATGACGGACATGGAAGGAAATGACGTCATGCCGCCGGTGGGTACGGATCCTGAAAGCATGGATGAAACCGGTGTTTCAACAGATCCGGAAGGATCGGGTCAGGCTGCTGATGGAGCCTTGGATGCTCAGGGACAGCCTGTTGGTGATATGAGTGCTGGAAATGCAGATGTCAATGGAAACACTGAAACTCATGAAAATCCGGGGAGTCCGGCGAATGACGGGCTGACCGGACAGACTGCCGGAAATGGCAGCGGCGGTGAGGTCTACGGGACAGGGACCGGGGCCGGGGAGCTTAACAGAGGTGAAGCTGATGAGAATGCTGCGGAGATAAGCTTTAGTGAGATGAGGGCCTCAGCCATAGAAAACAGTCAAAAATATTTCGTTACGGTAAGCGCCACCTCCACGGGAACTACCTGGTTTGACAATGAGGAATCCAATACGGAGACATTTTCAGGAGTGATCACCACCGTGGGCAGGAATGAGATACTGATACTTACCACCAGCGGCGCCGCCCAGTCGGAAAGCGTAAGGGTGAAATTCCACAACGGGGTGTCGGTGGATGCCTTTGTAAAGCAGTTTTCAAATGAGGACGGCTTATGCGTGTTGGCGGTGTCTACTGAGAGCGGGCTGGATGAGCATATGTTGGATGAGCTCGAGGGCATTGAATTTGCCGCAAGAGAAACAATTGAAAACGGTGAAGCGGTGATAGCCTGCGGTTCACCATTGGGCGTATCAGGCTCCTATTCCTTTGGAGATATAGGGTATATAAATGACAGCGAGGCGGGATATGACGTCAGCCAGAGAGTGGCTTACACTGACGCCCTGTCGGATGCCGGGAGAGGCACGTTTTTTATAGATTATGAGGGACGGCTGATCGGCATAGCCGGGACGGGGGCCGGGTCTTTAGGGGTGGATGACGGGCTTTCGAGGATCGTTACATGCTATTCGCTTAATGATACCGTAAACGCATTAAAGGCCGGAGAAAAGATCGCCTATACCGGAGTTATGGGGGCCGACGTTACATTTGATATGAAATACAGCGGCATACCGGAGGGCTGCTATGTGACCGGCGTGGATCAGGACAGTCCTGCATATACCGCCGGTATAATGCGCGGGGATATCATAAGTTCGGTAAACGGAGATGAGATAGGCGGCATGGGGGATTATCAGAGAGCTATAAGGCGTCTGGATCCGGGAGCATCCGTAGAGATAATATTAAAGAGACCGGCAGCGGGAGAATACCGCGACATGACATTTACGGTAACGGCCGGCGAGCGGTGATACTGCTGTTGGGCCTGCCCCTACGCTTGATACGGTGTGATACTGAACGCTCTGCATCTGCATTTTCTGTTTTATCGGAGAGAGGATAAATGATATACGAAAAAAACGAGGAGTTTGAAACGGAGATCACGGATATCTCCGATGAGGGCAGCGGCATAGGAAGGACTGAGGGATTTACCTGGTTTATTAAGGATACAGTGCCGGGAGACAAGGTAAGGGCTGCCTGTACAAAGCTGAAAAAAAGCTATGGTTATGCGAGGGTCGTAGAGGTACTGACTCCTTCAGCGGACCGGCGGGATCCTAAATGTCCAAAGGCAAGGGCATGCGGAGGCTGTCAGCTGCAGCAGATGAGCTACGCCGCCCAGCTGAAATTTAAGGAAAACAGGGTCCTGAATGCATTAAAGCGCATCGGCGGCTTTGATATCGATAAGACGGAGCCGATAATAGGCATGGAGGAGCCCTTCAGATACAGGAACAAGGCGATCTATCCTATCGGCAGGTCAAAGGACGGACGTATCATAGCCGGATTTTTTGCCGGACGGACTCACAGCATAATAGAGTGTGAGGACTGCCTTTTAGGCTATGAGGAAAATAAGGATATATTAAAAGCCGTTATCTCATTTATGGAGGAGGAGCATATAGAGCCTTACGATGAGACTGCCCACTGCGGCACTGTACGCCATGTGATGATCCGAAAGGGCCACAATACCGGGGAGATAATGGTGTGTCTTGTAATTAATGCCGACAGGCTAAAGGCCTCAGACAGGCTCTGCAAAAGGCTTTTGGCAGCAGCCCCCGGCATAAGGACAATTGATATCTGTATCAATAAGAACAGGACGAATGTGATAATGGACGGCCTGGTGGTCAATCTGTACGGAGACGGATATATCGAGGACATCGTGGGCGGAGTCAGGTTTAAGATATCACCAAGATCATTTTTCCAGGTCAATTCTGTACAGATGGAAAGGCTGTACGCTGCGGCGTTGGAATTTGCGGAGCTTACGGGTACGGAAAATGTCTGGGATCTCTACTGCGGAGTAGGGACCATATCCCTGTTCCTTGCGGGAAAGGCAAAAAAGGTCTTGGGAGTGGAGATCGTTCCGGAGGCTATAGAGGATGCAAGGGAAAATGCCGTAATAAACAATATAGATAACGCTGAATTTTATGTGGGAAGGGCTGAAGAAGTGCTTCCCCGTTGGCATGAGGAGCATAAGGGTAAGCCGGACGGACACGTGGATGTTATCGTTGTAGACCCGCCAAGGAAGGGCTGCGATATAAAATGCCTCAAGACGATAGTTTCCATTGCCCCTAAGAGGGTAGTATATGTTTCCTGCGATCCTGCGACTCTGGCAAGGGATCTCAAATTTTTATGCTCAAACGGCTATGAGCTTAAGCGCGTGAAGCCCTGCGACATGTTCCCGCAGACGGTGCATTGCGAATGTGTCGTGAAGTTGGAGCGGAAATTTTGAAAAGCGAACATTGAAATAGAAAATAAAAGGAGGGACCATGAACACATTTATATGTTATGACAGATGCGGCACATGCAAAAAAGCTGAGAAATGGCTTGGAGAGCATGGTATAGAGTTTGAGAAGCGTCCAATAAAAGAGGATAATCCTTCGGCTGAGGAGCTTAAAAACTGGATAGAGCAAAGCGGCATTCCGGCCAAGAAGTTTTTTAATACCAGCGGACAGCTGTATAAATCCCTGGGCATTAAGGATAAGCTTAGCATCATGAGTGATGAGGAGCAGACTAAACTGCTTGCAACGGACGGCATGCTCGTAAAGCGTCCTATATTTTTGACGGAGGACGGGAAGGTGCTGGTCGGATTTAAAGAGCAGGAATGGCAGGATAAGCTTATATGAAACGGATCAGGATCACCGTCATGAAAACGGCAAGATATGACGATCTTATTGAGAAATATGAAAATCCCATGGAACATGCCTGTGACATGAAGGAGGGCATGGAATTCACCGCGGAAGGCTGGAAGAGGCCTGAGGGATTCTGTGAAAGCGCATGGGAGAGCATTTCCCCCTTTGTCATGACGCTTGCTTACGGCGGTGAGGATATTTATGAAGGATGGATGAAAAACAGGAGATCGGCGATGATCTCCTGTAACGACGGCTTCAGGCCGGTAAGCTTTTATATTGAAGCGCTTGATGAGGAAGCATGAACTGTCAGGCGTATAAGGCGGATATGCTTTATGCCAGCTAATGTCATAATTTCAGTAAAGCATTATGGTTTAAAATGTTTTACGGGAACAGTCTTATGCAGCGAGCCTGCGTGCATACGCTCTATCTTTTCCAAGGCATCCTTGTTTGATACGCTGTCTGTGCCATTAAGGAGCAGTGCGTCTATGTCGCTGTATTTTATGCCCATCTCAGTCTCGTCTGTCTGACCCTCATAGAGGCCTGCGGACGGGGCTTTTTCTATTATGCTGAGAGGCGCATCGAGATAGCGGAGGAATTCGTAGACCTCAGTGACTGTAAGATCCGATATAGGATTAAAATCACAGGCGCCGTCGCCCCACTTTGTAAAGTAACCTACATATATCTCGCTTCGGTTGCCTGTTCCGGCAACGAGCAGGCCTTCGCTTCCCGCTACGGAATAAAGAGTAGTCATGCGGAGCCTCGGAGCGATATTGGCAGCGGAATGCTCTGTCATTTCGGTTATACCGGAGAGCTGCTTAAGCTCCGCTTCCCTTACAGGGGTAAGGTCAATTATCCTCGTTTCGATGCCGTATTGTTCAGCTAATTTTTTTCCGTCTTCAGTATCTATGCCGAAATTCCTCTTGGAGGAACAGGGCATAATGAGCCCTATGGTATTATCACAGGCGGCTTTGCATAGAATACCGACGAGGGCAGAGTCCTTGCCGCCGCTGTTTCCAAAGATTATGCCTCTGGCGCCGCTCTTTGCGACTAAGTTTCTGATGAATGCAACTCTATCCTCAAATTCTTTTTTATAATCCCGCATATCCAAAGTCTCCAAAGTCCTTAATTACAGGTCATTCAATTTAATTTCTGCATATGATTATAACAAAATCCTTACCAATATAAAAATACGAATTTTCTCCATGGGAATTAAAAGCAAAACAGACATTAAATGAGGAACTTCCATTCATGTGATTTTTTACTTAAAATGCATAGTTTCCATGTAATTTAGACATTAGACAATTCAAAACAGGTGAATTAATATTCAGACATAAGGTATACAGTCTACAAAACTACAATCTTTATCACATGGAGGCCTTGAAATGGAAGATTACAAATATTTGACAAAGGATATGCCGCCTTCGGAAATGCTCAGGGCAATAAAGGCGCTGAACGGTAAATGGCAGATGCTTACACTGCTTGGCTGGAGCGTTGACGATATAGCGGGCAAGCCGGTGATCGCGATAGCAAATACCTGCAGTGATATTTGTCCGGGACATGTGAATTTAAGACAGGTATCCGACGCCGTTAAAAACGGCATCATCCAGGCCGGAGGCATTCCTGTGGAATTCGGAACGATAGGAGTATGCGATGTTTCACAAAATGGATATGTGCTTCCGACAAGGGATGTGATATGCGACAGTATTGAGTTAATGGTCGGAGCACACGAGTTTGACGGATTAGTCCTGTTAGGCTCCTGTGACAAGATCGTTCCCGGTATGCTCATGGCTGCCGCCAGGTGTAATCTGCCGACAATAATGGTAACGGGAGGTCCGGCACTGGGAGGACCCGGTTTTAATGGCAGGGCTAAAACGGAAAATACAGCTGCTTACGAAGCCTGGGGAATGTATCAGGCCGGAAAAATATCCTTAGATGATGTGTTGAGGGTCACAAAAACCGTAATGCCGACCATAGGCTCATGTTCATACTACGGAACGGCAAATACAATGAGCTGTATCAGCGAGGCATTAGGCCTGCAGCTTCCTGACGGAGGCGCGACGCCTGCAGTCTACGCAGACAGACTGCGGATCGCAAAGGCGTCAGGAGTAAGGGTTGTTGAGCTGGTAAGGCAGAATATCCGTGCGCGGGATATTCTAAATTATGAATCCCTTCAGAATGCCGTAGCCTTTTTAATGGCGACAGGCGGAAGCACAAACGCGATCCTGCATTTGACTGCTCTTGCCAATGAGCTTGGAATTGAAGCTGAAAAAATAATGAACGAGTTTGACCAAATGAGTGAAAAAATCCCGCAGATAGCACGTATCTATCCTTCCGGAACGGAAGATTATCTGATGGAGGATTTTTATTTCTCTGGCGGAGTTCCGCGTGTTATGGAATATCTGAAAACTGAACTGAATCTTGATGTTATGACATGTACGGGAAGTACGCTTAAGGAAAATATAGAAAATCATATTTACTGGCAGAATAAAGAGGCTGACAGTGAAATAATACGTCCTTTGTCAGACCCGTTCCTAAAAGGATCTTTGGCTATCCTGCATGGCAATTTAGCTCCGGATTCTGCCGTGTGCAAACCCGCCGGGATACCTGAAAGCATGAGACGCTTTACGGGAAATGCAGTATGCTTTGACTGCGAGGAGGATGCCGCGCTGGCTGTATCGGAGCTTAAGATCAAACCCGGAAGCGTTGTCGTTATACGTTATGGAGGACCGAAGGGTGAACCCGGAATGCGTGAAATGTGTAACGTACTGAAATTCATGATAGGCCAGGGACTTGGCGAATCAGTTTCGTTAATCACGGACGGACGTTTTTCCGGAACAAATAATGGATGCTTTGTAGGTCATATATCTCCGGAAGCGGCTGAGGGAGGACCTCTGGCGCTGGTAAAGGACGGCGACAAAATATGCATTGATATTGATGCGAAACGGATCGACCTGCTGGTCAGCCCGGATGAGCTTGAACTTCGCAGGAAGCAATGGTCATATACCCCGAAAGAGGTCAGAGGCTATATGGAAAGATACAGAAAGTTAGCTTCCAGCGCCGGAAGCGGAGCCATACTGACCACAAAAAATATATAAAGGAGATAAACTGATATGGAAAACAGAAAAAAGCTCCTTTTTGCGAATAAGCAGAAATTCACAAATGAAATGTTCGATCAGCTTTCAGAGATAGTCGACGTCTTTTTTTTAGACGGCCCAGAAACGGATAATTATGACAGTCTGGATTTCAGTGATATCGATGGAGTCGTATGCTTTAATTTTTTCAAGCATAACGATATAAACAGATTTCCTAAGCTTAATTACATCCATACTACCTCCACAGGATATGACCAGTTTGATCTTAAGGAGCTTAAGGACCGCGGCATAACGCTCAAAAACTGCCCTGGAGTACACAGCATTCCTATATCGGAATTTGTAATAGGCTCCATCCTTCAGATCTACAAAAAGTTTGACAAGCTTAAGAACCAGCAGCGCGCCCATTACTGGCACTGTGACTGGGAGCTTGAGGAGATATACGGTAAGAGAGTCCTTATAACAGGTACCGGATCCATAGGACAGCATGTTGCAGAAAGGATAAAGGCGTTTTCACCTACGGTCATAGGCCTTGATGCCTTTCCGAATAATTCCAACGGCTATTTTGACGAGGTCATGACCATGGATCACATGGATGAAGAGCTTCCTGAAGCGGATATCGTCATAAACTGCATACCATTATTTGATAATACATATCATCTTTTTGATAAAAAGAGCTTTGAGCTTATGAAGGATGACGCGGTGTTCATCAATATAACCAGAGGTCCCGTGGTCGACAACCAGGCGCTGCTGGATACCTTAAAATCAGGAAAGCTTAAGGGAGCCGCAGTGGACGTATGGGAAAACGAGCCCCTTGACCATGACAGTGAGTTCTGGGACATAGACAGGCTGATAGTAAGCGCCCATAACTGCTTTGCGGGAAGCGGGAACAATGAAAGGCTGTTTAAATGTATTTATAATGACACGAAAGACTGGACAGAAGGAAAGCTTGTTGCGAATCTTCAGAAGAACCTGTAAATGTATTATATGATGTGTAAGTAATAAGAATATTATTTCTCTATAAAGTTTATATGTGGACATGCACTTAAAGATCGTGCGCTTAAAGACAAAGCTGTGAGGAGTCCGGCTTTGTCTTTTTTAATGAAGGCAATCGGCTGTTTAAAATCTGAAAATAATGAGAAAAAACGGGAATTGAGGTAGAATAAAGACAAAAATTAAAAAATAAGAATAATTTTAGAAGCAGATAACGATATATGAACATAAACAGTATTCAGATAGAGAGCTTTTTAGTTACAGTAAAACACATGAATTTTTCAAAAGCGGCGGCTGAGCTGTATGTGACCCAGCCTGTTTTAAGCAGGCGCATACTGAAATTTGAAGAGGAGCTGTGCATGACTTTATTTGACAGGACTCAGAAAGCCCCAAGATTAACTGACGAAGGGCTGGAGCTGTATAATCTGTTAAATAAAATGAGCAGCGAATTTGCAGAGTTCATGGAGAGAGCCGAAAGAAACAGGAATGTAGCAAACCGGAAGCTCAGGATCGGTATAGGTGAGGGCATTGACCTGTCTGCATACTTACATAGGATTATTGATGAGCTCAAAAAGAACAGCGAAGGCATGGATGCTGAGCCTGAGTTTGACTCTGTACCGGCAGAAACACTGATAAATAGATTCAAAGACGGTTATTACGATCTGATATTTATCTTTACGGATACAGTTGAGTTTTATAAGGCCAGCAAAGCTATCAGCGGCATAGACATAAGGGAATTCATTAAAGTAAATAAGTGTGTTATGTTTGCTGACAATAATCCTCTGAGTAAGAAAAAGGATTTAACTGTCGCTGATTTTAAAGATCAGACATTATACTGCCTGAAAAAAGAATATGTGCCAAGCAAAGTGCTGGCTCATAAAGATCTCCTGTCAAAATACGGTATCATTCCCAAAGTGCAGTTTTTATCAAGCTGGGATGCCGTGGCAATGGCTCTGCTGAGAGGGGAAGGCTACGCGATAACGGATAATCATGAGAGGATACTAAAGAATAAAGATATCAGATATTTTGATCTGAAGGAAAAACAGTCCATAAGCATTGTGACTAAAAGCAAACCTTCGTTTGCAGTACTGCAATTCTTATCCGTATGCAAAATATAAATAAGGCTTTTACCCTCATCAGATAAACAAGGATAAAAGCCCTTAGATCATAGGGTGGGTAGAGGGATTCGAACCCTCCGAAAAAGCGCCTTAAAATGGCTTAAAATAAGGATTTTGAAAATTCTGTGCCAAATTTCATGCCAAATTTTTTAATAAAATCATTTTGTAAGAGATTCAAAATGATTCAGTATAGGAGCATCCATTTCTTCAATTTTATCTGATAACGCATGTCTATATACAGACTTCATGACATGATCTGTTTTCCATCCCCCGGTCTGCATTATGTATACATCCGGAACGCCGAGAGCGTGACTTATTGACGCGTAGTAATGCCTAAGTTTATGTGGCGTGAAATGCGGCATACCGGCTTCTTTAAGGAGTTTTCTCATTCCACGGGTAAAGCTTGATGGAGTGTATTCAAAGATATATCCTTTCTCCCTGATCTTATTTTCCAGACTTTTAGGTATATATACTTTTCGTTCTTCGGATTTGTTGTTAGTTCGGTTAAGGATCCATTTCCCCTCTTTATTTTCCACAAGTGTTTTGTTGACAACTATATAGCCATCGTGAAGATCATCTATGGTAAGTGCGCAGATCTCAGACCTTCGCATACCGAATGCTGCCAGGGCAATAGGTATCTCATATTCTGTTCCCTCAATAACTGCCATGAGTTTCTTTACATCGTCGTCTACGGGGACGTATGCTGGCCTTCTGACGATCTTTGGCAGCGTAATGGAATCGATATTCAGCTCAGGCCTGAAAAGTCTCAGGGAGGCGCTTAGGAGGCCGTAGAGGTTATGGACGTATTTGCCTGAATACATGTAGGCAAAGTGATTTACGAGGGCCTGTATGTCCTCAAGAGAAAGCGCATAGAGATCCTTGTCTTTAAATTTGTCCGGATAGCGCTGTATGTAGTGCGTATAGCCTCTAATAGTGGACGGGGCTATGACATTTTCTTTTATATCTATGTAACGCTGCATGGCATCCCCCACAGTGATCATTTCCGGTCGGTTCTTGCGGTCAACCTCATCCTCTATCAGTTGAGCGGCCTCATATTTTTTTGGTTTATGGTCTATTGTGATGGAGTACTGTTTACCATTCCTGGTCTCCCGGATCTGATAATTCCCGCTTGCTAATTTCCGGATATTCATATATGCCTCCCTGGTTTTGGGTATAAAAATAACAGCCAGCTGCCGAGGTTTTCTCGGCATCTTGCAAGGCTGCCGTCAGGATGGTAGAATATGATTGTTCAGGGTCATAGACTGCCATACTGGCGGATGTGATCGTTTCCCCGTGTTTGCCGCACGGGGATTTTTTCAACAAATCAGTTTTTATCCTTGTCAGAACTGTTTAAAAGGTCGGTTGACGCTTCTATCATTTTGTTTACAGCACTGTTTAGCTGAACCGCATTTTTATTAGTTATAACAGGCTTACCGGTCTCAGTTTCTATGCTTTTTCGAGCTTCCCCAGCGATGTTTCCGCCTCGTCTTGCAACTTCTTTGTTAGGTTCTAAGCCCTGCGGATTATGTATCTTTGTAAGCTCTGTGGTAGTAGCTTCGGCAAGCATATTAAGTGCAAGCTCAAGTGTGCTCATATTGTCCCTCAGATTTTCCTTTTTAAGCCCTTTAAGATCTTTGTATTCCCTCGTACTCATTCCAGACCACGCTCTTGTGATTTCATTGGTTAGGATAGCGTATTCAATACCTTCTTTTACACCGTGATCCTTCCATGCATCTGTGAGCTCTTTTCGAGCCCTTATGGTCTGGAGTCGCTGGTTTATCCAGTCTGCGTCATATCCTTTTTTTGCATAAGTCTCTAATGCCCGGTTAATTGTAAGCTCAGGGTCTATGGTCTCCTCTATGCGCTCTCTGCCCACCATAGCAAGCCACATCTTAAACGGCTCTGCCTTAGGAGAGGGGATAGACTGTATGATGCGGAGAAGCTGCTCAGTGTCGGCGACATCAGTAAGCCTTCGCTTGCCATCGGCAGCGAGGAGTTTCAACTGGTTACAATTTGTAACCGTTTCATTGCCTTCATCTTTCAGTCTCTTTTTAAGCACTTTCCAATAATTCCGTGCAGATTGATGAGTTTTTTGATCAGTAAGGACAGCCACAACATCAACAATGGAAAAGTACCATTGCTCGGTCTCATTATCCCATGCTGTCCGGATCTTCTGGTTTTCAAAAAGCTGTATTTTATCGTTCATATATTTGACCTTATCTATAAAACTTAAGCTTCAGCAGCTCATTTGAGTAGCCAGTCAGTATCGAGCACAGAAAGATCATAAAATAGTAACTTCTTAATAACATTTCTCACAAGGTTCATATCCCTGGCTTATTGCATCGTCTATGGATATTTGACGAGCTGTGTCCGGATTCATGGTACCGCAGTCAGGTTTACTATGGTATTTGGATCCAGTAGCTGATAACCATACGATTTGCTCTTTAGGTTGAGTATTATTAGCAGAAGTTAAAACGGAAGTAGATGATTCTGTGTTGACAGATTCTGCAGAAAGCGCTCCGGCCGGAAGCGTGCCTAAAGATCCGTCGCCGGAGGAGTAATCATTACATGGTTCAACATTCCATGTGATATCTGTTCCATCAGAGGTAGCAATTATATTCCCTTGCTTGTCAGTACGGAATACAGATATTTCCATACTTTCAAGTTTTTCCATCGTATCCGCATCAGGGTGACCGTATGAATTGCCTTCACCGCATGATATTATTGCATATTCAGGGGTTGTAGCTTCAATAAAATCCCATGATGTTGAAGATGCAGACCCGTGATGCCCTATTACAAGAACATCAGTATCGATATCAATGCCGGATGCCAGCATTTTTGCTTCGCTTGTGTATTCTGCGTCGCCAGTTACAATGAAAGAATTTTCACCATTCTCAATTTTTAATGCAACAGAATTGTCATTGGAATCATCTACTATTTCTGCAGGGGCAAGAACTGTTATATCTGCGGATCCAAGCTCATATGTAGTACCAACAACAGGATGTTCAACTTCTTTGCCAAGTGAAGCGACAGTGTTAGTAAACGATTGATATGTTTGCGAATCATGAATATAATCAGGCCCAATTATTGTATCAACAGGAAATGCATTAAGTGCTCCAATTACCCCGTTTATATGGTCAGAGTCATAATGTGATGCAACTACATAATCCAGCTGGTCAATACCTTCATTTTTAAGATAAGAAACAACATATGAAGATGCATACCTGTCTCCGCCATCATACAATAGATACTCACCATTACTTTCAACTAATAAGGAAAGACCCTGACCAACATCGAGAACAGAAAAAGTCAGGCCATAATCCTGAGCTTCTTCAGGAATAGAAGGTTGTATTTTTACCGCCTGACCCGGAGCTGCTTCAACATTGAACGAGCAGCCTATACCAAGCATTGAAGCGTATAGTAATAATCTTGTGATTTTTAACGTTCTCATAATTTAATAACATTTAGAGCATGGAGTTCTGCCGGTAGCGATTGCCTCGTCGACGGTCATTTTTATAGGAGACTTCATATTGCTGCATGATGGATTACTGTGATATTTTGAACCTGTACGGGACACATATACAGTAGCTCCAATCGGATCACTCTGAGTACTGCTGGAGGACGAAGCTGACTGAGCAGTTGAAGCCTGATTAGATGAATTTGCGGCGGAAGAACCGCTGGAACCTGACTGACTGCCATATCCTGCAGAGTTGGTATTAAGATTAAGAGGCTTTGTTTGCACAACACCATTTACTGTCCAAGCTCCATCTGAATTAACATCGCTTCCATCAATATTAGTGGATATATCGAGATAACCTGATGAATTAAAGTGATAGCATTCAGCAGTACCGTCTCCGTTACCATCTATCCAAACCCATGTATTTGCCGGATATGTACCATCAGTTCTTTGCCACCACCATCCGGTTGAATCAAATTGCCATGAACCGGCGGCAAGGCTGGTTATTGACATGGTTATAGATAAAGCAACTGATAATAAGGTTGTTAAGATATGCTTTCTTTTCATAATTATTATATCCTCCTCAATTATTTACTTTTTCAACGCCTTCGCTGACCAGTGATATATCAAAGTCATAAAACAATAATTTCCCGGCCTTTAGCATAGTATACTTCCTCGAGGGTATTTATGAGCCTTTGACGCTCTTCGGCTTCTCTTTTGTTCTTAGCCTTACGAAGTTTTATGGTTACTGGCGGCAAATGATCAGTATAAAGGCGAGGACGGTTGATCATTTTTTCTATTTGGTCGGCTTGATTTTTCTTTTTTTGAATATCTAAAACTTTTTGCAATTCAAGCTCAGCTGTATACATGTGGAGTCGGGATCTGTTCTGCCATTTTTTATAATCCTCTATTGTGACTTCAGCAGCTTTAATGCTTACATCATATCGTCGAGCCACTTCTGCATTTGTAAGTTTTTTACACAAAATCAAGTCGACTCTTGGAGAGAGCATCCACGACGCAAATAAATCTGCCTCTCGTTCTTTGTCAGGATCATTTGCAGCATGATTCATTAATATATGCCCAAGTTCATGCATTACGGAAAATCGGATCCTCGTATAGATATTAAAATCGTTATAAAAAATCGTCTCATTCATACAAAAAGCATCCGGAGATATCTTCATGCATGCATTTCGTTTATCCTTACTTAATCTGCCATAAGGAACAAGTTCGATGTTTAATATCCTTAAAATCTCAACACAGTCTATCGGAAATTTCTTTATCTGACAGATTTTGTAAACTTCGGCTACAGTTTCTATTACTTTCTTTTCATTAATCATTATTATTTTCAGCGGATAAAATGTCTAAAGCTTGATGATATTTTTAGCGATGATTATAATCCTTTAAACATTACTCAGAAATATCTTTTTAAATACCCTAAATAGGCCACCCAATATTTCTGGGCTTCAATGTAGTCCCAGTATGTGCCTTCAAACCATGAAACTTTATCAGAGTTTGGGAATAATACCTGCATATTGGTTTTTTTCCTTGTAATTTTATTCTTCCAACCTGTATATCTTTATAGCAAAAGTTCAAAGTTTTATCAGATTTTCTATCTATATTTATATATCTTTTCTGCTGAGATTCGAGTTGCCTAAACAATATGTCTATAAAGCAATACTCGTCTCTTGATAAATTAAGATTGTTAGTCATCGCTTAATAATATCTTTATCAGTTCATTCTTTTCCTCAGCGGAAAGCTTTTTACCATTGCGAGCGAGGATAGTGCTAATCTGAGAATAGTTAGATTTTTCATTATCTATATAGTCATCACTGAAATAATCAGAAGTAACCCCAAGTGCACGTGCAATTTTTATTAATGCATCTATATCTACTCTGCTACTGTCTCTTTTTATCAATGAATATATTGTAGTAGCTGGAACTCCAGCCTTTCTGGCTAATTCATTAGCATTAGTATTTTGTTCTTTCATAAGTTGTGTCAACTTACTTCCTATACCCATGTTCCTTTCCTCCGTATATCTGCATAATATCATCTTTGCGTATCTATGTAAACAAAAAAATATGCAAATGAGCAAATTTGTGTTGACAATATACGCAAATGCGTGTATATTCAAAACAGTTAATTACTCATTTGCGTATTTGCACGGGAGGTGAACAAACTGGCATATCTAAATTTAAAAGCAGAAATGGCAAAGCGGAATATATCTATAGAAGATATAGCTCAATTATTAAAAATACACCGAAATAGTGTAGCAAACAAAATCAACGGAAGAAGCAGGTTCACTGTAGATGAGGCTTTGCTTGTTAGGGATACATTTTTCCCGAATCTAAGCACTGATTACCTTTTCCATTCAGGCGATGAGTGACCAATCAACAGGAAAGCTTAAAGTTGATAGAAAGGAGAAAACAAGAATGTGGATAAGCAGGAAGAAATGGCAAGAACTAAAGATGAAAGTCAACGCCCTTGAATCAAAAGTTGATAATCATCAGAAATTATGGGACTTATTTATCAGCCAGCAGAAAGAGTATACAAGGACTAATCGATTGCATCTTCGAACTTAAAACCTATGCGTCTTGCAACCTTGGTCTTGTCAGGACGCTCGGCAGCTACAATTAAAAAATTCAATTGGCTTATATGCTGGATTAGTTGAGCGGATTTTCCGTTAACATTTCCATAAAAATAAAGGAGGTCGGGATTCTGATAGCCAATGTCTTCTACAGCCATAGTTATAGAAGTCCCGAATGAAGCGAGCATCAATATGATTTCATGTTCAGAGTCCAAGTCGTCTTCAAACTCTTTAATTTGTTCTACAATTTTTTCATATTTCCAGCTTGCGAGGTCAGGATTACGGAACACGTTAACGTCGACAGAAATATTAGGATTGAATGGATCAGGCATAATGGGTCACCTAAAAGTTAATTAATATACAGCTTTCAGGAAAATTATAACATACGGTAATTCAAACCAGAATGATTTATTAAAGCTGTTACGGCTTCAGTTTTAAGTATTGCAATATTGAAGTGAAATAGCCATTTATCACAAGAGTGAGAAGGAGGGAAGATATGGAGCTTCTAAGGCTGAGAATTAGCGAAGGCGAAAAACTCTATCTTGATGGGAAAGAAATTCCGAATATTTCTTACTACAAGATAGAGCACGATGCTGAAGATAATCACATTTCAACATTAACAATAAGAATCCCTGTTATAGTTGACTGCTAACCATTTGAATGATGACCTGGCTCGCTATTTTACCGATGAGAGACAAGGACATAGAAGAGAAGTTCTTTGCGATTTCTTTTGTTTTACCCCATACAGTGTCATCACGGATATTATCCAAGAAGAGATGGCCGTCCCACGTTATTGATTTTATCGCTATCTGAGGAAGATCTGAACCTATAAAAGATCTTTTTATGCCATCTATATAGTTTGCTTCTAATAACTTATCAGCAGCATAAAGAACATCTTTGTGGTCATAGTTCAACTCTATAGAAGATGGATCAATGCTAACGTCATAGTCAGAATACTCTTCTATGAATAGTAAAAGATCGCGAACACATTCATGGTTTAGTTTCATGGCAAGACCTCCTTTTTAAAGGAGTATACCATATCAATTTAGGAATTTTAGGAAAAGATAACCCGGGGAGGTGATCAAAGATCAAGCCATCAGTACAAGACTACATAGAAAAGATCAAACGTGAGCAGCACCTTACGGATAAAGACATAGCAGGATGGTTAGGCATAAGCCGTGAGGCATTCTGCCAGAGAAAACGAAATGGCAGCTTTAATGTCTGGCAGCTGCAAAGGATCCTGGAGAAAAGTCTGGCAAGCAACGATGATATCTTGAGCTTGTTCGGTCGGAAACAGGATCCGGATATGATTCAGAGGCAGATGATGAACGAGCTGCATGAAATAAAGATGATAGTGATGAAAGGAGCAGTGTGAGAAGTAGAAAAAATAAGTTAACTAAGCAGGATGTAGGAAGGGGCATCCAGATGGCGGGATTTTTGTCAACATTCTTCCTGGCGGGGCCGCTGGCTTCGCTGGAAGATCTGACATACTTTGTGCTGGCAGCGACCGGCGCGATAGTAGCGATGATTCTGGGCGCCTTGATGGAGGAGATGTGATGAGGATATCCAGGGATATGGCACGAGCTGTTAAGACTGCCGGATACATGGAAACACGGACTTTCGTTTACTTCACGACCAAGCGAGGCGAAGATGTCTTCATTTGGCGGAAGAACAAGAAAACTAAGGAGTTAGACATATGCAGAGCGAGCAGATAAAAGAAAAGGTCATGAAAGTCATTGACCTGTGTTTTGAAATCAACGGAGGACCGGAAGTGAAACGCAACCGGGAAATTACGGGAAGCCTTCCGACGGCATTCTTTGATTATTCCGGGCATGTAGCCAATTTTTATGTCAAGGTATTTCCTAACGGTTGGAGTAGTTATGGAACGTCGATAAGGACTGAGGTAAACCTGTCGGATACGAGAGCTGAGGCAGATCTTGATGAACTGATAAAGACGCTTACAAAAATAAAAGAGGACGCCAAAGCCCGCCAGCTTGAAGCGTCCAAAAACAAATAAACATAGGTGGCGTTAATACCGCCACCTCCATATTAGCAGAAATAGGAGGTTTATTCAATGTCTGAGAAACTGATTTTAAAGAAAAGACGTGCAAGAGCAAATGGCTCAATGTATTACAGAGTACGCGTGACGGCTGAAGCATACGACATAGTGGAAACGATTGCAGAGAAAGCAAATATGACGCTGAACGAGGTGGCTTCAAGGATGATCATGTTCGCGGCTGAAAGGACTGACGTTACGGAGGATCAGAAATGAGCATGAAAATAAATAAGCTTGAGATAGAGAATGTCAAGCGTGTAAGAGCCGTTAAGATCGAGCCGGCGGCCAATGGGCTCACCATCATAGGCGGGGATAATGGCCAGGGAAAGACATCGGTGCTGGATTCCATAGCCTGGGCTCTTGGAGGCGAGAGTTTCAGGCCTTCTGCCCCAGGGAGAGAAGGCTCCATGGTACCACCTTATCTCCATGTGGTACTCAGTAACGGGCTTGTGGTGGAGCGCAAGGGAAAGAACTCAGACCTAAAAGTCACGGATCCATCCGGTGAAAAAGCCGGCCAGAAGCTCCTCGATTCCTTCGTGGAAAAGTTAGCTCTCAACCTTCCCAAGTTCATGGAGGCATCGGATACCGAAAAAGCCAAAACTCTCCTCAACATCATAGGAGTAGGTGATCAGCTCGCAGAGCTTGATCAAAAGGAAAAAGATCTTTATCAGGAAAGGCTTTATGTAGGCCGTACAGCTGACCAGAAAGCAAAGTTTGCGAAAGAGCAGCCATATTATCCGGATGCTCCGAAAGACCTGATATCTGCATCAGAGCTGATCAAGGAGCAACAGGAGATCCTTGCAAGGAATGGGCAGCGGCAACAATGGATAAAGGAGTATGACCAGATCCTCGATGAGATCATGAAGACAGATGACCGTATCGAAGCTTGTAAGGAAGAACTTAATAGGCTCAATAACCTTCGTAAGGAACTCGAGGCAAAAGAGATTGCTGGTCAGAAGACTCCTAAGGAACTTCAGATGGAATCTACGGAGGAACTGGAGCGCAACTTAGCTGAGATCGAGGAAATCAACCGGAAGGTCCGGGCAAATCTTGATAAGGACAAGGCCGAGGAAGATGCGCTACAGTACAAAACAAAGTATGATTCCCTTACCACTGAAATAGAGGCAGTCAGAAAAGAGAAGACAGATCTGCTTGCTTCTGCAGATCTCCCGCTTCCTGAGCTTTCGGTATCTGATGGCAAACTCATATACAAAGGCAAGGAGTGGGACTGCATGTCCGGAGCTGAAAAACTCAAGGTCTCCGCAGCAATAGTAAGGAAGCTGAATCCTGAGTGTGGCTTCGTTCTTCTCGATAAGCTTGAGCAGATGGATCTTAAGACGCTGCAAGAGTTCGGACAGTGGCTTGAGCAGGAGGGGCTTCAGGCGATAGCCACAAGAGTAAGTACAGGAGATGAGTGCAGCATTATCATCGAAGACGGATATGCGGTAAAGAATACGACTATTCAATCAGTAGCACCTGCAAAACCTGTATTTAAACCAGGAACATTTTAAGGAGGAATGATGAATATAACCAGAGGAAAGATCAAATGTGCAAAGAAAGTGGTTATTTATGGACCTGAGGGTATAGGTAAGTCTACTTTGGCATCAAGGTTCCCGGATCCAGTATTTATTGATACGGAAGGCAGTACGAATCAGATGGATGTTGCAAGGTTTGATAAACCTACCAGCTGGGAAATGCTCTTAAGTGAACTCCAGTATGTGAAAGATAATCCATCATGTTGCAGGACTCTTGTCATCGATACCATAGACTGGGCTGAGCAGATGTGTATACAGGCAATATGTGATAAACACCAGAAAAAAGGCATCGAGGATTTTGGCTATGGCAATGGATATGTTTATGTCAAAGAAGAGTTTGGCCGATTTCTGAATAAACTTACCGAGATCGTAGAAAAGGGCGTAAATGTAGTCCTTACTGCCCATGCTCAGATGAGGAAATTTGAGCAGCCTGATGAACTTGGAGCTTATGACCGATGGGAGCTGAAGCTTGGTAAGAAGACCAGCTCACAGACTTCACCGCTGGTAAAAGAGTGGTGTGATCTTCTGTTATTCTGCAACTATAAGACTACTGTGGTCAATGTAGACGGCCAGGGCGTCCAGAAAGGCAAGAACAAAGTCCAGGGCGGTAAACGTGTCATGTACACCAGCCATCACAGCTGTTGGGATGCTAAGAATCGTTTCGGGCTTCCGGAAGAACTGCCGATGGAATACGCCCAGATCTCAGGGATATTTAACGATGAAGTAGAGACCAAGGATAAGCCTGATAAACCTGCAGTTATTAATAAACCGGCTGAGGAGCCTAAGCCTTCAGGCCCGGATGTCCGTAACTTCATGAAAAATGAAGAGTATGTTCCTGAAAAGGCCCCGGAAAAAACAGAACCTGAAAGACCTAAAGAAATTCCAAAAGAAGAACCAGCTGAAGCAGAAAAGCTCAGGCCCCATGAGGGCTTCAAACCGTATTTTTCGGATCCGGATAAAATACCGAAAGCTCTTAAAGACCTTATGGATTCGCACAACGTCTGCGAGTGGAATGTGCAGGCAGCTGTAGCTGCCAAAGGGTATTATCCGATAGATACACTGATCCAGGACTATGATCCTGAGTTTGTTCAGGGAGTATTGATAGGGGCATGGAGCCAGGTGTTTGAGGAGATCAAGAAGATACAGGAAACACAGTACGTACCATTTGATTAAAAGGAGATAAAAGCATGATGGAAAATAATGATATTGGACGTGAGATCGGTTGGGATGATGAGATATCTCAGGAGCAGGAATTTGAGCTGCTTCCAGCCGGAGTATATGAGTTTACAGTAGAAAAGATGGAAAGGGGACGCTATGCAGGCTCTGAGAAGATGGCAGCATGCAATAAGGCTGACCTTACACTCAGCTTAAAAGATCCGGAAACCGGAGCGGCAGGAACAGTATTTGATACGCTGTACTTAAGCTCAAAGGCTGAATGGAGATTATCCCAGTTTTTCCTTGCTATTGGGCAGAAGAAAAAGGGAGAGCCGCTTCGTCCTAACTGGAGTCAGGTACCCGCTTCCACGGGTAGGGTAGAGATAGAAGTAAATAAATACACTGATAAGAACGGCAATCCGAAAGAAAATAACCGTGTGAAAAAGTATCTCCCTTACGAGCCTAAGAAGTTCACAGCGGGGACTTTCTGATGATGGACTTAAGGCCGTATCAGGAGGAAGCGAGACGAGCAGTTGAAGATGCCTGGATAACGGGCATAAAACGGACGCTGCTCGTCCTTCCAACAGGATGCGGAAAAACAATCGTCTTCGCAAAGATCACTGAGGATATGGTCCGCAAGGGAAAAAGGGTTTTGATCCTTGCCCACAGAGGAGAGCTTCTTGAACAGGCTGCGGATAAGATATACAAGAGTACAGGCCTTAAAACGGCACTTGAGAAAGCCGAAAGCACATGTATAGGCCAGTGGTACAGGATCACCGTTGGCAGCGTTCAATCCATGATGCGTATGGACCGTCTTAGTAACTTCCCTACGGATTATTTTGACACGATCATAGTAGATGAAGCGCACCATTGTATTTCTGACAGCTATCAGAGGGTGCTGCAGTATTTTGGTGATGCCGATGTACTTGGGGTGACGGCTACTCCAGACAGAGGTGATATGCGTAACCTCGGAGAGTATTTCCAAAGCCTGGCTTATGAGTATACGTTGCCTAAGGCCATTAAGGAAGGTTATCTCTGTCCTATAAAGGCCCTTACAATACCACTTAAGCTTGATATCTCTCATGTGACCATGCAATCAGGTGACTTCAAGGCTGGAGATATAGCTACAGCACTTGATCCATATCTCGAGCAGATAGCAGACGAGATGCTTAAGTACTGTAAGGAACGTAAGACTGTGGTTTTCCTGCCTCTTATAGCTACTTCTCAAAAATTCGCCGAGTTATTAAGAGCAAAAGGCTTTAAGGCAGCTGAAGTAAACGGTGAGAGTTCTGACCGTGCGGACATCCTGGAAGCTTTCGACAGGGGAGATTATAACGTTCTCTGTAATTCCATGCTGCTTACCGAAGGCTGGGACTGTCCATCAGTGGACTGCATCATAGTACTCAGGCCCACAAAGATCCGCAGCCTTTACAGCCAGATGGTAGGCCGTGGTACAAGGCTATCTCCTGAAACAGGCAAAGATCACCTTTTGCTTCTGGACTTCCTGTGGCACACAGAGCGGCATGAACTTTGCCACCCCGCACATCTCATATGTGAGAATGACGAAGTGGCAAGGAAGCTTACAGAAAATCTTGAAGCAGCTGCAGGTATGGAACCTCAGGATCTTGAAGAGGCAGAGAGAAAAGCGTCCGAAGACGTTATAGCATCCAGGGAAGAGGCTCTGGCAAAGAAGCTCGCTGAAATGAGGCGTAAGAAAAAGAAGCTTGTAGATCCGCTGCAGTTTGAAATGTCCATACAGGCTGAAGATCTTGCAAGTTACGTTCCGGCATTCGGATGGGAGGCAGCTCCGCCGTCTGAAGCACAGATGAAAGCTCTTGAAAAGGCTGGGATCCTTCCGGATGAGATAGAGAATGCCGGCAAGGCGTCAAAACTCCTTGAGCGCCTGGAACTTCGTAAGATGGAGGGGCTTACTACTCCTAAACAAATACGCTTCCTTGAAAGCCGCGGATTCCAGCATGTAGGCACATGGGATTTTGACAGCGCAAGAAAGCTCATAGACAGGATAGCCGGTAATGGATGGAGGTTACCGCAGGGGATGATCCCACAGGAATACGTACCGCAAAAGGTGTGAGAAATAAGTAATGGAATATAAATATGATCTAAAAGAATTACTTAAATATATTAAACCGTATAACCTTACATATCAGGAGTGGGTTAATGTCGGGTTTGCCTTAAAGCAGGAAGGCTACACGGCAGCAGACTGGGATCAGTGGAGCAAAGAGGACAGCCGCTACAAGTCAGGAGAATGCTTCAGAAAATGGACATCTTTTAACGGCTCATCGGAGCCAGTGACAGGCGGCACCATTGTAGAGTATGCAAAGAGAGGCGGATTTATTCCGCCATCCCAGGATCCAGGTCATGAGATAGGCTGGGATGATGTTATCACCAAAGAAGAGGGTGTTGTAGTAGACGGATGGGTCGAAGACCGTGAAGTGGAAGAACCGTCAGACGCAGCCTGGCATCCCGTTCAGGAGCTGGTCACTTACTTAAAAACTCTATTTCAGTCAACTGAGAATGTAGGGTATGTCACGGATGTCTATGAGAATGAAGACCGCTTAAGCCCTAAAAAAGGAAACTGGGACCGTACAGCTGGAGAACTCATAGAACAGCTTGAAAAATATAACGATGTTGGCGCCGTTATAGGTGACTGTGACGAACGTGCTGGGGCGTGGATCCGATTCAATCCTTTGGACGGGAACGGAGTCAAGAATGACAACGTGACTGATTACAGATATGCCCTGGTTGAATCTGACAGCATCCCGATAGAGAGGCAGAATGCCATTATAAGACAGCTGGAGCTCCCGGTAGCGTGTTTGGTGTACTCCGGCGGGAAAAGCATTCACGCAATCGTGAAAATAGAAGCTGGGGATCTCTCAGAGTATAAGAAGAGAGTGGAGTATCTGTATAACATCTGCCGCAAAAACGGACTTGAGGTCGATACCCAGAATAAAAATCCGTCTCGTTTATCCAGGATGCCGGGAGTAAAAAGAAATGGCCATAAACAGTTTCTTATAGATACCAATATAGGCAAAAGATCCTGGAATGAATGGCAGGACTGGATCGAGGCAGTAAATGATGATCTTCCGGATCCGGAAACTCTCTCTGACGTATGGGAAAACATTCCCCCTCTTGCTCCATGTCTTATAGATGGAGTGCTGCGCAAAGGCCATAAGATGCTTATCTCAGGTCCATCAAAGGCAGGTAAGTCCATCGCTCTCATAGAGCTTTGCATAGCTATAGCCGAAGGGACATCATGGTTTGGTATGAAGTGTGCTCAGGGCCATGTATTATACGTAAACCTTGAGCTTGATCATGCTTCATGTCTGCACCGCTTTAAGGATGTATATGACGCGCTTGGGATCAAGGCACTGCACATTGACAACATAGATATATGGAACCTCAGGGGAAAAGCGGTACCAATGGATAAGCTTGCACCGAAGTTGATCAGAAGAGCCGAGAAAAAGGATTATACGGCGATCATCATAGATCCCATTTATAAGGTTATTACCGGTGATGAAAACAGTGCTGATCAGATGGCTCTCTTTTGTAACCAGTTCGATAAGATCTGTAATGAGCTTAAGGCAGCCACTATCTACTGCCATCATCACAGCAAAGGAAACCAGGCAAATAAAAATGCACAGGACCGTGCTTCAGGCTCAGGCGTATTTGCGAGGGATCCGGATGCACTGCTTGACCTTATAGAGCTTGATGTACCTGAAACGCTGCGGGCAAATGAGGAGGGCAAAGCCAGGATCAGAGGCATAGAAAAGGCTCTCTCAAAGTTCGTTCCAGGATGGGAGTCTGATGTAGGACAGGACGACCGTCTTTCTCCTACACAGATGACTAATTACGCCACAGGAAAGCTCACAGGGCCTCAGATAGAGTCAATGGAGACTTTTATAAGGGAAGAGATAAACCGGACAAATAGACGCACTGCGTGGCGTATAGACGGCATCCTGAGGGAATTCCCGAGATTTAAGCCTATAAGCCTTTGGTTTGATTATCCTATTCACAGGCTGGATGACAGCGGGGCTTTTGAGGATATCAAGATGGGTGAGAAAAAGGAATCCTTTAAAAAACGAATGGCAAGATCACAAAAGGAAAAGAGCGAAGAAACACTTGATCTTTATCTGTCTACTTTGGATTTTCTTTTCACTGATGGGGTAGAAGAAATAGATTACAAAGACCTTGCGGAGCAGATAGGTAAATCTCCTGAGACAGTAAAAAAGGATCTATCCGGAACCAAAGGCAGAGGAGGCAAATGGAATCCGAGGTACAGCGAAGCCCTTACCAAAGAAGGTTTTGTTTATGATAACGGCAAGATCAGACGCGAGGACAACAGCCGAGGACAACAGGACAACATTTAAAAGATGTCCTCAGGAATGCCGAGGACATCGAGGACAACACAGGAAAAGTGATGTCCTTACGCATCGAGGACATCGAGGACAAACTATATATTTGTCCTCCGAGGACAACAGTGCGGCGAACATATATTACATATATGTAAATGTGTTGATGTTGTGGTGTCTATGTATGTATAGGGACAAAGGGGCTCTGAACACGCCCTTTGTTCCCTTATACATAGACATACCACAAACACACAATCAAGCGCGCGGGAGAAAAAGGCAGGAAGAAGATGGAAAATGTAATCGAATTTTTTATCCCGTTAAAGGAACCGCCTACGATCACTCAGCAAGAACATAAGATCGCAGTCATAAAAGGGAAGCCGGTATTCTATGATCCGCCGGAATTAAAGACAGTTAAAAATCTTTTTCTGGGATATCTGGTGCCGCATAGGCCTGAGGATCCCTTCCATGGTCCTGTAAGATTAACCACAAAGTGGATATGGCCCTGCAGGAATAAACATGAGGTTGGAGAATATAAAGCTACTAAGCCGGACACAGACAATCTGCTTAAGGCATTCAAGGATTGCATGACATCCAGCCTCTACTGGAAAGATGATTCACAGGTGGCGTCTGAGATCACTGAAAAGTTTTATGGAGATCATCCCGGGATATATGTCAGGGTTGAGGAATTGTAAGGAGGTGTAAAAAGTAATGGATGCTGTTGAATATTTAAAGAATAAGGAACGTTGTGTTTGTCGAAGCTCTTGCTCAAGATGCCCCTTTGACTCCACTAACAACGGGAAAAACGTTGAATGTGAGGACCTTGAGGTACTTTATCCTGAGCGAGCAGTTGAAATAATAGAGAAATGGTCAGCCGAGCATCCAGTTAAGACCCGGCAGTCAGAGTTTTTAAAGCTGTTTCCGAATGCGTATATTAATGGCAATGAGGTTATAGAAATAAATCCTTGTTCTTTGGATAAAGATATCGCTAATTCGGAACGCTGCAAAGAAATATCGTGCACAGACTGCAAGAACGAATACTGGTTTGCGGAGGTGGAGTGATGAGACTGATCAACGCAGACTCCATCATGCGCAAGATGGTCAACATGCTGATAGAGTCAGGCAATCTTTACCTGGCCGGGAAGGCTGCGGCATTAATAGACTGCGAGCCTACTGTAAAGGAGAAATTGACACCTATGGAAGTAAGAGAGCAGGCAACGGCTATACTGGTGAGAATTGCACCGATTGAAGCTCCTGAGCTTCTTGAAAAATACTTTGGTATTGAAAATGGCGAGGACGGACTTGACAGATGGAGATAAATACAAACGCCAGAGACAACATGATCCCATGCCGGCTGATCAGCGGGGATGCTGTTTGCAGGATCATATGCAGGTATGAGAATACCAGAAAGCAGAATAATATGATCTATGCGATCAATAATCTTCCGGGAGTCCTGGCTACTCCGGAGCAGTATGAGCAGCTGGTAGGCGATGATGAGATAAGAATGGAGGACTAAACATGGCAAAGATATTAGATGTGCCATATACGGAACGTGAGAAGATGGCCATTTTTGAGTCTATAGATGGCGATATTGCAAGGATCTCAGTATCTGATGACATGCAGGAGATCTTATGTCATTTGAACTTTGCCGTTGACAGGCTTACTTCAGTGGCATATTCGAGAATAGTAGAACTTACGGAGGAAAAGAATGGAACGATTGACACATGAGCGCAGCAATGGGATCAAATCTGGATACTGGTCGCCTGAAAAGAAAGAGGATCTGATAAACAGGCTTGCAGAGTATGAAGAAACAGGGTTGGCTCCGAAAGAAATATTACTGCTGAGAGGCTTAAATTGGATTCCTTGCCGGGAACGGCTTCCGGAAGACGAGAATATAGTCCTGGTGACAACAGTGACCAAAAAAGGACTAAGGAATGTTAACAGGGCCTATTGCATAGACGGATGTTGGCACGGAAGTGGGTCAATGGCTGAAGTGATAGCATGGAGGCCGCTTCCGGAGCCGTACAGGGGTAAAGCTTAATGAATGATAAGCAGCCATCGGAATATATCTCTGAATTCCTATCTTTCCTCGATCAGGCCTGCAGTGAATATCAATCGGCCTTTGACGCCGTCAGCAAGGAAGATAAGAAAGTTCAGGATTATATTCACATGATCGAGTTTGCAGCTGATAAGGCGGAAAGGAACCGTAATGCCACTGCCCTGCAGCGCAGCCGAAGATACCGCAGAGCAGAAAAGGACAAGACGATCCTTTATGGTGAGGTCATAAAGTTTTGCGATGAGAACAGGAAATTTTTGAACAGCTTGAGACAGTTACTTGGCAGGCAGCGCAAAGAGGAGGAGTATTTACACAGCAACAGGACTTATAAGAAACGGGCACTTGATAATTAGTCGGGGGGGGTGATGGCATGAATACAAAAGAATATTTAATGCAGATCCGGAGGATAGATCTGTCTATACGGCAGAAAATAAAAGAGTATGAACTGAGGCGTGAGTCTCGTGTTCTTGTCAGCGGTATAGACTATGATAGAGACCGGGTACAGACATCCCCCAGCAATGTCGGATTTACAAGAGAGTCGGAAATACTTGCTGATATGGATGCGGATATCAGAAAGAGTATTCTTGACCTGATGGACAGAAAAGACAAAATTATTGGCCAGATACAGCAGATTGGTCGAGCTGAATATGCGGATGTACTTTTCAAACGGTATGTTGAATATAAAAACATGGATAAGATAGCTACCGAGATGGGATATAGCTATCATTGGACATGTCATATACATGGGGAAGCGCTAAAAGAATTTGAAAAATGTAATCATTGTATCTGAATAAATACATTTTTGCGAAAGTCCGCAACTTTTCGCAACTAAACGCAACTTTCCGCAACTTTTTTTCTCGTCAAGTGTGTTATACTGTAAAATAAGCAAAATTATAAAACGTCTTCGCAAGGGAACGATAATGGTAATTAGTGAAATATGCGCAGTACACGATTAATCTTGTAAGATCATAAAACATTTTTTTAGGCACCCAACCAGGGTGCTTTTTATTTGCCCATTATTAAATGACTAACGAAGACATTAATTTCATAAAGAGAGCTATACATGATGATGTTCATGCATTTTATACGAGTGGCAAGTGGAAACAGCTAAGAGCTAAAGTCCTCATGATGGATAGGTATGAATGCCAGATCTGCAAAGCCCGCGGCAGATATACAAAGGCAACTACCGTGCATCATGTGAATTATGTTAAGCAGCATCCGGAGCTTGCCCTCGAGATCTGGTATGAATGGCAGGGTGAACGTAAGCGCAATCTAATAAGTCTTTGTCGTGACTGCCATGAAGAGATTCATGGATATCGTAAGAAGGTACAAGACAAAACTCTTCTTACTGAAGAACGATGGTAATGATGCCCCCCCCTGTGAAAAAATCGGGATTTTATCCTGGCTTTGGAGACCGGTGGGAGGACTCGACATTTTACACGCGCACGCGCGCGTGAGAGTTTTTTTGAGGTTTTGAAATGACGAAAGCACAGAAACGAAAAGAAATTGAATCCTCGCTTTTATCTCAGCTTCAAAAGAAGGGAGCTGACGAAGCCCATTTTCTTGATCTCGTAAAAGACTATATGGCTATGTTCGAGATCAAGGAGAAGCTGGAAAAGGACATAAAAAAACGGGGAATATCTTATATGGAGCCTTCGGCGTCCAAGGGCATAGAGATCTCCAAACAGAATCCTTCAGTCAAAGATTTGATCATGGTCAACAGACAGATGCTGGCGATACTTGACCGTTTGCAGATCACGACAGAGAAAACTATAGGTGGTGAAGATGAGGAACTGTAGCCCGCATATAGAAGA
This sequence comes from uncultured Lachnospiraceae bacterium, assembly GCA_944381575.1. Lineage (GTDB taxonomy): Bacteria > Bacillota > Clostridia > Lachnospirales > Lachnospiraceae > Avilachnospira. The sequence continues at coordinate 185,408 of CALWLS010000004.1, read as the reverse complement.
ATATATGAACCAGGTAAAAAGCGGTAAGATCAAGGCCTGTAAAGAGGTCAAAGCGCTTATTAACCACATAGAATACTGTTTTGAAACTGAGGATATCCATGTGGATGAGCAGCAGCTTGAGAAATATTTAGGACTTGCAAAATACTTTCCATTCGAGCAGCTTTTCCCCTGGCAGAAATTTATCATAGGTTTACATGACTGCACATATTGGAGGGACTCAGGCATGCCAAGGTGGCCGGATCTGCTGGCATTGCTTGGCAGAGGTGCGGGAAAAGATGGCACCATAGCTTATGAAGCTACATGCCTTTCTTCGCAGTATAACGGAATAAAAGAATATGACGTGGACATTTGCGCCAACAATGAGGAGCAGGCCGTGAGGCCTGTTTTTGATATTATAAATTCTTTCGAGGATCCTAAAAATATCAGGAAGCTAAAACGGTTTTTCTATTGGACAAAGGAAAAAGTGATCAATTTATCCACAAAGTCCACCATAAAAGGGAGGACAAACAATCCAAACGGAAAGGACGGCTTAAGATCCGGAATAGTGATTTTTAATGAGGTACATCAGTATGAGGACTATAAAAACATAAATGTATTTACAACAGGTCTCGGAAAAAAGAAACATCCCAGGCGGTCATATTACACTACCCAGGGAGATGTCAGGGAAGGGCCGCTCGATGATCTGCTTGAAACAAGTGAGGGTATCCTTTTTGGTGGTGATCCGGACAATGGGCTTCTTCCCTTTATCAACAGGCTTGACAGTAAGGAGGAAGCCGATGATGAAACATTATGGGAAAAGGCTAATCCATCCCTGCCTTATCTCCCGAACCTTCGTCAGGAAATAGAAAAGGAATACCGTGATTGGAAGAAAAACCCTCAGAGACTGCCGGCATTCATGACAAAGCGTATGAATATACCAGACTCTACATCTGAGTTAAAGGTCACCGATTGGGATAATATAGCCGCCACCAACAGAAAACTTCCGGATCTTGCTGGAGGACCATGTGTGTGCGGCATCGATTTTTCAAAAGTCACGGACTTTGTATCTGTTGATCTGCATTTTAGGGATGGAAACATCCGGTATGATTTGAGCCACTCCTGGTTATGCCTTAAATCGAAGGATATACCAAGAATGAAGTGTCCTTGGAAGGAATGGGCAGAGGATGGGCGTCTCACATTGATAGATGATGTGGAGATACATCCTTCATACATCATCGACTATATCCAGCAGGCTAAGGAGAAATATTCCATAAAAGGGCTTGCGATGGATGATTTCAGATACGCCCTGTTTGCCAAGGCTCTTAATGATATAGGGTTTGATCCTAAAGTATACAAAAACCTTAAGCTTGTAAGACCATCGGATATCATGAAGATCGCTCCGGTGATCGACAGCTGCTTTGCAAATAAATGGTTCGTATGGGGCGAGGCTCCGGAGCTCAGATGGGCAACGAATAATACGAAGCTTATAAGGTATGGCAGGAACCTGACATCCGATGATACCGATATAGGAAACTATGTATATGGCAAGATCGAGGCCAAAAGCAGAAAAACTGATCCATTTATGGCGCTTGTGGCAGCAATGACCATTGAAAACATGCTGCCCATGAACATGACAGTCAACATACCGACATTGCCGGTATTTGTTTATTAACAGGAAAGGAGGAATGCGATGAGTATTCTCAGCTGGCTCAGTTCCAAATTTGGAGCCAAAACTCAGGTAGTGAGTATTGAAGACATACTAAAGACCCCGGAAGCCCAGAGCATGCTAAGTGAGCTCTTTGTCCGCGAGGTGGCATTCTGGGCATGTGTAAATAAGATCGCAAGTGTCCTTTCAAAGTGTGAGTTCAGGGTATATATCGGTGGCAGAGAAACAAAGGGCAGCGAGTATTATTTGTGGAATATCGAACCCAACCCAAATCAGAATGCTGCAGACTTCCTCCGAAAGCTTATCAGCATGCTTTACCGCAACAATGAAGCGCTTGTAATAGAACATGATCAAAAGCTTTATGTGGCTGACAGTTTTTCTAAAGAAGAATATGCACTCCGTGGGTATAGATTCTCCTCAGTATCTGTAGATAATATGACCTTTAACAGGGTCTTTAACCAGGCTGATGTACTTTACTGGAAGCTTAATAACCGTGACATGAGGGCCCTGCTTAATACTATGACAGACACCTACGGAAAGCTGATCCAGTATGCAGCAAAATCTTATCTCAAATCACGGGGAAACAGGGGCATTCTAAGAATCAGCGCTACGGCAGCAGCCGACCAGAATTTCAAGAAGAACTTCAGCGATCTGATGAACCAATACTTTAAGGATCTGTTCTCGTCTGAAAATGCTGTACTGCCGCTTTTCGAAGGATATGATTATACCGATATATCCAGCCAGAGCAAGACATATTCTACAGAAAGCACGAGAGATATAAAGAGTCTGTACGATGATATCTTTGATTTCACCGCACGGGCTTTTTCTTTTCCTCCGAGCCTTGCTAAAGGAGACGTTCAGGATACCGAGAAAGCCATTGATGAGCTTTTGACTTTCTGTATAGATCCTCTGGCCAGGATGCTTGAAAAAGAAATAAACCGAAAACGAAATGGCTTCGAGGGTTTTGTCAGAGGCAATAGGATCCATATAGACACGACTGCTGTAAAGCACATAGATGTCATGGACATAGCTACATCTATCGACAAGCTGATCTCCTCCGGTGCTTTCACCATCAACGATGTGAGACGGACTATAGGGGAAAACGCTATCGATGAGGATTGGGCAGACAAGCACTTCATCACAAAGAATTACTCATTTATTGAGGAAGCGTTAAAGCAGATGGACTTAGATACTTCATAAGGAGGATGTATGGAAAACACTATTTTAAATTGGCGAATAGAGCAGAAAGCTGACAGAGCCCTGCTCTATATATACGATGATGTCAGTTCTCAGGGAGATTTTGATTGGAATACCTGGACCTATAAAGAGAGTGAGACCTCGGCAAAGTATTTCAGGGATAAGCTTTCTGAGATCCCGGACGGTACGGAGATAGAACTTCATATCAACTCTGATGGTGGTTCAGTAAAGGAAGGCACTACTATCTATAATCTGCTGAAGCAGAAGGCCTGTCACAAGATCGGCATAGTTGATGGTGTTGCACACAGCATTGCATTTCTGATACTTCAGGCCTGCGATGAAAGGAAAATGTGTCTGGGCACGTCAGCGCTTATCCATAACATGTGGATGTATTGCTACGGTAATGCGACTCAGCTCCGCAAATATGCCGATGATCTTGATGTCCTTTCAGAATCGAACCGCAAGGTATTTATGGAACGGGCAAAGATATCAGAGGAAGAGCTTGCTGCACTCATGGATGCAGAAACATACCTTACACCGGATAAAGCCCTGGAATATGGGCTCATTGATGAGATCATGGACAAAAGAGAGGATGATGAACCGGCTTCTGTTCCTGATCCCAACGTTGAGCTTCAGAAACTCAGAAGGCAGCTCAATGAACAGCAGTCATTCAGGGAGCAGCTTCAGATCATGCAGGGAAGCGTAAAGGAAAAGGACTTCGTTAAAACGAAAGTTCAGAACAAGATACTGGAAATATTTAAGGATTACAAAGTGTAAATGGAGGATTAACATGAAAAATTTAGATGTGATCAATCAGAAAAAGCAGGAGATCGTACAGCGCATGCATGATGCGATCCAGAAGGGCGATTCGGAAGCGTTCAGCAATGAGTTTGCGAATCTTTGTCAGCAGATAGAAGCATCGGTAATGGAACAGGCTCAGAGTCTTATAGATGCTGCTGATGCCCAGGTTCTGGCAGGAAGAGGCGTAAGGCAGCTCACTTCCAAGGAAAAAGAGTATTATAACAAGGTCATCGAAGCCATGCGCGCTCCTGAGCCGAGGCAGGCTCTTGCCAATATAGACGTAGTAATGCCTGAGACCGTTATCGATCAGGTATTTACCGATCTCAAGACAAATCATCCTCTGCTTTCAAGAATCCAGTTTAGCAGTCTGGCAGGCCTGACAAAGCTCATGATGAACACTAACGGATATGAGAAGGCAGCATGGGGAAAGCTTTGCGCCGAGATCGTCCAGGAACTTACATCTGGATTCAAGGAGGTGGATGTTACCCAGGACAAGCTTTCAGCCTTCCTGCCGGTATGCAAGGCAATGCTTGATCTTGGCCCTCAGTGGCTTGACAGTTATGTGCGCCAGGTACTTCAGGAGGCACTCGCAAATGGACTTGAGGACGGCATTATAAACGGTACCGGCAAGGATCAGCCTATAGGCATGACAAAGCAGGTCGGAGATGATGTATCAGTTCAGGGTGGGGTTTATCCTGATAAGAGTGCTATGGCAATAACCAAGTTTGATAATATACAGCTGGGTAACGCAACGGCAATTCTTGCCATTAATGGTAAAGGCCAGGCCAGAGTTGTAAATGGCCTTATTATGCTCGTTAATCCACAGGATTATTACTCCAGGGTATTACCTGCTATTCAGGCGCCGGCTCCAGGAGGTGGATATATATCCATGCTTCCGTTCCCTATTGATGTGTTACAGAGCGCAGCAGTCCCTGTGGGTAAGGCTGTATACGGCATGGCAAAGCTGTATTTCTGTGGTGGCGGCATGTCGAAGAATGGAAGGATAGAATACTCAGATGAGTATCATTTTCTTGAAGATGAAAGGGTATATCTTATAAAGACGTATGCGCATGGTTTCCCTATTGATAATAATGCCTTCGTGGTATTTGATATCACGAATCTTCAGCCTGCATATTACAAGGTTGAAACAGTGGACAGCATAACCGATGTAGAGAATGCCGCTCTTAATTCTCTTACTATAGGCGGTCAGCCTCTGACTCCTGCATTCACAGCGGCAACGACAACATATACGCTCGCCACTGACCAGCCTTCGGCTGTGATAGCGGCTACTCCGGCAGATGCTACAGCGTCTATGGAGATCACCTACAATGATAATAATATCGCAAACGGCAGCAGTGTAAAGTGGACTTCCGGCGCTGAAAACACGGTAAAAGTCATAGTAACTGACGGAGGAGAGACAAAGACCTATACGGTAACCGTAACCTACACTCCGGCAACGGAGGATTAAACGATAAGGAGATATTGAGATGATAAGCGAAAAGACTTTAAATGAGCTGATAAATTATCTCGATATCACCTGGGAACTTACCGAACAGGAGAGGCAGAAACTTCACGGAATGGCAAACCGTGGAGCTTCTGCTCTTGAAAAAAGGATCGGTAAGTGTGATTTTGAGAACGATAATGAAGAGAAAACATTGCTCTTTAATTATGTCATGTATGAGAGATCCGGAGCGCTGGATGAATTCTGGAGAAATTACCAGCCTGAGATCATAACTCTTCAGATGGATAGGTGGCAGAAAGATGCCGAGGATAACGAATAGAAAATTTGAGACTTTTAACAGCGGGATCCTTACCCTGTGTGAGGTTAAAAATCGGACCATAGTATCAAACAAACTTACAGACATACGCTTTGGCGACAAGACTGTAGGCGCGAAGCGATTCTGGGATGCAAAGGTAAGCTCTACAGTTCTGAACAAAATGGTGGCTGTACTTCCAAATGAGCTCTATGAGCAGGATGACGTGATCCTGATAGATGGAAGGCAGTACAGGATAGTGCAGATACAGGTTAAAGATACATATCCTCCATGTCTCTATATGTCATTGGAATCCATACAGACTCCATATAAGGATATGCGGACATGAAGAACGATTTTGTGAAAGAGATTGAGGAAGCTCTTCAGGAATATTCATCCATTGCAAGTGACACTTTAAAGAAGGTCATCATTAATGCGGGGAAAAACGCGGTAAAAGAGCTCAAAAAAACATCGCCAAAGGGAAACTACAATGGCGGCGGGGCTTATGCCAGATCATGGAAATTCAAAAGAATTTCCGATGCCCCTACATCCATAAAAAGCGTGGTGTATGCCGGAAATGGAGAGTATCGTCTTACTCATCTGCTTGAAAAAGGGCATGCTAAAAGAAATGGCGGCAGGACACGTGCTTTTCCGCATATAGCCAAAGCTGAGCGGAATGCTGTTGATGCCATAGAAAAGGAGCTAAAAAGACAGTTATGACGATTAATGAAGATATTATAAAAGCGGCGCTTCAGACCCTCGGACTGCCTTTTGAATACCGTCAGTTCACAGAGGAAGATGCTGTGCCTCCGCCTTATATTTTGTGGTATTTTGATGAGTCAAATAATTTCTATGCCGATAATGAGCTGTATATGCAGATATATGAGCTTGATATAGAGCTTTATACCGGGGAAAAGGATTTTCAGCTTGAAAGACAGGTTGAGGCCGTCTTGAAGGAGCTGGGACTTACGTGGCAGAAAGAGGAGCAGTGGATAGAAGCTGAATCAATGTTTGAAATATTATATTATACGGAGGTATATTATGCCGGAAACGAGCAAGAAGAATAAAGTTAAGTTTGGACTTAAAAGCGTATACGCAGCTCTTCTTATAGAAGATGAAGATGGAAGCATCTCCTGGGACACTCCCTTTGCCATCCCAGGAGCCGTAAGTTTATCACTGGATCCTGAGGGAGAAACGTCGCCTTTCTATGCGGACGATATCATCTATTATCAGAGTACATCTAACTCCGGATACAGTGGTGATCTTGAAGTAGCGCTTATACCTGACGAGTTCCGTGAAAAGATATTAAAAGAAGAAAAGGGTACAGATGGCGTATATGTGGAAAACGCAAACGTAGAGCCCGCAGAATTTGCTCTTATGTTTGAGTTTAACGGGGATAAGAAAGCAACAAGACATGTTTTATATCGCTGCTCATGTACACGTCCAAATGTATCCGGACAGACCGTTGAGGATACAAAAGAGCCAACTACAGATACTATGACCATTACTGCAATGCCGCTTGCTGATGGCAGAGTAAAGGCCAAGACCAGCCCTGATACCACAGATGAAGTATATAATTCATGGTATACAACTGTATATGAATCAACCCCTGGTACAGTTTAATGGAGGCGGCATATGGCATTGACAAAGGAAATTGAAATATCAGGAATCAGGGTAAAGCTCAAAGCATCAGCGGATACGCCGCGTGTGTACAGACATTTATTTGGCAAGGACCTTTTTCAGGATATGAACATGCTCAACCTCAATGTTACGGCAGGAAGTCTTGACATGGGAAATACAGAGGTCCTTGAAAATATAGCCTACACTATGGCGCGCCAGGCTGACAGTGACATACCTGGTATAGATGAATGGCTTGATCAGTTCGAGGTGTTTGATATTTATTTAGCTATCAAAGATATACTCAGCCTGTGGGCCGCAAATATCTCAACAATGTCAAAGAGTAAAAAAAAATAAAACAGACGGAGCGTGAAATGACGATGCCGTTATTCTTGCTCAGAGCTGTTCAGGCCGGAATCAGTATTTCAGATATGGACATCCTTACTATAGGCGAAGTTATAGATATGTATACGGAACGCAGTAATGATAATGAAACATATGCATATGTAGCCGGACAGGACGACTTTGATCGTTTCTGATTGTAAACGATATTTCGATGTGTTATTATTTCAAATATGAGAGATTTACAGAAACATAAACGAAATAAAGTTGACAAATCATTTATCTGGATAGCAAAAGCCACCATCATTATCATTATCCTGTTAACAATTCTTTGCGCTGCCTTATTCTATTGGGTGTATTTCATAGCGTAAATTAAATAATTTTCAAGTCAAAGCAGTTTCCCAGAAATGGGAGGCTGCTTTTTTGGTGTGCAAATGTCAGAGAAAATAAAAGGGATCACAATAGAATTAAATGGGGATTCAACAGGCCTTGATAAAGCCATAAATAAGGCGACTGACGGACTTGCCGGAATGCAGAAGGAATTGCGAGCCTTAAACAAGGATCTTAAATTCAGTCCGGACAGTCTTATTCTCCTGGAACAAAAACAGGACCTGCTGACAAAGTCCATAGATAAAACATCAGATAAGCTTGAAATATTAAAAACCGCATATAAGCAGGCAGAAAGTCAAGTTGCTGCAGGAACTCTTGGCGAGGATAAGTTCCGTGCACTTCAGAGGGAGCTTGTTGAAACTGAATCCAAGTTGGGTTCATATAAAACCGAATTGCAGCAGACAACTGACAGAATGCAGGCTCTTAAAAATGCTGCAGACAATGCCGGAATCAGTATTGACGCGTTTGGAGATGATATTGATGATACTGTAGACAAGGTCGAGCGTCTTGCAGATTATTCCACGATTGATGCCGCGATGAATATCGGGGATAAAATTTCAGGTGTGGGTGATTCCATAAAAGATGCCGGGCAGAGTCTTATGGATCTGGGCAGCGAATACGAGTCAGCTGTGACAAAGGCCACATCATACTTTGGTGAAACCGGGGATGCTGCTCGAAATACTGCGAATATTATAGAAAATGTCTATAAGAGCGGAGTCGGGGACAGCATGGATTCCGTATCTGAAGCCGTTATAGCAGCAAAAAGGAATCTTGGAGAATTATCGGATACAGATCTCACCAATATAGTGTCGCAGGCGATAATCCTTGAGGATACATTCGGAATAGATATGAATGAGACCTTAAGAGGTGCCAGATCCTTGATGGAGCAGTTCGGTCTGTCTGCACAGACAGCAATGGATTATATAGTTGCCGGCACGCAAAATGGACTCGACAAGACAAATGAGCTTGGAGACAATCTGTCGGAGTATGCAGGGAAATTTGCTCAGGCAGGCTATAGTGTAAGCGAGTATTTCCAGCTTTTAAATAATGGCCTGGATGGAGGAGCCTATAATCTTGACAAGGTAAACGATGCTATAAATGAGGTTACCACAAGGCTTGTAGATGGAACTATTGCGGACAGTATAGATATATACAGTCAGAAAACACAGGAACTGTTCACCGCCTGGGAGAATGGAGAGGCTACTCAAAAGCAGGTAATAGATTCTATTGTTGAGGATATCGGAAGTGCGACTAATCAACAGGATGCTTTGAATATGGCTGCCCAGGCGTTCGGGACTATGGCAGAAGATGGCAGCCTTAAATTCATTACTGCGCTTACGAGTACAGGAAACGCTTACGACAACGTTATTGGAAAAGCTCAGGCCTTGAATGAGGCAACCACTACGGATAGTCAGCAAATGACCGCAGCCTGGAGGGAGATTCAGATGGCACTGCTTCCACTGGCTGCGCAGTTAACGGAGCTTGCCGTTAAGATACTTCCTCCATTGGCTCAGAAAATATCGGAGATACTTAGTTTCTTAACGAACAATCCAACAATAACGAACATTGCCATAGCTATCGGAGGGGTTACCGCAGCATTAAGTTCATTGATGCCGGTAATAACAACGATAATGAGTATAGTAGCTGTATTCGGAACAGGCGTTTTAGCCCCGGCAATAGGTATTATAGCTGGTATTGTTGCCGGTATTGCGGCCATTATAGCGATTGTAACCAACTGGGGAGCTATAACTGAATGGTTCGGTAACCTGTGGTCAAAAGTTACGACAACCATATTGAGCTTATGGGAGTCGCTAAAAGCGAAGGCTGTAGAAGCGTTCAACAATATAGCAAGTGCTATACAGACAAAGTTTACTGAAGTTAAAAATTTTATCACAGAGACCTGGACATTGATAAAAGAGCTGTTCTCGCAGGCAGTTGAATCTATAAGATCGAAAGTTATTACAGTATTTACAAATATAGTGTCAGGTGTACGTGAAAAAGTCTCAGCTATAAAAGAAGCTGTAGTGAGTGGTATTCAGTCAGCTATTGATTTCCTTAAATCTCTTCCGGAAATGGCACTACAATGGGGCAAAGACTTCATACAGGGCTTTATTAATGGAATAAAGGAAAAGATAAGTGGCGTAGTAGATGCGGTTCGCGGTATAGGCAATACTATATCTGAATGGCTGCATTTCTCAAGACCTGATAAGGGGCCGCTCAGGGAATATGAAACCTGGATGCCTGATTTCATGGAGGGTTTGGCCAAAGGCATAAAGGATAATCAGTGGAGGATAGATAACGCCATTTCTGCTCTTGCCTGGAATATGTCTCCTGAGATGTCTTCATTATATGCGGGGGCCGGTGGTTCAGATGGAAATATAGCCGTTATGACGGAGGTTATAGCTCTTTTGAGGGCTTATCTTCCGGAGATAGCGCAGCAGAAGGATATTATCCTTGATGGCAAGGCTTTGGTGGGTAGAACTACGGCCGCTTATGATAGGTCTCTCGGCAATGTTCAGGCACTGAAAGCGAGGATAGGATGATCTTTTTAAGCGTAAATATAAATGGTATTGATATGCTGAATACATACAGGATGGCTTTGAAAGACCGGCACTGTGTTCAGCCTCCTGTGCCAAAGACACTTTATATGGATATTCCTGGAGCTGACGGTTCTATAGATTTATCCACTGCGAATGCAGGCCGTATAGTGTTTGAGAGGCGTACTATAACTTTAAACTTTGGCTGCGGGAAACCAATGGACAAGTGGCCGAGTTTATTTTCCGAGATACTTCAAAAATTCCACGGCCAGGAAGGAAAGATCATATTTGATGATGATCCTGGCTATTACTATCAAGGAAGAATGACGGTATCGGATTATGAAAGGGCAAGAACGCTTGGGACATTTACCATTACTGTGGATGCTGATCCTTATAAGTATGAACTTTTATCTGGAGATGAGGACTGGCTATGGGATCCTTTTAATTTGGATACAGGGGTCATACGAGAGTACAAAGATGTGGTAATAGACGGCAGCAAAGAACTGATTATTCCTGGCACGGAAAAGTGGATCATCCCGGATATAGTTGTATCTGCTGATATGACAGTATCCTTTGAAGGGAAAGAATATGAGCTCAAGGCCGGGGAGAATAAGATATATGACATAGTCATAAAAGAGGGTGAAAATGTGCTGACATTTTCGGGAAATGGAACTGTAACAGTCAGATATCGAGGTGCTATCCTGTAATGTATAAGGTTTATGTAAGAAATGATGATATTGAATATCCACTTTATGAACCGCTTGATGAGGAGCTTCGTATATTTGAGCCGGTACTTTCTGAAGAAATCGGAAGTGCGGGCTCATTTTCTTTCCAGATATATAAAGATCATCCAAATTTCGACAAGATAAAGACCTGCATGTCTGAGATAGTTGTCTATCAGGACGGAAGCGAGGTGTTCGCCGGCCGGGCTATGAAACCTGAAAGAGATTTCAATAACAAAGTCACCTATACATGTGAAGGCATCCTCACATATCTTCTGGACAGTATTCAGAGGCCTTTAAGCATTACCGGAAATATCCGGACTTACTTTTCAAAGCTCCTTGAAATACATAACAGCCAGGTGGAGGAAAAGAAACGCTTTGAGCTTGGCAACATAGTTGTCACCGGAAACAGCGCAGATACTGTTCGGGAAATAACAGACTTTTCCCCTACTTTAACCGAGCTTAGAAGCGTGGTCGATTTGTATGGCGGATATCTTCATATCAGAACATCAAATGGCATTCGTTATCTTGATTATGTGTGGGACTATGGCGGGATCAATGATCAGCCTATAAGGTTTGGAGAGAACCTCTTAGACCTTACAGAGCATATAGATCCATCAGAGATAATCACCTGTCTTATTCCTCGCGGTGCTACCGTAGAGTACCAGGATGATCTTGGAGAAACACAGACCCGTGTAGTGGACATTACATCAGTTAATGATGGCAAAGATTATATTGAAAATGAATCTGCGGTAGCCGCTTACGGATATATATGGGGAAGTCAGACTTTTGAAGATGTAACAGATCCGGAAGCTCTGCTTACAAAAGCCAAAACTTACCTCGAAGAGGCATCAGCGCTACCTGCTACTATCGAAATAAGTGCACTGGACCTTTCCTTGATAGATACCAGTGTGGAAGCATTTTGTTTAGGATTCTGGACCAATGTTATCAGCCGGCCTCATGGAATCGAACAGAGATATCTTCTATCTTCCAGAGAGATTAACCTGCTTGATCCTACGCAGGGAAGGATAACTCTTGGGCGGACTGTGGACACCATGACAGGCACGGCCAATAAAAACCAGGCAGAGATATCTAATAAAGTGCAGCAGGTAGCTGATAGTACATTAAAGGAGATAAATCGCAAGATAGAAAATGCTACAACACTTATTACCGGAGGTTTCGGCGGTTATGTTATCCTAGATAACATAGACCCGTCTACCGGAGAAAAGATGCATCCTTGGCGCATCCTGGTCATGAATACGCCAGATAAGGATACTGCACAGAACATTATCCAGATTAATCAAAATGGTATAGGTTTTTCAACTACTGGCATCAATGGTCCTTATCGAAATGCCTGGACCATAGACGGAAACCTGGTCGCCGACTTTGTGACAACCGGAACGATGCTTGCTGATCGTATCCGTGGAGGCACATTGGAAGTAGGCGGCAAAGGGCTTGGGAAAAATGGAGTAATAAAGGTCCTTGATGCATCCGGGAAAGAGCTCGTGGTTATGAGTTTGTCAGGCATTACCATCAATTCAGGAAATCTGAATGCACCTAAAATCATCGGAGGTTCTGCTAATTTTGGCGATGGTTTCTTCTATGCCGATGATGAAGAAGTTGGTATAGGAGGATTCTATGCCAAGGTCGGATGGGGGCGAGATATATTCCAATCATCGGATGGTCAATGCGGAATGTCGGCCGCATCAAGAAAAGAAGGAAATCTATGGTTTTGGGCTGGATGGAAGAGTGACAGCGACTATGATTTTTGCGTGAACAATAAGGGAGAAGTTCACGCACGCGATTTTTACATTGAGTCAGATCAAGGCTTCTGGGACGGCTGGGGACTGAATGAGACTATACAGGATATATATTCCCGGTTGGAACAACTTGAAGGCAATTAAGGAGGTTATGTATGGCATTACCATTAATCGATCTCGCGAAAGAGATAAAAGCCTGGATGTCAGCAGTCTATGGCAGACAGGTAAGGGCAGCTACAGTAGATGCCCTTACTAAAATCCAGTCGCAGATGAACGCTGCCATTGAATTTATAGATGGCAAAGGGACTGAGATCGATAATACGATCCAGGAAGTCAATAATGTTAAGGCTGAAGCAGAACAGGCAGTGACTGATGCTCAGGGGCATGCTTCGGCAGCAGCAGGATCAGCTTCGGCAGCAGCTGAAAGTGCATCCGATGCGGACGACAGTGTGATGGAAGCGGAAAGCTGGGCTCATGGCGATACCGGTGTGCGAGAAGGAGAAAATACCGATAACTCAAAGTTCTGGTCACAGCAGTCTAAGATACAGGCAGAGTCAGCAGCTAATTCAGCATCGTTGGCAGAACAGTACAGTGACATTGTAGCTCCGGGGTTCTATTTAGATATAGACTCCGGAGCTCTTTATATAAAAGAAGGTGTAGGCGTAGATTTTGCATTAGACGAAGATACGGCTGCACTTTACTGGCAGATAGCAATATAAGGAGGATATGAAATGGCAATACCTGAAGGATATACAAAACTTGGCCTTGTAGGCTATTCGGACAAAGGAACTTATACGGCTGAGGCCACGTATAATAGATATAATGTGGTTCTGTATAATGGCAGTACATATGTTGCGTTAAAGGATGGATTAACTGGAGTTGAGCCATCAGACGATAAAGTTAATTGGAAATATTTTGCCAGAGGCTTTGAGGCTGAGGATGCCGCGGAAATAGAGGTGACAGACACCTATGGAGTTACAGACGAGGAGCCTACTTCGGCCGGAGGACTTACTAAGAAAACTATTCTTCAGACATGGCTTGATAAGGTAGCGGATCGAATCATTAATAAACTGGTAGCTAATGATAATTTCCAGACCAAGCTTATGCAGTTTCTTGTAAATAACGGCACAACAAATCTTGAGGGATTCGGATTAGATGCACGTTTTGGTAAAACTTTGCAGGATCAGATTAGTGAACTAAATGCCAAGGCGAATGCGTCCATAACTATAGAGAATAATACGGACTTTTTATCGCTTGATTCTGGCATGTATCGTTACAGTACATGGAGTAGCGACACACCGAGCACATCCCCAATATACAATACTCAGGGAGCAATGATGCTTGTTAAAACATCATCCGCAGCATATGTTACTTGCATATCGGAAGTCGGGAAGATTTATATGTTTACATATACTGATACTGAAGGTCGCAAAAACCAATATGTGCTAACCGGCCAAACGTTATCCTAAATGCCAAGGCTCTTATACCGCGCCGCACATTCACTGCTGATGCCGATGCTAACCAATTAACAGAACCGGGATTATATCGTATAGTGACTTCATTCCCTGTCGCAAACTGTCTTGAGACGAATGGCTTTTTATGCAATATTCCAGGCGGAGACACACTCAATGGAGTAGCCATACAATATACACTGTCATGGAATGGCCAAAATCTACGCGTACGTACCTATTGGACATCATGGAGCGAATGGCGTTCCATAAGTGCACAGTAAAAAGTACAACTCAAATTTAGTTTACTAAGTAAGGCCTTCTTATATCATAGATATAAGGAGGTTTTTTAGATGAAGAACATACGAGATCAAATACTATCAGAGCTTGCGACAAATTTCAGCGCTGAGCAACTGCAAATGATAGATATCGCAGTGGCCAAAGCTTTGAAAGGTAAAAAAATAACCGAAGAGGAAACGATGCCGGCCGTGACCAATAGTGGCATGCCAGAGGTCAGGGAGTACCTGGCCAGGAAAAAATCGAAAGGATTAACGCATGGGACGCTGGAACAGTACAGACAGGTGCTCACCGCATTCATGGCTGCCACACAAAAAAACATTGGCGATATTCAGGACTGGGATGTATTACGATTCTTAGACCAGTATGAGAGCTATAGAGGGGTAGGCCGACGCCGTAAGGACAGCATGAGAGTGATCATTAATGGATTCTTCCGCTACATGGCAGACTCGGGCCGTGTACGAATCAATCCAATGGCGACAATCGAGGCCATTAAATTCAAGAAAAAGGTTCGGCAGCCATTATCTGCCGTTGAGTTTGAACGCCTTAGACGTGCGTGTATAACGCCAAAGGAACGTGCATTGGTAGAATTCTTATTTGCCACAGGCTGCAGGGTGTCGGAAGTTGTAGGGATTAATAGAGATGACATAGATTATTTTGAAAAACGAATAAAAGTAACAGGAAAAGGGGATAAAGAGAGATATGTATTCATAAATGCAGCTGCTACTGTAGCGTTAGATGAATATTTCAAATACCGAAATGACAGCAGGGAGGCATTGTTTGTGTCGGATCGCCGTCCATACCAAAGATTGCAAAAGAATGCCATTGAGAAAATCATCCGTCAGATTGGAGAACGCGCCGGTATAGGTCGACGTGTGTTCCCACATCTGATCAGGCACACGACGGCCACGCATCTGTATCAACATGGTATGAGGTTGGAAGATCTGCAGATTTTTCTTGGGCATGAGAGCGCCGACACTACAAGAATATATGCCAAAGATGATCCGTCCATAACGCGGCACGCCTACATGATGGCAGCTTAACTTTATTCAGACTCGTGTGACGGCCTGCGGAGATCCGGAGGCTTATTTTATGTACATGAAAATTTATAATTACAAGAGAAGCATAGGGAAGAATGATAAAAATAGAGATTAACAAGGAAAAATGTATGGGAATATGAGAGGAAAAAGACGTTCACTATTACCCGAAATTTGAGTTGTACTTTTTACTGTGCACTTATGGAACGCCATTCGCTCCATGATGTCCAATAGGTACGTACGCGTAGATTTTGGCCATTCCATGACAGTGTATATTGTATGGCTACTCCATTGAGTGTGTCTCCGCCTGGAATATTGCATAAAAAGCCATTCGTCTCAAGACAGTTTGCGACAGGGAATGAAGTCACTATACGATATAATCCCGGTTCTGTTAATTGGTTAGCATCGGCATCAGCAGTGAATGTGCGGCGCGGTATAAGAGCCTTGGCATTTAGTATTCATCACCTGCGATTCTCCAGATTCCAGTTTCTGCATTGTTGATATATTTACGGTATACAACACCTGCACTGCTGAAAATATACTCATAATAATCATTTTCATTTATGTAATACTTAAATGATGAAAAATCTGAAGAATCATTCACGCTTATTTTAAGGGCCTTGGCATTTAGTATTCATCACCTGCGATTCTCCAGATTCCAGTTTCTGCATTGTTGATATATTTACGGTATACAACACCTGCACTGCTGAAAATATACTCATAATAATCATTTTCATTTATGTAATACTTAAATGATGAAAAATCTGAAGAATCATTCACGCTTATTTTAAGGGCCTTGGCATTTAGCTTAATTTTGCAAGATAAAAATCTAAATCTTATGTCGCTTCCGCATGGGGTGTGGATGGAAATAATCGAATAAAGTTAGTAACTCGAACCCGCAAGGGTTCTTTTTTAATTTTTTTAAAAGGAGGTCCATATGGACAAGATAATTCTTACAAACAACACAGAGATTGAAGTGCTGCAGATGCCGTCATTAGGCAGCATAACGGTATCAGTAGCAGATGTGGCAGCTATCCAAGCGCTCAAGGATCAGTTGACTGCTGACAAACTGGAAGAGGTCACAATCAAAAATGATGCAGGCAACACCACGGGCATCTACGCAAGCTTGGCCCTTCAGGAGCCCTGGACTATCAAGTGGACGGATGATGGCATCCTGACAACATTCGGGCTCAGGGAGAAGACAGATATTGAGAAGCAGATGGATACCATCAATAAGGAGCAGTCAGTACAGAATGGGGCTATTGAAGACCTTGGAGCAGCTGTTTCTGACATAGCAATGGGGAGGTGAGATGTAATGGGTGCTTTTTATGGTAATAAGATCCTGCAAGGAGAGTTAAATGATAAGACAGGAGCAGCCTGGAAGATAGAGGATGTACCTAAGCTTTGGCGTGAAAAGACCCAGGCTTGGCTGGATGAGCATAAAGAGGAATAATTAATGGATTTCATTGATAGATATAATATTCTTGTTGGAGTGGCCGTGGCAATAGCTACGGCCCTCTTTGGTACTTACTGGTATGTATTCGCTGGCTTTCTGCTCTGCAATGTGCTGGACTGGCTTACAGGATGGTACAAATCCCGGAAGCTGCAGAAGGAGAGCAGCAAGGCGGGATTCAAGGGAATTCTTAAGAAACTTGGCTACTGGGTCATCGTCCTGGTGGCTTTTTTAATGCCTGAATTATTTATACATTTAGGACAGGATCTCTTGGGTATTGATCTCGGCTTTTTGGTCCTCTTCGGATGGTTCACCCTGGCAACGCTTCTAATAAATGAGATCCGCTCAATCCTGGAGAATCTTGTCGAGTGTGGGTATAACGTCCCCGCCTTCCTTATCAATGGCTTGGAAGTTACCGAGAAACTCATTGAGGCTGGTGCAGACATACATGCAGAGGAGGCCGGAGATGATAAGTAACTGTGGTCATGACGAGAATGGCCAGTATTATGGTGGCCAGGCTGGGGATCAGACAGGTGGAGAGTGGCAGATCCAGGCGTGGTATAACCGGCCCTGGAACGTAGTGCTCAGACATCCAGATAACAATATCGGGAATATGCTTGCAGAGCTTGCCCGTGAAGCGGCCAATAACTCTAACATAGGATATGATCAGAATCAGAGGACGTCGTTCTACTGGAATCTCAAAGGAGTAGATTGGAGGCCATCACGGATCACGACACCGTGCGAGACGGATTGCTCTGCGGGCGTGGCAGCATTAGTAATAGCTACTGGGCATCTCATGGGCGACAAGTATCTTCAGTGGGTATCGCCGGACATCTATACGGGCAACGAGCGAGTTGCCCTCGTCTCCGCGGGATTCGAGGCACTGACGGACGAGAAATATCGGAAATCTGACAGATATCTCGTGCCTGGAGACATCCTCTTATTTGAAGGACATCATACGGCGATCAATCTTAGTTACGGAAGTGAGGTGATACCAGTGAAATATGACTATGAACAACTTGGTTGGAATAGAGATTCAACGGGGTGGTGGTATGCATGGGGACACATGAAAGGCGAGTACCATACAAACAATGTCGTAAGAATTAATGATAAGAACGGAGAGAGCAAACTGTGGGCCTTCGATACAGAAGGCTATCTTGTCAATCCTAACCGTTGTGAGATGGATGCTGACGGCAGTATTAAATATATTCGTGGCGACAGAATAAAGATTTAAAAATCAACAGAGTAACTTTGAAGTTTGATAAAAAAACAGTGTACAGGGAGGTGTAAAAGCCTCCCTTTTTTATTAGGAAGAAAAATTTTAAATTTCATGCCAAATCTGTGCCAAATTTTATGTAAGAAATGCTTTACCAGTTGAATAGATGTGTTAGATTTTCTTAACAATCAGAACATAGAAAAACCGCATAGAATAAGGCTTATACGCGATTTTTCCTTATTCCATGCGGCTATGCTTCACAGGGTGGGTAGAGGGATTCGAACCCTCGACCTTCAGAACCACAATCTGACGCGCTAACCAGCTGTGCTATACCCACCACGTCGATCACGATCCGTGATCAATGAACCAGAAGGGATTCGAACCCCCGACCCTGCGCTTAGAAGGCGCATGCTCTATCCAGCTGAGCTACTGATTCACATACTGTATAATTAGCTACAGTGCTTATCAATAATAAATAATATATAAAAGTTTGTCAAGACCTTTTTTACCTGACGGAGTCCTGATATAATCCTTACCGGAACGTATTGTATCCGTATGCAGGAGGTTGTGTGCGGGATCATAGAGGCAGATGGCTGTCATATGTCTAAGGCCTGTATATCATTAAATGACGCTGTACCCTTTTATGAGGGATAGCCGTCAAAGCAGGGAAACAAAGGCCTGTACATGTACAGACAGCGGGGTATGGCATAAAGCCATGCATATGCATGTGTCAGACATGATCCGGCAGATACTTTTAAGCATGCGGAATAGTAACGGAGGTAAAAACATGGATTCAAACACAAGGCAGATAGCGGGCATAGGCCTGCTTACTGCAATCGTAGTCATTCTCCAGTTCATGGGGAGCTTCATTCATTTCGGGATATTTTCCATTTCTCTCGTACTTATCCCAATAGTCGTAGGTGCATCCATATATCGATTAAAGGCAGGAGCCTGGCTCGGCTTTGTATTCGGAGCGGTGGTGCTGTTGAGCGGTGATGCCGCGGCCTTCCTTGCCATCAATGTGCCGGGAACATTTATAACCGTGCTTGCAAAGGGCACGCTATGCGGGCTTTTGGCCGGAGCGGTGTATTCTGTCGTCAGCAGGGCTACCAGCAGTAAAATGATACCGGTGGCTGCGGCCGCAGTGGTCTGCCCGATAGTAAACACAGGAGTATTCCTTATCGGATGCATGCTCTTCTTCTATGACACCATAGCAGCATGGGCCCAGGGAGCCGGTTTTGACAATGTGGGCGCATACCTTATCGTGGGCATGGTGGGAGTTAATTTTGTAGTTGAGCTTCTTATCAACATAATATTAAGCCCTATCATCGTACGCATCATATCAATAGGAAAAAAGACGGCCTGAGCTTAACGGGCCGTAGTCAGTGACCGGGAAATATACAGGCATCATTTTCGGAGCATCTTAAATGATATTGATAGTAAATGCTGAAAATACAAATATCTGCATAGGCTGCGCGCTTGAAAGCCAGGGAACCATCCTGTTCGAGGATCATGTTTCAATGGATATAAAGCGGACTGCCGCGGAGTATTCCATTATGTTTAAGCAGATACTGGAGCTGAACGGTATCGGTGTTGAAAATGTGAGCGGAGGTGTGATCGCGTCCTGTGTGCCGCCTGCCACAGATACCATCAAGTCCGCCATGAAAAGGCTTTTGAATATGGATATCCTTGAGGTGGGACCGGGGGTCAGGACAGGCATAGACATCAGGATAGATGATCCGGGGGAGCTTGGGGCTGACTTGATAGTATCGGCTGCCGCGGGAATAGAGCATTACGGCGCGCCGCTCGTGATCATCGATCTTAATACCCTCATAACATTTTCAGTGATCAATAAGAAAGGCCAGTTCATTGGAGCGATCTTTGAACCGGGGATAAGGCTTTCATCGGAGATGATAGGAAAGAGCGCCGCAAACCTTCCGGAAACGGCGGCAAGACCAAGTGTCAGGCTGATAGGCACAAACAGTGCAGAAAGCATAAAAAGCGGCGTCTTTAACGGCTGTGCGGCTTCAGTAGACGGGCTTATCGACAGGATATCCGAAGAGCTTGGAGCAGATGACGGACTGACAGCCGTGATCACCGGTGAATTTGCTGAGGATATTGCCAAAAGGTGCAGGCACAGCCTGATCATAGACATGCACCTCAGCATGAAGGGCCTGATCAACATATATAATAAAAACGCAAAACGCAGATCCTGACCAATATATAGATATGGAATAAGAAGACTGACAGACCGGACTATCTTAAGCCGCGGCATGTCAGTCTTCTGCTTTTAAATATTAATGAAAATGTCCTGCAGGTCTTATCTGTTTGCAAGGACCTCGTTGATGTTTGAAACAAGGGTATCACAGTCAAGGCCGTGTACCATGCATGCCTCCTCAAGGGTCTCCATCTGCGAAGCAGGGCAGCCTAAGCAGTGCATGCCTTCTCTGATAAGGATCGGCGTGATGATCTCATCCACCTGGAGAAGCTCTCCGATCCTCATATCTTTATTGATCTCTTTCATGGGTCTATCCTCCTGAAAAATACATTAAAATTAAATCTGTGCTAACTTGTGAATGGCGTCGCTTTTAACTATAGGCTTATAGTGCTCCTCATAGTATGAAAGCGTGTTCTGTACGGTCCTCAGCATCCGGCCATACTCGGCTATTACGTTGCAGGCTCTGGAGAAATTCTCATTTCCGGCGTCAGCGCATTCCACTATAAGTACATACTGGCCGTTAAACGGATTACGGTAGAGCATGCTTTCTCCTGTGAATGCCGTTGCCGCCTTGCAGGCGTTGATGGCGGCGTCCATATCGTCAAATGAAAACGCTCTGTAATCATCTGAACGTCTGTGAGCCTGATCCGCAGGACCTGCCTGATCAGTACCGGACGCGCTTTCGGAAGCCGCAGGTACCTCCTTGGCTGCTCCAGCCTCAGGTTTTTTGGCCTCATCATTAAGCTTCTGCAGCTGGCCCACAAGTCCCTCGGCGCCTTCAAGCAGGGCGGCAGTAAGCCTGTTCAGCCAGTTGTCGCCGTCCTTTTTCGCGGCCGGGTTCTGTGTGAAGCGTGAAAATCTTGTGTCAAGCTCCTCCGGGTCAGGGACCTTGGAGATAATGAGCTTGATGGAATCACTGCTTAAAGGGATAGCCTCGATCATTATCGGGGTGTTATCCGCATTAAAACCGACCTCATTACTTGCCTTGGTCATCATTTCGTCAAAGAGCTTTTTTGCCTTTTCCGAGCCGTATGCAAGCTCGCGGAGATTAAGGTTCCGGACGCTTAGATCAAAGCTTGTGAGCGTACAGCATATTGAGTTTTCGTTGATTCTTTCTATTCTCATTATTCCCTCTGCCTCTTATTCACCTGTATCATACAATAAAAAAAGCAATATATCAATCTGCCCGGCGGCGGGTTTAAAAATATTGTAAATAGCATACTAAAAACGGCAATAACATACCTGATGAGTAGGCAGTTTTGCCACTGGTTTTCTTTGAAACCGGCCTGTGGAGCCTTTCGTCAGCGATATATCAGCTTGACTTGTCAGGAGCAAAAGGCTATGATGAAACAAAGCTATCCATGGACGTATCCTCCGACTGCGTCAGGCAGGGATCGCATCAGTCTTTAAGCCAAAACGGACAGTTCATTTTATCTTAGGCAGTTCGCCATCGGATCCCCTGTTACATTTAAGTTCAGGAATTAGGAAAATTTAAATACGGCTTTATTGCCTTATTACGGTCCGAGCCTTATATGCGCTTTCAGGGACAGACGTGCCATTAAGCCCGGCACGGTATGGAAAAGTGTCACATTGCTTATTCTGGCCTTAAGGCGTAACGGATATGCTTGATACAACTTAATATTCTTAAGTAAAGATCAGCCTGCCGTGAGTATTACAGTGCCCTGTTTAAAGAATTCGTAATGCCCGGCCAGGTTGATTTTTACGTTTACGGTGGGGTATACTTTAGCAGACGGAGCATGAGTACGGGCGTAAGCCTGATAATGAAACTAAAAACCTTTGGAATGGAGCATTTTAAATGCCTGAAGCATACAGAAGATCAAGAGGAAAAAAGAGCAGAAAGCCGCTTGTGGTAAAGCTTATCATGGCGGTGATACTTCTCATGCTGATTTTTGCAGCCGCCGGCATGCCGCTGTTAAAGAGGTGGCTTCCGAGCGGAGAGTATAAGGACCTTAATGAATGGTTCGAGGTCAGCGGAGTGCAGACAAAGATATATTTAGACAGCGAGCCTGAGCATGAATACACCGCAGCGGCCTATGACGGAGAGGTGTATCTTCCTTATGATTATGTTTTTGAAAAGCTGAACGAGCGGTTTTACTGGAATGAAAATGAGCAGCTGCTCACATATACCCTTCCGGATGAAGTGCTGGACTTCAGTCTGCAGCATGATTCGGATCAGGCCGCAGGGATTATTATGAGCGAGGAGGGACCGTATATATCCCTTAAGCTCATAGAGCAGTATACAAATATTTCACATACGGCCTTCCTTACGGATGCTGACGGAACCGAGGAAGCGGCAAAAAGAGTATTTATCTATCACGGCGGCACCGGATATGACAGGGCGAGGGTTAAGCATAACGCAAAGGTGCGCACCGCGGCCGATAAAAAGGCTCCGATATTAGCGGATATTTCAAAAAATGAGATGGTTTCCGTGACGGAGACTTCAGCTGAATGGAGCAGAGTCATAACAGATTCCGGATTTGTGGGATATATATATGATGATAAGCTTCAAATGCTGGGCGAGGAGGACTGTCTCATCATACCTGATACATATGCGGAGCCGGAGGTGCCGTATGTGACCATGGATGAAAAGGTCGTGATGGGCTGGCAGGCAGTTTATTCCAGTGCGGCAAATGAAAATCTTGAAGCCCTTTATGAGGGCACGGGAGGCACGATAAATGTCATAACTCCTCAGTGGCTGCAGATAAGCGGGGCGGACGGCTCGCTTACGGATTTCTCAGACAGAGAGTATGTGGAGAGGGCACATTCGCTCGGATTAAAGGTTTGGGCTTCGGTGGATAACATCAATCAGCCGGGCGGAGTAAATGATTTCAGCACCAGGGATTTCTTTGCGGATACGGAAAAACGCAGAGGATTTATAGCTGTTCTCATGGATAAGGCTGATGAGTACGGATACGATGGATTCAATCTGGATTTTGAGGGACTTCCGGCAGACGCAGGGCAGAGCTTTACACAGTTTTTCCGGGAGCTTTCGGTCGAATGCCATAAGAAGGGTCTTGCCTTAAGCATAGATAATTACGTTCCTTACGCATATAACGACCATTATAATCTTAAGGAACAGGGAGTATTTGCGGACTATGTAATAATCATGGGCTATGATGAGCACACGGGAAGCGACATAGGACCGGTGGCGTCGATAGGATATACGGAATACGGGATAACGGAGGCGCTTAAAAAAGTGCCGGCGGAGCGCCTTATAGCGGCGGTACCGCTGTATACAAGGGTCTGGAGGACGAATGACGGAGTTACTACCTCTGAGGCGATGGGCATAAGGGAGTCAGAACAGTATGTTTCGGACAATGCGATAATGCTTTCCTGGGACGAGGAGGCTGGAGCTTATTACGGAGAGACCATGATAGGCACCGGACAGATCCAGATATGGCTTGAGGAAAATGAATCCTTAAAGCTTAAGACCGATAAAATAAGGGAGTACGGACTTACTGGGATTGCAGCCTGGAGGCTCGGCTTTGAACCTCAGGATGTCTGGGACGTGCTTGACTTAAACAGGGAGTGAGAAACCTTCGGGCATAAAAATGGATACAAAAATACTTGTACTTGAAGATTATATAAGCACCGGAAAGCTTTCGGAAACTGACATGGAAAAGCTGGAGGAAGCAGCGGCTGTGATAAAAAACGGAGGGCTGGCTGCATTTCCAACGGAAACGGTTTACGGCCTCGGAGGCAATGCCCTTATGAAGGATGCCGCAAAAAAGATATACGCGGCAAAAGGGCGGCCTTCAGACAATCCACTTATAGTACATATATCGGATCTTAAGGATCTTAAGGGCATCGTAAGAGATATCCCGGAGGCAGCGGTGCTGCTTTCGGAAAGATTCTGGCCCGGGCCTATGACAATGATATTTAATAAGTCGGAAGAGATACCTTACGAAACTACCGGAGGGCTCGACACGGTGGCGGTGAGGTTTCCATCGGATCCGGTGGCATCTCTGCTTATAAGCTATGCGAAGGTCCCGATAGCGGCTCCGAGCGCAAACCTTTCCGGAAGACCCAGCACCACATCTGCCGAGCACTGCATAGAGGATCTTTCCGGCAGGGTGGACATGATAGTGGACGGAGGAAGCTGCAGGATAGGCCTTGAATCAACGATAATAGATGTGACGGGCAGAGATCCGGTGCTCTTAAGGCCGGGAGCCGTCACAAAGGAAATGCTGGAGTCCGTGCTTGACAGAGAGGTCATAGAGGACGCTGCCATAAAGGGCCCGTTAAAGGGCGGGATAAGGCCTAAGGCGCCGGGGATGAAGTACAGGCATTACGCCCCGAAGGCTCCAATGGTATTAGTGGCTCCGGAATCCGCAGGCCATACGGCGTATGTTGCCGATAAGATCATGGAAATATTAAGAGAGAGACAGCCGGAATTTGAAAAGATAGCCATACTGTGCTCGGAGGAGTGCCTTAAGGAACTTGAGGAAAAAGCTGATGGAGAGACCGACAGGGCTGACATAAGGCTTACCGGGAGCCGCAGTGATACGGCGGGTATAGCAAGAGGACTTTTTAAACATTTAAGGGAATTTGATGAAGATAAGGCGGATTTTATAATAGCCGAGGGTTACCCGGAGGATGAGCTTGGGCTTGCGGTGATGAACAGGCTTAAGAAGGCAGCCGCATGGCAGCTTATATATGTCTGACGCGGGGGTTGGAGATCAGGGCCGGCAGATTTAAGTGAGAGGATAAAAATGCCTAAGGAATCAAAAAAAGCAAAAAGTGAGCGTATAGGGAAGATACTTGACGTCCTTGATAAGGAGTACGGCACGGACTTAAGATGCGCGCTGGAGCACGAAGATGCCTGGCAGCTGTTGGTAGCCACCATATTAAGCGCCCAGTGTACGGACGCCAGAGTGAATATCGTCACAAAGGATCTTTTTAAAAAATATCCTGATCCGGAGGCCTTTGCCGCTGCGGATCTTAAGGAACTGGAGCAGGACATACATTCGACGGGATTTTATCATAATAAGGCTAAAAACATCATAGCCTGTGCAAGGCAGATAGTTGAGGACCATGGCGGAAATGTCCCTTCCGGCCTTGAAGAGCTTACGGCTCTTGCCGGCGTCGGCAGAAAGACCGCAAACGTGATAAGGGGAAATATATACAACGAGCCGAGCATAGTGGTGGATACTCATGTAAAAAGGATAAGCAGGCTGCTTGGCCTTACGGATACGGATGATCCGGTAAAGGCTGAGTTCGAACTTATGGACATGCTTCCAAAGGACCACTGGATATTGTGGAACGTGGACCTGATAACTTTAGGCAGGACTATCTGCATAGCCAACCGGCCGAAATGCGGAGAGTGCTTTTTGAATGGGCTCTGTCCGAGCGCCGGCAGGACCGGGAAAAAGACCGGGACAAAAAATAAGCGTACAGGAAATTAAGCGTTAAGCTTGAATAATACCGTATGTTTGGAGTAAAATATTTTAATATGCCTGAAAAAGGCGCTTTAAATTTACAGCAAATATGGAGGATCATAAGATGAATCCGAAGACGAAAAAGATCATTGCTGCAGTCATAGCCGTGATACTTGTCATTGCCATGGTGCTTCCTATGGCGCTTTCGTTTGTTTTTTATTGATGGATATAGCTGTTACCGGATTTGCCGGCTTTGAGGGAAGCCGGAGGATCTATTCGGAAGCCGCATACAGAGAAAAGCTGCTCTCAAGATATCCGGAAAGCTTTTTTACCGTATTCTCCCATGACGCGGACAGCGCCTATGGTTTACGGGCGGATACGAGGGATATATTCGTAAGGACGGACGGCAGGGGTAATGCCCTTTGTGATCCGGATATGCGAAGAGAGTATGACAGACTGTACCGTAGCATGAACGAAACGGGCCTTGCGGTGGACTCCGCAGAGGGAGGCGTGCTTGCGGCGCTGTGGAGGCTGCTTAAGGCTAACGGCCTCGGCGGCACATACAGTCTTACGGCCATTCCGGTACTTCAGCAGACCATAGAGGTATGTGAGATGTTCGGTTTAAATCCATACAGGCTGCATTCGCCTGAATGCAGGGTCTGGCTTATAAAGGATATGGCGGAACTTAAGTCGACTGCCGCAGGCGCGGGAGTGCCCTTAAGTGTGACAGGCTTCACAACTAAGGGCTCAGCGATAAGGAGGACGGACACATACGTGGAATCGTCCTTAAGGAGGCCGGAGGCAGATGAGATACTTAAGATATTTCCAGCCGGGGCCGTTTGATAAAGCAAAAATAGGACAAATTTTCAGGAGAGAAAGATTATGAGAGACAGGATCCTTACAGTTTTGGAGAAAAATGCCAGGATTTCGACGGAAGACCTTGCGGGAGTGCTCGGAGAGGATGTGACAAAGGTATCCGAGGAAGTCGAAAGGATGGAAAATGAAAAGATCATCTGCGGATATCATACCATCATAAACTGGGATAAGGGCGGAGCCGAGAAGGCAGACGCATTCATAGAGGTCAAGGTAACGCCGCAGAAGGGCTGGGGCTTTGATCAGATGGCGGAGCGCATATATCAGTTCCCTGAGGTCAGCAGCATTTTCCTTATAAGCGGAAGCTGTGATTTCATCGTATTCATTGAGGGAAAATCAATGCGTGAGATCGCCATGTTCGTTTCTGACAAGCTTTCTCCTATTGAGGGTGTTTTAAGCACCACTACACAGTTCATACTCAAAAAGTACAAGCAGGACGGTTTCTTAGTTGAAGGTCCGGAAAGGGATAAGAGGACAGAGATATCATGAGAGATCCGTTAAACAGCTTTATTGAAGCTATCCCGCCTTCAGGGATAAGAAAATATTTCGATATGGTTGCTGAGATGGATGATCCGGATGTGCTTTCTCTTGGAGTGGGCGAGCCTGATTTCGATACCCCGTGGCATGTAAGGGGAGTCGGTATCAATACGCTCACGGAAGGAAAGACGTTCTATACCTCCAACTCAGGACTCATGGAGCTTCGCAGGGAGATCTCCAAATACACCAGGGATAAGATCGGCGTCGAGTATGACCCGGCCACGCAGGTACTTATAACAGTAGGAGGATCAGAGGCGATAGACGGCTGTATCAGGACCATGCTGGATCCGGGAGATGAGATGATCATCCCTGAGCCTTGCTTCGTTTCGTATAAGCCGTGCGCCATTCTTGCGGGAGCAGTTCCGGTAACGATAGATCTGAAGGCTGAAAATGAATTCAGGCTTACCCCTGATGAGTTAGAGGCTGCGATAACGCCAAAGACAAAGCTCGTGCTCCTTACCTATCCGAACAATCCTACCGGTGCCATAATGGAAAAGGAGGATCTTGAAAAGATAGCGAAGGTCATAATAGACCACGATCTTTTCGTTCTTTCAGATGAGATATATTCGGCCTTAAGCTATACGGAAAAGCCGTTTGTTTCCATAGCTTCCCTGCCGGGAATGGCTGAGAGGACCATTATAGTTAATGGTTTCTCAAAGGCCTTCGCCATGACGGGATGGAGGCTCGGATATGCCCTTGGTCCTTCAAGGGTCATCAAACAGATGATGAAGGTACACCAGTTCGCCATCATGTGCTCGCCTACGATCTCGCAGTATGCTGCCATCGAAGCCTTAAGGAACGGCGAAGATGACGTACAGTATATGAAGAACGAGTATAACATGAGGAGGAAGTACCTCTTAAAGAGATTTGCCGAGATGGGCATACCATGCTTCAATGCGATGGGAGCATTCTATTTATTCCCATGTATCAAGAAGTTCGGCATGAGCTCAGACCAGTTTGCCGAGAGACTGCTTAATGAGCAGAAGCTGGCAGTAGTTCCGGGTAACGCCTTCGGACGTTCCGGAGAGGGATTTTTACGTATTTCCTACGCGTATTCCTTAAAGAGCCTCGAAAAGTCCATGGACAGGCTCGAGAAATTCATTTCAACATTGTAATATGGTATATTGCCGCGCCTTTAGCTTGGGGCTTGATATGTTTTCATCCGAAGCGTGACGCGGCATAAATTTTTGAAGCAGATGGAAAATGCTATCCGAGTAAAGGATGTAACAAAAATATACAGGCTTTATGACAGGCCCTCCGACAGGCTGAAGGAATCCTTAAGCCTTACAAGGAAAAACTATCATAAGGATTTCTATGCGCTCAAAGGCGTTTCCTTTGACGTCGGAAAGGGTGAGTCCGTAGGTATAATAGGCACCAACGGATCAGGCAAGTCCACTATCCTTAAGATCATTACCGGGGTCCTTACGCCAAGCGGCGGAGAGGTGGCGGTAAACGGAAGGATATCGGCCCTGCTGGAGCTGGGGGCCGGATTCAATATGGAGTATACCGGCATAGAGAATGTCTATATGAACGGCACAATGATGGGATACTCCAGGGCGGATATGGATAAAAAGCTGCCAGAGATACTGGAATTTGCCGATATAGGGGATTTTGTCTATCAGCCGGTGAAATCATATTCCTCGGGAATGTTCGTAAGGCTGGCCTTCGCTCTGGCAATAAATGTCGATCCGGAGATACTCATAGTTGACGAGGCCCTGTCGGTAGGGGACATTTTCTTCCAGGCAAAATGCTACAGGCGCATGGATGAGCTGAGAGCCGGCGGGACCACCATACTGATGGTGACCCATGACATGAGCTCGGTGCTCAAATACTGTGACAGGACCGTACTCCTTAATAATGGAACCAAGGTCGCTGAGGGAAAGCCGGGAGAAATGGTGGATCTCTACAAAAAGATCCTTGCGGGCCAGTACGATCAGCTTACGGAAATGATCTCAGAAAGAGAAAGATCCAACACGGCTGGCGCCTTATCGGGGGCCGGGAAGCCTGAGGGTGAAGGCTCCGGTGCCGCCGCAAAGGAAGCTGGGAGCTCCGCAGGCAATATCAGGGAGCATTCCGGAGAGCTTATGAGGGATTCCATGACGGTAAATCCCTCCGTCAATGAATATGGAAACGGCAGGGCGGAGATATATGATTTCGGCGTTCTGGATAAAGACGGCCGCCTCACCAACCTCGTGCTTAAGGGAGAGACCTTTACCATAAAGGAGAGGATACGTTTTAAGGGTCATGTGGAGGCCCCGATATTTACATACACCTTCAGGGACAAAAAGGGAAACGATCTTACCGGGACCAATACCATGTTTGAAAACGCCAAGGTGGACAGTGCGGATGCAGGCGACGAGTATGAGGTGGCCTTCAGCCAGAGAATGGATCTGCAGGGCGGGGAATATCTTCTCAGCATGAGCTGTACCGGATTTGAACAGGGCGAGTTAGTGGTATATCACAGGCTCTACGATATCCTGAATTTTACGGTTATCTCGAATAAAAACACGGTCGGAGTATATGACATGAATTCGGTCGTGGATGTCAGGAAGAAATGATGAGAGACGCTTATAAGGAACTGACAGTACAATTTAAGATAAATGCGGCATCAGGCGGGGCGGCTGAAAACGCTGCGCCTGATACTCATATTTACGGGGACGCTGTTAAGATAGCCATGCTTGAAAATGCTCCTGACGAAAGCTGGTTTTATGCCCTGAGCCCGGAAAGGATAAATGCCATTGAATATCTTCCATGGAACAGGGATATGGACGTGCTGGAGATCGGAGCGCTTTACGGCGTATACACCGGCATTGCGGACAGGGTGAAAAGCTTCGATATCCTTGAAGATAACGGGGAAAGACGGGATTTTATAAAGGCAAGGGCCGGGCTTTTCGGGCATAAAAACATAAGCTTTGCCGAAGCTTCCCCAGGCAGGCAGTATGATGTGGTCATAATCTCTCTGCTTGATACGGGAAATGATCTTAAGGATCCGGGTGAAGCCATCAAGACAGCGGCAGAGGCTCTTAAGGACGGCGGATGGATAACTGTCATTGCCGATAATGAAAACGCCTTAAGATACATGACGGGAGCAGAAAGGGAAGCAGGCAGGACCTATGTTACGGCGGAGGAGATCATAAGTCTCGCCGATAAAAACGGCTTAAGGCTGCTTAGGACATATTACCCTTTAAACAATGCGTCATATGCAAGAAATATATTTTCTGACGGATATATGCCCGGAAAAGGAGATTTCCGGGGTATAAATGAAAGCTATTCCGAAAGCAGATACGTGCTTTGCAGCGATGAGGCCATATATGCGGGCCTTGTGGGAGCAGGAGCATTTAAGGACTTCGCTCCTTCATATGTATTCGTGCTTTCAAAGGCTTCAGAAAACGTAATCGGAGCAAATACGGAGCTTATGCCCGTATATGCCAAATATAACCGCATGAGGGCTCCGGAGTACGCCCTTAAAACGGAGATATTCATAAGCGGAGGAAAAAAACGCGTGCTTAAAACAGCCCTTGACTTAAGGGGCTGCAGGCACATTGAGGATTTTAAAAAGCGGGAGGACATCCTTAATAAGGACCTTGCAGGGAGGATAAGGGTACTCCCGGCCTCCATCGGGAAAAACCGGCAGGGCTTAAGCTGCGCTGAATTTGAATTTGTATCAGGCAGGGATCTTGGAAAGATACTTGCCGAGAACATAAAGGGAGGCCTTGCGCCTCATGACATGATGAATGAATATATCAGTCTGATACTCGGGGACGAGGGCGCGTGCTGCCACAACATGGATTCGCTTTTTGAAAATGTCCTCTTATGTGATGACGGATATGTGCTCATTGATTATGAATGGGTAACGGATGAGCCTCTTGACAGGCAGTACATAAGATACCGCATGCTCAGATACTGGTATGAGGCTTATTCCGGGGAGCTTAAGGCCTACGGAGGACTTGAGGATTTTCTTGAGGGATTTGGCATAACCGGGGAGCAGGCCAAAAGATATGCTGAAACAGAGCTTGATTTCCAGAACAGGGTAAGGGGAGCCTATAAGGAGCTTGAGGAAAGATTCATAAAACCTCAGACCTACGCCTACGATATCAGGGAACGCCTCGACAGGCTTAAGGAGAGCCTTGAGGAGATAGAACTCTTAAAGAGCGAGATAAAGGAACATAAGGCTGCCCTCCGTAAGGAGCGGGAAGTAGAAAGACTCAGCCAGAACCATATCAGGAATATAGAACTCATCAATAAGATGAGGGAAAACGAGATAGAGGCGCTGAAGGCTGAAAATCAGGTATTAAGCAAAAACCAGAGCATTTTATCAAAGGTAAAAAGAAGGCTTATAGCCCGTCTTGACGAATGGGCGCCGGCGGATTCAAAAAAGAGGGTGCTCATCCACTACGCAAAGGATACGGTAAAGCATCCGGCAGCTGCGGTACGCATGCTGACAAGCGGTGAAGGAAGGCTCTTTATTTCAGGCGACCTTGAGATAGGCGGGGAATTCCACGAGGGCGGCATACTTACGGTGCCCCATTGCGGGACGCCCCTCGTGTCAATAGTGATACCGGCGTACAATCAGGTGGGCTATACCTATGCCTGCATAAGATCGATAATAGAAAACACCGATATGGCGACGACGCCTTATGAGATCATACTGGCCGATGATGTTTCCACGGACGCCACGAAGGACATAGGAAAGTACATAAGGGGACTTGTCATAAGCAGGAACACCTCCAATATGGGCTTTCTCAAAAACTGCAACCAGGCGGCGGCAAAGGCCAGAGGCAGGTATATATTTTTTCTCAACAACGATACAAAGGTGCATAAAAACTGGCTTTCATCACTTGTGAGCCTGATAGCATCTGACGACAGTATAGGCATGGTGGGTTCAAAGCTTGTCTATCCTGACGGAAGGCTTCAGGAAGCAGGCGGCATCATATGGTCTGACGCTTCGGGCTGGAATTACGGAAGACTGGACGATCCGGATAAGCCGGAATATAACTATGTCAAGGACGTGGACTATATATCCGGCGCTGCCATAATGCTCTCGAAGGAGCTCTGGCGGGAGATAGGGGGCTTTGACGAGAGATTTGCCCCGGCTTACTGTGAGGATTCGGATCTGGCCTTTGAGGTAAGGAAGCGCGGAAAGAGAGTGGTCCTGCAGCCTGAATCCGTGGTAACGCATTTTGAGGGAATATCCAACGGTACGGATGTGTCCGGCACAGGGCTTAAGCGTTATCAGGTCGTGAATGCTGAAAAATTCAGGGAAAAGTGGAAGGAAGAGCTCAAATTTCAGGAAGAAAATAACGGCAACCCGGATCCGTTTACTGCAAGGGACAGAAGCCGCAGAAAGCCTTGCGTAGTGATCGTGGATCATTACATCCCTACATGGGACAGGGACGCAGGTTCAAGGACGACATACCAGTATATAAGGATGTTCCTTAAAAAGGGCTTCAATGTCAAATTCATCGGTGATAATTTCCTTAATGAGGAGCCTTATTCATCGGCCTTAAGGCAGATGGGAGTAGAGATACTTTACGGAGTCTGGTATGAGAACAATATACTGGAATGGCTTAAGAAAAACAGCAGGCATATCGATGTATGCTATCTTAACAGGCCGCATATCGCGGTAAAATATATTGATTTCCTGAAAAAGGAGACGGACATAAAGTGTATTTTTTACGGCCATGACCTGCATTTCATGAGGCTCGCCAGGGAATATGAGCTTACGGGAGATGTGGATAAGCTCAGGGAATCAAACTACTGGAAGAGCGTGGAGTTTTCCGTCATGCAGGAAGCCGACATGGTGTATTATCCCTCGGAAACGGAGATCGATGCCATACACAAAATACATCCGGAAATACCGGCAAAGGCCATTACTGCTTATCTCTGGGATGAGTTTGAGGATCCTGAGGAGTCCATTACGGACTATGAAAGGCGAAAGGATATATTGTTTGTCGGAGGCTTTAAGCATCCGCCTAACGCCGACGCCGTAAAATGGTTCGTTAAAGACATATTCCCTGAGATAAGGAGGGCTCTGCCGGAGGTGAAGTTCCTTGTTGCCGGTTCAGGCGCGGATGAGGATATACTCTCCTTAAGTACTCCCGATAACGGAGTCGAGGTCCTTGGATTTGTTTCCGATGAAAGACTTAAGGAGCTTTATGATACCACCCGCGTAGTCGCGGTGCCGCTGCGTTACGGCGCCGGGGTAAAGGGCAAGATAGTCGAGGCTCTCTATAACCATGCGGTCGTTGTCACTACCTCAGTGGGAAGCGAAGGCATACCGGAGGCTGAAAAGGCAATGATCATAACCGACAGAGATCCTGACAGGATATACGAACGCTCGGATGAAGTCGCGAAAAGCTTTGCAAAGGCTGTTATTGATACTTACAAGAATACGGCGCTGCTTAAGAAAATGTCCTTAGATACTGCCGGCTTCATAAAGAAACATTACAGCCTTGACTCTGCCTGGTCAGTGGTAGAGGAGGATTTTATGATCAAAAAGGGTAACGCCTGATGGAAGAAGCAGCTGTTATAAAAGCGGAGCTTGCAGACGCCGACAGGGATTCCTATACTAAAAATATTTTTAAATCGGTTGGCTTTTTAAGTCTCTCCGAGCAGATGATATATTACCGCCTGAAGCCTGACTTCCTTAATCCGGAAAACTATCTTGACGGAGGCTATGAGGATGCGGATAGGGCGGTGGCCATGTTCCTTCCGGATTACATGGACTTAAGCTTAGCGAGACGTGAAACGATAGCGGCAGTATCGGTAAGGCCGTTAAACAGGAAATTTTCCGAGGAGCTTAACCACAGGGATTATCTTGGAGCGCTCATGAACCTCGGCATTGAAAGGTCATGCATAGGAGATATCATGATCGACCATAAAGAGGGCACGGGCTGTATATTCTGTTTAAAAAGCATATCCGAAGTAGTGATCAGTGAGCTTACGAGGATAAGGCACACCTCCGTAAACTGCTTTATCATGGAGGAGGGGGCTGAAATCCCTGCTCCGGCTTTGGAGGAGCTTAAGGTAAATGTCGCGTCGGAGAGGACGGATGCGGTGATAGCCGCTGTATTTAACATTTCCAGGCAGAAGGCCGCTGCCCTTATAGATAATGAAAAGGTATTTATAAGCGGCAGGGAGGGCGTGTCCCAGGGTAAGGCGCTGAAAGAGGGAGACAGGGTCTCCGTGAGAGGGATGGGTAAATTCATTTACTCAGGCGTGAGCGGCAGCTCGCGCAAAGGAAGGCTTTTTGTAAATGTAAGCAAGTTTGTATAAATCGTTCAGGTCGGAGTGTGGATTATGAAGGCTTCAGTAGAAAAGATCCTTGATGAGCTGATGAGCCGGTATCCGGTTCTTTTAAGGGAAAGGGATGACATTGCTAAGGCGTATGGTATCCTTTCAGACTGTTTTTCAAACGGCGGCAAGCTCCTTATCGGCGGCAACGGCGGTTCGGCGGCGGACAGTGAGCATATCGTCGGAGAGCTTATGAAGAGCTTTGTCAAAAAAAGGCCGGTGGATGAAGAGCTTAAGCTTAAGCTTATTGAAACCGCCGGAGATGACGGCAGGCGCCTTGCGGATAAGCTTGAGGGCGCGCTTCCGGCGATAGCCATAACGGGACACGAGGCCTTGAGCACCGCTTATACCAACGATGTGGAGGGCGGCAGCATATTTGCCCAGCAGGTATTCGGATACGGAAGGAAGGGTGATGTCTTCCTTGGCATAAGCACCTCCGGAAACAGCAGGAACGTGCTGGACGCAGCCATCACTGCGAGGGCCGTGGGGATGCGGACCATAGGACTTACCGGAAAGGATGGCGGAAGGCTTAAGGAGGTCTCGGACTGCGCAATAATAGTGCCTGAAAACGAGACCTTTAAGATACAGGAGCTTCATCTTCCGGTCTACCACGCTCTGTGTCTTATGCTGGAAGAAACATTTTTCTAAAAGAAATATATGAAACACACATTTGCCATATGCGCTTATAAGGAAAGCCCTTATCTGGAAAGCTGCGTAAGCTCTCTTATAAACCAGTCAGAGCCTTCGGATATCATCATATGTACGTCTACGCCGAATGAGCTTATAGACAGTATCTCCAAAAAGTATGGCTTGGACGTCTATATAAGAAACGGAGAAAGCTCCTTAAAGGACGACTGGAACTTTGCGGTGGATACGGCCGTATACGCAAGGAAGGCTGAGCTTGTGACGGTGGCTCATCAGGATGACGTATACAGGAGAGACTACGTAAGGGAGCTTATGAGGGCGGGAGAAAAATATCCGGACATGATATTATTTACCTCCGGAAGCTGTACGATAGATAAGGACGGACGTGAAATATCGTGGCTGTCGGAGCGTATAAAAAGAGTGCTAAGGCTTTTGTTAAGGCTTAAGGGACTTGCAGACAGGAGTTTTATAAAAAGATCGGCTCTGATGTTTGGGAACGCCATTTGCTGTCCGAGCTGCACCTATAACATAAGACTTACGGGACAGCCGCTGTTTAGGGACGACGCGGATTTTGTGATAGACTGGCTGACTTTACTTAGGCTGTCATCGCTGCCCGGAAGATTTATATGCATAGAAAAAGAGCTTATGTGCTACAGGGTCCATCCCGCTTCGGCAACAGAGAAAAATATTAAAAACAATAACAGGATAAAGGAAGAATACGGGGTGTTTTTAAGGATATGGCCGAAGCATTTTGCGGCTCTTATAATGAAATTATACGGGTTTTCATCAAAGGCCTACGGCTGATGGCCGGAAAATGGATGATCTAAAGAGAAAACTGAGGTTCAAGTGGAGTTTATCGAGCTTTTATTAAGTGACAGGAATGTCAGCATGCAGTATGAGATGGCAGCTATGCTGCTTCTGCTTGGCATACCCGCATTTAAGACAGAGTCGGATAAGCTGCTTAAGCTCATATGGGGAGCGGTGTTCCTGGGATTTACCTATCTGCACAGGGCGCTGCTGCCTTTTCTTGTTTCCGGGCTGTGGCTTTTTATCATATGCGGTACGGCCTGTGCCTTCTATTCCTTAAGCATCAGGGCATTTTTAAGGCCGGCAGGCTATTTTGCCGTGAGGATCGGGACGCTTGCCAAAAGGAACTTACGGCCCTACGGAGTGCTTATTATCCTGATGATCCTCATCCAGGTATGCAGGATGAATGTTGCAGTGGATTATGATTCCCTGAGATACGGCCTGAGATCGGACGTTTTGCTTTCCGATGACGGGATAGCCGGCTTTTTCAGGAGCATTGGGCTTGTCAATACAGTTTACACATATCCAAAAGGCTATGAGGTTCTGACGCTTCCCTTAAAACTTATAAGCGCTGAGACCTACGGCTATGTCCTTTGCTTTAATATCTGGATGCTTATTGCTGTACTGCTCATAATCGGGGAGATCGTGAGAGCGGTCACGGGAATAAGAGGCGACAGGGCGTCGTCCTTTGCCATGGCGTCGGCAGCTCTTATACCGGGCATAACGAACATGTCCGTAACGGCAAAGAGCGACCTGATAACCCTGTTCTGCCAGCTGGCATTTATACTTTCGGTAGTCCTGTATCTTAAGAAAAAGGACGGTTCCCTTACCGGCATAGGCATAGGAGCCCTGATATTAAGCTTTTCGTTTAAACCAACATCCATGATATTTTCATCGGCAGCGGGGCTTACGGCGCTGGCCTTTCTTGCAGTCAGAAGGATAGGCATAAGCCTTGACCTTAAGGGGTTGAGAGCACTTATTCCGGCGGTGATATACACTGGGATAATGACCCTTAGGACATTTCTCATAACGGGGCTTCCGGTGACGAGTATCTTTACCGGGATGCTTTCGAGGCTTGGATTTGAGCTGAAATATCCCTTCAGAGAGCAGCAGGCCTTTGACAGCACTGCGGCCGGGATAACGGCCGACAGGATAGAGGCTTATATCAGGCGCGTGCTTCAGTTTTTCCTGTGTCCTTCGGGAGAGGATATGGAGCATGTCATAATGGCCTGGGGCGGTCTTGTGTTTTTTGTACTGCTCGTTACCGCCGTGATACTGTTTAAGAAAACAGTAAGAGGCGCAGAGGAGATGCTCAAATTTGATGAGATAAAGGGCAGCGGGCAGACCGAGGCGGAGGTCGACGGCAGCGTGACGGCCGTAAGGTTTTTATATGCCGAATTATTTGCGGTGTCGGTGCTTTCTTTCATAAGCCTCTGGCTTTTGTATCAGGTGGACGGAAATTATTTCGGGCTGTGGTATGCGGCCGCGATCATAACGGGGACCATTTCCGTTATATCAGTCCAGGCAGACATTCATGAGGGAAAGAAAGAAAAACGCGCCGGAGGAGCCTTCGGAGCGGTGTTTTTAAGCGCCGCCATGGTATATTTTACCGCCTTTACCGGATGGAACGGAGCCTGCGGCTTTACTCCTGCGGATCCACTGAACAGAGGATATTATAATCATGCGGTGATAGACGGCATCATCAACCCTCTCGGATGGGATAAGCATACCAGGGTGGTGGCGTTTGCCTATGAGCCGGAGTGCTATAATCTTATTGGAAGGGTCGAAAGCTGGGTGGATATAGACGGCTCGGGCGGAAATGTCTATCTCACGGATACCAAGTTAGATATATTCAAGGAGTATCTGAGCTTTGCGGATATAGATTATATATACGCCGATCTTGATTTTCTTAAGGACTCCTCCGATCCGAGACACGAGAGGGCCGGAGTGCTTTTTAAGTATCTGCTTGAGGACGGATGCTTCGAGGACGTGGTGCTTTCTCCGGGATCATCAACTATGCTGTTCTGCAGGATAGATAAGGAAAGGGCCAAAGTAAGCTGGGAGATCGATATGGGAGAGGAAAGAAGGCTCAGGACCGAAGATCAGCTTTCTTATCTTGAGGGTATAACGTAAGGTCAGGACTGTTTAATGAAAATGGAAAACAATAAAAATTCAATGCATTTTCCCGGCATAAGGACCTGCATTATGCAGCTCGCCGCGCTGATACTGATTTCAGCCTTTGCCTTCTGGGTCAACAGGGATATAGTGATAAAGGGCCTGTACATGGACGATCTCTATATGTGGTCCTGCTATGGAGAGCAGGGGCTTCTGGAGTTCGCCTTTCCCATAGGCACCTCCACAAGATTCAGGCCCGTGTACTGGCTGGCCACCTATCTGCAGATGGCCATAATAGGGACCCATGTGGACAGGTTCGCGGCCTTTAATGTCGTTATAAATATATTCGCCGCCATGGAGATATTTTACATGGCGAAAAGAATTGCAAAGGACGGACTTACGGGATATGCGGCCGGCCTTATATCGGCGATCTGTTATCTTGCGAGCCGGTTTTCCTATTATCAGATAGGCCAGGCGCTGGGGCTTATGGAGACCATGGGACTGATGATGGCTCTGTATGTTTTTTACAGGCTGTTCATGTATTCGCGGAACGGAGCCTGCGAAAAGGGATTTTACAGTGCCCTCCTTATGTATTTTCTCATAGTTTTCGTACATGAAAGGTATCTCTGCCTGTTTCCGCTCTTTTATCTTGCCCTGATAATAAAGGTCAGATGGGTAGAGGAGGGCAGCAGGTACGGATACATAAGGCAAAGGGAGATACTGCTGAAATGGATAATGCCGGCAGTCGTACTCATGCTGATCGTGGCCATAAGGACCTTTGCCATAGGCACGGCTCTTCCGGCGGGAACGGGAGGCACCGAGGTCACCGATACATTTAATATCGGTCAGGCAATAAGCTTCTGTATAGATCAGGTGCTGTATATATTCGGCGTCAACGCCGGACCGGAATATCTGAACGGGCTGGAGTGGGTGGATACCCCATGGCAGATAAAACGGGCAGTAAAATACGGAGTACTGTTTATAGGGCTCTTATGCATTTTCTTTGCCCTGTCTGTGATAGTCGAGGCGGTAAATACGGTAAGGAAAAAGGATCTGGTTTTAGACTGCGGGAAGCTGCTTTGGGATAATGTTTCGGCAGTCCTCATGTTTATCTCATTTATCGCCTTATGCATAGGCTGTTCATCGGTGACCATCAGGGTCGAGATGAGGTGGATATATGTCTCCTACGCCGCAGCGCTGCTGTTCGCGTCGTATATGCTCGGTGCGGTAAAGGCTGCCGCAGAGCTTTATCTTAAGGAAAAAGGAACTTCAGCGGCGGGAACCGCTGTCGTGGCGGCTGCCGTCATAATGTTCCTGCTCTACGGGATACTTTCCACTGGGACAAATATATTTTACAGGGGATATTTCGACAGGCTGTATTTCTGGCCGGATCAGCTGAGGATGAATTCGCTGGCGGAGGAAACGATAGAAAAATACGGTACAAAAGGCGTGTTCGGCAAGGACATCTATATAATAGGCAATACCTACGGGATGAGCGAATTTTACGCCGATACCTTCTTTAAGCCTTATGACCCTGAAAAAAAGGCAGAGGGAACGGATGTGATATTTATAGAAAGCATAACGGATGTACCGGCGGAGGAGGTCAGGGACGGCCATGCCCTGGTGCTGATAGAGGTCCCTGAGGAAAATGCCTACAGGGATATCACGGAGGATCTTAAGTAGATAAGCGGATAAAGGGATATGAATAATAAGGATATATTACGTAAGCTCTCATATATACTGATGCCTGTCTCAGGGCTTATATTCCTCCTGTGGTACGTCAGATCTGCAGGGTATGACGTCGTATATACAGACTATATAAGGCTTATAGCCGAGTATCTTCCGGATGTGGACGATATAAAGAGGCTGCTGGTACCGGATATACTTACAAGGATACCTGCGACATTTTTAGCAAGATTCATAAATTACAGCTCCTTCGGTTTTTCCGTCACCTTTGACAGGCTGCTGGCCATAGGAGGCATAGGCCTTATGGCCATAGTGCTGGCGCTTTATTCCTATAAGTATAAAGTGGGTTATGGCTGGCAGGCCGTGATATTTATAGTTCTTTTCTCATTAAACAAATGGGAAATACTGCTGAACGGGACCGCCTGGGCCCATGTGGTCAGCTTCGGGCTGTTTTTTATAAATTACTATCTCATGGACAGGCTGTGGAGAGGGGAGACAGGTTCGAAGGAGGAGCTTATGCTTTTCCTGATGCCGGTGCTCTTACTTCTGATCGCGGGAGAATATATAGCCTCATATGCCGTCACCATGATATTTATGAGCCTTCTTGGAATACTTATGGGCGGTGCCGCAGGAAGTACCCGGGGTAAGGAAAAAAGCCTCTATAAGGGCATACTGTTCATGACGGCGCTTGCGCTTATTCTATATATCATCAGCAGGCATTTTGCCGTATGGGAGCATTCCGGCGCCACGGATAAGGGGATCTTAGAGGTGATATCCGAGGACCCTGCATATATACCGAGGTTTTTCTTCAATACCTTTGCCGGTGCGGTAATAGGACAGGAAACGGTAATGAATTTCTTTGGGAACGGAGAGCCGCTTCCGGAGGCCCTGGTAACGGTCATAGGCGTGATAATGTTCCTTTCCTACCTGGCGGCGCTTTACGCCTACGTAAGGAGCGGTCTTTATGAGGTCACGGTATTTCCGGCGATACTTGTCATATCCGGTTTCGGAAACCATATGCTCGTGACCTTAGGCAGGTGGATATTCCTTGATACCGCCTATGCCTTAAGTTCAAGATACGCGGGACAGTTTATGATAGGTCTTATCGGCATGATACTCATATTCGCACTCTACAGGACGCAGAAGCGGGAGTTAAAGGGCTTTGGACATGCCGAAAAAAGGGCCATAAGGGCATTCGCCGCGGCTGCCGTGGTTTTAATTATTGCGGGAAACTGCTATACTACGTATCAGGAGATCGGGAAAGCGCCATACAGGGAAGCTAATTACGCCCATATGGCAGAGGTCATAAGGAACTATGAACAGTACGGGCCTGAGGAGCTTAAAAAGGAGCTGGAATGGACTAAGGACAGCGAAACTCTTCTGAAAGCCCTGAAGATACTTAAAGATAATAAGCTAAACGTATTTGGAAGACCGTAAGGATATAAAACGGAGGAATTCATGAAAGTCGTTCTTTTAGCCGGAGGCCTCGGCACACGCATAAGCGAGGAGAGCCATTTAAGGCCGAAGCCCATGATAGAGATAGGGGAAAAGCCGATACTCTGGCACATAATGAAGTATTATTCAACCTTCGGATTTAAGGATTTTATCATATGCGCCGGATATAAGCAGTATATGATAAAGGAATATTTTGCGGATTATTTTCTTCACAATTCGGACGTCACCTTTGATCTTGCGAATAATGCAGTGGAGATACATAATAACAACTCTGAAAACTGGAGGGTCAGCGTCATAGATACGGGGCTCAATACCATGACGGGAGGCCGCATCAGGCGCATAAGGAGATATGTCGGCGACGAAAGCTTTATGCTTACCTACGGCGACGGGCTCTGCAACGTGGATCTTGATAAGCTTTTAAAGTTCCATA
Source organism: uncultured Lachnospiraceae bacterium (assembly GCA_944381575.1). GTDB lineage: Bacteria > Bacillota > Clostridia > Lachnospirales > Lachnospiraceae > Avilachnospira. Next base: position 143,734 of record CALWLS010000004.1, on the reverse strand, counting down.
ATGAAAGCGGCTGCGTCGGAACGCTGACCATGGTGAACATAGCGGAGCTTAAGGGAGTGCTTGAGGTCTCCGACAAAGGGGTCATCACCTCCTTCAGGGAGAAGGAGGACTGCGACGCCTCCCTTATAAACGGCGGCTTCATGGTCTTCAATAAGGAGATATTTGATTATCTTGAATCAGATGAAACGGTACTGGAGAAGGAGCCTTTAGGCAGGCTTGCGAGCGAAGGGAAGCTTGCGGGATTTTACCATGACGGCTTCTGGCAGTGCATGGATACCCAGAGGGAAAAGGAGAAGCTTGAAAAGCTCTGGGCCTCGGGCAGCGCGCCGTGGAAGGTATGGTAACGGATATAAGGATCATTTTTTGAAATACAGGCAGTTTAAGCGCCGGGAACAGGAGCGGACAGTGGCGGATTTTGAAAAGCTGAGCAGTTTTTACAGGGATAAAAAGGTACTTGTGACGGGACATACCGGATTTAAGGGAAGCTATCTTACGGTGATACTCGGCATGATGGGGGCTAAGGTCTATGGATACTCCTTAAAGCCTGACACGGACCCGTGCCTGTTCGATATACTTTACGGTGCCGGAATGTCATCAAGAAACGAGACTGAGCTCAAGATAAGACTTGACAGCGTAAGGGATATAGTCAGCGGCATAGTGGAGAGTCATATCGCCGATATAAGGGATTTTGACGAGCTTCAGACCTTTTACACAAGAGTAGAGCCGGATATAGTCCTGCATCTTGCGGCCCAGCCGATAGTAAGGGAGGGCTACAGGATACCGAGGGAGACCTACGAGATAAATGTCATGGGCACGGTTAATCTGTTAGAGTGCATAAGGCAGAACCCATGCTGCTCATCATTTTTAAATGTCACTACCGATAAGGTCTATCTGAATGAGGAAAAGCCGGATTACGCCTATAAGGAGGAGGACAAGTTAGACGGGTTCGATCCTTATGCCAATTCCAAATCCTGTTCGGAGCTTGCGACCCACAGCTATGCGGCTTCATTTTTGAGGGATGCAGGAGTCAGCGTGTCCACTGCAAGGGCCGGCAATGTGATCGGCGGCGGTGATTTTTCAAAGGACAGGATAATACCGGACTGCGTAAGGGCAGCGGTGAGCGGAGTGCCGATCACCATAAGGAATCCTTACAGCATAAGGCCTTACCAGCATGTGCTGGAGCCGTTGTTCGTATACCTTGAGATAGCCATGAGACAGGCAGAGGATCCGGGAGTTTCAGGCTGGTACAATGTGGGACCTGATCCGGAAGGGCTTGTCACCACGGGAAGGCTTGCGGAAATGTTCGCCTGCTCTTACGGGGACGGAGTAAGCCTTGAGGCGGCCGAAGGCTCGGAGGGACCGCACGAGGCGGGGCTGTTAAAGCTTGATAATTCAAAAATAAAGGAAGTTTTCGGATGGAAGCCGGTATGGGGCATAGAAAGAGCGGTGGATGCGATAACCGCATGGACAAAGGCCTGGCTCATAAGCAATGAAAATGCCAACGAGGAGCTGATAAGACAGGTCATAGATTATGTGCGCTCTTAAAAAGCTGACCTTTGAAAGATATGGATGGAGAAGCGGGCTATATGGATATGGATGTTTTTTTTGACGGACTTAACGAGAAAGAAGCAAGATCGAAAATACTTGATATAGTTGGGGAATACTGTGACAGATACCATAATGCCGATAAGGATAAGCCTTATGTAAGGGGTAACAGGATCCCTTACGCAGGCAGGGTCTATGACCGCAGGGAAATGATGAACCTTACGGACAGCGCGCTGGAGTTCTGGCTCACCATGGGAAGATACACGGACAGCTTTGAAAAGGGACTTGCCAGGTATATAGGGGTGCCTTTTGCAGACGCCGTGGGCTCCGGATCCTCAGCAAATCTTTTAGCCTTCATGGCCCTTACCTGCGGGCAGCTCGGAGAAAGGGCAATAAAGCGCGGGGATGAGATAATAACAGTGGCGGCGGGTTTTCCGACCACAGTGACCCCTGCCTTAAATTACGGAGCCGTTCCCGTATTTGTGGATGTAAAGATACCTGAATATAATATCAACGCATCCAAGCTGGAGGATGCTCTGTCAGACAGGACAAAGGCGGTCATGGTGGCCCACACCCTCGGCAACCCCTTTGACCTAAAGACAGTTTCGGAATTCTGCAGAAAACACAGGCTGTGGCTTATAGAGGATAACTGCGACGCGCTGGGAAGCAGATATTTTATTGACGGCGCCTGGAAAATGACGGGTTCGGTGGGAGATATAGGAACCTCCTCGTTTTATCCGCCTCATCATATGACCATGGGAGAGGGAGGCGCTGTCTATACAAAGGACCCGGTGCTCCAGAAGCTTATGCTGAGCTTAAGGGACTGGGGCAGGGACTGTGTCTGCAAGACAGGCCAGGATAACCGCTGCGGCCACAGGTTTGACGGACAGTACGGGGAGCTCCCTAAGGGCTATGACCACAAATATGTATACAGCACCTTCGGCTATAACCTCGGGATAACGGACATGCAGGCAGCAGTGGGATGCGCGCAGCTTGAAAAGCTTCCTAAATTTACAGAGAAAAGAAAGCATAACTGGCAGTTCCTTAAAGAAGAGCTTGAATGCGTTTCGGACAGGGTAATACTTCCGGAAGCGGAAAAGGATTCGGATCCGAGCTGGTTCGGCTTCTGCATGACCTTAAGGGAGGGCATCGACAGGACCAGAGTGCTTGATCATCTTGAGTCCCACGGAGTCCAGACAAGGCTGCTGTTTGCCGGTAATCTCATAAAGCATCCATGCTTCGACGGCCTGAGAGGAAACGACAGCGTTTACAGGACGGCCGGGGAGCTTGAAAATACGGATATCATAACGGAGAGGACCTTCTGGATAGGGGTATATCCGGGAATGACTGAGGACCGTCTTACATATATGGCGGAAATGGTAAAGGAAGCCGTAAAGAAGTTCTGACATCATGGCTGAAGCATATGACACACAAAAATTGAAAAAGGCCCAGGAGGCAAGCCTTAAAATACTCCTTGAGGTAGACAGGATATCAAGGAAATACGGCATAAGATATCTCCTTGACGCCGGGACGCTTTTGGGGGCCGTGAGGCATAAGGGCTTTATCCCATGGGATGACGATGTGGACATCGCCATGACAAGGGATAATTATGAGAAATTTAGGAAAGCCGCCGGAAAGGAGCTTCCGGATTCCATGCGGCTGATACTGCCTGACGGATACAGGGGAGGAAGGGCGTTTTACGACTTTACCCCGAGGATCATTTACCTTGATTCCAAAAGACATGCGGCCTCAGAGGAAATGGACTACTATGAGGGAAAACTCAATCATCTCTGGGTGGATATTTTTATCCTTGACAATATACCTGACGGCAGGTTTAAGGACAGGATCACGAGATTTAAGCAGAAGGTTGTATACGGGCTTGCCATGCCAAAGCGCTACAACCTCGACCTGTCAAAATATAAGGGCCTTGACAGGCTTAAGGTGAGGGTATTGTCGAAGCTTGGACGTGCCTTTGACATGAGGCTCTTATTTAAGTATCAGGACAGGCTCTCGAGGAGATATAACGGCGGCACTACCAGAAATCTCTATTATTCCAATTATCAGCCGGATTATCTGCATGATACGATAAAAAGGGAATGGATAGAGAAGGCCTTTGAGCTTCCCTTTGAGGGACACATGCTAATGGCTCCGGAGCATTATGACGAGGTCCTGACCGAGATATACGGGGATTATATGCAGCTTCCGAAGGAAGCAGACCGTAAGCCTTCGCATTCTGATGAGATAGAGGTATTTGGATGAATATTGTTCTGCATGAGCCGGGGATAGCCTTAAATACCGGCAACATAGGACGTACCTGCGCGGCCACCAACACAGGACTGCATCTTATAAAGCCCTACGCCTTCAGGATCACTGAAAAGGAGATCAAACGGGCGGGCATGGACTACTGGGATAAGATCAGGCTGTCAGAGTATCTAAATTTTGAGGATTTTTTGTCTAAGCATCCGGAGGTAACGGACGAAGGAAAGCCAGGAAAAGCAAGGCTCTGGTATGCGACGACAAAGGCCAGGCAGTGCTATACGGACGTAAGCTTCGGGCCGGAGGATTACATAATGCTTGGAAATGAGTCCAGGGGCATCCCGGAGGAGATACTCATTGAGCATCCGGAAAGATGCATACGCATACCCATGTGGGGAGAGATAAGATCCCTGAACCTTGCAAATTCCGCGGCCATAATCCTCTATGAAGCCTTAAGGCAGAATGGCTTTGAGCATATGGAAAAAAGAGGAGAGCTGCACAGGCTGAGCTGGGACGGCTGAACCGGGATAATAAAATTAAATATTAATCCTTGACAAAAAAAAGCTTTGCATGTAGAATGTTCAAAATTTTGGAAGCAACACCACAAAATGAACATAAACCCGCAGAGCTTTTTTTGAAAGGAACGGCCGATGAAACGCTTTAAGAACATAGATCCGTTTACAACCATAGTACCCTTCGTGATAATACTGTTTTTCTGTATCATGTTCGTGATAAGGCCGGAGCAGTCCACAGGGGTCCTTGGAGTTGTCAGGGGATTTCTGGGAGACGAGCTCGGATCATATTATCTTGTGATAGGACTTGGAGTATTCCTTACGTCCCTCTATATGGCGTTTTCAAAATACGGGGATATAGTCCTTGGGAAAAAGGGCGAAAAGCCAAAGTACAGTTTCTTCAGCTGGGGCTCGATGATGTTCACGTCGGGGCTCGCCGCTGACATACTTTTCTATTCCCTCTGCGAGTGGGTGCTCTATGCCAACGAGCCGCACATTTCAGAGCTTGGCAGCATACAGGACTGGGCTTCCGCCATACCTCTGTTCCACTGGGGGCCGATACCCTGGAGCTTTTACGCAGCCCTTGCGGCAAGCTTTGGTTTCATGCTCCATGTAAGAGGCTGCAGGAAGCAGAAATACTCGGAGGCCTGCAGACCGCTTTTGGGAGCGCTTACGGACAGGGCTCCGGGAAAGCTTATAGATATCATAGCTGTTTTTGCCCTGATAGCCGGCACCGCCACAACCTTTTCCCTGGCTACGCCCCTTATGGGCAAGGCCATATCAGAGCTCTTCGGTATAAATGATTCCAAGTGGCTGACCATAGTGATACTGCTCATAACCTGCTTTGTATATACATTTACAGTATTAAAGGGCATGAAGGGCGTAAAATATCTGGCCCATATATGCATGTATGTGTTCTTTGCCCTGCTCTGCTACGTCCTCTTTTTAGGCGGCCAGACCAGATACATCATTGAAACAGGAATAACGGCCATAGGCAGCCTTGCCCAGAATTTTATAGGCTTAAGTACCTGGACGGATGCCTTAAGGACCTCACATTTCCCTCAGAACTGGACGATATTTTACTGGGCGTACTGGATGGTCTGGTGCGTGGCGTCACCGTTTTTCATGGGCAGCATATCCAGGGGCCGTACAGTAAGACAGGTGATCACCGGGGCCTATATATTTGGAATGGGCTCGACGTTTATGTCATTCATAATACTCGGAAACTACTCCCTCGGCCTTAACATGCACGGGATCCTGGATGTTATGGGCATATATGCTGAAAATGCAGATCTCTACGGTACGATAATGGCCATACTTGAAACGCTGCCGGCGCCGGAGATAGTGATAGTCCTGCTCATCGTTTCGATGATAGCCTTCTATGCCACATCCTTTGATTCCATAACCCTGGTAGCCTCGGCCTACTCCTACAGGGCGGTGCCGGACGACTATGAGGCGGGCCCGGGAATGAAGCTGTTCTGGGCCATCATACTTATAATGCTTCCGATAGCGCTGGTATTTTCCGAAAGCAGCATGAACAATCTGCAGACGGTATCCATAATAGCGGCGTTTCCGGTGGCGGTGATAATAATAATGATAATCGCGAGCTTTTTTAAGGACGCCGGCAGGCTGATAGAAAAGGGATAAATACGGAAAATAGTGTTAGACATAGATAAATCACAATAGTATAGTATAAATATGTGCGTAAACATTTATACTTAAAACAGCGGGAAAGCATATATGTCTGAACTTATCAGTCTTATAGTCTCAGTCTACAATGAGGAAAAAGGCCTGAGGCAGTTTTACGATACTACAAAGAGAATATTGGAAGACATGAGGGCGGGGAAATACCCCGCCCTAAAATGCACCTATGATTATGAGATATGCTTTGTGAATGACGGAAGCACGGATGAAAGCGGAAGGGTACTTCAGGAGCTTAAAGGTGCCGATCAGAAGCATGTCACCGTAGTGACATTTTCCAAAAATTTCGGGCACGAGGCTGCCATGACGGCAGGCCTTGACTATGCCTCGGGAAACATACTCATATTTATGGACGCCGATCTGCAGCATCCGCCGGAGCTGATACCTGAGATCGCAAAAAGGTTTGAGGCAGGCTTTGAGATAGTGAGCATGGCCCGCACCAAAAACGAATCGGCGGGAAGCCTTAAGAATCTTACCTCCGGATTATTTTATAAGTTTATAAATAAGATATCCGATACGCAGCTCATACCGGGGGCGTCGGACTTTTTTGCGATAAACGATAAGGCCGCGGAGGTGCTTAAATGTAATTACCGTGAAAAGGTAAGGTTCATGCGTGGCTTTGTGCAGAACATAGGCTTTAACAAGACGGTGATAGAGTACGAGGCCGCTGAACGCGTGGCGGGCAGCAGCCATTACAACATGAAAAAACTGTTAAAGCTCTCAGTGGATACCATCATCTGTTTTTCTGACATGCCATTAAAGCTCGGCATATATGCAGGCTTTGCGGCGGGGATAATGGGAGTGGCGCTTATCATTTATACCTTTTTTACAAGGGGAGGGGCCCCGAGTGGCTATGCTACCATAGTCATCGTGCTGTGCTTTATGTCGGCGGTGCTGTTTATGCTGCTCGGCATAATAGGAGAGTACATGTCCATACTGTTCAGGGAGATAAAGGATAAGCCGATATATATAGTAAGGAACGTGGAAGCCGCGGAAGTGAACAGGGAAAACAGGGACACATAAATGTCAAGATGCGTAATAATAGGCGGAGCGCCGATAAATGAATATGGGAGGATCAGGAGCTATCTTAGGGCCGGTGATTTTATCATATACTGCGACAGCGGATTAAAGCACAGGGAAGGTCTTAAGGCAAAGCCTGATCTTATCGTAGGGGATTTCGATTCCTATGACAGGGGTCAGCTTGGCGGGATAGAGATAGATAAGGAAAGCGGCACCGCCAGGGATACTGAGGGCGATGAGGTGATAGAGCTCTGCCCTGTTAAGGACGATACCGATACCGGGCATGCGGTAAGCGTCGCAGTGGAAAGAGGGTTTAAGGATTTTCTGCTTATCGGCATGACCGGAAGACGCATGGACCATACCCTCGGCAATCTGTATATACTGCACAGGCTGGATGAGCTTGGCTCAAAGGCATTGATGGTAGATGATTATTCGGAAATGAGCATCGTAAACAGGGAGCCTGTGTATATTGACGACAGCCTGCCTTTTTTTTCGCTGATCAATATCACCGGAACCGCTGAAGGGATAGATATTGAAAATGCAAAATATCCCCTGCGGAACGCAAGTATAGTACAGACCCATAACGACCTTGGGGTAAGCAATGAGGTCCTTGAGGGACAGGTGGCAAAGATCAGCGTGGCCAGGGGAAAGCTGCTGCTCATAAGGGATTTTGAAGGATGAGGGCCGGATCATACTATGGATGAGGAAACCATAAGAAAACTATACAGTGACTGCAGCCTGTGTGCAAGGAGATGCCATGCTGACAGGTACGATAAGCCGGGCTTCTGCATGGCGGGGCCCAGGATAAAGGCGGCAAGGGCAGCCATACACATGTGGGAGGAGCCGGTACTTGCAGGATCCGGCGGCTCCGGAGCCGTGTTTTTTTCAGGCTGTACCTTGAGATGCGTTTTCTGCCAGAATCATGAGATCAGCTCCGAAGGCTATGGAAAGGAGATATCTGCTAAAGCCCTGGCGGATATTTTTTTGAGGCTTCAGGAGGAGGGTGCGGAAAATATAGATCTCGTTACGGCCTCACAGTTCGTGCCGGAGGTGCTGTATGCGCTGGACATGGTAAAGGACAGGCTTATTATTCCGGTGATATATAATTCCGGAGGCTATGAAAGTATCGAGACCCTGAAGCTTTTGGAGGGCTATGTAGATATATACCTTCCGGACGTCAAGTACTGCTCGGATGAGCTTTCAGTAAGGCTTTCAAAGGCACCGGGCTATTTTGATACGGCCATTGCCGCAGTAAGGGAAATGATAAGACAGACGGGAAAGCCGGAGTTTTTCCCGGGATCCGGAAAACTTAAAAAGGGCACGATAATAAGGCACATGGTACTGCCGGGAAAACGAAGGGACTCCATAAGGATATTAAACGAGCTTGAAAAACTCGGGACTGATAACTTCCTGATCAGCGTCATGAGCCAGTATACTCCTTTCTATAAGGTGAAGACTGACAATGCCTTTAATGACATGAACCGGAGGATATTCAGCTTTGAGTATGATGAGGTAGTAGACGAGGCCCTGAGACTTGGCATGAACGGATTTATGCAGGAAAAAAGCTCGGCAAAGGAGGAATACACCCCGGCCTTTGACCTTAAGGGCATTGAGGATCAGCCTTGCGGAGCAGGAGATTTAAAAAGTATGAATAATGTGTAAAACATTGAGATAATGCTTGCAATAGTACGATTAAAAAGTTTATACTGCTGTTAGCAGTCAATAGGCCTGTCTGCTAACAGACGGGCTGTACAGATCATAGGGATCCGGAATGATGAAACAGACAGGGATCCATAAAGAAAAGGAGCATAATGGCTAATTTAGGAAATATTTTCGATTATCAGAACGATCCTGATAAAGAAAGATACGAAAAACCGGGCGGAAAGGGGCCTGACAGGGGACACGGACCAATGAAGCCGATGGTGATATATTATATCATCGCCCTTGCGGTACTTGTCCTGATCAATATTTTTTTCACCAACTCCATAAGGCAGAGCAGCATAGAGCATGTTACCTATGACGAGTTCAGGACGGAGCTCGATAACAGGAACGTGGACAAGATAGAGCTGACAGAAGATACCATCAACTATACCTTAAAGTCGGGAGAAACAAACAAGATATATGAGACCGGAAGGCTCTTTGACATAATGGAGGCCGACAGGTTCATAGATTCGGGAGCTTCAGTGGATGAGGAGATACCTACCACCATATCGCCATGGCTCCTGCTCTTATATAACCTCTTCCCGTTCATACTGCTTATCTGGCTGGGCTCAAGGCTTTCAAAGAGGATGAGCACCATGGGGCCGGGAGGCATAATGGGAGGCTTCGGAAAGGCCAACGCCAAGGTATATGACAAGGATAAGACAGGAGTAAAGTTTGCCGATGTGGCAGGCGAGGAAGAGGCCAAGGAGCTGCTTGCAGAGATAGTGGACTTCCTGCATAATCCTAAGAAATACAGTGATATAGGTGCCAAGATACCTAAGGGAGCCCTGCTTGTGGGCCCTCCGGGAACCGGTAAGACACTGCTTGCAAAGGCCGTAGCAGGAGAGGCTGACGTGCCGTTTTTCAGTATCTCCGGTTCAGAGTTCGTTGAGATGTATGTGGGCATGGGCGCGGCCAAGGTAAGGGATCTTTTTAAGGAGGCCTCAGCCAAGGCGCCATGCATAATATTCATAGATGAGATAGACGCCATAGGAAAGAAGCGAAACGGCAACGGGCTCGGTGGAAATGACGAGCGAGAGCAGACCTTAAACCAGCTGCTTACGGAGATGGACGGCTTTGACGGCTCTAAGGGCATAATCATCCTTGCGGCCACCAACCAGCCTGATTCCCTTGATCCGGCTCTTTTAAGACCGGGCCGTTTTGACAGGCGAGTGCCGGTAGAGCTGCCTGATATGCAGGGCCGTGTGGACATCCTCAAGGTACATGCAAAGGATGTAAAGATGGCCGGCAACATCAATTTTGAAAATATCGCAAAGGCCTGCCCGGGAGCTTCCGGAGCGGAGCTTGCAAATATGATAAACGAGGCTGCGCTCCGCGCGGTAAAGGCCGGCCGTGAAAGAGTTACGCAGCAGGATCTCGAGGAAAGCATCGAGGTCGTAATGGCCGGATACAAAAAGAAAAACAAGGTCCTTACCAATAAGGAAAAGCTCATAGTAGCCTACCATGAGGTAGGACACGCCCTTGTTGCGGCAAAGCAGAACAATTCCGCTCCGGTACATAAGATAACGATAATCCCGAGGACCTCGGGAGCCCTTGGCTATACCATGCAGGTGGACGAGGAGGGCAACCATTACCTTATGAATAAGGAGGAGCTTGAAAATAAGATAGCGACCCTTACCGGCGGACGCGCGGCGGAGGAGCTTATATTTAAGTCCATAACCACTGGAGCCTCCAACGATATAGAGCAGGCTACAAAGATCGCCAGAGCCATGTATACACAGTACGGAATGAACGACGAGTTCGACATGGTGGCGCTCCAGACTCAGAATAACGCATATCTTGGAGGAGACATGTCCATCGCCTGCTCGGAGGAGACCCAGAAGCGCGTGGACGACGCCGTCATAGAGCTTGTAAAGACGCAGCACGCAAAGGCCTATAAGATACTTCAGGACAATATCATGAAGCTGCATGAGATAGTGAAGTACCTCTATGAAAAGGAGACCATAAGCGGAGAAGAGTTTATGACCATACTTAATTCAAGTGAAAACGCCATAGAGGAACAGGCTAAAAATACGGCGGCCTTAAGCAGCGGAGAGACTAATGAAGGATAAGCTTGGCATACTGGGTATACAGGTAGGAGTTACTCCGGATAAGGAGGACAATCTTAGACGGGCGCTTGAGCTTATTGACGAAGCATTTTTAAGATACAAAAAAATAGACCTGATATGCCTTCCGGAAATGTTTTATGAATTTCCGGAAAAGGAAGAGAGGCTCACGGCAGGACAAGGCACCTACGAAAGATTTGAGGAGGCTTTTTCCGAATATGCCAAAAAGTATAATGTAAATATAGTGACCGGGACATTTCCCATGAGAAAGGAAGGAAAGCTGTATAATACGGCCCTCATCATGGACAGAGCCGGAAGGACAGTGGGAAGCTACAGCAAGGCCCATCTTTTCGATGCATATGACAGCAGAGAGTCAGATACCTTTGACAGGGGCGACGGTATTGGAATTTTCGATCTTGACATAGGAAGGATAGGTGTTGCGGTCTGCTATGAGCTGAGATTCCCGGAATATCTGAGGAGCCTGTGCCTGAAGGATCTTGAACTCCTGGTGGTCCCGGCAGCGTTTTATACGCCGAGACATGACGCCTGGGATATACTTATAAAGGGAGCGGCGCTCTCCAATCTGCAGTATGTGCTTGCAGTAAACCAGTACGGCCCTGAGTTTTTCGGCAGGTCCTCGATAGTTGATCCGGCGGGAATAGTCACCGCGAGAGCATCGGACAGAGAAGGCCTGGTCTATGACATCATCGATCCTGATTATCAGGACGAGCTGAGGGCGAGGATAAATACCTACGAAAACCGCAGGGCAGAGCTTTATGATCTTTGATCCGCAGAGGGTATACCGGCGGTCTTGAGCCGGACTGGTAGTATTGACAGGACAGACATAATTAACTGGACAGGCATTAATAAGTATAAATAAAAAGAAGCAGGACCCAAATTGTGGAATGGCCGACGTGCTCTCCTTGTGAGAGACAGTTAAGGCCGGGCTCCTGCTTCTTTTATATCAGGTTTTATTATGAAGTCTTTTTTCAGCGTTCTTAAATGAAGCCTTTTTTAGTGTTCTTAAATATAATTAGTTTATCTTATTTAAACTTAACGATGGTAACTCCTGTGTCTCCCTCGCCGAAAACCCCCAGACGGAAGGAATCCACATATTTGATCTTTTTCAGGCGTTCATGCACCATGTTCTTGAGGGCACCGGTACCTCGGCCGTGTACTATGCGTACCTGATCCATATGGGCGAGGTATGCGTCGTCAAGGTATTTCTCAAGCACCGGTCTGGCCTCATCGGTGGTCATGCCGATAAGATTGAGCTCATGGCTTACGGTAAGGGCCTTAGGCGAGTAGCTGCCGCTCCTTTTTGCAGGCTGCTTAGGCTTGGAAGCTTGGGCATTTGAATTACCTGCAAATTCCACATCCCTTACGCTTACCCTTGACTGCATGAAGCCTATGCGGACGGAAATGTTATTATCCTTATCCGGAAGGCTCATTACCTCAGCGGTGACGCCGCCCATAGGCATGACTCTCACCATGTCGCCGACCTTGATCTTTTTAGGGGATACCGGCTGCGAAGGGCCTTTTTCTCCAAATCCTCCTTTAGAAGCGGTATCCTTAAGGTTCTTACGGAGCCTTTCCCTTTCCTTTTCAGCCTTCGCGTAATCCTCCACGGATTTCAGCTGGTTTATATTTCTGATGGCGCTGTCCGCGGTCTCCTTTGCTTCCTTAAGGATACGCTGGGCTTCCTGCTTAGCCTCATTTATGATCTTGTCACGGTTCTTTTCGAGCTTTTCCTCCCTCTCCTTAAGGCGGTTCCTGAGCTTTTCGGACTCCAGGCGGTACTTATCGGCGTCTTCCCTTGCTTTTTCAGCTCCTATACGGTCTTCATTCAGCTGGCGGATGACGGTTTCAAAGCTCTCATTTTCCGTATCTATGCGCCGTCTGGCCTCGTCTATTATGTACTGCGGAAGCCCGAGGCGTTCAGATATGGCGAAAGCGTTGGATCTGCCGGGTACTCCGATAAGCAGCTTATAGGTAGGCTTAAGGGTCTCCACATCGAACTCACAGCAGGCGTTCTCAACACCAGGCGTTTCAAGAGCGTAGATCTTGAGCTCGGCGTAATGGGTGGTGGCCATGGTATTGACCTTCATGTTGTGGAGAAAGTCAAGTATGGCGATGCCAAGTGCCGCACCCTCCGTCGGATCGGTGCCGGAGCCAAGCTCATCAAACAGACACAGACAGTCCGGATCCGCTTCATTAAGGATATGCACGGTATTGGTCATGTGGGACGAAAAGGTTGAGAGGCTCTGTTCAATGCTCTGCTCATCGCCTATGTCTGCAAATACGTTTTTATATATACCGGCAAAAGAGTCATCGGCAGCAGGGATATGAAGCCCTGACTGCGCCATAAGCGTAAGCAGTCCGACGGTCTTTAACGAAACGGTTTTTCCTCCGGTGTTGGGACCGGTAATGATGAGCAGTCCGAAATCACTGCCGAGTCGGACATTTACAGGGACTGCCTTTTCCTTATCTATAAGGGGATGTCTTGCCTCCTTAAAGTCTATGCTTTTATCCCGGCTGAATTTTGGCTCCGTACCATCGATATCATTGGAATAAAGAGCCTTTGCGAATATCATGTCGAGTTTTTTCAAAAGCTTGATATTATCGGCAATGGTGTCAGTATAAGGCATGAGGCTTGAACTCAGCTCTGAAAGTATCCTTTCGATCTCCTTAAGCTCTTCACCGGCGAGCTCGCGCAGCTCATTATTGAGATTTACCACGGCCATGGGCTCTATAAACAGCGTGAGGCCGGTGGAGGAGGTATCATGCACTATGCCTGGGACCTTGGACTTGTATTCCGCCTTTACCGGAAGGCAGTAGCGGCCGTCCCTCAGAGTTATGACTGCATCGGTAAGATACTCCCTGCTTGAATTGAGCCTTGCGGCCATGGTGTCGTGAATGTCGCTCTCGGCCTTCTGCATCCTTTTCCGGATGGAGAAAAGTCCGGGAGATGCATCGTCCGCGATCGTCTCCTCATCTATGATGCAGCGCTGCAGATTGCGGTTAATATCATTTAAGGGATCGATCATCCCGAACATTTCCGAAAGGGAATCCTCATCGCCCTCATCATAAGCATCAAAGCGCTTTACCCTGTCCGAGACGGTGAGCACGGCGCTTACGGCCAACAGCTCCGGTATGGAAAGGGAGGCTCCCATATCTATGCGCTTAAGCGTGTCAGGGATGTCCTTAAGGCCCCTGAAGGAAACGCTGTGTCCTGAAAGTCTTATCCTTGTACAGGCATCAGTGGTGTTTTTCTGCCAGAGGCTTAAATGCCTGAAATTGGAGGACGGAGTAAGCCTTAAGCAGTATTCGCGGCCGGCCTCGCTGGTAGCGTAGGTGGACAGCCGCTCGAGTATTTTATCGTATTCAAGTATTTTAAGAGTTTTTTCTTCCATAACCACGAGTATATATAAGTTTGGGATTTCTTGCAAGAGAACGCGGAGGCCTTTCTCCTTTTACGGCATTTACATAAATATAAAAATGAAATAATATAATATAAGCCGGTATCAGGCAGTGACATTTATAATGTTTGAATAAAATGAATGGTGGAATATATGAAGCTTAAAAAGGAAGACATGCTGCTTTACGCAGTGACGGACAGAAGATGGCTTAAGGACGGGGAAACCATAGCCGACCAGGTGGAAAAGGCCTTAAAGGGCGGCGTCACTTTCGTACAGCTCAGGGAAAAGGGCAGGACCACGGAGGAGATAATAAAGGAGGCGCTTCCCATAAGGGAGCTGTGCAGAAAATACGGCGTGCCATTTGTTATAGATGACGATATAGAAGCAGCCATAAAGGTGGATGCAGACGGAGTACATGTGGGACAGGAAGATATGGAGGCCGGGAGAGTAAGAGAGCTGCTGGGACCTGATAAGATCATAGGAGTTTCCGCCCACAACGTGGAGGAGGCAAAAAGGGCCGTGGAATGCGGCGCGGATTACCTTGGAAGCGGCGCGGTATTCCCTACCACGACCCATAAGACCGTAAAGCAGCTTCCGATAGACACACTTAAGAGCATCACGGAGGCTGTGGACATCCCTGTCGTGGCGATCGGCGGCATTAACGGCTCGAACATGGGGATGCTTAGTGGAACCGGCATAGACGGAGTTGCAGTGGTAACGGCCATATTCGGACAGGAGGATATAGAAGAGGCCGCAAGAACGCTTAAGGACATGGTTATTAAAGAGGTAGGTAATGGCAGAAAAGCAGAAGGTCATGATAGTTGATGACGATCCGTCCATAGCGGAGCTCATCAGCCTGTATCTTAATAAGGAATGCTACGATACGCATATAGTAAATGACGGGGAAGAGGCGATAAAGGTATTTAAGACCTATAAGCCGGACATCATACTCCTGGATCTGATGCTGCCGGGCATCGACGGATACCAGGTATGCAGGCAGATAAGATCCGAGTCCGATACTCCGGTGATCATGCTGAGCGCCAAGGGAGAGGTTTTTGATAAGGTCCTCGGACTGGAGCTCGGTGCTGACGACTATATGATAAAGCCCTTTGATTCCAAGGAGCTGGTGGCAAGGGTCAAGGCAGTGCTGCGCAGGTACAACGCCCACCCTAAGGAAACAAATGCTTCCGGAAGCGCTCAGGGAACCGTCGAATACCCGGGATTAAAGGTCAGCCTTGCGGATTATACGGTAATATATAATGACGAGAGGATAGATATGCCTCCAAAGGAGCTGGAGCTGTTATATTTCCTTGCCTCGTCTCCAAATCAGGTATTTACGAGGGAGCAGCTCTTAAATAATATCTGGGGATATGATTATCTCGGGGATACAAGGACCGTGGACGTGCATATCAAGCGTCTCAGGGAGAAGCTCCCTGACGGAAAAGGCTGGTCTCTTGGAACGGTCTGGGGTATAGGATATAAGTTTGAGCTGAGACAGTAATACACAAATTGTATTTTTAGACAAACAATCTTGTTTTTATTTTGATACATTTGCTAATTGTCATATATGTTAGCATATGGTATCATAAAGACAACTTAAGAAACACCTTATCTATCAGATGATAAACATTGAGAGATAAGCAAAAGGATCTTAAAAATGCAGCAAAGCTTCAATAGATGTATAACATACATCAGGAGAAGCAAAGGATAATGAAAGATGTATAACATACATCATAAATTATTCAAGATGCATCAGATGTATCAAAAGCTCATATGACAAATGCCACGAGGCGCATTTAAAATGACAGATACATCATTTAATTACAGATATCCCAGATTAAGGGATCTGTAGAGGCCGATGAGAATTAATATATCGGTAATGGGATTATACATTATCAGATATATGAAAACATCAGATCTGAAGCATCCTTTAAGGTTTTATCTTATTTCAATAATATCAGATGATAATCATAAGGAAGGTCTTAAGCGTAACAACATAGCAGCCATGGAACCTGATCATTATCGGATATATTTCAAGTCAATGAAATCTATCAGATAAGCCAAAGAGAAAGGCGGAAACGTAATGATCACATTACTAAACTGAAAGGGGAACAGTCCAATGGCAGATAACCAGTGATGGGAGCTTCTGATTCAGGCAATGAACGGAAGCTCCTATCAATTTGTCATAAATCCAGAGATGTAGATATACAGGAAAAACGGCTCAGAGCCTTGATTTAGTTCAAGGTTACAAGGTCGGTTTTACCGAGCTTTACAAAAGAGCTTATACTATGATAAAATTACAAACTGACTCAGGGCCATAGCCAAGCGGTAAGGCACAGCACTTTGACTGCTGCATTCGAGGGTTCGAATCCCGCTGGCCCTGCTTATGTTGTGTGGAAGATGCATGGGGCTGGGGCAGTAAAAGCCTGATTGTCTTCAAGCGATCGCCCTTATATGCGAGTGCATGCCCACCGGATAAAACGCGGATATGGCGGAATTGGCAGACGCGCCAGATTTAGGTTCTGGTGGGAGACCGTGCAGGTTCAAGTCCTGTTATCCGCATATAACGGCTTAAAATAAGGCTGAAACGAAATCCCATGGATGAAAGATCCATGGGATTTTTGTGGTTTGAAACAACTTGTCACTCATTAAATTTTATCAGTCTCAGCAGTTCCTTAGCCGCATCTACCGGGAAGCCGGCTGCAGGAGGATCATTTAAAAGGTCCTCAAGCAGTTCTTTAGTGTTTTTACTCTGCGGCAGCATGTAGCCGGATTCCCTCATTATATCCTCATTAACAAGGCGCGCTGACTTTGCAAGCGCGGTCATGAGGCGGTACATGCCGTCATTTATGACCATTCCGGATATGGCAGACGCTATCTGTTCTTCGTCAGCCTTGTTTTTCGTAAGCTTTCTTGCGTAAGAAATGACATTTTCTGCTTTCTTTTGCTGCGGCGGAAGCTCCGTGGACAACATGGATATGGCGCCGCTCGGGCATGCCGCAGCACAGTCCCCGCAGCCTATGCATTTTGATACGTCAATGATACTGTCCTCTGTATCCGTGGCTCCGGTAGGACAGACATACAGGCACAGGCAGTCCTTGGTACAAAGCCTTAGATTTCTGAATGCAGCCTTTTTCATGCCGGATACCTCCTTTCGATCTTATCAAATTTCCATGAAGGGACCTTGCATACAGGGCATATCTCCGGAGGAGTATTTCCTACATATATAAATCCGCAGACGCTGCATACCCAGACCTCCGCGTTCTTAAGGAAGGCATCCCCTTCTCTTTCCCATCTTGCAAGCAGAGTGCTCTGAATATTTGTGACCTTTTCTCCCCATACGCATATACGCTTGGTGCCGCGGTCCAAAGCACTGTCTGCCTCATTAAAAAGCTCAGGATATCCTGATTCAAGATCCTTTTTAAATAGTGCAGCTAAATGTTCTATGTCAGTCTCAGGCACAGCCGGAGCAGTCGTGGAAAAGTAATCGGCTATCTCCTTAAAGAGAGCGGCCTCCCTTGCCATATACTGTTTTTCGCAGCCTCTGGCAAGATTGGAGCAAAGTGCTGCAAGCTCTCCCGCAGAGAGCTTTTTCATATCCTCGTCAAATTCCTCTTCAGCTCCGTTACCGGCATGCGCCATTGTTTCTGAAAATGCATTATCCGTGTTTTTCTTATCTGCTTCAAGGTCTGATCCTGCTTCAGCCGCGGCGCCTGAAGCTTCCGCTCCGGATAGCGGTTTACTGTTTTCATCAGCCTTGAATGCGTTCTTTGCCGCTCCGCATACAGGACATACCCATGAATCAGGGAGGCCCTTAAAAGTCCTGCCCTCTTTTGCCTCATCATAGATATATCCGCAGATCGTACAGATATATTTCATGGCATGCTCTCCTTTCGTCAGAATTCATTTAATGGTATTTCAAATATATTTATTTATATTTTATCAGAGATAGGATTTTTATTTAGACTGATTTTAATTGTGTAAATTTGTGAATTATGCATAGGATGCTCTAAGCGAGACATTATAATAATGTCGACATTTACTTTGCCTGAAAAATATTTGTAATATAAGCTTGATTTAATGCCCGTTGATGCCACATAATAGCATCTATGACAATAACCTGAATGATTCAGGAACAGGAGGGATATATGCAGGATTCAATGCAGATCATGATCACCATGATCGTATATATGGCGGTCGTGATCTTTATAGGAGTCATGTTTGCAAAGAGAGCGAACAAGAGCTCCGAGGATTATTTTCTTGGAGGGCGCTCGCTCGGACCATGGGTAACCGCCATGAGTGCGGAGGCTTCGGACATGTCCGGATGGCTGCTTATGGGACTTCCGGGAGTGGCATACTGGTGCGGTGTCGCAGATGCCTCCTGGACAGCGATAGGCCTTGCCATCGGTACCTATATCAACTGGCTCATAACCTCAAAAAGGCTCCGCCGTTACAGTGAGAAGGCAGGCAACGCCATCACCCTTCCGGAGTTTTTCTCCAACAGGTTTCACGAGGAAGGCAAGGCGGTAATGACTATTTCCGCTGTATTCATACTGATATTCTTTACGGTTTATGCGGCAAGCTGTCTCGTTACCTGCGGTAAGCTGTTCTCAACACTGTTCGGATTCGATTATGTTCCAATGATGATAGTCGGAGCCCTTTTCGTGCTTGTCTATACTATCATAGGCGGTTTCTTAGCTGAAAGTGCTTCGGATTTCATGCAGGCAATGGTCATGATAGTTGCGCTTATCGTGATCGTTATTACCGGAACCGTTGCCGCAGGAGGTCCGGGAGTAGTGCTTGATAATGTTGGCTCCATACCGGGATTTTTGGAGTTTTTCGGAACTTCAACGCCTGTGACGGCTGACGGCGTGCAGCAGATCGTAAACGGCGTGCCTCAGTTCGGGGACCGCGCTGATTACAGCCTGCTTACCATAATTTCATCCCTCGCATGGGGACTTGGCTATTTTGGAATGCCTCAGGTGCTCTTAAGATTCATGGCCATACGCCACGAGGACGAGCTTACACGTTCAAGGCGCATCGCGACCGTCTGGGTGCTTATCTCTCTGACGATAGCGGTATTTATCGGACTTATGGGCCGTTCGCTCTATCCGGACGTACTTACTACCAAGTCAGATGCGGAAAATATTTTCATTCTGTTGGCCACGAGGCTCCTGCCTCCGGTGCTTGCCGGGCTTGTGATGGCGGGAATACTTGCAGCTACCATCAGTTCTTCAGACTCATATCTGCTGATAGCGGCGTCTGCATTTGCCAAAAATATATACCAGGGACTGTTCCATAAAAATGCCGATGACAGACGTATCATGTGGGTATCGCGCTTTACGCTGCTGGCTGTAACCGCCGTTGCGATAATCATCGCCCTTGATGAGAACAGCGTAATATTTACCATTGTAAGCTTTGCCTGGGCGGGCTTCGGCGCCACCTTCGGGCCGCTGATGATCTTGAGCCTTTTCTGGAAGAGGATCAACCGCGCCGGCGCGATCGCGGGTATGATCGGCGGAGGCTGCATGGTGTTTATCTGGAATCTCCTTATCCGCCCGCTCGGCGGACTTTGGGATATCTACGAGCTGCTGCCGGCGTTCATATTTTCATTAATATGCATCGTGGCGGTATCGCTTGTTACCGCTCCGCCTTCAGCTGAGATCGAGCGAGAGTTTGAGGAAGTAAAAGCCGGAAGGTGATTTTGGAGTTTTGAGAGAAGATTATTGGTGATAAAGTGAAATGGATAAAAGACCTGTCTTTAAGCCTATAAAATGGACTTAAAGGCAGGTCTTTTCCTTGCCTATAATGTCTTCGCTGACATGATTTTGCATTATATATAGAAATTAGCAAAATTACTGGAATTAGAGTTTCTCCAGTTCTTCAATGCTTTGAGGAAAGGAGTATAAGTTTATTCCTGCGATAGCAGCAACACCTGATATTTGGGCTCTTATATAAGGATAGAGTTCTTTTAGAACATATGAATTAATGTCATTTAAAAGGACAGTTTTATTTTTTAGTGATGCATTTGCCGTTATTGTATGTTCGATTAAAAATTTACGATTTGTTTCATCTTCTCCATCAGCTGTTATTCGTGTGGATAAAACTATATTTATAAGTTGTATATCGTTGCCGTTGGGTTTTACTGATCTGGTAATGGATATTTGTAATTTGTCCGGGCTCTGCTCTCTTTCGTTTAAAACTTTAATTAGATTTGTTTTTATACCAGAAATTTCAATACCGTCCATATTACATTTCCTCTTTAATGTTAGATGTATATTTGATACTATCCATATCTATAATCTTTGTAGTATGTAAAGAAATCTCAATATCGCTTTGATCAAGTATTGAATAAAACCTTGAATGGTGCTTCGCATTATGTTCAATTATTGAATCATTAATATACTGGTTCAGACTTATACCAAGTTCTTTGGCATTATTGAACGCCTCCTCATGAACCAAAGGAGACATTCTCAAAGAAAATTTTCCGCTGAATACAATATCTTTTTTTATCTCAGGCATAGGTATAGGTATATTAAACTGTTTGGCTGTAAGCAACCACTCTTTTTCATTTTGATTTAATTCGAGGATTGCTTCTTCTGCAGTTTCACCCTGCCCTATACATCCTTTTAAAATTTTGCTTCTTGCGACCCAATAAATATTACCATTGGCTTCAGCCTGAAAAACATTAAATTCATACTTCATAGTTACCCTCCGACTTTATAGAGTCAAATAACAATTTGAGCTCTTTTATATAGGCTTCTTTTACTGTTTTGCCATGTATAGGAATAGGGATTACTGTTCCGGATTCTTTATGTACGATTTTTTGACTGTGGTTTCCTACAGTTACAACAATACATACAAAATATTCGGCTAAAACTCTGACATCATCAAAGGTGATATCATTTGGAATAGGTTTCCTATAAAAATTTTTTCAATCTTTTTTCGATTTGACTCATTTCGACTTGGACTATAAAGAAGTGTTTTAGATAATATCATATTTGATATCATTAGATAAGATGTATTTATAATAGCACTTGTTAAATGATTAAACAAGCTGTTTGAGTAATTGAATATAATTTTAGAAGGCGATTAGTGTTTTTTGTTTGTAATTGAAAAAGGTTTTATATTGTGTTATATTGAACATAGAGAAAGGGAAACCGCAAGCGGCTACCCTCAATAATGTTTACCTAATTATTTAGGCCGTCACTATTTGCGGTAGTGGCGGCTATTTTCTTCCCTTGAAGATTGTATAGCACAATCCTACAAGGGTAACAATGAATATTAAAAGCTGAATAAGATCAGCATATGTAACATACATTGGCAACCCTCCTTTCTTCATTTGGAGGGTCAGCCCCTCCGAAAACAGAGGGTAAGCCGCCTTGCTTTATGGTTTCCCGTGTACAAAGTATAACATAAAGCCGCTTATTCAAGCAATGTACCATAAAATCCAAACTCAGCAAATGGTAATATTTCAATTGTTGTGAGATGTTGACAAGAATGGTTATGAAGGCATAGGCAAATCTGAACGTCTTAGTGGCGATTTGTCTGCATATAGGAGCAGAAGGATTGATGATAAAAATCGCATAGTTTATCGTATTGATGGTGATGTAATAAAAATTGTACAAAGTGGTTCACATTACAGAGAAAAATGATTGGAAGAATTACAAAAATTTATATTTGATAAAAGCCAATAAATAAATATAATAATTATAAAAGAGAATTGGAATATTTTTTATGATATCGACGTGGTGTATCAATTGATTCGAAAAAGTCGACAAAAGACATTAAAAGAAAAATAAAGTAGTGTTAAAAATATAATTTAATAAGTAAATAAGTTAATGGCGTGATTAAATAGGAAAAGTGTTAATCTGGAAAATGATTTAAAATCTTGAAATTATTAAGGAAGACTGAATTATAATCTTGATTATTAAGTGTGAGGAGATTGCATATGTCATTTTTTAAATTATTTGATTTATTAAATCTTGGAGGAGACATTTTGTCTAAAGGGGATGGATTGGTAGATAAGCTTGATTTAGCCGAAAATGTAATTAGTTCTATACCAAAAGACGTTGATATAATTGACGTACTTGGAAAAGGAACGGATATAATTGGATCTATACCTAAAGATATTGATGTAATTGGCTCGATTAGAGAAGGAGCAGATATACTTGAATCAATTCCTAAAGGCAAAGATCTTGAAAAATTAGATTTTGATGAAATTGCCATACTTCCAAAGGCGGAATTAGGTCAATCTAAAGCTTCAATAAGAAGAGATATTTTTAGTTCGGTATATGAAGATGATTTATGCCACCCAGCCGAATGTCCGCCATCTCCCGAGGATGATGAATGTGCACCTGATTTTGGATGTAACCCGGATTGGGAAGAATGTTTTCCAGATCATGGCTATGACTGTAGGCCAGAAGGACTGCTTTGTAATCCAGCAGATTGGTTATAAGGATTTAAAATAATTGAAACGATAAAGATGAGGCTAATGCTTCTACCTACCAGATATTGATTGAAATTACGTTAAGGATTTTGAAAAAAGTTGATGACTTTCTTTATATGTATTATTTGAATGATAACGTTTATATAGTTAGGGGTGCAAAACACATATGTATTTATGATTTTAATAGATGTCATGTGATTCAATGCACATCTGACTTTGCTGATATTATTGATAGTATTATTAATGAAAAGTGTAATTTAGTATTAGAAAATTATAATAAAAATAAAATTAATATATTGATAAAAACAGGGATATTAGTTACTAAAGAGACAGGCAATAAGGGAGATATAAAATCAATAGCTAAACATTCTGTTATAAATTGCGCATGGATCGAGTTGACAAATCAATGCAATATGCAATGTATACATTGTTATGATGAGGCATGCATATATAACAGGAATGAATTGTCTTTAGAAGATTTTAAATATGTAATAGATGAATTATATAATTTTGGAATACAATCTATACAGTTGATAGGTGGGGAGCCATTAATAGTTAAAGATTTTAAAAGAATGTTATCATATGCCTCAAAGAAAATGAGGCAAGTAAGTGTGTTTACAAATGCGAGCTTAATAACTGAAGATGTTTGTGAACTTTTTGCTTCTTTAAATACCTCAGTAGCGGTATCGGTTTATTCCTATAATGAGAAGGATCATGATTATGTTACAAAAATAAACGGAAGTTTTATAGCAACCACTAAAGGATTGAAATTATTGAGTTCTTACGGAATAAAATATAGAGTTGCAAATGTAAGAATGAATGGTGTTGATGTAGGGGTGAAAAACACAAATTTATTTTCGTTGGACAAAGGGGACATAGTTAGGATAGCTGGCAGAGCAAATGCGAAATTATTAAATAGAGAATTGATTCGAACAAAGCTTATAACTGAAAAAACTTTTTTAAGAGGATTAAAAAAGGATTTTTGCTCAAGGGTTGTATCGTTTCATAATTGTTTTGGCAGACGGTTATATATTTCAGCCGATATGAATGTTTATCCATGTGTCATGGAGAGAAGACTTTGCCACGGGAATTTAAAAGGTAATCATTTAAAAAATATATTAAAAAACCAAATATTCATGCTGAATAAAGACAAAATTGATGTATGCAATAAGTGTGAATTTCGATATGCATGTTTTGACTGTCGTCCTAATGCGTTGACGGGAAATGTATTAGAGAAACCGTGGTACTGTACCTATGATCCATATAATGGCACATGGGAGGAACCAAATAAAGCAGTGGAAAGAATAGTGAATGATTTAAATTTGGAAAATTGATTTATGCGGACAAATTTGAAAAGTCCTACTTAAAAAGCGTTACGAATAGAGTCGTAGCGCTTTTTGAGTTGGCACAATATTTACCCTGAAAAAATACATATACTGGTTGTTAATATGGTGATTTCACGATAGAGGTATTGCAATGATAGCATATAAATTGCTATTTTGAAGCGTGGAAATCGCTAGATATCATGGTTGTAGACTAAAAGGATTTATAAATTTCATTTAGATAGAGATAGTCACATCAATTGTGAGTGAAATGATTAATATGGTTTTGACAATAAAAATATCAGCATAGGAATGCGTTATTTACATATATTTATATTTTAATATGTAATATTGCATATTTTAAATTTAAAATATGTTGACATATTGTAATACGAATATTATAGTTATATCAATGATTTCACAGGGAGGTAATTACGTGGATAAGGCGATATCAAAAATTTCTGCACTGGGTGTGCCTGGGTTGGTTTTTATTGTAGCTGTTGGTGCGGTGGGCTATAGCGGTGCGGCAGCTATCACTACTGCACTTGTGGCGATAGGCCTTGGGGGGTATAGTTGGTGGAATTATTACATTAGGAGTAATCGGCTTAATTTCCGAGACAGTTGCAAAGTATGGAGTAGATGTTGTTTTTGAAGCAGTGGTAAAAGAACTTTATGATAGAGGCGAAACTAAGCTGACCATTAAAGAAAAAATAGGCAAATATCCTATTTCAAAAGATCTGAAAAGGAAGCTTTTTGAGATTCTTGATAAAATTTGACTGAAATATAGTCCTATGAAATAGATTGTAATCCAATAAAAGAAAGGAGTGTAATAATTCAGATGCATGATTTTGATTTGAAGAGTTTCCGTGAAAACAGTTTAAAGATGACACAAGCAGAGTTAGCCAATCTTATTGGCGTCAGGCAGGATACAGTGTCAAGGATGGAGAAAAACCCAGATCAAATTTCGTTGACATTATTAATAAACATAGCTGAAAAAACAGGTTTAACTTTGGATCAGCTTGTATCATATAAAAAACCAATAGTAAAAGCTTTGGAAGTTTCAAGAACATGGAGCAATGCTAAGTATGTTAAATCAACAATAATAGATTATCTTGCTTCTTATTCAGAAGAGCTTAAAGGTAGTAGATACAATGGAGATATAGAAAAGCTGCAGGAAATAGTAGATGAATATATAAGAAAACCTAAAGTGATCTTTATAGGAAGATCTGATTCTGGTAAAAGCACAATGATAAATGCTTTGATCGGGCGAAATTTAATGCCGACAAATTGGACACCGACAACTTCTATAGTGGTTTATATTAAACATATTGAGGACAGGCCGGATTTCATAAAAGACGATTTAATCATATTTAAGAAGGGAGAGCCTACTGTTAAATGGGATGATACGAAGATTAATGAGGAGGCATATTGCAATGAATGGAAACTCGCATCAGGTAATGCGGAATTGCTTTCATCTTATGGAGTGAGGCGTGGTGACAAATTTGATGAAAATTCAATCGGAGCAGCGATTTTATTTGCAGACAGCGATATTTTAAAAAACTGTGACTTAATTGATGTGCCGGGTTTTACAGGAGGAATAGAAAGCGATAATATCACTGCACGAAATATTCAGTCACAGGCAGATGTGCTCGTATATTTATCACAAGCCGGCGGCGGTTTTATGAGTGTAGAAGATTGTGTGTATTTAAAAGAGGGTATAAATAAGCTGGCTGTTATTGAAGATAATAACTATATAGAAATTGATCCACTATCAAATCTTTTTGTAGTCGCTACACAGGCACATATAGTTGATAGTGGAAATCCACAAAAATTGAATGAGATAATGTGTGATGGTGCAGATAGGTTTTGCAGGACATTGCCTGATAAATTCTGGGAAAGTCGTTCATTAAGTAATGCTGAAATATCGAAAGAAGATTTTAGAAAAAGATTCTTTAGTTATACAACTGATATTCCTAATGTAAGATTTAGATTTGAAAATGAATTCAGTTCTATAATTGAAAAGCTGCCAGATATAATAAAGATGAAGACTATTGATTTAATAGGGCACTATTGTGAAGAGCAAAAGTTGAATTTAAGTAGAGACGTCGATAAATATCAAAAATTAATAGAAGAAAGGGAAAAATATGTTGATTTAATAAATGAAATAAAAAGAAATGAACCTGTAAGAAAAGCAAAAGCTAATGAAAAAAAAGTAGATATTTTAGATTCAATTAATAAGTATAATGTGCAGTCAAAAGAGGAATTTGAAGATGGGTATCAAAATATCTTTAATATAGAACACATTATACAGATAATTGATGAAAAAAAATTCAAAAGTAAAAAAGAAGATATGCAGCTTTTAAGCTCATATTTAAATTCAGAGTTAGAAAGTGAAGTTAATAAAATATTAAAAAATAAATCTGAATTATTAAGTAAAAAAATAGATGAATATCTAAAAACCTTTGAAAATAAGGGGAATATTGATGGCGTTAAGAGTATTAGTACTGACATGTTAAAGTTTAATGCAAAGAGAGCGTTCGCTTCGGGACTTGCGGGGTTGGCAGCATTTGGAGGCCTTGCTTTTTGGGCATCCACTCTGGGTAATTTAGGTGGATATATACTTGTGGCTAAAGGAGTTAGTTTGTTGTCTGCATTAGGTATATCTGTCGGGGGCACTGCGGCTGCAGTTTCTTTTGTCGCATCTATAGGAGGACCAGTTGTTTTAGGCGTGGCGTTAGCCGTAATTGCTGCATTAAGTATATATGGGATTTTTACGGGAAATTGGAAAAAGAAAGCAGCAAAAAACATAATTAAAGCTTATAACGAACAGGATGCAATTTTGAAATACAAAGCCAATATTGAAAAGTTTTGGAAAGATACTGAGGTAGCTTTTGTAAAGGCGGTACATGAAGTAGAAACACAATGGAAAAATCATATTGATGATCTTTATAAAGAAATAAATAGTTATAGTCTGGCAGAATTATATAATGGGTTGAAAGATGCAAAAAAGACAGTTGATTTTTTTACAAATATCCCATTTTAAAGTCGTCTTACAATGAATGCGTGAAAAAGTGGCATACATAACAATTCTTATCGTTAATTATGCAGGAACACAATTTTGCGTTCTTTTATTTGAGTGAAAAATAGCACGAAATAGTTTGTGTGATAAAAAATAGATAATTAAATTATAATGAACTAATGTGTTCTCATGATTAGTATTAAAAATGAGGTAGGCTATTTTATGAATATAGGTATAATTGGATGCGGTGTTGTGGGTTTGGCGAATGCTACACTGTTAGCTCAAAATTACAAAGTTTTTTTGTGGGATATTGATGTAGAAAAAAGAAAGTTGATAGCTAACCGTATTCTTCCACTTGATGACAATAGTTTATATGAAATATGGCTTAAATATGATCTTAATTATGAAATGTGTAGTAGTAAAGATTCATTAATTGATTTATCCGATATAATTATTCTTGCATTGCCAACTGATTTGAATAAGGAAAGTGGAAATCTTGATACAAATATTATAGAAACTATTGTTGATGATATATTAAATCAAAAGCGTAATACAACAATTATCATTAGATCGACAGTTCCAATTGGATTTACAAGAAGCCTAATAGACAAGTATAAATATGTAAGGATATTGGTTATGCCAGAATTTATAAGAGAAGGAAATGCTTATATTGATATGGTGAATCCAAACAGAATAATTATAGGTGGAGAAATAGAATTATCTAAAAATATTTATTATTTATATCGGGATGCAATTGCCAAGGCGAATAAAAACGAAAATTACAAATTAATGATAATGCAACCAGATGAAGCAGAGGCGGTTAAATTATTTTCTAATTCTTATTTGGCAATGCGAGTTGCGTTTTTTAATGAGATTGATTATTTTGCAAAAATGAATGATCTGAGTACTAAACGAATAATAGATGCCGTTTGTGAGGATCCACGAATAGGAAATATCTATAATAGTCCATCGTTCGGTTATGGAGGGTACTGTTTACCAAAAGATGTTATTCAAACTGCCAAACTATTGGGGAAGGATGCCGTGCTTATTAATTCGATACATACTTCAAACGAAATACGAAAGCTGCGTATTATAAATGAACTTGATTCATTGGAAGGCACCATTGGATTTTTTAGGCTAAATGAAGAAAAAAAAGAAACAAAGAGTATTAGGTATTCAGCGACAGTAGATATAATGAGAGAATTGGTGAGACGAGGAAGAAGCGTGTATTTGTTTGAACCATCAATTGTGGAGAAAGGAAATTACGAGAAAGTGATTTTCGTCAAATCATTGGATGAATTAAATAGTAATTGTGATGTTATTGTTGCCGATAGAATTACAGATGAATTGGCGCAGTACAAACATAAAATTTATTCAAGAGATATAGACTGTATATAAACAAAGATTAATTATGAGCATGAGGATTGATAAGTGGTTTTCAAATAGAAAATTCATTGCTGATAAAATTATTATAATTGGAGCACCTGGAAGTGGAAAGACTTTTCTAACAGAACGGCTATCACATTATTTTGATGGTCCAGTGTTTCATGTTGACCAAATATTATGGAAAGATGAAAAAATTCCATTAAGTGATGAAGAGTTAGATGCAAAGATAAAAGCAATAATAAAAGAAAAAAAGTGGTTTATTGATGGTACATATTTAAGAGTTCTCAAAGATAGAATTAGTAAGGCTGAATTAATTATGTATTTGGATTTGCCTATTGAAGAATGTATTTGTGGTATTGAAATACGTAGACAAAGTACAAATATAGTTCATGGTTGCGAAGATTATGAAGGATTTATTAGTTACGTAAAAGAGTACAATATTGTAAATAAGCCTCAAATTGAAAAAATGATTTCAATGTATAGTAAAGCAGATGTCATTAGATTTAATAGTAGGCGGCAGGTTAATGCATTTATTTCTGATGTAGATACAATAATATAAAAGTAAATAGGAGAAATATGCAAGAACAAATTACTGTCTTGGGTTTAAATAATAATTTTTATGGATCATATTCTTCCAATCAAGTTTTTTTTGATGAACTGATGGAAGCTTTTACTACTTATGATGTACGAGTTTTTACAGCATCTACTATAAAGGAAGCAATACATTTATATGAAAATGAAGACATTAGTTTTTCTATAGGTTTTAGTAAATATAAGTATTTTCTTGATGAAATACCATTATATGAAATATATCATAAAATAAATTATCAGTGGGTTTCCGATAATCCATTAAAGATGAATTTAGATGTAGATAGTAAGTGGGTAAAGTATATATTTATCGACAACGAGTATCCGATGATGTTAAAACATGATTCACCAAACGGATACTTATTTCGCCCCATAGGATTTCTTGAAAGAAATGTGATGGAACCTCAAAAAAAGAATGAAAGGGTTATTATTCCTTGTAAGATTAGAAATTTAAATTATATATATAGAAAGATTAATGAATCCAAGGAATCTTCACTTATGAAGAGATTTCTCGAACTGTATGATAGAGATTCATCATATATTAAATTTTTATATAGCTTTTTTGATTACGAACATATTTGTGATAAAGAAGCTTTTTTTCGATTGACAAATGAATATATACGTATAGAAAAACGAATATGGGTAATAGAACATATTTATGATTTGCCAATTGATATATTAAGTGATGATTTCGGAAATGATATTAAAAATTCCAATGCCAGTTTTTTACCAACTATTGCCTACGAAAAATTAAGTAAATTTATAAATGAGTATTCTTTTGCCGTTAATGTAGATCCAAATTATCATGCATGCATACATGATCGGTTTATTAAAACAATTAGTTCAGGGACTGTTTGTGTAACAAATAGAAATAATTTAACAGAACAAATAACTCCATATACTTATATGTTTAATGATGAGAATAGCGTAATGAATGCTTTAAATTCTGTAGGAAACAAATCTGCAAATATGTTTTTAAGAACTGCTATTCTGCAATACTCATGGGAAAAGAGTGCCAAAATTATATTAGACGACTTTGAGGGACAAAAGTGAGATATCAGATTAAGTATGCAGATTCATTAGCAGTGATTTATGACAAAGATCCTTCCTGGGAGGAATTATCCATTCATTTTGCTAAAAATGGCTATGATCCACTATATGTGAATAAAAATGGAAATTTAAGTTATATTGTTACATTCCAGGATTTTTCTTTGGGACAAATTAATGATAGTCTAAATCGCCGATTTATAAAGAAATATTCGGATAATATAAAAAAAACGGACATAGAAAAAGCTTTTCTCGAAGATTTGGATGCAGAAAGAATTGTTTTTATAAAGGATAAGAATGTAATATGTGAGGTTAATGCATTAATAGAATTACCATTACAAAATTCTATTGCAAAGAATTTAATGTCATTGAGATACGTTAATATATTTCATCATGAACTTTCAGTATATTTTAAACAGTTTAGCAGCATTTTAATCCTTTCTGAATATGAAGTATATAACTATCTACAGACATTTTTTGCAGATAAAAATATGATTTATGCTGGATGCATTGAACAAGCAGTATCAATAGTAAGAGATCGGCAAATAGATATTTGCTTTGATTTTATGTTTACAAAAAAAATAAGGAGGATTTTAGCCCCTGAATTAAATAATGTTTTAGATTTATGTAAAGTTCTAACTGCAATGGCATTTGAAAAACTTGTAGATTTAGCAAGTAAAAGAGATGTTTCATTATTGTTTTATAAGTTACCAAGATTTCAAGATTTATCCTGTTTGCATAAATTTGAGGAAGAGAATTCATATAATAGGAAAACTATTGGACAATTGATTAATAATAAACCATATATGGACTTGTTTACGAAAGAAGAAAAAGAAAAAGAATATCTTCGTAATAAGGAGTTTCATGCATCTCAACGATTAGATAACGGGTATTGTTTTATTATGGACGAAGCTATTAGTCCGGGTATTAATGTTCACAATGGAATAAGAAATAATGGGCATGGTAAATGTGAGGGCAGCATTGTGAATATATATGGACCATGTACAGCTTATGGTTTTTTAGTAAGGGATGAGGAAACTGTGCCAAATATAATTCAACATTATGCTATAGAAAAAGGCATAAAGATTCAGGTTCATAATAGGGCAGGTATTCATGGAGACAACGAATTAAATTCTATAATGGAAGCGTTGAAGGTTCCAGTGAAAAAAGGCGATATGCATATATTCTTGGATGTTTTAGAAGATTTAACATATGATAAATATCCGCAAATTACATTTGTAAAGGATTGGTTTAATGCGGAAAAATCGAAAGAAGAAGTGCATTTTTTTGATTTCCCGGGTCATTGTAATTATGATGCGAATAAGATAATGGCAAAAAACATATTTGATGACTTAGTAAATAGATATCAATGTAATGAAGTGGAAAAAGATTATAGGAAACCTCTGTTAATTGATCCATTTGATTCATTAGCAAACATATCTATTTCGCACGCATCATTTGTTAAACAACGGAGAATATTTGAGAAATATTCTGTCCATAAGAACAAGAAGGGGAGTGTAGCAGCATTAGTTATTACAGGAAAAGAGGGAATTCAGATAGGTGAAAAACTTGTAGATGATTGCTTGTTACTGTGCGATTTTCTATATATTTTTTTCATCAATGCAGAAATTGAAAATTTAAATGATAATAAATATTTATACGAATATGTACATTCGCTGGATTCAGAAAAGGTAATAGGAATTCCGTTGGAATATTTCTTTTATGCGGAGCGCTATTGCATTACAGAGGATATCAGAAATGAATGTAAGGAACAGATAATATTTACACAAAAAGCTTTTTTCAAACTAATCAATGACGAATTAGGAATAAACACGTATTTTTATCATGACAGCACTAAAAATTTATTTTTTTATGATATTTTAACAGCTGTTTCTAAAGAGCAAGGTAGCAGGATAAAGATAAGAAAGGTGTAAAGAATTATAATTCGATGAATTATTTATGGTTTAAACGCATTAATAACAATATACATTTATGTATAGAGTCACAATTGTATGAATGCACATTACATGAAATAAATGCGATAGAAATTATAGTTACTATACTAAGGGCAAATTATGAAATTTCTTATATTAAAAATAAAAAATCTAAATTATGTAATAATACTATAGAAATTATAAATAAAAAATCGTATGGTTTAAAGATTTGTTTGGTTAACCATGTAATTATATTGAATTTATTTGGTGAACTTTCACTTACATATTCTTTTGATTCATTTCAGTGGCAATGTGAGATAATTTATTCATTTCTAAATCAGAATTATGGTAATAAAAGCATAGATTATAAGATATTTTCGCCAACTTATTTGGAACATATGCTTGGCGTAGATATTCCAAGAATCGAAAGGGTAGAATATGCTACAAAAAAAATAATGACACTAGCGTTATATGAACATAAAAAAATAGAAGCGCCTACAAAAGTTCGTGTTTATGATCATTCTTTATATAAGAAATTAAAACAAGGCTATGTTGATAATGGTCATATGATCACAAATCATATTTGTGAGAGTAATGCTGAGCGAATAAATAATATTTTGAAAGAATTAAAAGAGTCTAAGGAAATATATCCTATTGTTGTCTATGGAAATGAAAATGTTGTAAGAGACGGGACACATAGACTTGTATGTCTATATTATCTATATGGAAATATCAATGTACCAATCGTTAGAGTTTATGTAAAAAAACCCTATTATTCATATACTATGTACAAAGCATTAACGAACAATATAAATTTGAAAGTGATAAAGTAATGTTAAAAGGAAAGATACTTGTTCAATATTCTGGAGGAAAAGATAGTACTGCTTGCATTATCAAGTTACTTGAAGAAGGCGCATATATTGAAGCTGTACATTTTGTTCACAAATATGGTTACACCTTGCCAACGATAGAGGCCAAAAGAATATGTAATGAGTACGGTGTAAAATTATATATTATTGATATTACCGAGCAGATAGAAGCTTTGTTCTTATCAGGATTTAGTGGACGACCATGTAGATTCTGCAAAGGAGTAATGGATAGCGAAACTGTTAAATTAGCTGTTCAGAATAATTTTGATTATATTTGTGTTGGAGATACATATAGTGATACTGCTTTAGTTGAAAGACTTAAAACTTATGATAGCGGAAATTTGGTCATAAACAGATATTTCAATAAGGCAGTGGAATTACCAGATAATATCTTTATTATACGGCCATTAATAACTTTTAATAATAATGAAGTTATTGACTATTTAGATAAACATTCAATTAAAATTAAAAGAAATAATGATACTGGGGATAAATATTTTGAATATTCAAGAGAAGGCTGTCCACTACAGTTTAAAGATTTTGGCGTGATGTATTCAAAAGAATTAATGGAAAAATTAAAAAAGACAAATATTTTATGTTCAGAGTTTGCAACGAAAAATGGAATAAAAGCATCAATACATATGCCTAGTGAGATGATAGTTACTTTACCAAAGGGATATGAGGAATTGTGCAAACATTATTTGATGGATAGATGTATTGAGTTGAAAAAAAAATATAGAATAAAAAGCATTTATAAAAGATATTTCTTTTCTGTAGAGATATATCCAGACTTATTAGATGAAAATAATATTATAAACTTGTTTTCAAGATTCATGGAAAGGCTTTTAGAAATTAGAAAAATTACCCATATGGATAATGATAAACTTTTTATGAGTTCTGATTATGCTGAAATCAATGCTCGACTTCTCAAAAAGGAATTAAAGATAGTTGGGGATTATTGTTCGCTTAAATATGTAGAACAAGCAAAATTGGAAAATTTATTTTTGGAACTATTCCATACATATAACTTTAATATTTTCTATGTAGATGATTGGATTCAAATAGAAGATTCAAATATTTTGCAGAGTGTAACTAACTGTAGATATATATCTGCTAATAAATCGTATGGAAGAATATTACGAAGTGGTGCAATTGATAATATAAATGATGATGATATTACGTATTTAGCTAATAATGAAATATTTACAGCTATTGACATAAGAAATAGGAAAAAATGCAGTGAAGATCTTATTCAAAGGCTTACTACTAAAGGGATAAAATACATACGAGTTCCGTTTGCTATAAATAATTATCATGATTGTAAACGGAACTATTCATTATATGAAAAAATTGACAGTTATATGAAAATGATAAGTAGTGAATGTACGAATGTAAGGGGAATATTTGATACTATAGCAGAAAATGATGGTGGTGTGCTGATATTTTGCAAGAATGGGCGAGATAGGACTGGCATTATTTCAATTATTCTAAGCTTATTAGCTAATAAATCAAGAGCAGGAATAGTGCTGGATTATGTTGTTAGTGATCTGTTTTTGAATATTGAAAAAAATGAAAGCCAAGTATATGAATATTCGTCTAACGTGCCAGTGGAGTTTATTATTAGATTTTTAGAAAAGTATAAATCTGCATATAATTATCTTAGTCATATTGGCGTTAGCGACAAAAATATAAATAAATTAATTGAAAAAATTGGAAAATAATAAATGGAAAGCTTAGTTATTGATAATCATATTATAGAGAGACTGTCTGATGATGAAAAAGATTTATTAGAAGTTTTATACAGGAAAAAAGATGTTTATGAAAATGGGAGTAATCCAGAATTTTCTGTGTTAATTACAGAAACAGTACCTGTAGAAATTCAGAGATTTAATTTAGTATATGTTTTAAGCGAAGATACTTCTGTGATTGAATCAAATAACCTTAGAAGACTCAGCGGTACTAATTCTGTAAAAGAAGCTATAGAATATGCAACATTAGATTATATTAACAGAAAAAAGAATGTTTTGCTGTATTTAGGCAAATTTCCAGGTTATGGATTTGATATTGATGGAGGTAGTATTTTAGCAAGACAGTTAATAAATTCTTTAAAGATTAGATGTAATCTTAGTGTTTGTTTTATAAGGAAAAATAAAGAAACTTTTTTCGATGGTGAAGTATGTGAAGTTAGATATGTGACATACAAAGATCCTTGGGATAATAAGTTCACTCGTAGACTAAAAAACTTAGATACCAATTATGAAGCTCTTAAAAATTTTGATAAGTATGATGTAATTATAGCAGGTCATATTAGTAAGTTATTTGGCATGCAGAGTGCAGGCAAAGATTTCTGGAAAAAAACCATTATTTTTCCGATGTTTTGTACTTCTTCATACGAGAAAGCAGGAGAGATAGTTCCGAAAGAGTATACTATACAAGAACAAATTGTAATCGAGAATGTAAAAAAAATAATAACGCCATCTAATGATGAAAAGTTAGATTTGATAAATGATTACCAATGCGATGAATCAAAGATTATGGTGATAAATAGAGGCATTTCACCATTAATTCAGTATAAAAAAAGAAAAATTACAAAAAAGAAATCTATCAAACTTATCTGTATCGGCACAATAAAAAAACAGAAAAATACAAAAATGATATTGGAGCTATTTCAACAATTGATGCAGAGCGAATATGAATTCGAATTACATTTAGTGACGACAATTCAGGAACGGGAATACTATGCAGAATTCTGTAAACTTATGAAAGATAAAGGTCTTTCTGAATACATTAAGTTTCATATTTCTATTTCACAAGAAAATTTGGCAAAATTATTAGACGAAATGGATATAAATATATCTATGTCTTCATGGGAAACT
Organism: uncultured Lachnospiraceae bacterium; assembly: GCA_944381575.1. Taxonomy (GTDB): domain Bacteria; phylum Bacillota; class Clostridia; order Lachnospirales; family Lachnospiraceae; genus Avilachnospira. Next base: position 108,024 of record CALWLS010000004.1, on the reverse strand, counting down.
TTTGGTAGAGGGATATTTGAAGGAGCAAGTGCTGGCTTGCCTACTATTGTTTTTGATGTATTAAAAACGGTAAAGGAATTATCTGATAAAAATAAAGGAATTTATTTTGCAAATTCTTTATCAGATATGTCAGAAATGATAGTTAGACTTATACGTAATCCAGACAAGTACCGAGAAATGTCAGATGCTTTATCTATTATTTCTAAAAAGTTTTCATATAAAAGTGAGCAGAATTTATTAATGCAAGCTATTTTTTCTCTTGGAGAATGATACTATGCAATATCAAATTAGGAGTAGATTACAAATACATAGTATAAATAATAAAAGTATTGACATATTGTTTGCTGTAGAACATTTTGCAAGATATGGATATGAATATTTATACATTATAGATAATAATGTATTCACGGATGCTATTAGTTATCATGATTTTATAAAACATGGTTTGCATAAAAAACCAAGAAGCTATGTTGTTGAAAAAAAATATATAGAGCAAATTGGAATAGATAAATATATTACGGCTCATAATGAATTAAGCAGGATAGTTGTTATAGATGATAACGAATTTCAATATGAGATCAACTTAATGAAAGAACCAGAATTGCTACACTGTATTGAACGTGAACTTTTTGCATTAAGGTTTATGAATCTTTTTGCTCAAGATGTTAGAAAACAACTTAATCAGTATAGCAATAGCACTATCACAGTATTTGCAGATGAACATGTATATGAATTTCTAAAATCTCATTTTCAAGAATTGAATTTTGAATTTGTTAAAGATTTATTAGAAGTTAAAGCGGGGTCAATAGAATATGTGTTGGATTATAAATATGGAAAGAAACTGCTCAGTAAGATTATAGGGGAATATAATAAAATTGATATATATTCAATTATTGAAAAGATTGCTATTGATAGATTGGTTGACTACACGGAAAATTACGGTCTCTTACTAAAAATGTATAGAATACCAAATTACAATTATATTAGTAATTTATCAGAGAAGGAAAAAAAAGTAATTGATAATAAACTTTCTTTTCTCGACTTGATAAATAATGAAGAATACTTGGAAGAATTTTGTTTATCAGATAAAGATAAAAAATTCGTATCAATGCGTGGTGCAAGCGAGTCTGTTCGATGGGATAGCGGGATAGATATAATACAAGGGGATTGCAACACCTTTGGGATAGAAGTCTCAGAAGGGAAAAGACAAATACCAGGCACTTTATCTTTTAGGGGAGAATCATGTACAGTACATTTTTTTGGGCCATGTATTGTATTTGGCATGTTAGTTGTCAATGATGAAACAATCCCAGCATATTTTAAAAATATATGTATAGCTAAGCATAAATCTGTATCTGTTATTAATCATGGTGGATTGAATGGAAATAATGTTCTTAATTCAATCATGGGAGCACTCATAACACCTATGAAAAAAAACGACATTATTATTATAATAGATTTTTTTAATGATTTACCTAAAGAGGATTACTTAGATGTACATGAACTTTATGATGCACTCAACTTGAATAAAGAGATAAAAGTACGCTTTTTTGATCATCCAGTGCATTGCAATTCATTGGCAAATAGATTGATTGCTGAATATTTATTTAAACAAATATTCGAAGATAACGAATTAGATTTATTAAATGAGTCAGAGGAGAATTGGACTTATGATAAAAATATATTTGCTTTACGATCTTTTTCAACAACGCATTCGGTAGCTATTAAAGCCAGAGAAAAACTGAAAGATTTAATAAATGGTAGATATGAGCTATTCAAAGGTGTTATTGGAGTAGTGGTATTAACAGATTTTTCCTGTAAAGATAAAATAGATTTTTTAATCAAGGACGCAATGACAATGTGCGACATATTGATTTTGTACTATACATTTGATCACTTAGATTTTTCTAAACAGTTTGATAGCATTGCTGTAGTCGAAAGTTTTGCAGTAAATGAGAGAATATTAGTTCAACAATTATCTCCATATTTTAATATATATAATTATGGTACTGGCCGTTTATATGGCAATAACTTTTATGATAGTTATACTATTGAGAAAGACCTGCTTGAAGCTGTATTGATTCCAAATCATGTTAATGTAAGATTTTTTTATGAAAAAATAAGTGATGAGTTAGCAGATATATATAGAAATAATGGAATCGATATCAAGTTAATTTGTGCTAAATAAGGTGATAAAACGAATGGATTGTAATAAATATCTATTATGTACAATTAAAAACCGAATAAAAACGAATGGAAAATTTCCAATTTTTTTGTCAGCCAATTCTGAAGGAAAAGTATCTGCATTAAATAATTATGCAATATTGAAATATATAGATAAATATACTAATGAATTATCAAAATATGCTGGCAAAGTTTGCATAATTTATCACAATTTTGATGAAATGTTGATAGGATTTATTATTGCAGCATTTAGTTGTCAATTAAAGATTTTGATTAGGCGAACTTCTATAGATTCTGGTAATGAGATTAATGATGACTTATTAAAATTGAAAAAAACTCTACCAATAGATTTGGTTTATACTAAGAACGGTATACAAATTATCAAAGATTGTGAGTCGATTGTGCAAATAAATACGAGTGATTTTGATTTTATTCAATTATCATCAGGCACAACAGCAGATTCCAAAGCATATTGTTTGTCAATAGAAGGACTAATAAGAAGTGCTCAGCATATTAAAATAGTTCAACATGTTAATAAAGATTCTATTTTTTTGTCATATTTAACATTGTCACATATATATGGATTTGTAAGTGGTTTTATATTGCCGATTATTTCTGGAGCAAAAGGAATTTTTTGCAAAACAAGTTATATAAAGGAAAATCCAGATATACTCTTTAAGATTATAACAATAGAAAAAGTTACACATACGTCTGCAATTATTAGTTCTATAATACAAGGTATTGAAAATAAAACTAAAGATTGGGATCTTTCATCATTAATATGTGTGAGTCTTGGAGGAGAAAAAATAAACATAGAAACATTTAAAAAATTGTTAAATGGAATGACCTGTTTAGGTATGAATAAAATGGCGTTGGTCAATTCTTATGGCATGAGTGAAAAAGGATCAGTTAGTATGGAAGATCCATATATAGGTAACACATTTTGTGAAAACTATGGCAATACATATGTTTCTGTAGGGAATAATGTATTTGAGGATACAGAGATAATTATTGTTAATGATAAGCTTTGTAGGGTTACAGGAAATGAAATAGGATTGATTGGTATAGATAGTCCGTATATGGCTGTAGGATATTTTAAATATAATGCTTTTTTTAAGTTGGAATATATTACTATAGAAGGAAAAAAATATTATTGCAATGGAGATATGGGATTTATTAAAGATAATAAAGTTTTTATAACGGGTCGAATAGTAAATACTATTACATATAATGGGTTAAAAATTGCAGCAGATACATTGAATGAAGCTTTTATTAGAATGTTGAAAGATTATTCTATAGTAGTAAATAGATGCTTTACATTTAATTACCCTAAACAGAATAATTATGTAGTTTGCTATATTGATTATCCTAACACAATACAAAATTCAATAATAAAATTTATATGTAAAAGAATTGAAACGACTTATCACGTTTTGATAAAGGATGTCTGGGTGAGCAATTATGAAAGTCATGGTTTAAACAAAATCAGTTTGCCGAATATTATAAATAAATATGAATTTTATTTGAAAGAACAAATAGATTCAGAAGAGTGATGCCTATGTTGAATTATTACTATAAAATTTTAAATAGTGATTTTAGGGTGAATGAAATTATTAACTTAATCCTTGATGGTGGAGAGTATTATTATTATTTATTGAGAAAAAATGGTTATAGAACAATGGATGTTCTTGATATGATTTCAGCAGAAAAGTTTATAGATATTTGTAATATATCTTATGCTGGGTTAAAAGATGAAGATGCAATAACAACTCAATATATTGCAATTAAAGGATTAAAAATTGATAATTTTGAAAAAACAAATGGTATACAGGATGTTTCTTTAAAATATATTGGAAGCGCAAATGTTCCTATGCAAATTGGAAAATTACAAGGCAATTCTTTTAGAATTCGCTTACGGAATTTAAATTTATGTATAGCAGAACTAATATGTGAGAAAGAAAAACATGGTTTTCCTATAATTAATTATTTTGGCACGCAAAGATTCGGCATGCCAAATTCTGTAAAAATATCGCATAAAATAGGTGAGTGTTTACTAACTAAAAATTATGTCATGGCGCTTAAATATTTGTACAGAAGTGGAAATATAGATAAATTTATCTATAAAAAATGGGAAAATGCTCCAGAGAAATATTTAAGTCTTATGGATGAAAGAAGAAAAACCTTTTTTTTGAGTGCATATGATGCGTATATTTGGAATAGAAATATTATAAGGCTAATTGAAGAAAGTGATGTTGAGAAAATTCAATTTAACAAGGAAGGCGTAAAATTTATATATGTATCGCGGATTAATGATATGCTCAGAGAGGCATTGAATGAGAGTTATATTATTTGGCATCGTTATAATGAAAATGGCGAGGTTTTTGAAAATAGAAGCTTTAGACAACCATATTTGGAAGTGGTTTACCGATCTTCTTCAATTCAGCCAGATGATATTTATCCTGGTAAAAATATGATTGATATAGAATTTATTTTGCCGGCTGGTGTATATGCGACAAATGTTATTGACCAAATAATGACTATATTGGAAATGAATGTCAATTCATAGAAAAGTATATATCATATTGAATAGTTATTTATGAGTAGATACTTTTGGGTTTGTCTGATATTCGGGCTTATAAATAAATTTGACACGTCAGAAAATATTGGATTATCTTAGATTTAAATTACAGATAGTTTAAGAATTATAGAATTATTATCTTCATGTTTTATCTCGAAATATAACAAAAACTATCAAACTTGTATGTTCATATAGAGATACAAAGCTTTTGAATTTATTCTTACAGCCATAGGCAGGATAATTATGTGCGGCTGACATGCCTTAGTGAAAAATAGGTAAATGCAGGCCGTTTATTGCTCCGTTTGCCGTATTTTTAAATAAAGACGATAGTAATTACGTCGAGCCAGACATTACTGTCGTGTGTGATGAATCAAAGCTTGATGACAGAGGCTGTGTTGGAGCTCCCGATTGGATCATAGAGGTTGTGTCACCGGCCAGCCGGAAAATGGACTATATGATCAAACTGTTCAAATACCGTTCATCCGGAGTGAAGGAGTACTGGATAGTAGAACCAGTTGAAAAAGCTGTGATCATTTATGATTTTTCAGGAGATGACCTTCGCAAATGTTCGTTTAGCGAGTCTGTAAGATCAGGTGCCATTGAAGGTCTTAGCATAGACCTGAATGATATATGAGCAGCGCATAATCATAGTATTTGATGGGCACGATATTTGATTTACGCCTATATTACAGATTCAATGAAAAAATACATTAAATACATCAAACCATATCTTATTTACTTCATCCTCGGGCCGATATTCATGCTTACCGAGGTTTTCGGCGAGATCTGGATACCGAGGCTGATGTCCTTCATAATCAATAACGGAGTCGCAAACAGGGACGTTGCCTATATATTCAAGATCGGAGGGGTAATGCTCTGCGCCTGTCTTGTCATGGTCATAGGCGGCATGGGCGGAGCTTATTTTGCGGCTAAGGCCTCCGTGAGCTTTTCGGCGGACTTAAGGAGCGACCTTTTTAAAAAGATCCAGGGGTTTTCCTTTGCGGATCTTGATGAATTTTCAACGGGCTCCCTTGTGACAAGGCTTACCAACGACCTGCAGCAGATCCAGAACATGATAGCCATGTCGCTGCGTATGGCCTTAAGGGCGCCAGGCATGCTGGTGGGAGGCTTTATCATGGCTCTCGGGTTAAACAGTGAGCTTGCCATGATACTGCTTATAGTGATACCGCTTTTGGGCATTTCCATATTTCTCATAATGAGCACTGCATATCCGCTGTTTGGGAAAATGCAGACGGCTCTTGATAACCTTAATAACGGTATAAAGGAGACCCTCACAAATATCAGGGTGGTAAAGTCCTTTGTAAGGGAGGACCATGAGCTTCAGAAATTCACCGGGCTTAACGATGAGTTAAAGGATAAGACTCTTAAGGCCATGAATATCGTCATTATGACCATGCCGATTATGACGGTCTTCATGAACATTACCAGCTGCGCGGTGGTCTGGTTCGGTGGAAACAGGATAATAGCGGGAGATATGCCGGTGGGGGATCTTACGGCGTTTATAACCTATGTCACCCAGATACTCATGTCTCTTATGATGGTAGCCATGGTCATACTGACCTCTTCGCGCTCCATGGCCTCCTTTGCCCGTGTTTCCGAGCTTCTTAAGTTTGAGCCTGAGTTAAATGATGAAAATGCCGCAAGCAGGGATAAGCTTGTGGAGTCGGGCAGCATAGAGTTTAAAAACGTAGCCTTTGCATATAAAAAGACCAATGTTTTAAAAAATATCTCATTTAAGGTTGAGCCGGGAGAAACCATAGGCATACTTGGACCTACCGGCTGCGGCAAGACCTCCATGGTGCAGCTTATTCCGAGGCTTTATGATGTGACTGAGGGCGAGGTACTGGTAGATGGGACCGATGTGAGGGACTATTCTCTTAAAAACCTAAGGGAAGGTGTCGGCATGGTGCTGCAGTACAATACCCTGTTTGCGGGTACGGTCTATGAAAACCTGCGCTGGGGAAATGAGGATGCCGATGATGAGGAGGTAAGGCGCTTTGCGGCCTACGCCCAGGCGGACGGATTTGTAAGTGAGTTCAAAGAAGGCTATGAACACATGATCGAGCAGGGCGGCTCCAATGTTTCCGGAGGGCAGAAGCAGAGGCTGTGTATAGCGAGGGCGCTGCTTAAAAGGCCTAAGATACTTATACTTGATGATTCTACCTCGGCAGTGGACACAGCTACCGAGAGACGTATAAACGAAGCCTTTAACTCTGAGCTGAAAGGAACGACCAAGCTGATAATAGCCCAGAGGGTAAGCTCGGTAAAGGACGCTGACAGGATAATTGTCATGGAGGACGGAAGCATCGTGGATATAGGGACTCATGAGGAGCTTATATCAAGATGCGAGGAATATAAGGCCATATATTACAGCCAGGTGGATAAGGAAAAAGAGGAGGTGTCGGCATGAGCTTAAATACCACTCTTAATAAAGACACGGCTCTTGGTAAAAACATGGTATCGGAATCAGGTCATGCTCCGGCAGCCGCAGGGGATATGGCAAGAAGAAAACGCATGGAGGAGTCTCTCGGGCGTCGTTACGGCAGCCGTGTGGCGGATGCAAAGCGCCGCGGGCCTGGAGGCCCCGGAGGACGCCACGGCGGAGCCGGACACGGGGACAGGTCAAAGCCAAAGGATATAAAAAAGACATTTGGATATATCTTAAGCTATGTCTTTAAAGAAAAACCGAGGCTTATGGCGGCACTTTTCTGCGTTATCATTTCAACGGCCTCAACCCTTGCCGCCTCGTATATGCTTAGGCCAATAATCAATACCTATATAGTACCGGTGGACGGATCAAGGGGAGATCCGGCGGGGCTTTTTAAGGCTCTTATCGGCATGCTGGGAGTGTATCTCGCCGGAGTGCTTGCCACATACCTTCAGTCCAGGCTGCTTACAAGGATAGGACAGAACTGTCTTAGATCCATGAGGACGGATCTGTTTAAGCACATGGAAAAGCTTCCGGTAAAATTTTACGACACCAATACCCGCGGAGATATAATGAGCCGTTTTACGAACGATATAGATAACGTGGGCAATATGCTTTCATCCTCATTGATATCGGTATTTACGGCCATGCTTACCCTTGCCGGCACATTTTCACTCATGCTTTATACCAACTGGGTGCTGACACTTGTTACGGTGGTGATAGTGCCGCTGATACTTTTGCTGGTTAAAAATATTTCCATTAAATCCTCGGGATTTTTTGCAAGCCAGCAGAGGGCCCTGGGAGCGCTCAACGGATATATTGAGGAAGCAGTGACCGGACAGAAGGTAATAAAGGTATTTAATCATGAGGAAATAGCTTCAGAGGAATTTGATATCCTTAATGAAAGGCTTAAAAAGAATCAGGTGGCAGCCCAGTTTTACGGCGGCATCATGGGGCCGGTGATGAACTGCTCCTCGCAGGTCAATTATACTCTTACCGCGGTCCTCGGAGGTCTGCTTGCGGTATTGAGGGGCTTTGATATCGGAGGACTCACTGTCTTCCTTAACTATTCAAGGCATTTTGCAAGGCCCATAAATGAGATAGCCATGACTACCACTGCCATCTTTTCAGCTCTCGCCGGTGCAGAAAGAGTCATGAGCGTGCTTAAGGAGTCTCCTGAGGAACCGGATGCCGATGACGCATATATCCCGCGTCCGATGCATGGCGACGTGGTCATGGAAAATGTGGATTTCGGCTATACGGAAGGAAAGCCGGTGCTTAAAAATATCAGCCTTTATGCTCATCCGGGCCAGAAGATCGCCTTTGTAGGATCAACTGGAGCCGGCAAGACCACGGTGATGAACCTGATACCGAGATTTTATGACATTCAAAGCGGAACGATCACAATAGACGGGGTAGACATAAAGAAATACTCCCGCAGCGAGCTGCGCAAAAATGTGACCATGGTGCTTCAGGAATCTCATCTGTTCAGCGGCACCATCATGGAAAATATACGCTACGGAAGGCTGGACGCTACGGATGAAGAGGTGATAGAGGCGGCAAAGACTGCTTCGGCGGATGCCTTTATCCGGCATCTTCCTGATGGTTATAATACATATATAGACGCCGACGGCTCAAATCTGTCCCAGGGACAGAGGCAGCTGTTAAATATAGCAAGGGCTGCGGTATCAAAGGCTCCGGTGCTGATCCTTGACGAGGCCACATCCTCGGTAGATACAAGGACGGAACGTCTTATAGACGACGGCATGCACCATCTTATGAACGACAGGACCACCTTCGTCATAGCCCACAGGCTTTCCACCGTAAGGGACGCCAACGCCATAATGGTGCTGGAGCATGGGGAGATCATAGAAAGAGGCACCCATGAACAGCTCCTGGAGCTTAAAGGACGCTACTATGAGCTGTATACCGGAAAGGCGGAGCTTGACTGAAAGGTCTGACGGATTTAACAGAATAAGTCAGAAAACCTTAATAAAACTTTACTTGTAGTAAAGCCTGCAAAGGGATATAATATGAGTGTTGGTTCGCTGACGGAATAGTGAGTGCACACAGTGCGGACCGACTGTAAGCCCGGTTAGGCGACGACAGGAGAGCCATGACATTAGATCGACCGGTCTTATATATACGCCGACCGTCTGGGCAGTTTTGTAGTTTTACAATACTGCCTTTTCTTTTTGTTTAGTTTTGGATGCTGATGAGCCCCGGAATAATGCGGCAGCAGGATCCGAAGCGGCAGCGGGAAAGGGCAGCAGGGCATCTTAAGGGATGCGCTTACGGGAGGTAAATGATATGGGAACATCTGCAGCAGCAACGGATAAAAATAAGGCCCCACAGCCGGGTACTTCGTATCTTTCAACGCTTATCTTAAGCATCCTTGCGGGAATGTCGATAGGGATAGGAGGCTGTCTGTTCCTTGCCATAGAAAACAAGGTCGTCGGCTCCCTGTTCTTTACTTTAGGTCTTTTTACCATATGCACAAGAGGATTTTATCTGTTTACCGGCAAGGTAGGCTACGTTTTCGACAATCCTCCGTCATACATCATCGACCTTGTTATCATATGGGTCGGAAATCTCATAGGGACAAACATAGATTCGTTTTTAATAAGCCTTACCAGGATAGGGGCGGCATTTACGGAAAAGGCCGCGGGGATCAGTGAGACCAAGCTTAACGACGGTCTCTTAAGCGTATTTGTACTGGGTATCTTCTGCAACATACTCATGTACATCGCGGTGGACGGCTTTAAGAAAAATCCTCATGATTTTGGAAAATACGTGGGGCTTTTCCTCTGTGTGGCAGGCTTCATCCTTGCGGGATTCGAGCACTGCGTGGCCAACATGTTTTATTTCGGTATGGCGGGCGCATGGTCTGTTCACAGCTTCATATGGCTTATAGTGATGACTCTTGGAAATGTTGTCGGAGGCATACTCATACCGCTTTTTACCAAAGCCTCGGAGGCCTGCAGACAGTAATTATTGATCAGGATCACAGGATCAATTAAAGTTTGAAACAGTACGGAAAGTTAAAGGCCCTCCTTGCAATAAAGGCGGGATTTAGGTATATTTATAAAAGCTATGTTGCGGCATAGCTTTTATTGCGTTTTATAAAACATTTTAGCTATTTATAAATTCAGATATTAATATCAGAAGGAAAGTGAGAAGATATGGCAGCTGACAATGATAAGAAGTTGGTAGAAGAGATCACGTCCATGGACGTGGATTTTGCCCAGTGGTACACGGATGTCGTAAAAAAAGCCGAGCTTTGCGATTATTCCTCCGTCAAGGGATGCATGATACTTGAGCCGGCGGGATTTGCGCTCTGGGACGCCATCAAGGAAAATCTTGACAGGAGATTTAAGGAGACGGGAGTCGAGAACTGCGCAATGCCGATCTTTATCCCTGAGAGCCTTCTGCAGAAGGAGCAGGATCACGTTGAGGGCTTTGCGCCTGAGGTGGCCTGGGTAGAGCACGGTGGATATGAAAAGCTCCAGGAGAGGATCTGCGTAAGGCCTACCTCGGAAACGCTTTTCTGTGATTATTATTCAAGAAAGATCCATTCCTACAGGGATCTTCCAAAGCTTCTTAATCAGTGGTGCTCAGTAGTGCGCTGGGAGAAGACCACAAGGCCTTTCTTACGTTCAAGGGAGTTCTGGTGGCAGGAGGGACACACCGCTCACGCTACGGCAGCAGAGGCCAGGGAGAGGACCATACAGATGCTGAATGTCTACGCGGATTTCGTGGAGCAGGATCTGGCCATACCTGTAATCAAGGGTGAGAAGACCGAAAAGGAGAAATTTGCAGGAGCTGAGGCTACCTATACCATAGAAGCGCTCATGCATGACGGACAGGCGCTGCAGTCAGGAACCTCCCATGACTTTGGAGATGGATTTGCAAGGGCCTTTAATATACAGTATACGGATAAGGACAATAAGCTTCAGTATGTGCACCAGACCTCCTGGGGCTTAAGCACCAGGATCATCGGCGCCATCATCATGGTGCATGGAGATAACGAGGGCCTTAAGCTTCCGCCTCATATAGCTCCTGTACAGGTAATGATATGCCCTGTAATGCAGAAGAAGGAAGGCGTGTTAAATAAGGCCTATGAGCTTGAAAAGGAGTTAAAGGCCGCTGGCTTCCGCGTAAAGACGGACGCCAGGGACAGGAATCCGGGCTATAAGTTTGCGGACAGCGAGATGAGAGGCATTCCTTTAAGGGTGGAGATAGGACCAAGGGATATAGAAAATTCTCAGGCCATACTGGTAAGACGCGATACCCACGAAAAGATAACGGTACCGTTCTCAGAGCTTGTAAATAAGACCGGTGAGCTTCTTGAGACCATTCAGCACGATATGTATGAGAAGGCAAAGGAGCACCTTGAGAGCCATACCTTTAAGGCGACCTCAATAGAGGAGATGACGGATATCCTGAACAATAAGACAGGATTTGTAAAGGCCATGTGGTGCGGTTCCAAGAAGTGCGAGGAGCGTATCAAGGACAAGACCGGAGCTTCCTCACGCTGCATACCGTTTGAGCAGGAGCACATAGATGACAAATGCATCTACTGCGGAAAGCCTGCGGCCAAGATGGTATATTGGGGCAGGGCGTATTGATGCATATCGAGATCCCCGATAAGGTCGGATTCATATTATCAAAGCTGGAGGAGGCCGGATTTGAGGCCTATGCGGTGGGAGGCTGCATAAGGGATTCCATACTCGGGCGGGAGCCTGAGGACTGGGATATCACTACTTCCGCCCTTCCAAAGGATATCAAGGCCTGTTTTAAGCGCACCGTTGATACGGGGATCGAGCACGGCACAGTGACGGTCCTTTTGGGAGACGACTCATTTGAAGTGACGACCTATCGTATAGACGGTGAATACAGGGATCTGAGGCACCCGGCGGAGGTGAGCTTTACAAATAGAGTGGCGGAGGACTTAAGGCGCAGGGATTTCACCATCAACGCCATGGCTTATAACCCCGCCACAGGACTTTTGGATCTTTTTGACGGAAGGAAGGATCTTGAAGCCGGCATAATACGCTGCGTCGGGGTTCCTGACGAGAGATTTGGTGAGGACGCATTAAGAATACTCAGGGCCGTGAGGTTTGCGGCTCAGCTTGGATTTGAGATAGAACCGGGCACGGCTAAGGCCATAAGGGGCCATGCGGCAAATTTAAAAGCCGTTTCAAGGGAGCGCATCCTTACGGAGATCACAAAGCTCATATGCTCCGCGCATATCGAAAGGATCGAGGATCTTTTTAAGCTTGGCCTTGCACCTTATATAGCCGGGGATTTCAGCAGTATAGATATCAGACAGCTCAAAGAACTTAAGGCATGTGCGGCATTAATTAAGGATGGAGCCGTTCCTGACGCCTTTAAGCTCGTTGGGGCGGCAGGGCTTTCAGCGAGGTACGTTAGATTCGCATTCCTTACGGAGGGGATGAAAACGGATGCCGTAAGGCGTATGCTTAAGGAATTAAAGTCTGACAACGATACCTTAAATAAATGCATTACTCTGCAGCGCATGGTATTTAAGCCGATACCTTCGGGCAGGTATCTGATAAAGAAGGAAATGTCGGGTATGTCTCCGGAGCTTTTTAGGGATCTTTTATGGCTTAAGGAAGCCTCAAGGAATACCGGATTTTACGCTGCGTGCTCAAAGGAAGAGGACCTCGATGAGGCCGTAAGGCTTCATGAGGATATCCTTATTAAGCAGGAACCGGTTTATCTTAAGGATCTGTCCGTGACCGGAGCTGACCTTAAAGCGGCAGGCATAGCCGAAGGGCCTGAGATCGGCAGGCTGCTTGAGGATTTTTTGGACATGGTCCACAGGGATCCTTATATGAATACAAAAGAAAAGCTTATGGGCAGTCTGCGGTAAAGCGGCTGCTCAATTTTAGTGTAAAAGTAAGTATTACCATAAGCATTACATAAGCATCACCGGCTTTAATTAGCTTTAAGAGACTTAAGCGATGTGGTAAAATATGTTCAGTATGTGTTTGGATAATGTAGATACGGAGTCCGGTATGAGAGATTATAAGGCTATATATAATGAATGGTTAAACAGTGATTATTTCGATGAGGATACAAAGCGGGAGCTTATCTCTATCAGAGATGACGAGGAGGAGATAAGAGAACGTTTTTACACGGATCTTGAGTTTGGAACTGCAGGCTTAAGGGGCATAATAGGGGCAGGTACCAACAGGATGAATATTTACGTGGTACGCAGGGCCACTCAGGGCCTTGCCAGCTATATTCTTAAGCAGGGCGGAGCAGATAAGGGCGTGGCCATCGCCTATGACTCAAGGCACATGTCTCCGGAATTTGCCGACGAGACCGCAAGATGCCTTGCGGCAAACGGGATAAAGGCCTACAGGTTCGAGTCCTTAAGGCCTACTCCGGAGCTTTCCTATGCAGTAAGGAAGCTCGGCTGCATTGCGGGAGTGAACATAACCGCAAGCCATAACCCGGCTAAATATAACGGATATAAGGTTTACTGGGAGGACGGTGCTCAGTTTACGCCTCCCCACGACGGGGCTGTCATGGAAGAGGTGCTCAGTATAACTGATTTTTCAAAATGCCTTACCATGGACAGACAATCTGCTGAGGAGGCAGGCCTTTACATAACGATAGGAAGCGATATAGACGACGCCTATATTGAGGAGATCAGGAAGACCGTCATTGACAGAGAGGCCATAAGCAGGGCTGCCGCTGAGCTTAAGATAGTATATACGCCACTTCACGGCACCGGCCATGTACCGGTCATGAGGATCCTTAAGGAGCTAAGATTTGAAAATGTTTTTGAGGCAGCTGAGCAGGCGCTTCCGGACGGGGATTTCCCTACGGTGGACTATCCTAATCCGGAATCTAAAGAGGCCTTTGAGCTTGCCCTGAAGCTTGCTAAGGAAAAGGATGCGGATCTTGTCCTTGCCACGGACCCTGACGCGGACAGGCTCGGGGTCTATGTAAAGGACAGCGCGGACGGGCAGTACAGGGCCCTTACAGGAAATATGTCAGGCTCACTTATATGTGAATACGTCCTTTCACAGAAAAAGGCAAAGGGAGAGCTTCCGGAAGATGCATTTACGGTGGAATCCATAGTTTCCACGGATATGATGAAGGCCGTTTCGAATAACTACGGAGTTTCCTTTAAGGAGGTGCTCACGGGCTTCAAATGGATAGGACGTGAGATACTGAAGTCAGAACAGGAGGGACGGGGACATTATGTTTTCGGCATGGAGGAAAGCTACGGCTGCCTTATAGGGACCTACGCGAGGGATAAGGATGCAGTTTCTGCAGTGACGACTCTCTGCGAGGCTGCGGCATATTACAGACTTAAGGGCATGACGCTTCTGGACGTCTTAAATGACATGTATGAGCGTTACGGCTATTATTATGAAAGCATAGATACCATAACCCTCGAGGGAATGGAAGGCTTAAAGCGCATTTCCGACATCATGGACAGCCTGAGGAAGGAACTGCCTCACAGGATTGGCTCATATACCGTGGAAAAGGTAAGGGATTATAAAAATAATACCGTTACCTGTCTTAAGACCGGAGAGGTCAGCGGCACGGGACTTCCGGCCTCCAATGTCATGTATTATGAGCTAAACGACAACGCCTGGGTATGCATAAGGCCTTCGGGCACGGAGCCTAAGCTTAAGATATATGCCGGAGTAAAGGGCAGCAGCCTTGAGGACGCCCTTAAGCTGAGTGAAATGCTGCATAAGAATATAAGGGAAATGTATATAGATAAGACGTGAGCCGTCCTGTCAGGAAAAGACGATATATACCGCAGCATACAAGGCGCGGTAACCCACAGAGGGAGGAAAGGTTCGATAACGTCAGGGGCATGCTGATAATCCTTGTCGTTATCGGACATTTTCTGATGCCCTTATATCAGACGAGGTTCATTACGGGCATATTTCATGCGATATATATTTTCCACATGCCCTGCTTCGTACTGGTGTCCGGGTATTACTCTAAATCCATATATAAGGGCGGACGCTTCAGATGGGGCAAGATCGTGCAGATGCTGTGGATATATTTCCTGTATGAAAATGTGGTAAACATCACGGAGGGGCTTTTAGCAGGAAATATACCGCTGTTTCCGAATTATTTCAGGGAGAGCGGAGCTCCCTGGTATGTCCTTGTAATGGCCTATTACTATGCCACCGTTCCTGTATTTCACAGGATAACCTCCAATAGTGGGAAGGTCATGACGGTGCTCATGCTTGCAGTCGGCGTAAGCTTTATTAAATACGTAATCCATACCGGAAGCATACTCTGCCTTGACAGGGCTTTAAGCTTCCTGCCGTTTTTTTATGCCGGATATTTCATAAACCAGAGCAATGTGGACAGATACATACTCTGGCCGGGAAAGCGGATGGTGGAGCTGATAGCCGCGGCAATACTTCTGATAGTTTTCCTTACTACCTATGACTTCCTTATGAGGTTCAACCTGGTCATATACGGCGCGGATTACGCAAGGTACGGAGAAGCCTTCCTGCCCTGGGCGTGGCTGATAAATATAGTATGGTATGCAGCGGCATTTATCATATCGGTTGCGTTTATAGGGATAATGCTCAACAGACGCATGTTTATAATAACGGACCTTGGAAAAAATACCCTTCCGATATATTTCATTCATCGTCCATTAAGGGATATACTGCAGTACGCAGGCTTTTTTGCACTGGTAAACCCTCACAGCAAGCTGAATGTCATAGCGTTTTTGGGATTCTGTTTTCTGCTTACGGTATTCCTTGGAAATCCTGTCATAAGCAGTCTTTTTAAACGCGTAAGGAGCGTGTTCGACCCCCTGCTTGAAAAAGTAGGTGCGCTGTGATATGCTAAAAAAACTATAATCATGATCTGATTTTTTGTACCGGGAGATCCCCGGAGTTAAGTATAGATTTTTCTGATTTTTTCTGATTTTGTTATTCGTATTCGGAGGTTTATATGGCACTATTTTCACTTATGTCTAACGACATCGGTGTTGATCTCGGCACGGCCAGCATACTTGTATATATCAAGGGAAGGGGCGTTGTTTTAAGAGAGCCGTCAGTCATAGCCGTGGACCGTGATAACGGCAGCATAGTGGCTTACGGAGAGGACGCGAGGCTCATGTTGGGCAGGACCCCGGGCAACTTAAAGGCGGTAAGGCCGTTAAGACAGGGAGTTATTTCCGATTATACTCTTACCGAGAAAATGCTTAAGCATTTCATAGATAAGGCAGTCGGAGTAAGGACTTTAAGGAAGCCGAGAGTGGCAGTCTGCATCCCTTCGGGAGCCACTGAGGTAGAGAAAAAGGCAGTAGAGGACGCTACATATCAGGCAGGCGCGAGAGAGGTAACGATAATAGAGGAGCCGGTTGCGGCAGCCATTGGAGCCGGTATAGATATTTCCAAGCCTTACGGCAATATAGTGGTGGATATCGGCGGAGGAACATCGGACATTGCCGTCATATCCCTTGGAGGCACTGTGGTCTCGGAATCGGTAAAGGTTGCCGGGGATGATTTTGACGAGGCCATAATAAGGTACATGAGGAAGAAACATAACCTGCTCATCGGAGAGAGGACCGCGGAGGATATCAAGATGGGCGTGGGCTGCGTTTATAAGAGGCCGGAAAACCTTGTCATAGAGGTCCGCGGAAGGAACCTTGTGACCGGACTTCCAAAGACTGTTCAGGTCACCTCGGATGAAACTATGGAGGCCTTTGCCGACTCAGCTGCTCAGATAGTGAACGCCGTACATAATGTTTTGGAGAGGACCCCTCCTGAGCTTGCATCGGATATATATGAGAGGGGCATAATCCTTACGGGAGGCGGAGCCCTGCTTTACGGGCTTGATAAGCTTATAGAAGAAAAGACCGGCATAACCACGATGGTCGCAGATGATCCGCTTTCAGCGGTAGCCATCGGCACCGGAAGGTTCATAGAATTTGCCAACGGCTCAGAAGAAGGGGAGTAATGGCCTTTTGGCTTCAATAAGAGCGTATATCGAAAATATCATATATTATAACGAAGACAATTATTATGCTGTCCTCGAGGCCTCCGACGGGAGTGCTGAGTTTACTCTTGTGGGGCATTTCCCGTACATAAGTGCAGGGGAAACTCTTGAGGCCGAGGGCAGCTTTACAAGGCACCCGGTCTACGGGGAGCAGTTTTCTGCAGTTTCTTTTAAGATCATAGAGCCCGAGGGCGCAGACGCCATGGAGAGGTATCTGGCCGGAGGAGCCATCAAGGGCATCGGCCCGGCGCTGGCGAAGCGCATTGTCAAGAAATTCAAGGGAGATACATTCAGGATAATAGAAGAGGAACCGGAGAGACTGGCTGAGATAAAGGGGATCAGCGAGTCCATGGCCATGTCGATCTCCGAACAGGCGGAAGCCAAAAAGGGGATGAGAGAGGCAGTGATGTTCATGCAGCAGTATGGCATCGGTGCCAGCTTTGCCAACCGTATTTATGAAAAATACGGTCCGGCCCTTTACGCTATTTTAAAAAGCAATCCCTACAGGCTGGCCGAGGACATAGACGGGATCGGATTCCGTACTGCGGACAGCATAGCCATGAAAGCGGGCATGGCTCCGGACGACAGGTTCAGGATAAGGTGCGGACTGCTCTATGTTCTTATGCAGGGAGCCTTAAACGGACATACCTGGCTTCCGGAGGAGATGCTTAAAAATCTTGCCTGCAGCCTGCTGTCAACAGACGTAGGGGATATAGAGCCGACGCTCATTGAGCTGCAGATAGCAGGAAAGATAGTCATGCTCGAAAGGGAAGGAGTGACGGAGGTCTATCTTTCGGCCTATTACCATACGGAAAAAAATATTGCCGCAGGGCTTAAGAGCATAGCGGTAAAGGGCGAACAGGACAGGACGGATACCTTAAAAAGATTAAAGAGGATAGAGGAAGAGACCGGCATCGAGCTGGACAGGCTGCAGCAGGAGGCTGTGACAGAATCCGTTGAAAACGGAGTCATGATCATAACCGGAGGCCCCGGAACCGGAAAGACCACGACTATCAACGCCCTGATCAGGTTTTATTCAGAGGATCACAGGACGGTGATGCTGGCGGCTCCAACGGGACGCGCGGCAAAAAGGATGACTGAGGCCACCGGTGTTGAGGCCAAAACCATACACAGGCTGCTGGAGTATACCGGGATCCCTACGGAGGGAAACGCCCCGGGAAGGCCCGGAAGCTATGAGGGCACCGACGGAGGCATAGGGGCAAAGCCCTATGGGGGAGGCGGAAACGCCATGGGAGCCGGAGCAACTGACGGAAAAGGACGGTTCCTCAGAGATGAAAAGGATCCCCTTGAGGCTGACGTACTGATCATAGACGAGATGTCCATGGTGGATATATTCCTTATGGAAGCGCTTTTAAAGGCGGTAGTGCCGGGCACAAGGCTTATACTTGTGGGTGATGCGAGCCAGCTTCCAAGCGTGGGTCCAGGAAATGTACTTAAGGACATCATAGGCTCGGAATGCTTTAAGACCGTCAGGCTCGACCACATTTTCAGACAGGCCGCGAAGTCGGATATCGTGACAAACGCCCACAGGATAAACGCTGGAGAAAAAGTAGAGCTGGGGAAAAGGAGCGAGGACTTTTTATTTATAAAAAACAGCGAGCCTTCCATGGCCCTGGATTCCATAAGAACACTTATCACCGAAAAGCTTCCGGCCTATGTGGGCTGCGATCCTTTGGATATACAGGTGCTTACGGCGACAAGAAAGGGAATGCTGGGGGTGGAGAACCTGAATCTTGAGCTTCAGAGATATCTTAATCCTCCGGCAGAGGGTGCTGAGGAAAAAAAGCTTGCGGGCTATTCCCTAAGGGTCGGAGATAAGGTCATGCAGATGAAAAATGACTACGATCTTGAATGGACGGCATATGATGAAAACGGAGTGCCGTGTGAGCACGGAGCCGGAATGTTCAACGGAGACATAGGAAGGGTATCCTCCATTGATAAATATGCCGAGACAGTAACGGTGATATTTGATGACCTGAAATATGTGACATATGACTCAAAGCATATCGTGAATCTTGAGCTTGCCTACGCCGTGACGGTGCACAAATCCCAGGGAAGCGAGTATCCCGCAGTCATTATGCCGATGTTTAAGGGTCCTCACCTTTTAATGAACCGGAATCTTCTGTATACCGCCGTTACAAGGGCCAAAAAGTGCGTTGTAATGGTAGGGCTGCCTCAGGTATTTGAGGAAATGGAGCTGAATGAAAATGAAAACAGGAGATATTCAGGACTTAAGGAAAGGATACTCGAGCTTGAACCGGAGTCATTTATGCAGGACTGACAATATAAAGAAGGCTGTGAAAACCGCCGGCAGTATCGCTGTAGAGCTCTTATTCCCGCAGAAGTGCCCGGTATGCGGAGACGTTATACCCATAGAAAACAGGCTGTATAAACCGGACTTAAGCAGAGGGCTGCCGGAGGGAGGATCGCTCATGGCAGCCTATGATGCGCTGATATGCAGGGACTGCAGAAAAGAGCTTGCATTGATCAGGGATCCAGTATGCGAAAAGTGCGGGAAGCAGCTCTATGCCGGTGAGGAAGGAAGGCTCTGCCATGACTGCAGGGAGATGGTAAGGAGTTTTTTAAGCTGCCGCTGCATGCTTATTTATGACGAGCTGACCCGGGATATAATATCCGCAGTCAAATACAATTCAAAAAGAGAGTATATTGACCTGCTGTCGCTTATGGCTGCAGACAGATACGGAAGCTGGATAAAGGAGCTTGGAATAGATCTAATCATACCGGTGCCGGTGCATGCAAAGCGTCTTAAAAAACGCGGATATAATCAGGCAGAGCTTATGGCTTTAGGGATAGGCAGGCTGCTTAATATCCCGGTGGAAACTAAAGCCGTTATAAGGATAAAGCATACTCTTCCGCAAAAGGAACTTGACAGGGATTCACGTCTTAAAAATCTTCAAAATGCATTTCAAACTGTTCCGGATACAATAAAAAAAATAAAGTCATACTACGGGGACGCCGTATCGGTGCTGGTGGCGGATGACATATATACCACGGGAGCCACGCTGGACTTAGTAAGTTTAAGTCTTATCAGAGCCGGGATAAGCAGGGTATACGGACTGTGCATGGCAGCCGGTACAGATATTTTTACGGTTGACTAAATATGTCGGCTGATGTTATATTTACAATAATTAACGGCCTGCTGACGGAGATGTGAGCATACACAGTGTGGGCCGGTGTACCGTGGAGATTAACGGACATTTATATTGCCGACCGTCTGGGCAGCCTTGTATTTTAATGCAATGCTGTCTTTTTTATTTTAAGGCAGCGTACAGGGCGGAAAAGTGTACATGGTGTTGATATCTTTAAGGAGGAATGACATGGGATTCAAAACTGACATTGAGATCGCACAGGAAAACACGCCGTTAAAGATCACGGAGATTGCCAGGATGGCAGGGATCGATGAAAAATACATCGAGCTTTACGGTAATTATAAGGCAAAGATCGATTATTCATTTTTAAAGGATAATGCTGATAAGCCTGACGGCAAGCTTATCCTTGTTACCGCCATCAACCCGACTCCTGCGGGAGAGGGCAAGACTACCACTACGGTGGGACTTGCGGATGGGCTCAGAAAGATAGGGAAAAACGTAATGGTAGCCTTAAGGGAGCCGTCTCTGGGACCGGTATTCGGAGTAAAGGGAGGAGCAGCCGGCGGCGGATACGCTCAGGTAGTGCCTATGGAAGACATCAATCTGCATTTTACAGGTGATTTCCACGCCATAGGAGCTGCCAATAACCTTCTTGCGGCGATGCTCGATAACCATATACAGCAGGGAAATGCCCTCGGCATCGACCCTAAGCAGATAACCTGGAAGAGAGCTGTCGATATGAATGACAGGCAGCTGAGGAATATAGTTGACGGACTTGGAGGAAAGGCCAACGGAGTTCCAAGAGAGGACGGCTTTGACATAACGGTGGCCTCTGAGGTAATGGCCATACTCTGTCTTGCTTCGGACATAACGGATCTCAAGGCAAGGCTCGGACGTATCATCGTGGGATATACCTATGCCGGAAAGCCTGTTACGGCCCATGACCTTAAGGCTGAAGGCGCAATGGCAGCTCTGTTAAAGGACGCCTTAAAGCCTAACCTCGTGCAGACCCTTGAACATACTCCGGCACTGGTTCACGGAGGACCGTTTGCAAACATCGCCCATGGCTGCAATTCCGTGACTGCGACCCGCATGGCGTTAAAGTTAGGGGATTATACGGTGACGGAAGCAGGATTTGGAGCTGATCTTGGAGCGGAGAAATTCCTTGACATCAAATGCCGTATGACGGGGCTCAAGCCTTCGGCAGTTGTCGTAGTTGCTACAGTAAGGGCTCTTAAGCACCATGGCGGCGCTGCGAAGGATGCTCTTAACACAGAGGATCTTGAGGCACTTAAGGCAGGGCTTCCTAACCTGCTCCAGCATGTGGATAATATTAAAAATGTTTACGGCCTTCCTTGCGTTGTGGCTATCAATGAGTTCCCTACGGATACGCCTGCAGAGCTTAAGTTAGTGGAGGATGAGTGCAGGAAGCTCGGAGTAAATGTTGCCCTGTCCGAGGTATGGGCGAAGGGCGGAGAGGGCGGCATAAAGCTTGCTGAGGAGGTCGTAAGGCTTTGCGAGGAGCCTAATGATTTCAGGTTCTCCTATGAGCTTACGGGAAGCATCGAGGAAAAGCTTGAAACGATATGTAAGAGGGTATATCATGCGGACGGCGTGATGCTTACCCCTAACGCTAAAAAGCAGGCCGCAAAGCTTACGGAGGACGGATTTGCCGGAATGCCTATATGCGTTGCCAAGACCCAGTATTCCTTCTCTGACGATGCGGCGCTTTTGGGAGCACCTAAGGGATTTACCGTGACCGTAAGGAACTTAAAGGTCTCCGCCGGAGCGGGATTTATAGTAGCCCTTACGGGAGACATAATGACGATGCCGGGACTTCCTAAGTCACCTGCTGCAGAGCGTATAGATGTGGATGAAAACGGAAAAATATCAGGACTTTTCTAAACTGCTGTACACTTACGGCTATTACATATAGAATGTAAGCTGTAAAATGGTTCAGGATCACGGTCCGAAGTTATACCGCAGAGGATTTATAAGAGCACCGGGACCTGGATATAAATACAGTATTTTGGGAAAGAAGATATGGAAAAAAAACTTGCGCAGCTCAGCTGCCTTCAATTTGTAAATGACACCGCCTCAAAAGCCCCGGTACCGGGCGGAGGCGGTGTCAGTGCGCTTATAGGAGCCCTGGGGCTTGCTCTTGGAGACATGGTGGGGGAGCTTACGGTCGGAAAGAAAAAGTACGCCGAAAACGAACCGGAGATTAAACGCGCCATGGAAGAATCCAGGGAGCTCATAAATAAGCTTATGGAATGTATTGATAAGGATGCAGAGGCCTTCGGACCGCTTTCCGAAGTATACGCCATGCCTAAGGATACGCCGGGCTATGAGGAGCTTAAGGAAAAATGTTTAAGGCAGGCCGCTGAGGCTCCGATGGAGATACTTGAATTGTCCTGCCGGGCATTGGAGCTGATGGATATATTTTCATTAAAGGGAAGCCGTATCGCAGTGTCGGACGCCGCCACGGGAGCCGCTGCCTGCCGTGCCGCCATTTACGGGGCTGCGGCAAATGTCAGGGCTAATACTTCTCTTATGAAGGACAGGGATAGGGCCGAAGAGATGGAAAAACATGCCGCAGAGCTTATGGACCGTTACGGAAGGCTTGCTGACGGGATTTTTGACAGATATTTTACTGGAGCTTAAGATGGATAATATTATAATGAAGGGAGCGCCTGCCGCGGCTGAGCTTGCCGCAGGCCTTAAGAAAAGGTCGGAGAAGCTGAAGGCTCTTGAGACAGTACCCTGCCTTGCGCTGATAAGGGTTGGGGAGGAAGCTGCGGATATTTCCTATGAAAAGGGCCTTTTAAAACGTGCTGAGGAAGCCGGAGTAACGGTAAAAAAATATCTGTTTGACGCTTCCGCAGGAAAGGAAGAGATACTTGAAGCGGTAAGGGATATAAACCGGGATGAAACAATACACGGATGTCTTATGTTCAGGCCGTTAAAGGACAGGACCGCTGAAATGGAGGTTTCAGAGCTGCTCGATCCAAAAAAGGACGTGGACAGCATGACCCTGAGATCCCAGGCGAGGGCCTATACGGACGGAAGCGAGGGCTTTTATCCATGTACCGCGGAGGCCGTGATGGAGCTTTTAAGGTATTATCATATTGACGTAAGAGGTAAAAAAGCAGTGGTGATAGGAAGAAGTCAGGTCATAGGAAGGCCTGCAGCCATGCTTTTGTTAAATTCTGACGCCACTGTGACCATATGCCACTCAAAAAGCAACGGTCTAAAGGACATATGTAGATCCGCTGATATATTAGTGGCGGCAGTCGGAAGGGCGGAGATGATAGATGAAAGCTATCTTGGCGAGGGTCAGATAGTCTTAGATGTGGGCGTCAATACCAATGCTGAGGGAAGGCTCTGCGGCGATGTAAAGGAAAGCGCAAAGCAGGAACTTGCCTCCGCCTATACTCCGGTGCCGGGAGGCGTCGGCTCAGTCACAACGGCAATACTGATGAAGCATGTGATAGAAGCGGCTGAAAAAGGAAGGGGAATTTATAATGAATAATGACAGGACCGTGCGTCTTACTGTAAACGCCATGCTTGCCGCACTCTGCGCCTGCCTGGGGTACATTTCCCTGGATCTTGGAAATCTCAAGATCACCTTTGAAAGCCTGCCGGTGCTTATGGCCGGGCTCATGTTCGGGCCGGCGGGCGGGGCTGCCGTAGGCGGTATAGGGACGCTTATATATCAGGTATTAAGATACGGGATAACGGCTACCACGCCCCTTTGGATGCTGCCGTATATACTCATGGGCATAGCTGCGGGGGTATACGCCAAAAAGTCTTTTTTCAGCAATACCAACAGACAGATACTTGTGATCACGGTAATATGCGAGGTGCTCGTATTTGTGATAAATACCGGAGTGATACTGGCAGACAGTCTGATATATGGCTACTATTCCGCGCCGTACGTATTTGGTTCACTGGGCATAAGGTTCATCATATGCATAGTTAAAAGCGCGGCCTTCGGAGCGGTGCTCCCGGGCATATTAAAAAAGATGGCAAGGATAACGCATAACGGTTTAAGGGATATTTAAGGCTTTGGAAAATGACTGCGGATCAGGCTGTAAAATATATAAATGATCATACCTGGAGCTCCACAAGGCTGGGGCTCGACAGGACAAGGACGCTGTTAAACAGGCTTCATGACCCTCAGAAACAGCTTAAATTCGTTCATGTTGCCGGGACTAACGGTAAGGGCAGTACCTGTGCCATGATAGGCTCAATACTTAAGGAGGCCGGATACAGGGTCGGACTTTATCCGTCGCCTTATATAGAGGAGTTTAACGAGCGGATACAGGTGAACGGGGAGATGATACCGGATGAGGATCTGGCGGAGCTTACCGGGATAGTGGCGGCAGAAGCGGATCAGATGGAGGATCATCCGAGCCAGTTTGAGATAATAACCGCCATTGGAATGCTGTATTTCCTTAAAAAACGATGCGATATCGTGGTTTTAGAGGTCGGCATGGGAGGAAGGCTCGACTCCACAAACGTGATAGATCCTCCCCTCACAGCTGTAATAACAAACATAGGTCTTGACCATATGGAATATCTCGGGGATACGGTGGAAAAAATAGCTGCGGAAAAGGCAGGAATAATCAAGCCGGGCTGCGATGTGATAGTCTATGACAATCAGGAAAGCGTAATGGAGGTAATAAAGGAGGCCTGCGTAAGGAATCACGCCGGTCTGCATGAGACAAAAGGGCTTGTTAAGCCATTAAGCCATTCGCTTAAAGGACAGAGGTTCATATACAAGGATGGCCGGGGAGAGGAGAGCACATACGAGCTTTCACTGCTCGGAGGCCATCAGTTAAATAACGCCGCCGTCGCCCTTAAGACCATAGAGGTTCTTAATGAAAAGGGATTTTGCATAGGCGGGGAGGCCATATGCGAAGGGCTTAAAAATGTAAGATGGCCGGCAAGATTTGAACTCCTTGGCGTGGATCCGGTATTTATACTCGACGGAGGACATAACCCGCAGTGTGCCGGGGCCCTTGCCGAAGGCATCAGGGACTACATTCCTGAGGGCAGGGTCACGTTTATCATCGGAATGCTTGCGGATAAGGATTACCGCCATACCATTGATATAATAAAACCTTTTGGGGCAAATTATGTATGCCTGACCCCCGACAGCCCAAGGGCCCTTCCTGCGAAAGAGCTCGAAAGTGAAATACTTAAGATGAATGCCGCTGAGGAAGGCGTATGTGTCATGACGGCGGAAAATGCCGGAAATGTCGTGGCTGCCGCAACGGCGGAGGAGGCAATAGAAAAGGCGGAAGGCTTCGGGCTTCCAGTGGTGGCCTTCGGTTCCCTGTATATGGCCGGGGGCATAAGGCGGGCCTACAGGAAGCTGAAGATGATATAACAGTTTTGGAATGACTTAACAGGTTTGAAATGATATGACAGGCGTAAAACTTTTGCTGATCAGATAAATTTAGATTATATAATTGAGGTATCAGTTATAATGCCGTGTATCGGCCCTGAGAATGATCTGAATTTATATGGAATTTATTCGGATCATTTCGCGGAGAGCTCCTCATAGAAGAGCTCCTCATAGTCCTGAGGGATCCAGAATCCTTCGATCCTGTCGTTTACTGCTACGAACATCTGCTGGTGGTTAAGAGGAACCGCAACATAGTCCTTCATAAGCATCTCAAGGCACTGCTCCCAGATCTGGCCTCTTGCCTCTCTGTCCTCAGTAGAGCATCCTTCCTGATAGAGATCAAAGAACTCCTGATTGTCATAACCTACGCGGTTAAGAGCATCTGATCCAGGCTGAAGCTGGTTAAGGAATCCGTCTGCCTCCATATCGGTAGCAGTAAATCCGTAGATGCACATCTGGTGGCTTCCTGATGACATGTACTCACGCATTGGGGCATACTCCATCTTGTTGATGGAAAGGTTGATGCCGGCCTCTGCAACCTGAGCCTGCATAGCCTCTGCCATATCACAGTGCTGTGTATCCTGTGATGCAACAGTGATCTCAAGCTCTACTCCGTCAGGATATCCTGCTTCTGCAAGAAGGGCTTTTGCTGCCTCAGCGTCTCCGCCCTCTCCAAAGTACTTCTTATAGGTCTCAGCATTTGATCCGAGGATGCCAGGTGTGATGAATGCTTCTGCAGGATGGCCGACGCTTCCGTAAGCAAGCTGAACAGTTGCCTGTACGTTGATAGCTCTTGCAAATGCCTCTCTTACCTTTATGTCATCCATAGGTGCTTTTTTGGTGTTGAGTAAGAGGTATACAGTCTTTGCAGTAGGACCTATCTCCATATGCATGCCAGGAGTGGAGTCGATGTTCTCGTACTCACGTCCGTTGGTGCCGATGACGATATCATAGGCTCCGGTCTTAGCCTCTGTTGAAGCTGCATCCGTTGAAGGGATAACTCTCATCTCTATATCCTTGAAATAAGGCTTACCCTCCTGCCAGTAATACTCGTTTGCAGTGAGCTTGATCATATCTCCCTGGGTATACTCTACAAGCTTGTATGCTCCAGTTCCTACTGCCGCTCCGTTAAGGTAGTCCCCTCCGAACTCCTCGTAAGCTGCCTTGCTTCCGAGTTGCCCGGCTCAAAGGTACCCGGATCATACGGCTGTACTACTTTTAATACAGTGTCTCCGGCAGCTGCACTGTCTCCGGCTTCCCCGCCCTCGGCCGCATCGCCTTCAGCGGCTGCCTCGGTTTCCGTTGCTGTTCCTTCAGCCTCAGTTGCTGCTCCGCTTTCAGCCGTGTCCGATGATCCGCATGCGGAAAGACCGAGCACCGTCGCCGTAGCGAGCAGGATTGCTAATGTTTTCTTCACAACTTACCTCCTGTTCCTTCTTAAAATGCTCCGGAAAACATCATATATACGGATATTTTAAGAAGCTCTGCTTTATGAACGCCATGCTCAGATGCCCGGTACAACGTCCGCCATGAAACGGACGGCATATTGAGTTAGCGCCCGCTAATAATGATAATTCCATGGCCCATGCATGTGCCACACACAGATAGTTATGGAAGAGGTATAACAAATCGATATATTTGTGACATATTTAAAAACAGGACAGTTGAATAATTGTATAAGGTTTAGTATACAAAATTGCAGAGTTCAGTTTATATTACAAAAGAAGATTAAATATGAGCTTTTTTAGCTTTAAGAAACAATTAATAAATGATCATTTATAATATAGAAATATAGTCTTATTTCATTTCTTTTTATTAAAATAATATTTGCATATAAAAGGTATATAAATGCTCTAACAGGTTGACACGGAGGGACTGTTATGGTATGTTTACATAGCTAAAGGGGTCATCCCCTTTTTTCTTGCATGAAATTTTCATGCGGCATATAAGAGGCGTTAAGCCGAAACAATCATTTTTGGGAGGTGAATAACCGTGGCTACAAAGCGTACCAAAATCACTCTGGCTTGTACCGAGTGCAAACAGCGTAACTATTTCCTTACAAAGGAGAAAAAGAACCATCCTGACAGAATGGAAGTGAACAAGTACTGCAGATTCTGCAAGAAGCACACACCGCATAAGGAGACGAAGTAATGGCTCGTGAGTCTAAAAACTCCGGGGAGGCTGTGAACAGGTCATTTCCTGCAAGGGTAAGCGGCTTTTTCGCAGGAGTGAAGTCGGAATATTCCAAGATCATTTTCCCCAATCAGACGGATGTCAGGAAGGAAACGATAGCTGCCATTGTGGTCAGCGTGATCGTTGGTGCTCTGATATTCGGGCTTGATACCGTTTTAAAGGAGCTTTTAGGATTAATTCTTTGATCTTAGAGGAGAGCAAGATGGCAGATTCCAATTCCGAAGCTAAATGGTATGTGGCGCACACATACTCAGGCTATGAGAATAAAGTGAAGGTCGATATCGAAAAAACTATCGAAAACCGCAATCTTCAGGATCAGATCCTCGAGGTCGCAGTACCGGTACAGTCTACCGTAGAGTTGAAGAACGGTGTCGAGAAAAAGATAGACAGGAAGATATTTCCGGGCTATGTACTGGTTCATATGGTCATGAACGATGAGACCTGGTATGTCGTAAGGAATACCAGGGGCGTTACGGGGTTCGTAGGCCCGGGATCAAAACCGGTCCCGCTTTCCGAGGAGGAGATCGCTATGCTCGGAAGCCGTGAGCAGGAGATCCTCGTTGATTTCAAGGAAGGGGATTCCGTAGTCGTCGTTTCAGGAGCATGGAAGGACACCGTAGGAGTTATCAAAGCGATCAATGAGTCCAAGCGTCTCGTTACCATAAATGTTGAGATGTTCGGACGTGAGACACCTGTCGAATTATCATTCGCGGAAGTTAAAAAGCTCTGATCTTAAGGATCGGGATGCTTTTATAACATACAGGTGGGAGGGTGTGAAACCCCCGCTATTACCACAAGGAGGCTATTATGGCAAAGAAAGTTACAGGTTACATTAAGTTACAGATCCCTGCCGGCAAAGCAACACCGGCACCGCCAGTAGGACCGGCACTCGGCCAGCATGGCGTAAACATCGTAGAGTTCACAAAGCAGTTCAACGCAAAGACAGCTGATCAGGGAGATCTTATCATTCCTGTTGTGATCACGGTCTATGCGGACAGGAGCTTCAGTTTCATCACAAAGACACCTCCGGCTCCGGTGCTCATCAAGAAGGCATGCAAGATCCAGAGCGGATCAGGCGCACCTAACAAGAACAAGGTCGCAAAGATCTCCAAGGAAGACTTAAGGAAGATCGCAGAGACCAAGATGCCTGATCTCAACGCAGCAAGCATCGAGGCAGCAATGTCAATGATCGCCGGAACATGCAGGAGCATGGGCGTTACTGTAGAGGAATAATAAGGAGGGCGCTTTAGATGAAAAGAGGTAAAAAATATCTTGAGAACCTGAAGAAGTATGATCGTGCTCTTCAGTATGACAGAGACGAGGCTATCAGGATCGCAAAGGACAATGCTTCAGCTAAGTTCGACGAGACAATGGAGCTTCATATAAGGACAGGCTGCGACGGACGTAAGGCAGACCAGCAGATCAGAGGATCAGTCGTACTTCCTAACGGAACAGGTAAGAAGGTACGCATCCTTGCATTCGCAAAGGGACCTAAGGCTGATGAGGCTCTTGCTGCAGGAGCAGATTATGTTGGAGCTGAGGAGCTTATCCCAAGGATCCAGAACGACGGCTGGTTCGATTATGACGTAGTCGTTGCAACACCTGACATGATGGGAGTCGTAGGACGTCTCGGTAAGGTGCTCGGACCTAAGGGACTCATGCCTAACCCTAAGGCAGGAACCGTTACAATGGATCTTACCAAGGCCATCAACGACATCAAGGCCGGACAGATCGAGTACAGACTTGACAAGGCAAACATCATCCATGTTCCTTTCGGCAAGGCTTCCTTCACGGAGCAGCAGCTTGCTGAGAACTTCCAGACTATCATGGATGCAGTCAACAAGGCTAAGCCTCAGGCCCTCAAGGGAGCATTCATCAAGAGTGCTGTCATCACATCTACCATGGGCCCTGGCGTACGTCTTAACGTATCAAGGCTTGTAAACGGCTGATGAGGAATTAAGCCTTAAGCATTACGAAAATCAATATATCAGCGGGCAGTGCCGGTTTTACCGGACTGCCCGTTTTTGTTTTGGACAATAAAATGAAACAAAAAAATATGACATAGAAATATCAATATCGATATTGACATACTTAAACGCAGATGCTATCATAATATAGCTTTAACTGCCGAAGACAGCAGGTGCCGGGATAGATCCTGGCGTAAGTAATAAAACGCCTGCCGAGGAATGAGAGTATGATTATGACTTTAACTCCATGTCCTTTGGCGTGGAGTTTTTCTTTTTCGCAGTTGGGCGAAAAATTACAGGAGGTAAAACGAACATGGCTAAGGTTGAACTTAAGCAGCCGATAGTTGATGAGATCAAGGGTATACTTGACGGGGCTCAGGCAGCCGTTACGGTAGGCTATCTTGGTATCACAGTAGATCAGGATACAAAGCTTCGAAAAGAGCTTCGTGAGAACGGCGTGATCTACAAGGTATTTAAGAATACCCTCATCACAAGGGCAGTAGAAGGAACAGAGTTCGACGGTATCGTTCCTGACCTTAAGGGATCGACAGCGCTTGCAGTATCAAAGACAGACGCTACGGCTCCTGCAAGGATCATCTCAAAGTATGCCAAGGACATCGAGTCCCTTAACCTTAAGGGCGGTGTAGTAGAGGGTACATACTACGATGCTGAGGGAATGAAGAAGATCGCAGCAGTACCTGGAAGAGAAGAGCTTCTTTCAAGGCTCCTTGGATCTCTCCAGTCACCTATCGCAAACTTCGCAAGAGTGCTTAACCAGGTCGCTGAAAAGGGCGGCGAGGCAGCTCCTCAGGCAGAGTGATAGGCATTGGTCCGTGAGATACGGACGGCCGGAACTGATCCGGCATTAATAATTAAGACATTTTACAGTTAGCCTTGGAAGGCAATCATTAACAGGAGGAAAAACAAATGGCAAAGTTAACTACAGCAGAGTTCATCGAAGCTATTAAGGAACTTTCAGTATTAGAGCTTAACGATCTTGTAAAGGCAGTTGAGGAAGAGTTCGGCGTATCTGCAGCAGCAGGCGTTGTAGTAGCAGCAGCAGGCGGAGCAGCAGCTCCTGCAGAGGAGAAGTCAGAGTTCGACGTTGAGCTTACAGAGGTAGGCGCAGAGAAGATCAAGGTCATCAAGGCAGTTCGTGAGATCACAGGTCTCGGACTTAAGGAGGCTAAGGATCTTGTTGAGGCAGCTCCTAAGGTACTTAAGGAGGCTGTTGACAAGGCTGCAGCTGAGGATATGCAGAAGAAGCTCGAGGAAGTTGGAGCTAAGGTTACCCTTAAGTAATCATTATTCAAAAGCATATTTATATAATAAAAGGAGTCGGGTATCCGGCTCCTTTTTGTTGGTGGTGCGCCTGTCAGCGCACATTTATTAAGGGTGAAAGTCTTCATCCAAAAAATTCGTCCTGCAGCAACGGAGCAAATATTAGGATTATATAAATCCTTTCGGGCATAAATTGACTTTGATGAGGTTAAGTGTTAAATAAAATATATCAGCAGATATAAATAATCATCATAAGTATAATTATCATAGGCCTGTAGGGCGGGAGGTATGACATGAGTATAAATAAGAAGACCTTAGCGGTTGGAGTTGTGGCCGGAACCATTGCGGCGGCTTCATGCTTTTCGGCGTTTGCGGCACAGATAACGAAGGACAAGGCAGAGTCCATAGCACTTAACGACGCCGGAGTAAAGGAGAGCGATATCGCATACATCTGGACGGAGCTCGAGATGGAGAAAGGCCGGAGCGTCTACGACGTAGAGTTCCTCACTAAGGATTATTATGAATATGACTATGACATAGACGCAGTGAGCGGCTCCATCATAAAGAGCGACCGTGAGGCGGAATATGAGTTTTTCAGGGCTATTCCTGAGAGGGACAGAAAGGAAAATGTATCCTTGGAGCAGGCAAAAAGCATTGCATTAAGGCACGCCGGCAAGGAGGCTGACGAAGTCAGGATCATAAAGGAGTCAACAGACAGGGACGACGGACTCGTAAGCTATGACATAGAGTTTTATTCGACGGACGACGGCAATAAATTTGAGTATGAGATAAGCGCCTATACCGGAGAGGTGATCAGCTTTGAAACTGATTTTAACAACAGATATTCCGGTTCTGAAAGAGGGGAGACCAGAGAGAGGATAACATGGGATTCCGCAAGGTCCCTGGCTCTTTCCAAAGCAGGAGTCAAAGAGTCAGAGGTCAGGGGCTTTGAGCTTGAGCTTGATTACGACGACGGCATCCTTGTTTATGAGGGCAGCTTCAATGTGGGCTG
Organism: uncultured Lachnospiraceae bacterium; assembly: GCA_944381575.1. Taxonomy (GTDB): domain Bacteria; phylum Bacillota; class Clostridia; order Lachnospirales; family Lachnospiraceae; genus Avilachnospira. The sequence goes on along the minus strand of CALWLS010000004.1, from coordinate 75,793 downwards.
GACGGAGTATGATTTTGAGATAAATGCTTCGACCGGAAGCTTTGTATCCTGGAGCGTTGAAAGGGACGACTAAAGCTTCAGGCGTATTCTATGCAGCCTGCGGCGGGTGAATAGTGATATACCCTATTGGAAAGGAATTCATTTCTGCTGATGGAGCTTGAGTTGACGGATCTAACTATCTTTGTAAGCTCAAAGGGGTCTCGGACCATGCTTTCACGGACAAGGATAAGCTCATGTATCGAGCTTGGAAGTATAAAATAGCTTTCACCAATAAGTTCAAAGCATTTTTCAGGTACGCCTTTATAAAAAATTACTGCGGAGCCATGTGTGCCGGCTGTGTTTGTGAGTACGAATGCAGCCGCGCCCCATGGCTTTTTTGTCTGGCCGGTCTTAGAGCCAGGATCTAAGTCATAGTTACAGCCTGAGGAAGAGCCTGAAGCTGAGCCGCTCTGGTCAATATCCTGCTTATCGGCAGCTTTCGGATCTATGATACGGCAGACGGCTTCATCAATGGAAGACAGGCTTAAGGGCAGCAGTCTTGGGGCGTTTTTTACTGCCGTGTTATACAGCTTTTCAAGGCTTAGGTTCCATTTGTTTATCAGGTGGTCCGTAACGGTGCAGTAGGAAAGGCTTCCGCTGTCGTCATTTACAAGATAATAAAACACAAGTGACAGATCGAGGATGTCCATGTGCGGGACAGAGCTTAAAAGCTCGGCATTCAGTTCGGTATTCACGACACGAAAGGCCAGTCGCTTCCGGGCGATTTTAAAGTCCAGAATGTCCGGCAGATTTTTAAAGGGCGGTTCAAGGTATTTGAAATATTCGGAGGCAATGATGGAGGCGATATCGTTAAGGCCGAGACTGCCGGTCCTGTACGCCTCATAGAGACTGTCAATGTAAATTACCGGTGAGATGTCGAGCACAGGGCCAGAGGCAGCCTTTACAGGCTCAAAGGTCACGCCGCGGGCCTTTACTCCGTTGTTTTTAAGATAATCCCTTATGCTAATGCGTATGAGAGGGGATATTCTCCTCTGGATTGCCGGGGTGAGAAGCTCTTTAAATGTCTTATATTCTTCGTTAGTCATATCAGGCTCCGGGCTGTAAGCGGCGGGATCGTTTCCGGATATTTCTGCATCAAAAGAAATCATCCCTGAAAAAGGATCAAATGAATTAAGCATATATACCTCCATAATTTAGAAATGAAAACGGGAAATATACTGAATATAAAGATAGAGGATGTAAGGATGCTTTTGCGATCGCAGAATGGATCAGAAAAATAGAAGCATCGGATAATGGAATGATAAATGATTGCGTTTGAAATTACAATGCCTTAAGGCGGTAAATATGCGATTTATATAAATATTTACAGTGTTATGGACCAGAGCTATGACATGGAGCTGTTGATATAAAAATATAAATGCCCCTGCCTTTCAGCCGTTTCTGCAGGTTGAAAGGCAGGGGCATTGGATTTAATTATTCGGCTGTCGGCTTTAGCTCACCTTATGAGTAAAGCACCCAGAAGTAGATATATGCAGGAATGACTGCGCCAAGGGTGAAAGGTATGCCGATCTTTATGAATTCGCTGGTCTTTACCTCGTGGCCGGCCTTCCTTAAGATTCCGATACCGGTAATATTTGCCGAGGCTCCGATAGGGGTACAGTTACCTCCGAGAGTAGCTCCGGAAAGGAGTCCGAAATAAAGCAGCGTAGGATCGATGCCCATGGTCGATGCCAGACCTGTTATGACGGGCAGCATGGTTGCCACGTAAGGTATGTTATCGATAAATGCGGAAAGGAGCACCGAAGCCCATACTATGATGGTATAGAGCAGGAATATGTTGCCCTCTCCAAGGTGTGCCAGCCCGTTGGCTGCGGCATCAATGACGCCCATATTGGTTATTCCGCCTATTATGAGGAAGAGTCCGAATAATAGGCCGAGGGTCTCAAAGTCAATGGCCGCAAGAGGACCCTTTGCGTTTTCGATGCTTCCTGAACGCATAGCCGACCTGATAAGACCGATGATGAGCAGAGTCACGCAGATAAGGCCGTTTGTTATATCAGGTTTGACCGGTATGAAGGAGGCTCCGATAAGGAGGATGATCATAGCGATAAGCAGCATGCTCGGGAATTTGTCCTCAACCTTTGTTCTTAACGGCTGGTTAGGGATAGGAGTCTTTTTATCCCTGAACAGCCATGCCAGTATAAATGCGGAAACTACTGCGCCAAGCTCTACCGCAAAGAAAATTCCCGGTTTTCCCTGATAAACGAAGAAATCAAGGAAGCTCATGTTCGCGTAAGATCCGAGCATTATGGATGTGGTATCACCAACCAATGTAGCCGCGCCCTGAAGGTTTGAGGAAACAGAGATGGCGATAATGAACGGTACCGGATTGGTCTTGAGCTTCTTACATATCTCCATGGCTATCGGAGCTATCATAAGCACCGTGGCAACGTTATCCACAAACGCCGAGATTATTCCGGCAAAAAGTGAAAGGGCTATGGCGGCAGCCTGTACCGTGCCGACTCTTTCCATTATGAGGTCAGCCATAAGCGCTGGCATCTTACTGTCTATGAACAGCTGTACAAGACCCATGGTTCCGGCTATCATCAGCAGGACGTTAAAGTCTATGGACGGGATGATCTGGTCAAGGGGAAGCATCCCGGATATGATGAATAAGAGTGCGGAACCAAGCGCGATAAACGGTCTGTACTTGCTTAATATAAGCATTAATACATAAGTGATGGCAAATAGTATGATTGCTAATGTCATTTAATGTGTACCTGTAAAAAAATAAGCTGTTAACGGTTACTCTATGTGATCAGGTCTCCCTGTAATAGTTTATAAGGCAGCCGTCAGCAATGATCTTCCTCTCATCCTCTGTAAGAGGACCGGTGGAAAGCTCTATATCATTTACGGCGCCGTCAGGTTTTATCACGTAAGCCTTTATGCGGCTGTCGTTATTTAAGACCGCCTTTCTGATGCCCGGGACAAAGACATAATCTCCAAGGGCGATAAGCTCAGGATCCTCGATCAAAAACGGAATTATGCCCCAGTTTATGCAGTTTGAGCGGTAACGCTTCGTAGCGTAGGATATGGCGAAATCTGCCGAAGCGCCGAGCACCCTCTGGCAGGAAGCCGCCTGCTCTCTGGCGGAACCGTCGCCAGGGGACATGGCGAATATGGCTGAGCCTATGTCCGTTGATAAAGGATCGCATTTTATACCCTTCGCCTCAAGCCTTGCGTATATACCGGAAACCTCAGGGGCTATGGCCTTATCATTGATCCTTGCCCTGTCAAAGGCGCGTACGGCCTTGCTGCGGGAAGCGTATTCAGGATCCCTCTTGGAGAGGGCGAACTCCGACAGCTTTTCAGGATTTGAGCGGTAGCTGGAGGTCTCTCCGGAAGGTATCAGCTCGTCCGTTGTGGTGACAGGGTCGTCAATGTAGCTGCAGAGCTTTACCAGAAGATCGTCGGTAAGTTCAGGCATCTCAGGCCAGTCCTTGATATTAGGGCCGAATTTGAGCTCATGATCCTTTTCAGGGTGTCCCCAGCCGTTGTAGACACGCTTTTCATAAATGCTTCCGTCAAAATGATATTCCGGCTTCGTATACTCTATGTCGAGGTCAGTGGCAGGGGTGAGCCTTCCCCCGTTTGCCGCAGTGGCCGCAATGGAACGGCTGTCCATAAGAGCTACGGCGGAAAGCTGACCGTCTCCAGGCTTCGAGCCCTCGCGGTTAGGGAAGTTCCTGGTGGTGTGGCGTATGGAGAGCTCTCCGTTGGCAGGGCAGTCCCCGGCACCGAAGCATGGTCCGCAGAAGCATTCCCTCATTATGACTCCTGCGGATATAAGATCCGATACTGCTCCGTTCCTTACCAGTTCGGCGTATGCAGGCATGCTTCCGGGATAGACACTTAAGGTAAAGGTGCCGTTGCCGCAGCTTCTGCCCCTGAGTATGTCCGCAGCGGCCATAATGCCGTCAAAGGTGCCTCCGGCGCAACCTGCGATCTCTCCCTGATCCACGTATATACTGCCGTTCCTCAGCTTGCTCATGAGGTCTATCCTTGCTCCGACGGTCTGGGAGTTTACAGTCTCCTCCGTCTCATGAAGGATGTCCTCGGCATTTTCAAGGAGCTCCCTTATGGTAAATGTATTTGAAGGATGCATCGGCATGGCGATGGTGCATTCGATGGTGGAAAGATCCACGTATACGCAGCCGTCATAGTATGCCGTATGCTGAGGAGCCATCTTTTTGTATGCCTCAGGCCTTCCGTGGTTTTCAAAATAACCCTTTGTTTCGTCGTCCGTCATCCAGATGGAGCTCCAGCAGGCGGTCTCCGTGGTCATGACGTCTATGGCGTTCCTGTATTCTATAGGAAGTCCCGCTATGCCAGGACCCACGAACTCCATTACCTTATTTTTGACATAGCCGTTCTTATATACTGCTCCGACGATGGACAGGGCCACGTCATGAGGGCCTACGCCGGGCCTCGGGCTTCCGGTAAGGTAGATGGCTATGGTCTCAGGATAAGCGAAGTCATAAGTGCGGTTTAAAAGCTGCTTTGCAAGCTCGCCGCCGCCTTCGCCTACCGCAAGGCATCCAAGGGCTCCGTAACGGGTATGGGAGTCCGTGCCGAGTATCATCCTGCCGCAGCCGGCCATGGCCTCGCGGTTATAGCTGTGGATATTTGCCATGTTTGCCGGCACATATATACCGCCGAACCTGTGAGCTGCGGAAAGGGCGAACTTATGGTCGTCCTCATTTATGGTACCGCCTACGGCGCAGAGGCTGTTATGGCAGTTGGTGAGTACATATGGAACGGGAAATTCAGTAAGCCCGGAGGCTCTCGCCGTCTGTATCACGCCGACATATGTGATGTCGTGGCTCGTGAGGGAATCAAACCTGAGTTTGAGCTGTTTTTCATCCCCGCTTTTGTTATGGGCCTGTATGACGGAATAGGCCATAGTGCCCTTTTTAGCGTCGGACGCGGAAGCGCTTATCCCGGTTTTATTTAAGAGTTCTTCGCTGCTTTCGTACAGGTCTGTACCGTCAACAAGGAAGACTCCCTTATCATAGAGCTTTATCATAAAACCCCTCCTGAATAAAAAAATGCCTGTAAACCTCGCCGTGCCATCCAGTCATAAGGGCGTGGACAAGGCATGTTTAAAAGTCTGCAGGCATAAATAAATTAGTTGTGAAAGATTCATAATAGCCCATATTATACATGAAAATGATATCGCAATACATAAAAAAAATATAAATGTGTATTATAATAAAATAAAAAACATATAAATACCTTTCAGGCGGCATAACATAACAAAAATTCATGATAAACTGTTATGGATAAGGCGTTTTGACTGAAACAGAAAACATGTAAATACGATCGGTAGGCAGGAAGCCCGGTCATTTAGGATATATCTAAATAAACGGAGACATTATGGATCTATTTGAATATATGGGACAGATAAACAGCAAAGGCGAAAGCCCGCTGGCCTCCCGCATGAGGCCGGATAAACTTGAAGAGATAGTGGGGCAGGAGCACATACTTGGAAAGGGCAAGCTCCTTTACAGGGCCATAAAGGCGGATAAGCTGGGCTCCGTAATACTCTTCGGGCCTCCGGGGACCGGCAAGACCACAATAGCCAAGGTGATAGCCAACACGACCAATGCGGACTTTAAACAGCTTAACGCTACCACCGCGGGCAAAAAGGATATGGAGGAAGCAGTGGCTGCAGCCAAAAGCAGCATGGCGGCTTATGCTAAAAAGACCATACTGTTTATAGATGAGATACACAGATTCAATAAGGCCCAGCAGGATTATCTGCTGCCCTTTGTGGAGGACGGAACGGTAATACTTATAGGGGCTACCACGGAAAATCCTTATTTTGAGGTCAACAGGGCCCTGTTATCAAGGTCCAGGCTCTTTGAGCTTAAGCCATTATCCAGAGAGGATATAAAAAAGCTTGTCATAAGGGCCGTGACCGATGATAAAAAAGGCATGGGCATGTATCACGCCTATATAGACGACGACGCTGCGGATTTCCTGAGCGATATAGCGGAAGGCGATGCGCGAACGGCCCTTAATGCCGTGGAGCTTGCGGTGCTCACGACGGATCCTGAGGCAGACGGCAGGATACATCTTTCCCTTGAGATTATGGAAGAATGCGTACAGAAAAGGGCCATAGGGTATGATAAGGACGGCAATAACCACTATGACACCATATCCGCATTCATAAAGAGCATGAGAGGCTCGGATCCGGATGCGGCGGCGTATTACCTCGCAAGGATGCTGGAGGCCGGGGAGGACATCAAATTTATAGCAAGACGCATCATGATCTGCGCCTCGGAGGATGTGGGGATGGCCGATCCCATGGCGCTTAATGTGGCGGTGAGCGCAGCCCTTGCCGTAGAAAGGGTAGGAATGCCGGAAGCGAGGATACCGCTGTCTCAGGCAGCAATATACGTAGCTTCGGCGCCAAAGTCCAATGCCAGCTATATGGCGGTGGACAGGGCCATAGAGACAGTAAGGAAGACAGGTAATCTTCCCATCCCTGTATATCTCAGGGATATACATTATGAGGAGGGAAAGGAAGAAGGAAAGGGAAGGTTCGCCGGCAACGGCACCGGATACAAGTATGCCCACGATTATCCGGGACATTATGTGGACCAGCAGTATCTTCCGGACGGCATAAGGGATGAGAGATTTTTTGAGCCCGGAAATAACGGATATGAGGTCAAAGTGCATGAGTACTTAAGGAAAATAGGCAGAGAGTAAAAAATTAAGAATATATTCAAGCATAAACCCCTTATATGAGTTACAATAAAAAAGTAACCTGACCTGAGATCATTATGAAATGGAGATGATATATATGAAGAAATTCACAGTATTAATGTCACTTGCAGCGCTGTCCTTTGCGCTTACTGCATGCGGAGGAAACAAGGCTGAAAATGTAGAGACAGAGGCTGCCTCCACAGAGGCTGCCGCAGAGACGGAGACGGAGGCTTCAGAGGCTGAGGCGGACGCTGAGCCGGTAGAGCTTCCTGAGGATTATGAGTCGGAGTTTTTTGAGGGGATAATAACAGAGGTCAACGGCACCCAGCTTACACTTCAGGATGACGCAGGTGCCACTATGAGATTTGACATATCGAACGCTGAGCTTCCGGAGGATCCGATCCTTACGGGCTGCGATGCTGAGGTGGAGTATGCTGCGGTAGACGGCGCAGAGGCCAATCCTGCGGTATCAGTAATAGTCCTTATGGATATCGAGCAGCAGGCAGCCATTGAGAACAGGGATCCGGTCATCTACGGAACACTGCAGTTAGCTGACACCAATGAGCTGTCCATCCTTGATGATTCCGGCACCGCAAGAGATTTCGACAATCAGATGTCAAGAACGGTTTCCTTTGATGAGATCAAGACCGGAGACAGGGTTGCGGTAACTTATATAGGAGAACTGTTCGGCGGAGAGGATGAAGGCGAGGAAGAGGTCCAGGCTTCAGAGGATATATTCAGCACTCCTTACGCCCTCAAGATAGTTGCCGTCGATGCCCTTGAGTCCGATGAGGCAAAGGCAAACTACATCACTGGTTCGGTTGACATGATCTACGAGGACGGCATCATAACGCTTATGACCAACGCCGTTACCTTTGAGGTAAATGTTGATCCGTCAATGTTAGAAGGCATCGAAGAGGGCGACAACGTAAAGGTTTACTATAACGGAGCCCTTTCAGGTATAACCGTTGATGCGGCAAGCATAGAGAAGACAGATAACTGATACGGAGGGAGCTGCATGGAGAATGATAAAAAGATCCCGCCGCGTATAGACGGCCAGCTCAGGAGGCATAACATTCTCAAAATGCCGCAGTCAGTCTACGGTGCCTCCGGCATCATAATCAACGGACGCCGTATAAAGAGCTGTGTTTTTACAACGGATATAGCGATAGTGAGGAACTGCGATGCGGACGCCGTATTTGCAGTCTATCCCTTCACTCCGCAGCAGGCAATAAGCGAGGCCCTGATAAGGGCCTCCTATGTACCGGTATTCTGCGGCGTCGGAGGCGGGACCACCAATGGATTAAGGACGGTGGGGCTTGCAAAGGACGCCGAGAGCCAGGGAGCAATGGGAGTCGTTCTTAATTCTCCCATATCCAATCCCAACCTGCTGGCCATATCAAGGGTAGTGGATATACCGGTGATAATTACTGTAACAAAGGCAGATACTGACATAGCGGCAAGGCTTTTATCGGGGGCATCCATACTTAACGTGGCCTGCGCCCTTGATACGCCGGATGTGGTCCGTCATATCAGAAAGGATTTTCCGGATGTGCCTATCATTGCATCGGGAGGAAAAACTGACGAAAGCATAGCTAAGACCATTGAGGCAGGAGCAAACGCCGTCACCTATACGCCGCCTTCAACTGCCGAGCTCTTTAAGGAGATGATGGGCAGATACAGGGAGGCGTAAGCCTTATATCATACGTATATATAAAAGCATAAGCTTAGGACCTTATGAAAGGTCATGGGCTTATGCTTTTTTATTATCTTGGAAGTATATTCATATATTGTCCGCGGAGCTTTTCAAGCTCCCGTGCTTTTTTTAATACTTTGTCCGAGCGCTGGCTTGCCTTCATTATGATAATGTCGGTCATCATCATGGGCACCGCCATGGAGTGATAGTCGTTCAGCTCGCCGCGGCAGCTGTATATGATAATATCGGCATCGGAAAGGATATTATCGGCGGCTATGTCGGTAAAAAGTATGGTGGAATATCCAGCCTCGTGCGCATGGGATAAAAGGGCCTCCACCTCCTTTAATATCCTCGAATATGCAAACAGCAGCACCACATCTCCCTTATGAATGTTTATCATTGAATCGAATATCTGGGAACCGCCGGGAAGCTCAGTCACGCATATACCGAGGCGGAGCATCCTGTAAGCAAATATACGCCCGAGACCGTAGGAAGCGTCAGGGGCAAATATGTATACATTATTAGAATTCAGCAGGGCTTCGGCAGCTTTATCAAGGTTTTCAGGATCAAGCACCTGAAAAGTCCTGTTTAGATTTGAAGAGATCCTGTCCATGAGCATTTCCGGAGATATCCCGTTCTCACGCCAGCGGGTCAGCGCAGCGTCCATACGGCTGAAAGGAGTGGTCCCTGTGTTTTTGTATAAGGCGAGCTTCAGCTCCTTTAAGTTTCTGTAGCCTATCTTTGTCCAGAATCTTGATATGGTCGCGGTGCTTAAATTTAAGCCTTTGGCCATATCCTCTGCGGTCATCATCTGTATTTCATGCTCATGCTCCAGCAGATAGCCGAAGATACGGTGGTCTGATTTGGAAAGCTTTTCCCTGCATTTTTCATATATTTCTTCGAGCATTTCAGCCTCCTTAAGCTAAAGTAATTGTACACTTAATTGATTCTATGGTTTTTATTACAAAAATGCAATTAAAATTTCAATAAAATATAAATGCAATTTTCTTACTCATATTTTACATTATCCATGATTTTTTCTTTACAAAGCATTCATATAATTGACTCATCAATCAACGGGAAGTGAAGTGTAATGACGACAGTCTATATAGGCTCCACCCTTATGTGGAGCGGGTCATTAAGGGATATATTCCTTATGGCAGAGGACAGCGGGCTTCAGGGCATTGAGCTGTGGGCCCAGCAGTTTATATACAGAGGTTTTGATGAAAATGAATTCAAGGAGCTCATGGAAAGCACAGGGATAGAGGCGTGTATGCATTCCCAGAGCTGGGATCTCAATCCGGCTTCCATGAACGAAGGCATCCGGTCCCAGTCGGTAAAGGAGATCATAAGGTCGATAGAGCTTGCAAAAAGGCTTGGGATAAATGAGGTCACGGTGCATCCGGGCCACCGTACGGTAAACTGTGAATGCGTGCCTTATGAGGATCATCTCAGGAGATCATTTTCAGAGATACTTGAAGCTGCCGAAAATGCCGGAGTAAGACTCTCCCTTGAGATCATGGAAAAGATACCAAAGGAGTTCGTTACGGACATGCAGGCAATGCGCAGAGTCTGCGGTAACATGTTCGATAAGTTTGTCTATACATTGGATATAGCCCACTGCGACAGTGGCAAGGAGGCCTTAAGGATACTTGAGGAGGATGGTGAGCACATATCCAAAATACATATAAGCAACCGCAGGGGAAATAAGTTTCATACACCTCTTTCAGAAGGTGATCATGATATGAAAGATCTGATACCGAAGCTTGCCGGATACGGCCTGCCAATGGTCATGGAAGGCTTTGACGAAAGTAAGGATTTTTCAACTGTAAAAGACAACATTGGCTTTATCAGAAACATTTTAAAAAACGGAGGAGAAGAAAAATGAGAAGAAAGATGTCAGTAATAGCCGCAGCAGGACTTGCAGCCGCAGTGCTGGCGGGATGTCAGGGCGCTGCCAAGGAAACGACCGCAGCGGCAACAGAGGCAGCAGCTGAGACAACGACTGCAGCAGCTTCAAGCGAAGAGGAAACAGAAGCTGAAGAAGAAACTGAGACTGAGGCAGCAGAGGAGCTTAAGGGCTCCATCACCCTCTATACCTCACAGCCTGAGGAAGATATCCAGACAATGATAGAGGGATTTAACGAGAAATACCCTGATGTGCAGGTGGATGTATTCCGTTCAGGAACTGAGGAGATAGTGAGCAAGGTGCTTGCGGAAAAGCAGGCAGGCTCCATCCTTGCGGACGTGCTTTTAGTTGCCGATGACGTTACCTTCGAGACCCTTAAGGAGCAGGATATGCTTATGGCCTATGAATCACCTGAGCTTGAGGGTATTCCTGAGACATACATCGATAAGGATCATATGTATACCGGCACAAAGGTCATCACGACGGGCATCGTATATAATACGGAGCTTACGGAGACGGCTCCGGAGAGCTTCGCTGATCTTACAACCGAAGCTTATAAGGACGATGTTGTTATGCCAAGCCCTCTTTATTCCGGAGCTGCAGCATATAACCTCGGAGTATTTACAAGGACTGAGGGACTCGGCTGGGAGTTCTATCAGAGCTTAAAGGATAACGGAGTGACTGTAGGACAGGGTAATGGAACCGTACAGAACGCAGTAGTTGCAGGTGAGCAGGCAGTGGGAATGCTCGCTGACTACATGGCCATCCGTTCCAAAAATGACGGGGCTCCGGTGGAGTTTGTATATCCTTCAGAGGGATCTCCTGCAGTAACCGAGCCGATAGGTATAGTAAACGGCACTGACGAGGAAGCAATTGCGGAGGCCTTTGTTGATTTTGTCCTTTCAGAGGATGGCCAGAAGCTTACTTCAGAGATCGGATATACTCCTGTCAAGAGCGGAGTGGCAGTGCCTGAGGGACTTAAGAGCATAGATGAGTTCACTCCTATGACCTGGGATGTTGAGGAACTGTACCAGAACCGTGAGGCTGATAAGGAGCAGTTCAGCGAGATGTTCCAGTAAACTTCAGGGGGTTTTTATGGAAAAGACACGCAAGATAGGAGCAGCCGCCATCCCGGTGGCTGTCTATCTGTTAGCGGCCCTGTTTTTTATCCTTCCTCTGTTAAGGCTGTTTATCATGAGCCTTACCTTGGAGGACGGGACTTACGGGCTTGGTAATTTCATACAGCTTTTATCTGAGGAGCGCACTCACGAGGCCATAATCAACACGATCATAATAGCCGTCTCATCGACTGCCATAGCTGCGGTGATCGGAAGCTTCATTGCCTTCCTCACAGCCTACAGCAATATAAAACGTAAAGGGATCATCGAGTTTTTGGTGATGCTCCCGTTTATCATACCGTCATACATAATCACGCTTTCATGGAGCAGTTTTTTAAGCACAAGGGGAGCCTTCAACGGGATCATAACTGCCATAGGACTTCCGGCAGTGGATATATACACCATGGGAGGCATAATACTTGTGCTGGGATTCTGCAATATCCCGATAGTGTATGTAAACGTGGTCCATATGTTAAGGAAGATACCGAGAGATATGGAATGGGCAGCCAGGGCCTGCGGATATTCGCAGCGTCAGGCAATGCTTAAGATCAATTTAAGATCGGCGGCCCCGGCGATAGCGGCAGGAAGCGTGCTGGCATTTCTTTCCGCAATAGATAATTTCTCCGTTCCGGCTTTCTTAGGTATTTCCTCCGGTATACCGGTGCTCAGCACATACATCTATGAGAATGCCATAGGCTTCGGGCCTAATTCCTTCCCGCTGGCGGCAGCGCTCTCCATGATACTTTCCGTAATAGCCGTTGCGGGTACTCTGCTGGAGGGATTTTTCGTAAGCCGCGGAGCTTCCATGGACAGTATCAGGGAAGACTATGATGTAAGAGTGGAATTTAAGGAGTCTAAAAGGAAGGCCTTTGAATGGGGGACCCTCGGACTGCTGATGATACTTAATATCATACCTATGCTTTCCATGCTGGCCTCATCCTTCCTTAAGGCCTATGGGCTTGATTTTAAGCCGGAGAACCTTACGTTTAAAAATTTTGCATTCGTTTTCCAGAACAGGGGAGTAGTATCAGCAATAACGACCAGCGTTACGCTTGCACTGGTGACGACTGTGGTATGTATAATAGCAGGAACGGCCATAGCCTACGCCAAGCTGAGGCTTAAGAGCAGGGCGGCGGTAATACTGGAGAAGTGCGCGTCGCTCACATATGCGATACCTGGAATAGTGCTGGCCCTTGCCATGATATTTCACTGGGTGGAGCCTTTACCGGGTTTTCGTCCCGGAATATACGGAACCATAAATATACTTATAGTAGCTTACATAACAAGGTACCTTGTCATGCAGATCAAGGGCAGTACCACAGCCCTGCTTACGGTGGATCCAGCCATGGAGGAGGCCTGCGCCGCTTCCGGAAGGGGATTTGCGGCCCGCTGGACAAAAATACTGCTGCCTCTTATAACGGGTCCGATACTTTCAGGAGCCTTCATGATCTTCGTACCGTCGCTTACGGAGCTTACATTATCCTCAATACTCGCCTCTGCCGGGACCAAGACCATAGGCTTAACGATATTTAATTATCAGCAGGGCGGGGATTATAATCTTGCGGCGGCAATGTCAGTTATTATCACGATACTTGTAGTAGGGGGCTACTGTATAGTGAACCGTAAACATTTGTTCTCAGTCAATAAGGAGGTTAAAGGCTATGAGCCTGCATATAAGAAAGGTGACAAAAAGCTTCGGGAAGACCCAAGCCCTGAAGGAAATCAACCTTGATATAGCGGATTCCGAGTTTATAGCGATTCTGGGACCGTCAGGCTGCGGCAAGACGACCCTGTTAAGGATAGTGGGAGGGTTTATTGAGCCTACGAGCGGTATAGTAAGCTTAAATGACCAGATCTATTCCGGGGATGGACACATGGTCCCGGTGGAGGAAAGGGATCTCGGGATGGTATTCCAGTCCTTTGCCCTGTGGCCGCATATGACCGTAAGGCAGCATGTGGAGTTCCCGCTCAAGAGCCCGCGCCATAAGGGGATGTCTGAAAAAGAGAAAAAGGAAGCGGTGGAAAACGCCATAAACTGCACCGGTCTTAAGCCATACGCCGATCGTCTTCCGGGAGAGCTTTCAGGTGGACAGCGCCAGAGAGTGGCGCTGGCAAGAGCCATAGTCGGCAGACCGTCGATTCTGCTCATGGACGAACCCTTAAGCGCGCTTGACGCGGAGCTTAAGATAGAGATGAGGCGTGAGATCCAGAACATACATAAGCTTACCGGAGCAACGATACTCTACGTTACGCATGATCAGAGCGAAGCCCTTGCCATGGCTGACCGTATAATTATAATGAAGGATGGAGCCGTAGAGCAGATAGGGACGCCGAGAGAGATATATATGGAACCCCAGACGGTATTTGCAGCTACATTCGTAAGCAGATGCAATCTTATAAAGGGTTCATGGAATGAGGATTCCTTCAAGGTGGATCAGGAAAATGTCATGCTCCACAGCAGTACGGTGCCGTGGGAATTCAGGAATAAGGGGCTTTATCCGGTACGTCCGGAGCAGCTTCTGATCAGTCCTGAAGGCCAGGGTATGCCGGGAATAATAGCAAATAAACAGTACAACGGAAGAGAAATACATTATTCGGTACAGTATCACGATCAGATACTTACGGTCTACAGCAGCTCCCAGACGGAGTTCGATCCGGGAGACAGGGTATCGATCACACTTACCGCATAAGCTAAGGAAGAGGCAGGATGAACATTTATTTTGACATACATACGCATACGCTGGCCAGCGGACACGCCTTCAGCACTCTTAAGGAAAATATAGAGGAGGCAGTATCCAGGGGACTTAAGGCCTACGGCGTGTCGGATCATGCTCCGGCAATGCCGGGATCGGCAGGCGTGATATATTTCAATAATTTTAAATGCATCAAGAGACAGATCATGGGAATAGAGGTGTACGCGGGAGTCGAGGCCAATATCATGGATCATGAGGGAAACATCGACCTTGATGAAAGCGTTCTTAAGAAAATGGACTATGTGATAGCGAGCCTTCACATCCCATGCATTGATCCGGGAACGCCAAAGGAAAATACAGACGCCCTTATAGGGGCAATGAAAAATCCTTATGTCAAGATAATAGGCCATCCTGACGATGACAGGTATCCGCTTGAGTACGAGAGGCTTATTCCGGCGGCAAAAGAACTGAAGGTTGCGCTGGAGGTCAATAATTCTTCATTTGTGGCAAGATCGGGCAGACAGAACGCGGACAAAAACGTAATGAAGTGGCTTGAGATCGCAAAAAGCTATGAGCTTCCGGTAATACTCGGAAGCGACGCCCATATCTACTACGATGTCGGAGATCTTGAAAAAGCCGTAGAGATGATAAAAAAAGCGGGGTATCCTGAAGAGCTTGTATTAAATACAAGGGAAGACGGGCTTAAATACGTCTTAAACGATAAAGCATTTAACGTATAATCTTTTTTCTTCTTTTTTCTGCCGGGAGGGCGTCTTGACGATGCCTTTCCGGCATTTTTTATGACGTGGTTACATGCGGCGTGGTTATAGGGGGGGATGGTTTAAGTCTTTACTGTCAGAGTATATAGCCTGTGACAGTCTTCACCGATAATTCACAAAATATTAGCACTCGAAGCTTGACAGTGCTAACAGCGGTGGTATAATTATCCTCGTACAGAAGAAAAATTGTTCATATAACCTTTATAAGGAGGTGAAAAACTATGAACATCAATAAATTCACACAGAAATCAGCTGAGGCGGTGAACGGATGCCAGAGCGTATGCCTGGAATACGGAAACCAGCAGATAGAGGCCATGCATTTAATGTACAGCCTGATAAATATCGACGACAGCCTTATTGCCAAACTTTTGCAGAAAATGGGTATAGACCTTGCGGCGTTCAAGAGAGACATGACGGATGTGATCTCAAGGTATCCGAAGGTCAGCGGGCAGAGCGCCAATATGTATTTTTCAAATAACGCCAACAGAGCCCTTACGGGAGCCGAGGATAAGGCAAAGGCCATGGGGGATGAGTATGTTTCGGTGGAGCATATTTTCCTTTCGCTCATGGATGTAAGGGACAGGGATGTTGACGAGCTCTTAAGGAGATACGGTATAACTAAGGACGCGTTCCTTAAGGCTCTTTCCGAGGTGAGGGGCAATCAGAAGGTAATGTCCGATAACCCTGAGGCTACATATGATACCCTTAATAAATACGGATACGACCTGGTGGAAAGGGCGCGCCAGCAGAAGCTCGATCCCGTTATAGGCAGGGATCAGGAGATCAGGAATGTTGTCAGGATCTTAAGCCGTAAGACAAAAAACAACCCTGTGCTCATAGGAGAGCCGGGAGTAGGAAAGACCGCGGTGGTGGAAGGACTTGCCCAGCGTATAGTGAGGGGCGATGTGCCGGACAGCCTTAAAGACAAAAGGATATTTGCCCTCGACATGGGAGCGCTGGTAGCAGGAGCCAAGTACAGGGGTGAATTTGAGGAAAGGCTGAAAGCCGTGCTTAAAGAGGTGTCAGAGTCTGACGGAGAGATAATCCTCTTTATTGATGAGATACATACCATAGTAGGAGCCGGAAAGACTGAAGGCTCCATGGATGCCGGCAACATGCTTAAGCCTATGCTTGCAAGAGGAGAGCTCCACTGTATTGGAGCAACTACCCTTGAAGAGTACAGATATATAGAAAAGGATCCGGCTTTGGAGAGACGTTTCCAGCCGGTAATGGTGGATGAGCCTTCAGTTGAGGATACCATATCCATATTAAGAGGACTTAAAAACCGTTATGAGGTATTCCACGGAGTAAAGATAACGGACGCCGCTCTTGCTCAGGCCGCAATACTTTCCAACAGATATATATCTGACAGGTTCCTTCCGGATAAGGCTATAGACCTTGTGGATGAGGCCTGTGCCATGATTAAGACGGAGATGAATCAGCTGCCTGCCGAGCTTGATGAACAGCAGAGGAAGATCACTCAGCTTGAGATAGAGGTATCAGCCCTTAAAAAGGAAACTGACGAGATCTCCAAAAAGAGGCTTGAGGAGCTTCAGAGGGAGCTGGCTGAACTAAAGAGCGATTTTGAGGCAAAAAAGGCAAAGTGGCAGTATGAAAAGAGCAACGCCGATAAGCTTTCGGCACTCCGTGAGGAGATAGAAAAGCTGAATGACGAAGCGGAGATACTTCAGAGGCAGGGCTCTTATGAGGAGGCCGGAGCCATACTGTACGGAAAGATCCCTGAGCTTAAAAAACAGCTCGAAGCCGAAGAGGAAAGGAGCAGGGCCGAGGGACGCGACCTGGTGCATGAAAGCGTTACCGAGGACGAGATAGCAAAGATAGTATCCAAGTGGACCGGCATACCGGTGGCAAAGCTGTCCGAGACGGAGAGGAATAAGGTGCTTCATCTTCCGGATGAGCTGCATAAGAGGGTAATAGGACAGAATGAAGCGGTGGAAAAGGTTTCCGACGCCATCATAAGGTCCAAGGCCGGAATAAAGGATCCGTCAAAGCCGATAGGTTCCTTCCTGTTCATGGGCCCTACCGGAGTAGGTAAGACGGAACTTGCAAAGACACTTGCGGAGAGCCTCTTTGATGATGAAAATAACATAGTCCGTATCGACATGTCCGAATACATGGAGAAATATTCCGTGAGCCGTCTTATAGGAGCGCCTCCGGGATACGTCGGCTACGAGGAGGGCGGACAGCTTACGGAAGCAGTGCGCAGAAAGCCGTATTCAGTAGTGCTTTTTGATGAGATAGAAAAGGCTCATCCTGATGTGTTCAATATCCTGCTGCAGGTTCTTGACGACGGACGTATAACGGATTCCAAGGGCAAGACCGTGGACTTTAAAAACACCATCATCATACTTACCTCAAACCTTGGCTCCGAGTATCTGTTAAACGGCATAGATGCTGACGGAGAGATCAGCAGCAAGGCAAGGGATGAGGTGGATAAGCTTTTAAAGGCAAGCTTCAGGCCTGAGTTCCTTAACCGTCTGGATGAGATAATACTCTTTAAGCCGCTTCAGAAAGCTGATATCTCAAAGATCGTAGGACTGCTTGTTGATGATATCAACCGCCGCATAGCGGACAGGAATATGAAGCTTGAGCTGACGGATGCAGCAAGGGATTACTGTATCGATAACGGGTACGATCCTCAGTTCGGAGCCCGCCCGTTAAAGAGGTTCATGCAGAAAAATATAGAAACCTTAGCGGCAAAAGCCATGCTGGAGAACAGGATCATTGAAGGCGATACTATGGTCATAGACTGCGTGGACGGAAAACTTACCGTAAACAGAAAGCAGTAAATGACCGAGGCAAACTGCATATATAGAAAATATTAAATACAGAAAATATAAAAACTCTCTTTCCGGGCCCGGCAGCAGGGGATACGCTGCCGGACAAGGGGAGGGAGTTTTTAAATTTAGCAGTTTTTAATGCATAGCTTCCTTTAAGGTGTGGTATATTTAATATGCTGCGGCACGAAAAGGAGTATTTATGACGGATAATATCAAAAAACAGATAACAGGAGAGGGAAGGCATCTTTTTCTGAAAATGAAGACCTGCCTGTACTGGGTCGTGCTCTCGGTTGCGGCAGGAATCATAGTAGGGGTCTACAGCTCTCTGTTCGCCTATATATTAAAGCTTGCCACTGAAGCCTTTGCGGCCCATGGCTGGATCTTATATCTGCTGCCCTTTGCAGGGCTTATAATAGTATTTTTATACAGGGCTGCAGGCACGTACAATGACCGCGGAACGAATCTTGTTATAGGGTCGATAAACTCCGATATGCATGTCCCGGGAAAGATGGCTGTGCTGATATTTATATCCACTATACTTACTCACCTTACGGGAGGCTCAGCAGGCCGTGAGGGCGCCGCGCTTCAGATGGGAGGAAGCTTTGGAAATGTCATAGCCAGAGTGCTTAAACGGAATGAGAGAGACACAAAAGTACTCATCATGTGCGGCATGAGCGCTGCATTCGCCGCCGTATTCGGGACTCCAATGGCTGCGGTGGTTTTTTCCATGGAGGTCATCAGCGTCGGTATAATGCATTACTCGGCTTTAGTGCCCTGTGTTTTTGCTTCCATAATAGCGTCAAGATTCGCCGCCGGTATAGGCATAGACCCTGAGGCCTTCATACTCTCAGGAGCGCCGGCCTTAAGCGCGGCGGGGGGAGTTAAGGTATTTATATTGGGTGCGCTGTGCGCGGCTGTCAGTGCGGTTTTTGTGGTCATGCTCCATAAAAGCGGGGACATATACAGAAAATGCTTCAAAAATCCCTATGCAAGGGTATTTGTTGGAGGTGTCCTTGTCATACTCCTTACTCATCTTACCGGCACCAGGGATTATAACGGGGCCGGGATCGGACTTATAGAGAGAGCCATATTTGAAGGGGAGACTGACAGTTTTGCCTTCCTGTTAAAGATGATTTTTACAGCCGTGACCCTAGGAGCCGGATTTAAGGGAGGAGAGATAGTGCCTTCATTTTGCGTCGGGGCTGTTTTCGGCTGTCTGTTCGGACATATCGCCGGCTTTTCCCCTTCATTCTGCGCGGCTTTAGGCATGGCCGCCGTGTTCTGCGGGGTGACGAACTGTCCTCTCACGACCCTGCTCGTGAGCTTTGAGCTGTTTGGCTTTGCCGGCATACCGTATTTTATGATAGTCATATCGGTAAGCTATATGCTTTCAGGCTACAGGGGACTTTATTCGGACCAGATAATAGTTTATTCAAAGTACAGGCCTCAGTTTATTAACAGACATGTGGGCGATGATGCCGAGGATGACCTGACAGACTGACTTTAAACGGATCACCGCGTCATTGTTGTATTTTAACAAAGCACAGTGATGTATTTGTAATATACATATAAAGAGTAAAATGATATATTTAAAGATGTATCTTTTTATAAATTTCAAGAGAGGAATTTAAAAACAATGATCATTAATTTTGAAAGCATCGAAGAAAAAATCGAAAATAATTTTAAGGGCGGCGAAGGCCCTGTTGCCATAAGAGCCTTTAATAACGAGCTTGGCAAGATAATGCGCATAAGACTCGAAAAGGGTTCGGTCATCGGATACCATAAGCATGAGACCAACAGCGAGATCATGTATGTTGTAAGCGGTACCGCAACGGTGCTTTATGATGATGGAAAGGAAACGGCAAAGGCAGGAGAAGTCACATATTGTCCTAAGGGCCACAGCCACAGCCTCATCAATGAGCACGATGAGCCTCTCGTTGTATTTGCAGTGGTTGCAGAGCAGTGACCGCGGCTGTTTCAAACGGCTGTTTCTGAAAGGAGTAATTGTATAGATGGATCAGGGTAAGTCAAACCGGAAGGCCATGGCCGTATGGCTGGCACTGGTAGTCCTCTTGTTTATAGGAGCCATGCTTACCGGCCAGGAGGGCGTTCACGGCGAGTCCGTGCAGACGGCCATGAGGGATGCAGTGCTGCATGATACTAATAAGGTAAGCCTCTTCGGACTCATGAATGTAAATCCGGCCTTCATCTCGGCGATAATAATGACTGCAGTGCTGCTCATAGCGGCTGCGCTGATCAGGATATTTGTCATACCGGGATTTACGGAGGTGCCGGGGAGATTCCAGCTGATACTGGAGACAGCAGTAGGATATTTTACGGATCTTGCCAAAAAGCACTGTCCGGAAAAGAGCAATCTGCTCGGAGGTTATATTTTTGCAGCGGGAGCTTATATATTTACAAGTACGCTGTTTGAGCTTCTGGGAGTGCAGGTGATAAGCACAGAAGGGGCTTCGATATCCCTGCCTGCGCCGATATCTGATATCAATGCGGCCATAGCCATGGGCTGCATGTCGTATCTGTTTATAATGCTCGGAGGAGTTTTGGGCAACGGAGTAAAGGGAGTGGGATATACGCTTAAGGAGTATTCCCTTCCTATCTCAATGAGCTTCAGGCTTTTCGGAGCGCTCTTAAGCGGACTTTTAGTTACAGAGCTGGTGTACCATACGATATATTTAAGCGTGGTACTGCCGGTGGTGGTAGCAGTGATGTTTACTCTGCTGCACGCGGTTATACAGGCTTATGTCCTTACACTTTTAGTATCGATATATTTTGGAGAGGTCTCGGAGCCGCATAAGAAGAAAAAATCAAAAGCGGTAAAGGATACGGAGGCCGCAGCCGAAGGCAGGGCTGCCTGACGGACGGACTGCACAGTTAAGGATCAGGGATTTTCATTAAATACATTTATTTCAGGAAGGATCTAAACATTATGAGAAATTTGATCAAAAGGTTAAGCGCTTTAATTGCGGTTGCTTTGATGCTTTTTGCCATGGCGGCTCCTGTATATGCGGCGGATGACGCCGGCGTTGTGGAAACGGTCGTTGAGGAAGATGCGGCAGAAGACGGAGCAGGCAGCTCTCTTGCCGGAAAGGCCATAGGAGCCGGAGTCTGCGTTGGACTTGCAGCCCTTGGAGGAAGTATAGGAATGGGACTTACGGTAGCAAAGTCCGAGGAGAGCATCGCGAGACAGCCTGAGGCCGGAGATGATGTCAGAAGTGCGATGATGCTTGGTATCGTGTTTATAGAGACAGCCATCATATACGCCCTCATCATTTCAATACTTATCATCTTCGTTTTATAAATTTGGAGCAGAAAAATGACAGGTTTACCGTTAAATATAGATATCCAGCAGATAATCCTGCATGTCATGAACTTCGTCATACTTGCCGGGGGACTTTATTTCCTGCTGTATAAGCCGGTAAGGGCCTTTATGGATAAACGCACCTCAAAGTATGAGGAGCTGAAGGCCAGCACGGAGAGTGAATATAAAAAGGCTGAGGAACTGGAAAAGCTCTATCAGGACAAGCTGAAGGACGCTGAGTCCGAGATAAGGGATATCAGGACGAGGGCAAAAAAGGAAGCCGAGGATATCATAGCTGAAGCAAAAAGAGAAGCTGAAGCCGAAGGAAAGCAGATATTAGCAGACGCCAGGGAGAAGGCCCTGAAAGAGCATAACCGCATAATCAAGTCGGCAAAGCATGACATAATAGAGATGGTCATAGAAGCCGAAAACAAGATCCTTCACAAGGAGGAGAAGAATGATCAGTGATGCTTTAATAAATGCCGAGCTGGATGAACTCAGGGATTTTCTGGAGCATATGGATCTGGATGAGGAAAATCTCATCCCCTTAATGAAGGACGCTCTAAGGGACTGGACTCCTGATGATCTTAAGGATGAAACAGGAACGGTGCTCACAGTAGGAGACGGGATAGCTACGGTCTCGGGCCTCAAGTCGGCCATGTACAGTGAGATACTTATATTTGCCGGCGGCGTCAGGGGAATGATCCTCGATCTCAAAGGAGATACCGTGGGCTGTATCCTGTTTGGAGACGACAGGACGGTCACTGAGGGCAGTATCGTGAGGAGGACCAAGAGGACAGCTGCCATGGGAGTCGGCGAAGGCTACATAGGCAGGGTCATCGATCCGATAGGAAATCCGATAGACGGAAACGGACGTATCCTGAACGACGGCTACAGAAAGGTGGACGCTCCGGCTCCGGGAATAATAGAAAGACAGCCGGTCAATACGCCTCTTGAGACAGGGATACTTGCCATAGATTCCATGTTCCCGATCGGAAGGGGACAGAGAGAGCTCATAATAGGAGACAGGCAGACCGGTAAGACAGCAATAGCCACGGATACGATACTTAACCAGAAGGGGAAGGGCGTTATCTGTATCTATGTTGCCATAGGCCAGAAGGCATCGTCGGTAGCAAGGCTTTATGAGGAGCTGAAAAAGCGCGGAGCCATGGAATATACGACGATAATAGCCGCGACGGCCAGCGACTCGGCTCCGCTTCAGTATATAGTCCCTTACGCCGGCACGGCGCTGGGGGAATATTTCATGCATAAGGGCAGGGATGTGCTGATCGTATATGACGATCTTTCAAAGCATGCCATTGCCTACAGGACTATAAGCCTTCTTTTGGAGAGATCTCCGGGAAGGGAGGCATATCCTGGAGACGTATTCTACCTGCATTCAAGGCTTCTTGAGAGATCGGCGCATCTTTCGGATGAGCTGGGAGGAGGAAGCCTTACGGCGCTGCCTATCATAGAAACCCAGGCAGGCGATGTTTCGGCGTACATACCTACAAACGTTATATCCATAACGGACGGACAGATATTCCTTGAGAGCGGACTGTTTTTCTCAGGACAGCGTCCGGCGGTAAATGTCGGCATATCCGTTTCACGAGTTGGAGGAGACGCGCAGACCAAGGCCATGAAAAAGGCGGCTGCAGGCATGAAGCTTACTCTTGCCGTATATCGTGAGATGGAGGTGTTCACACAGTTCTCCAGTGATCTGGACGAGACCACGAAAAAACAGCTTCAGTTCGGTCAGGGCGTAATGCGCATACTCAGGCAGAAGCAGTATCATCCGTATTCCCAGGCGGAACAGGTATTCATACTTACGGCGGCCTTAAGGAGAGTCTTAGTAGGAATTCCTATAGACAGCATCGGAGAGTTTATCGAAGGCTTTTTAAAGTATTCCCGCTATAATCTTGACAGCCTTATGAGGAGCATAGAGGATACGGGAAAGATGTCCGACGAGGAAGCGGATCAGATAGAAAAGGCCGCAATAGAATACAGGGACGAGTATTTTCTTAAGGGACTGGGAAGATAAATAATGGCAAATGCGAAGGAAATAAGAGAACGCATGAACAGTGTCAGGGACACGGCCAAGATAACGAACGCCATGTACCTGATATCGTCCACCAAGATGCAGAAAGCAAAACGAAGCCTTGAGGCCGCAAGGCCGTATTTTGAGACTATACATTCAAAGATAGAAAATATCTTCAGGGATGCAGATGATGTCGAAAACAGCAGGTATTTCGTAAAGGAAGGCTCAGATATAAAGCTGACGGGCAATATTGCCTGTCTGGTGGTAACGGCCGACAAGGGCTTATGCGGAAGCTACAACATAAATGTAATCCGCGAAACGGAAAGGCTTTTGAAAAAATACCCGGAGGCTACGCTTTATGTCATAGGAGAATACGGCAGGAGGTATTTTGACCGCCACGGCATCGCTTATGATAAAAGCTTTATCTACAGATCCCAGGCGCCTACTTTGGAGGAGGCCAGAGAGATAAGTGATATACTGCTTGAGCAGTTCGATTCGGGACGATCCAACAGGGTATATGTCCTGTATACCGATATGCAGACAGTGATGAATTCGGTATCAAAGTATACAAGGATACTGCCCTTTGAAGTATCTGACTTTAAAAAGAACGCTGCAGGCGGGAAAATGATGAAATATGAGTATTTTCCTTCGGCCTCGGCTGTGCTTGAGACTGCTTTAAGGAGCCTTACGACAGGCTTTGTTTACGGAGCTCTTGTCGCCAGCTTCTGCAGTGAACAGAACGCGAGAATGATGGCCATGGAGTCTGCGAACGACAACGCCGAAAAGATACTTGACGAGCTCAGGCTTGAATATAACAGGATAAGGCAGGCGGCGATCACTCTTGAGATCACGGAGATATCCTCAGGAGAGCTTGCCCAGAAGAGGAAACGAATGAGAGAACAGGCTAAGGAGTGGAAGGATCAATGAGAACTGGAAAGGTAATCGCTATCTCAGGTCCGGTAGTAGACTGTAAATTTGAAGAAGGACAGCTTCCGAGGATAAAAGAGGCGCTGAAGGTAACGGTCGGAGACGAGGAACGTGTCATGGAGGTGGCTCAGCATGTGGGAAACGGCGTGGTGCGCTGCATCATGCTGGCTTCCAGCGACGACATGTCCATAGACATGGAGGTAAGGGCAGAGGGCCGATGCATAAGCGTTCCGGTAGGAGAATGCACCCTCGGCAGGATGTTCAATGTCCTTGGCAGGCCGATAGACGGCGGGGACCCGATACCTGATGATCAGGAGCGATGGGAGATCCACAGGAAGGCCCCGGATTTTGAGCAGCAGAGGCCGGTGGTAGAGATACTGGAGACCGGAATAAAGGTCATAGACCTGTTAGAGCCATATCCAAAGGGAGGAAAAATCGGCCTGTTTGGAGGCGCCGGCGTCGGAAAGACCGTGCTTATACAGGAGCTTATACATAACATAGCCATGGAGCACGGAGGATACTCTGTATTTGCCGGCGTGGGAGAGCGAAGCAGGGAAGGAAACGACCTCTGGAGAGAGATGCATGACAGCGGAGTATCGGATAAAACGGCCCTTGTTTTCGGACAGATGAACGAAACTCCGGGAGTCAGGATGAGGGTCGCGCTCTCGGCCCTTACAATGGCTGAATACTTCAGGGATACCGAAAAAAAGGACGTGCTGCTGTTTATAGACAACATATTCCGTTTTGTACAGGCGGGATCGGAGGTGTCCACACTGCTTGGCAGGATGCCATCCGCAGTGGGTTATCAGCCTACTCTTGCGGAGGAGATGGGAATGCTCCAGGAGAGGATCACCTCTACTAACGACGGCTCGGTAACGAGCGTTCAGGCCGTGTATGTTCCGGCGGACGATCTTACGGATCCGGCTCCTGCCACCACGTTTGCACATCTTGACGCCACGACGGTGCTTGCCCGTAAATTTGCGGAGCAGGGCATATATCCGGCAGTGGATCCGCTGGAATCCACCTCGAGGATACTTGAAGCCGACATAGTGGGAGAGGAGCACTATTATGTGGCAAGAAAGGTACAGGAGATACTTCAGAAATACAATGAGCTTCAGGATATCATAGCCATACTTGGAATGGATGAGCTCAGCGATGAGGATAAGGATACGGTAAGCAGGGCCAGAAAGATACAGAAATTCCTGGCGCAGCCTACCCACGTGGCGGAAAAATTCACCGGAAGGCCGGGTATCTATGTTCCGCTCAAAGAGACCGTAAGGGGCTTTAAGGCCATAATAGAAGGCGAGATGGATGAATATCCTGAAGAAGCCTTTTATAACGTAGGCGGCATAGATGATGTGCCTAAAAAGGCTGCGGAGTTTGCCAAAAATAATTAAACCGGAATATTGCGGAGGCTTTTGTGAAGGAATTCAGTCTGAAAATACTTGCGGCGGACAGGCTGCTCTACGACGGCAGGGCGGTCTATGTCAATCTTCCGCTGGAGGATGGAGAAATGGGCGTGCTGGCAGGGCACGGCAGCATGATAAGCGCCGTTGTGCCGGGCGTGCTGAGCTTCAGGGTCCCGGAGGACGACAGGGAAAGGGACGCGGCCGTCTCAGTCGGAATAGTCGAGATCACCGGCAGCTCGGTGCTCGTGTTAGTGGATACTGCGGAATACGCTGAGGACATAGACGTAAACAGGGCGGAACGAGCGGCAAAAAGAGCTAAGGAAGCCATGCAGACTGAAAAAAGCCGCAGGGAATATACGGCCAGGGAATTTGAGCTGGCAAGAGCCCTTGGAAGGCTCAGGGCAGCAAGAAAAAAATATAAATGATAAAAGAGGGAAAGAAATGGATCTTAAACCTGTTATAGGCATTTCAATGGGGGATCCCTTTGGAAACGGACCGGAGATAACCGTAAAATCTTTAAGCGACAGCTCAGTATATGAAAAGTCAAGGCCTGTGGTGGTGGGCGACCGTTCAAGCATGGAATATGCCGCAGCGGTTGCTGAAAGGCTCGGAGGACAAAAGCTTAAGCTCAATGTCATAAAGGACATAAGCGAGGCAAAATTCGAGTTTGGCACCATAGATCTTATCGACATGGGACTTGTGAGGGATGAGGACATCCCTCACAATGAAGAGGGAGGAATGCCTGCTCCGTTTGGGATTGGAGCTACCGCCATAGGCGGAGAGGCGGCCTTTTCTTATGTAGTAAAGGTCATAGAGCTCGCCATGAAGGGGGATATAGACGCTACCGTCACCAATGCCTTGAGCAAGGAGGCGATAAACATGGCGGGGCATCATTATTCCGGACATACCGAGATATATGCGGAATATACCGGAACTGATAAATACACGATGATGCTTGCTCATGAGGAACTCAGGGTGGTGCATGTATCCACGCATGTATCCTTGAGAGAGGCCTGTGACAGGGTCAAAAAGGACAGGGTGCTCGACTGCATCCGCATAGCGGACAGAGCCTGCAGGGCCCTCGGCATAAAATCGCCTAAGATCGGCGTTGCAGGGCTTAATCCTCACTGCGGTGAAAACGGTATGTTTGGCACCGAGGAGATAAATGAGATACAGCCGGCCATAGATGAGGCTTTAAAAGAAGGCATAAACATACCAGAGAAAAAGCCTACGCCTCCGGATACCGTATTCAGTAAGGCAATAGGAGGCTGGTATGACATAGTCGTAGCCATGTACCATGACCAGGGACATATCCCGTTAAAGGTCAAGGGATTTGTGTATGACAGGGATAAGAACGCATGGCAGGCAGTGGCAGGGGTGAATGTGACCCTTGGACTTCCTATAATAAGAGCCAGCGTCGATCACGGCACCGGTTTCGGGCATGCCGGATCAGGACATGCAAACGAACTCAGTCTTAAAAACGCCATGTCATATGCCATAAGACTTGCAGAAAACAGGGAGGTCCAGGCATGAAAAAGGTTGTAGTAATAGCGGATGATTTTACCGGAGCCCTTGATACCGGTGTACAGTTTTCCGGCAGGGGCATATCCACGACGGTCACACAGGAGACCACGTCGGATATGAAGGAGCTTTTTAAGTCCTTCCAGGTAATAGTTGTGGACACCGAGAGCCGCCACATAGATCCGGAGGATGCCTATGAGGCCGTAAGGCAGGTGGCTGGCAGGGCGGTCATGGCCGGAGCGGATATAATATACAAAAAAACGGATTCAGCCTTAAGAGGAAACATAGGGGCTGAGTTCAAGGCGGTCTGCGATGCGGTGCCGGGAGAGCTGCTCTGCTTTGCGGGGGCATTTCCGGGAGCCGGAAGGGTAACATTAAAGGGCCATCAGTACAGCGACGGAGTCCTGATATCCGAGAGCGGCTTTGGAAAGGACCCCATCAATCCTGTGACTGAGTCATACATACCAAAGATAATAGAAAATCAGTCAAAGGATCTGGGATGTACCGTGATCACCAAGGCTGAGCTTGCGGAAGGCATATCCTTAAAGGGAATGGAGGGCGTCGTAAGCTTTGACGCTTCCACTGACGAGGACCTGTCGGGCATAGCTTCCTATGTTGAAAAGGAAGGACATACAAGACTGCTTGCAGGCTGCGCAGGCTTTGCCAAACATCTCGAAAAACTTATGGGAGGTTCTGAGGGGCAGAAAAAGAGCTTCAGGAAGACGGACAGGGTAGTGATATTATGCGGAAGCGTCAATCCTATAACCAGGGAGCAGGTAGACTATGCCCAAAGGAAAGGATTTTTAAGGATAAACATACTTCCGGAGCAGTTTCTGGATGCGGGATACCTTGATACGCCTGCGGGCATGAGGCTTGTGGACTCCATCTGCTGCGCAGTAAATGGAAAGGCCCCGGTCATGGTCTGCACCATGGATGTATGCTGTGACGACGCAGGAGCTGAGGAAGCCGCAAGGCTCGGCATTGACCCTAAGGATATGGCGGGATATATCACTGCATTCCTTGGAAGGATAGCGAGACATATCCTTGAAAGCGGTACGGACTGCACCTATGCCGTAACAGGAGGGGATACCCTTATAGGCTTTATGCATGAAATGGACGGAGTGGAGCTTTCGCCTATATGCGAGGTCGGAAAGGGCACCGTCATTTCGGTCATGCATGACCGCAGCAACAGGGAGATACAGGTCATTTCCAAATCCGGAGGCTTTGGAGAAAAGGAAATATTTGAAAATATAGCTAAACAGCTTGTAAAAGATTATTAAAATCGCGCTCTGTACAAAAATAAATAATAAAAACTGCGTGATTTATGATAATATGTTTTAGTGCGCTCCGATGGCGGACAGGGCTTAAGATATATCGACAAAGGAAGTTTTTATGCCAGTCAGCAAAGATATAACAAAAGAAGTAACGAGAGAAGATAAACAGAAGGCTTTGGAGGCCGCCATAAAGCAGATAGAGAAAGAATACGGGCAGGGCGCCGTTATGAAGCTCGGAGATTCAAGGATAAGCGATTCCATGGAGGTGATCTCCACCGGTTCTCTCAGTCTTGACGCTGCCCTTGGAGTAGGAGGAGTACCTAAAGGAAGGGTCATAGAGATATTCGGGCCTGAGTCATCGGGTAAGACTACTCTTGCCCTGCATGTGATAGCAGAGGCGCAGAAGAACGGCGGCATAGCAGGTTTTATCGACGCCGAGCACGCTCTCGACCCGGTCTACGCCAAAAATATCGGAGTAGACATAGATAACCTCTATATCTCACAGCCTGATAACGGAGAGCAGGCCCTTGAGATCGCTGATACAATGGTGAGGTCAGGAGCTGTGGATGTGGTAGTCGTAGACTCCGTAGCAGCCCTTGTCCCTAAGAAGGAGATAGAGGGAGACATGGGAGATTCCGTTGTGGGAGTCCAGGCAAGGCTTATGTCGCAGGCCTTAAGGAAACTGACCAGCGTCATCTCCAAGTCCAACTGCGTCGTCATTTTTATAAATCAGCTCCGTGAAAAGATCGGAGTCATGTTCGGCAACCCGGAGACCACAACAGGCGGGCGTGCGCTTAAATTCTATGCATCCATACGTATGGACGTAAGACGTACGGAGACCATAAAACAGGGCAGTGAGGCCGTGGGAAACCATGTCAGGGTCAAGGTCGTTAAAAATAAAGTAGCGCCTCCGTTTAAAGAGGCAGAGTTCGATATAATGTTCGGCAGGGGCATCTCCACGGAAGGAGATATACTCGATCTGGCCGTAAGGGAGGACATCATAGAAAAAAGCGGAGCGTGGTTTGCGTATAACGGCAGCAAGATCGGGCAGGGCCGGGAAAATGCAAAACAGTTCCTCAGTGATAATCCTGAGATCATGAAAGAGATAGATAAGACTTTAAGAATCAAATTAGGGCTTATTCCGGCAGAAAACGCCGAGTCGGCAGACGCTTCAGAGGCGTCTGTAATTATCGACCCTGGAAACTGATACGATAGATGGCAAAGATCATAACAGGCATAGAAAATTACGACAATAAAAGGAATAAGGTCACCCTCGATTACGGCGAGGTGACCTTTCTTTTGTATAAAAAAGAAAGTGCGGCCCTTGGGATCCGCCAGGGAGAAGAAATACCTGAAGAAAAATACCTTGGTATCCGCAATGACATACTGCTTAAGAGAGCTGAAAAAAAGGCTCTTTATTATATGAAAAGCTCCGACAGGACGGAGAGCGAGATAAGAAAAAAATTAAAGGAAGGGCTTTACCCCGAAGATATAGCAGAGGACGCCATAGTCTGGCTTAAGTCCCATGGCTTCGTGGACGATGAAAGGTATGCGGAGGATTATATAAGCGGCCTTTCGGGACGGCATTCAAGGCGTGAGATAGAAGCGAAGCTCTATAAAAAAGGATTAAGAGGAGAAGAGGTAAAGGAACTCCTTAAAGAAAAGGTAACTGATGAGGATGAATACGCCGCATGCGAGAGCATACTGCATAAAAAATATCCTTCGGGGGTGCCGGCGGGAGAAAAACAAAAGGCTTATGGATTCCTTATTAGAAAAGGTTTTTCATATGATGCGGCTGAGCATGCGCTGAAACGCTGCAGCCATGACAGATAAGGAGGGGTTAACGGTATGGATATGGATAATAATGCGCTCATACAGTTTAGGAATATCGTGATGTCTTTTCAGGATCAGCTGGTGCTCAAAAACATCAATCTGGATATCGAGGAGAAGGAATTCGTCACGCTGCTCGGACCATCCGGCTGCGGAAAGACAACGCTTTTGAGGATACTCGGAGGTTTTCTGGAGCCTACTGAGGGCAAAGTAATATTTGACGGAGTCGATATAGCCAAGCTGCCTCCGCACAAAAGGGAGTTAAATACCGTATTCCAGAAGTACGCCCTGTTTCCGCATATGAATGTCTACGAAAACATAGCCTTTGGATTAAAGATAAAAAAAATGAGCCGTGACGTCATAGAACAGAAGGTCATGAAGATGCTTAAGCTCATAGGTCTTGAAGGTTATGAAAAGAAAAACGTGACTCTGCTTTCCGGAGGGCAGCAGCAGAGAGTTGCCATAGCGAGAGCTTTGGTAAACGAGCCTAAGGTACTGCTTTTGGACGAGCCCTTAGGAGCCCTTGACCTTAAGCTGAGAAAGGAAATGCAGTATGAGCTTAAGCGCATACAGCAGGAGGTAGGGATAACGTTTATATTCGTTACTCATGACCAGGAGGAAGCTCTTACCATGTCGGATAAGATAGTGGTCATGAGGGACGGCACGATCCAGCAGATAGGAAGCCCGCAGGATATCTACAATGAGCCGGTCAACCGTTTCGTGGCGGATTTCATAGGCGAGTCCAATATAATACCTGCCAGGATGCCTGAGGATTTTAAGGTAAGATTCGATAACCACGAATTTAAGTGCGAAGATCAGGGCTTTGAGCCAAACGAGGCAGTGGACGTGGTCATAAGGCCGGAGGACCTCGATATAGTTTCAGAACAGGATGGAATGATGACCGGGACCGTGGACAGCGTGCTGTTTAAGGGCAGCCAGTACGAGGTCATAGTTGAGACGGTGCCGGGAACATCTGTTACAGTACAGATGAGAGTTATAGACGACAAGGCAAACGAGGTATCCTCGGCTGACGGTAAGGAAAGGATCTCTGCAAATGATTTCTTCGTGGATATCGAGGACGTAAAGGCATTGGATGATAAGGAGATAATCGCCCGCGCGGACGCTCAGGCCTGGGATCCGGGCACGGATGAGTATGCTTCCATCTCCAGCGTAAAGTATGAGATAAAAGCCGAGGCCGGTTCATATCCTGTGACATTTTCCACATCCGGCGGCACCATGATACAGAAGACCATACACGTGGTAAATCAGCCGTTTGTCAGGAATGAAGCCACGGATGAGGCTATTATGGCCTTTAACTTCTTTAAGACCAAGGGAGAGCTCTCAGAGTCCCAGACCCTTGATACTGACCTTAAGACCTGGGCAAATGCTCAGGCCTGGAAACTTTCAAATGAGGATGAGTCGGTGGACATATACGTGGATTATGATTTTGAGCCTGAAAACATAGAGGCCGGAAAGTCATACCCGGTCAAGTTCATGACAGAAGGCCGGGAACTCAAGATACGTACGGTGAACTATGTTGAGGAAGGGGCAAGGGTAGGCCTAAGGCTCGATCCGGACGATATCCATGTCATGAAAAGATCCGCAGGCTGAAGGTTCCCGGAGGTGAAAAAGATTTAAGATGAAGAGATTTTCACAGTTAGCCATACCGTATATAGTATGGGGCATACTTTTGATAGTCCTTCCGATGGTGCTTATCGCGTTTTACTCAGTCACGGAGGACGGTAACGGGATAATATCTTTTACATTTACGCTAAAACACTATATAAGGTTCTTTACCGATCCGGACTTCCTTTTGGTATTGTGGCGTTCGATCAAAATAGCCGTAAAGACCACGCTGATATGCATAGCTCTGGGCTATCCGATAGCCTATTTCATAGCCTTCAGCTCGGACAGGATCAGGAACATACTTATACTTGCCATAACGCTCCCGACCTGGATCAACACCCTTGTGCGCACCTATGCATGGATAGGCCTGCTTTCCGAAGGGGGAGTCATTCAGCAGGTTTTGAATATATTCGGTCTCGGGCATGAAGAACTCTTATATACGGAGGGAGCCGTGCTTATAGGCATGGTGTATAATTTTATCCCGTTTATGATACTTCAGATCAACACGTCGCTCTCAAAGATGGATAAGTCGCTGATGGAAGCCAGCAACGATCTTGGGGCAAACGGGCTTCAGACATTTTTAAGGGTGATACTTCCGCTGTCCCTTCCGGGAGTGGTAAGCGGGATATCGCTGGTATTCCTGCCTGCGGTAAGCTCATTCTCAATACCGAAGCTGCTTGGAGGAGGACAGTTCTTCCTTATAGGAAATGTCATAGAAAACCAGTTCATCACTGTGGGCGAGTGGAATTTCGGCTCGTCGATATCCCTCATCATGGCGATGATAATGATGGCTACCATGTATGTGGTCCGCAGGCTTGAGGATTATTCAAGAGGCGGGGATAAGGAGCGTGAGTGATATGAAAAAAAGTAAAAGGCCTTTTGGAAAGCTTATCATGGGGCTCATGCTTGCGTTTTTCTATCTGCCCATAATATTCATGATAATATTTTCCTTTAACGAGAGCCGTTCTCTCACTAATTTCACGGGATTTTCATTCAGGTGGTATGAAAAGATGTGGAATGATTCAGAGATGATGGAATCATTATATACCACCATAATCGTTGCCGTGCTTGCGACGGTGATATCGACGGCCGTTGGCACCATAAGCGCCATAGGACTTTCAAAGTCTAAAAAGATAGTTCACGATCTTGTCCTTCAGATAAATGACTTTCCTATCATGAATCCTGAGATCGTGACTGCCATAGGGCTTATGCTGTTATTTATGACTCTCGGGGTCGAGAGAGGTTTCATGACCATGCTGCTCGCCCACATAGCCTTCTGCATACCTTATGTCATACTGAGCGTCATGCCTAAGATAAGATCGCTGGATCCGAATCTTGCGGATGCGGCCATGGATCTTGGAGCTACCCCATGGCAGGCGCTGACAAAGGTGATAGTGCCGCAGATAAAGGTAGGCATATTTTCAGGAGCGCTTATAGCCTTTACCATGTCCTTTGATGACTTTATAATTTCTTATTTCGTCACCGGACGCGGCGTAAAGAACTTAAGCATAATGGTCTATACAATGAGTAAGAGGATAAACCCGAGCATAAACGCCATATCAACATTGGTGGTAGTATTCATAACCCTGATACTGATAGGAGTTAATATCGCGCCGCTGATCAGGGAAAAGAGGCATAAGCTTAAGGTAAAGAAGTTAAGCGGGGATCTTAAGGAGATCTGAGCGGTAAAATACAGTGAAGAAAGACTGTATAAATAAAGTATTCTATTAAGAATAAACATAAAAAGTAAATTACAAAACGGAGGAGAATCAAATGAAAAAATTAATGATCTTATGTTCAGCAGCCTTAATTGCGGCAGCCCTCTCAGGCTGCGGAAGCAAAAATGAGGGGGAATACGCCGGTCAGGAGCTTCATATCTACAACTGGGGCGAGTATACCGGAGAAAATCTTATAAGTGATTTTGAGGATCTTACGGGCTGCAATGTAGTGATGGATAACTTTGATTCCAATGAGCAGATGTATATCAGGGTAGCCAACGGAGATTCTTATGACATCCTTGTTCCAAGCGATTACATGATCGAAAGGCTTCTTCAGGAAGATCTCCTCCAGCCACTTGATAAGGAAAAACTCGACTGCCTTGAAAAGCTCGATCCGGACGTGCTTGGACTGCCTTATGATCCTGAAAACGAGTACTCGATACCGTATTTCTGGGGCACGGTAGGAATCGTTTATGATAAAAACAAGGTGGATCTGGCTGATCTTGAGGCCGAGGGCTTCGGCATATTTGCGGACGAAAAATATAAGGGGGATATCTATCTCTATGACTCAGAGAGGGATTCCTTCATGATGGCGCTTAAATATCTCGGATATTCGATGAACACAAATGATGAGAATGAGCTTAATGAGGCTTACGAGTGGCTTGTTAACATCGTTGAAACCATGGAGCCGGAGATAGTTACCGATGAGATCATAGATAACATGGCTCAGGGAAGAAAGGCGCTGGGACTTATATATTCAGGAGACGCCACCTATGTAATGAGTGAAAATCCTGACATGGGATTTTATCTGCCTGAAGCGGGCACAAATATCTGGTCCGACGCAATGGTCATACCTAAGAATGCGGAAAATCCGGAGCTTGCCCACGAATTCATCAACTTTGTTTCCGATTATGACGGCGCGCTGGATAATTCGGTGACAGTAGGATATACTTCTCCTAACCTTGAAGTAATGGAATATCTTTCAGGTGAGGACGGGGATTTCTACGGCATAGACGCTTACATACCTCGCGCAGGCAATGAAAACGATGAGGTGTTCACCTATGATCCGGATACGAGGGTGATCATTTCCGACCTTTGGAGCAGGGTCAAGATAGCTGCTTCAAATGCGGACTGATGCTGACTGAATCAACACAGATTTTTCACAAAAACGCGGTGCCTTAAGTGATATAATAGCCCTTGTTTTAATGTTTAAGTGAATAATATAAACGGGAGAACATTCTTGCAGATGAATGGAGATATAAAAAATCCGATTGGAAATGAAGGCTTTTCAGGGCAGGGAGACGGACAGGATAGCAAAAAGGAAACGAAGCATTCTGCCATAAGCGAACTTTTAAGCTGGGTTGCCGTATTTGCTGCGGCTATAGTAGCTGCCCTGCTGCTCAATACATTTATAATAGCCAATTCCAAGGTCCCTACCGGATCCATGGAGGATACCATCATGCAGGGAGACAGGGTCATAGGCTCGAGGCTCTCATATGTATTCGGCGAGCCTGAAAGAGGCGACGTGGTCATATTTAAATACGGCTGGATATGTCCTCACTGCAGGATGGCCGAAGGAGAGGGAGAAGCTCCGGATATATGTCCTTTCTGCGAGAGTGAGATAAAGAGGCCTGAGACCTTATACTATCTTAAAAGGACCATAGGCCTTCCGGGAGATAAGATAGAGATAAAACAGGAGGGTTCCGTCAGACAGGGGGATCTGGACAGCTCAGTGCCGGGACTTAATGAAAGCATGGGCGATGACGCTGAGCTTGCGACGGCAGCAGTCTATGTGAATGGTGAAAAGCTTGAGGAAAGCTATCTGAAGGAAGCCATGCTGTATACCGGCGACATGGAATTTGAAGTACCTGAGGGATGTTACTTCTTCCTTGGAGACAACAGAAATAACTCCCTTGACGCAAGATACTGGGAGGATCCGTACATAGGTGAGGATAAACTGGTTGCCAAAGTGCTGTTCAGGTATTTCCCTGATCCGTCATTTATAAACTGAAGGTACTGAAATAAATTTTAGCGGAACTGTGTTAATAATTTGGAGGTTAAGATAAATATGGTTAAGTTCAGAAGGCTTGCAATACCTGCGGCAGCGGCGGTCATAGCTGCTTCGGCTTTTATGGGCGGATGCTCATCTAAGGAAGAGACAGCTGTAGAGTCATCGTCTGAAGCTGACGGGGATGAAAGCCAGACGGAAACAGAGGGGGATGAAAGCCAGGAGGATGCAGACTCCCAGGATGATGAGATGGCGCAGGTAGAGGCGGATCAGGAAAAGATATCTGCCATATCGCCGAGCAAGCCGGAGGATCTCGGTAAAGTCAACAGCCTTACTTATAAGGGGCTTTCCTTTGAAGCTGAAAAGCAGGTGGAGGTAACGGACGCCGATGTGGAGTCCTATCTTTCAGGTTCCATACTCCCTAATACTCCGATAGACGCAAATGATGACGAGGTAAGAAGCGGAGATACCGTAAACATAAGTTATGTCGGAACGATAGACGGCGAGGAATTTGAAGGCGGATCTGCCGATAACTTTGATCTTACCATAGGCTCGGGAAGGTTTATCGACGGATTTGAGGACGGGCTTATAGGCGCCAAGTACGGAGAGACAGTTGTACTGGACCTTAAGTTCCCTGAGGACTACGGGAACGAGGAGCTGAACGGCAAGGACGTACAGTTTACCGTAAATATCAACAACATATCAAGGACACTTACCATAGATGAATTCGACGACGAGGCGGCAAAACTGATAGCAGGCACAGATACTGTCACCGCCGAGAGCTACAGGCAGCAGATAAGGGAGTTTTTACAGAGGAACGCTGAGCTTAACTTTAAGAGCGGACTCTATAACAGCGCCATAGCTGCAGCCGTTGAGGCAAGCTCTCTTGAGCCTTCTGAGGAAAATATCGACTGGCAGCTGGATGTGGCCCTTACAAACTATGACAGCAACCTCCAGTATCAGGGGCTTAATCTTGCTTATTATCTGTACATGCTGGGCACGGATTACGACACATTCAGGGCTGACCTCAGGGATCAGGCAGCGGAAGCTGCAAAGGACGTTATGTTAAGGTACGCAGTATGCGAGGCTGAGGGCCTTGAGTACAACGAGGATACGCTTAACAGTTATCTTGAGGAATTCGGATATACAGAAGAGGAGCTTGATGCCATGGCCTCTGAGGATGAAAAGCAGACGGCAGTGGTATGGTACCTTGCGGGACAGGCCATAGTGGATAACGGCACTGTTACATATGTTGACAGTTTAGAGGCTGAAGCTGCTGGAGATATGGCGGAAACTGAGGCTGAAGAAGCAGCAGATGATGAGAATGCAGCTGAATCAGAGGCTTCGGCCGAGTCTGAAGCTGAGGAAGCTGAGTCTGAGATAGAGTCAGTCGTTTCAGAGGAAACAGAAGCAGAGTAAAGTTATCGTTCAAAATATCAATATTGCAGGACGAAGTCCTGCGGCAATGAAAATGCGGATCAGGTATATGGGATATATATCCATATGTCTGTATCCGCTTTTTATGTCTTATGATAGAATTTTCAGGAAACTGCAACTTTTCAGGCTGCCTGAACATCTTAATATATAAAAGAGAATGTACATTCAGAGGATTTTAGCATGAAACAGGGAATATACGATATACTGGTGGACCTGATACTTACGGGACAGGATAGCTTTTACCGCCTGGCATACAGCTATCTCGACAACAGGGAAGATGCTCTGGACGCCGTACAGAATGCGGTGAGCCGGGCTCTCGGCCACTATGCGGAGCTAAGGAGCGAAAAGGCGGTGAAAAGCTGGTTTTACCGTATATTGATAAACGAATGTCTGATGCTTTTAAAGGAACGTGCGAGGTCGGCAGGAAATGTAGACGATATGGGCGAGGTACCCTATGAGGAAAAAGGCTTCGAGCCGTCGGCGGATCTCGGAAACTATCTTGACTGTCTTGATACTGAGACTAAGACGATAATAAAGCTTAGGTTTTTTGAGGAACTTTCACTGACTGAGACAGCAGAGATCATGGATATGAATCTCAATACGGTAAAGGCTAAGCTCTATAGGGGGCTTAAACAGCTGAAGGCGATCATTCCGGAGGATGAGCTATGAATGCATTAGAAAAAGCAAAGAAAATATATGATGAAACGGTCATACCTGAGGAACTGTCAGAAAGGATCATGCGTGAGATCGAAAAATCTATAAAGCACAGAAAAAGGCTTGCTCTTATGAAGGCTTTAAGGAGGATGTCAGCGGCAGCGGCAGCGGTGATGATACTTTTTACGGCGTCTCTGAATATGAGCATGACCTTTGCGCAGGCGGCCGGAAGGATACCGGTCATAGGAATGGTCGCAAGGGTGCTCACCTTCAGGTCATATGAAACCGAAACAAAGGATATGAGTATTTCGGTGGAGATACCCGGTATAGAGGCTATTTCAGAGGATTTTGGAACAGAAGCTGAAAAGGTGAACCAGGAGATACTTGATATCTGTGAAGGCTACGCCAAAGAGGCTGTTAAAAGGGCGGAAGAATACAAAAAAGCATTTCTGGCTACGGGAGGGACTAAAGAAGAATGGGAGGCTCATGACATACAGATAAGAGTGTGGTATGAGGTGAAATATCAGTCTGAAGAATACCTTTCACTGGCTGTCATGGGGTCGGAAAACTGGAACAGCGCTCATAACGAGGTAAGATATTATAATTTCGATCTGCAGGATGGAAGCCGCATCACACTTGAAGAAATCCTCGGCAGTGATTATAAGGAAAAGGCTGATACTGAGATAAGAAAACAGATGGAAGAAAACATGAAGGCAGGAGCAGTTTATTTTGAAGATTTCGGCGGCATAAACAGCGACACGGAGTTTTATATAAGTCCTGACGGAGATCCGGTGATAGTCTTTGAGCCGTATGAGATAGCTCCCGGAAGCGAAGGCGGACAGGAATTTGTCATCAGTAAGGATAAAGAGGGAAAAAACGTATATACGGCTGATCTTGGTGAAATAACGGCATTGTTGGGCATGAGCGATGACGAGACGGCGGGGCTCCTTGGCGGCGGAGAGGAAAATTGGACCGAGGACGGGAGCTTTTATATAGGCAGGATATATAATGTCGAGATCTGCGGCGAGGACTGCAGGCTGTTTACTTCCTTAAGCAAAGATACTGTGGACGCCGTGTCAATATGGATAGTGAACGGAGAAAGGGAGGTCACGGACAGCGAGGCCGCAAAATGGGAGGAGCTGATAAGCGATCTTATGGGATCGTCTCCTGTGACCCATGGAGAGATCTCAGAGGGAGGAAGTAAAAATATTTCATGGAGATCGGGAGGCTTAGCGGCGTCAATGCACCGGATGAAGGACATACTGACGGTAAGCTTTCAGCCGGCACGTGGAGAAATGAAATAAAAATTATAAAGGAGATAAACAAACATGAACAAAAAAGTATTTACGGCACTGTCAGCGCTTATGATCTCGCTTTCCCTTGCACCTGAGGCATCAGCCATGACAAATGTACAGCCTGAACCGGTCAAGATACGCGGAACGGTGATAGGAAGGACAGATAGTACAGTCACGGTAGATA
Organism: uncultured Lachnospiraceae bacterium; assembly: GCA_944381575.1. Lineage (GTDB taxonomy): Bacteria > Bacillota > Clostridia > Lachnospirales > Lachnospiraceae > Avilachnospira. The sequence continues at coordinate 36,786 of CALWLS010000004.1, read as the reverse complement.
ATCAGATGGAGGGGACATATAAGGGCGAATTTGTCATACTCATCTCAGGTGATACGGACATAATAGACTGGGAAAGCAGGGAGGAAGCTCCGCCTGAGGCCATAAGCGAGGGAGAAATGATAAGTGCGGTGATAAGCCCTATAGTTACGGCAAGCCTTCCGCCGCAGTCAACAGCCTCTTTGATATATTCGGATTACATGGAAGGATGGACTCTGCTGGAGGGCGAAGCGGGAAGTACGTCTGCTGTATGGGCATATTATGACGAAAACGGCAGTAAGGTAAAGGGATGGCTGCAGGATAAGGGAGAATGGTATTATATGGATCCGGAAACAGGAGTGATGCAGAGAGGCTTCATACAGGTGAATGGAAGCACATACTATATGCAGCAGGACGGAAGCATGCTGACTGAGCCAAGACTGTTCATGCCGGACGAGACGGGAGCCATCAGGTAAGGAGGCCTGACCAAGGAGCGGATATATATTTTGAAATAAAGCATTTGTGACGGGCGGACTCATGAATAATACTGGGAGCTCAGTCACTGTTAAATATTAAAGATTATCGGAGGAAGCTTATGAAAAGATCATATATACTGGCTGTATGCGCGTCGGCAGTACTTGCTATGGCAGGATGCAGCGGCAATACGGGGCCTGAGGCAGAGCAGTCGGAAAGCACTGCCGGGGTGATAGAGATAAGCACAAATGAGGGTCTCACAGAGGCTGAGGTGAGCACTGCCGTGCAGGGAGACGGAGAAGATATCGGGCAGACCGGTGAGGAAGCGTCGAAAACGGAAACAGGAACAGGGGATGAGGAGGCTTTAGAAAGAGAAGCTAAAACAGAATATGAAAATGAAACATCAGTGATTGAGCTGGACGCAGGAACGAAAGGATATGCCGATAATTTTGAAGTGGACAGCCAGGCGGCGGCTGAGTTTGCAAAACTTATAAAAGCGGCGGTCTCGGCTAAAGATATGGAGGAGCTTGCCGGACTCATGGGCTTCCCTGTTTATGTGGGCGCCGCCGGAGGAGGTGTGGAAAGTAAGGAGGAGTTCCTCTCTCTTGGAGAAGAGCTGATATTTACAGATGAGCTTACGGATTCGGTGCTTTCAGCGGATACAGGCGATCTTAAGCCGAGCGAAGCCGGCTTCGTGCTTTCAGACGGGGGAAGCGCCAATATTATATTTGGAGTCAGGGATGGCAAGCTGATGATAAGCGGGATCAATTATTAAATTCCGGCAGCATCAATGAGCGTTTAAGGCAGGCGAGCATGCCCGAAGTATATTAAATATTGCCGAGACACAGATAAAAACAGCGCAAAAGGTACATGCCTTTTGCGCTGTATATTAATTACTTTTTATTGATACGATTGGAGCTGCAGGCGTCTGACCCGTTAAAGATCAGCCGAAATATCTCTTAAGGAGACCTGCAAATGCCTTACCGTGTCTTGCCTCATCCCTTGCCATCTCGTGAACAGTGTCGTGGATAGCGTCAAGGTTAGCTGCCTTAGCTCTCTTTGCAAGATCTGTCTTACCCTCTGTAGCGCCGTGCTCAGCTGCAACTCTTGCCTCAAGGTTAGCCTTTGTTGAAGGTGAAACTACCTCGCCGAGAAGCTCTGCAAACTTAGCTGCGTGCTCTGCCTCCTCGTAAGCTGCTACCTTGTAGTAGTCGCCAATCTCAGGATATCCCTCTCTGTAAGCTGCTCTTGACATTGCAAGATACATACCTACCTCTGTGCACTCTCCGTTGAAGTTGTCGCGAAGGTCAGCGATGATGTCCTCTGAAACTCCCTTTGCAACGCCGATCTCGTGCTCGGAAGCCCATGTCATCTCACCTGTCTGCTCCTTGAACTTCTCTGCAGGAGCCTTACATACAGGACACTGCTCAGGAGGCGTAGCTCCCTCATAAACATATCCGCATACAGTACATACCCAAGTCTTCATTGTCAGTTTTCCTCCTTAATGGAATATTATGTAAATGAATTAGATTTCATTCTTGATATTTAGAATTATACCAAATTTAATTTTTGATGTCAACGGTAAGTGCATTTAATTGAATAATGGCCTGCTATAGTGTAAAATATGGATAGCCGGTCGTTTGATGGCCGGCTGATCATTTTTATATATCGGAGTTTTCAGATGATCATAACGAGAACGCCGTTCCGCATGTCGTTTTTCGGCGGCGGTACGGACTTTGAGGAATATTTTAAGGAAAACGGAGGGGCAGTGCTGTCGACGACTTTTGACAAGTATTGCTACGTCAGTGTAAGGCATCTGCCGAGGTTTTTTGAATACAGGAATGAGATAATCTATTCCAAGATAGAGAGGGTCAGATCCACTGAGGAGATAATGCATCCGGCGGTAAGGAACGCCATGCTTTTAAAGGACATGCATGAGCTCAGGCTGACCTACGATGCGGACCTTCCGGCAAGGTCCGGACTTGGGACATCCTCATCCTTTGCCGTAGGCATGCTCAACGCCTTCAGCGGACTTAAGGGTAAAAAGCTCTCAAAGAGACAGCTTGCGGATGAAGCCATATACCTTGAGAGGGTGATGTGCGCCGAGAGCGGCGGCATCCAGGACCAGATCGCCGCGGCCTTTGGCGGGATGAACCTGATAGAGTTTGGGGCAAACGGATACAGGGTAAAGCCGGTATCAGTGGATGAGGAAAGAAAACAGGCCTTAAACGACAGGCTGCTCATGTTTTTCACCGGTATGTCCAGGTATTCCTCGGACATACAGAAAAACACCCAGAAGTCCATTGCCGACAAGACCGCAGAGCTTAAGGAAATGACCTCCCTGGTATATGAGGCAGCGGATATACTGTATGACGATAAAAAGGACCTGGGGGATTTCGGCAGGCTTTTAGACCATACCTGGAAGCTCAAGAGAGGTATATCCGGAGGCATATCCACCGACAGCATAGATATAATGTATGAAAAGGGCATAAAGGCCGGAGCCCTCGGCGGAAAGCTGCTTGGAGCGGGCGGCGGAGGCTTTATGGTATTTTACGCGGAGCCTGAGAAAAGGGCTGCGGTGATGGAGGCCATGAAGGATATGCTGTATATCCCCTTCAGCTTTGAAAATGAGGGAACACAGATTATACATGATGAATGGGAGAGCTTTGAGCTGGAGCCTGATCAGGATCAGGAAAAGACAGTATAAACAGTAAGCCTTATATTATTTGGAAAGGACAGGTTGGAGGCAATGAAGATAGCCATAGGAAATGACCATGCAGCAGTGGACATGAAGAACATCATAAAGTCATATCTTGAGGAAAAGGGATATGAGGTCATTAATTTCGGAACAGATACCACGGAGAGCGTGGATTATCCTCTGTATGGCGAGATGGTGGCAAACGCCGTCGTGTCCGGAAAAGCTGATCTCGGCATAGCCATATGCGGCACCGGAGTCGGCATCAGCATTGCCTGCAACAAGGTAAACGGAGTCCGCGCCGTATGCTGCTCGGAGCCATACAGCGCTAAGCTCTCCAGGATACATAATAATTCAAATGTTCTATGCTTCGGGGCAAGAGTGATAGGACCGGAGCTTGCCAAGATGATAGTCGACGAATGGCTTGCCGCCGAATTTATCGGCGGAAGACATCAGAAAAGGGTCGATATCATCAGTGAGATTGAAAAGCGGAATTGACGGCGGAATATATCCTGCCGCGGCATAATACGCTTATGAGCAGATTGCCGAGTATTCCTGCGCTTAATATCTCTCCGACAGCCACGGTAAATGCCATGAACAACAGAGCGTCGTCATACATATAGGCGTATTTGAGTACGAGGGGGACGATGACGGTGTTGCTTATGACTGGAGGAAGCACGGCCATGAGCCTGAACATAAGGCCCGGGTGGATAGCCCCATCGGAAACAGCTGATCCGTTATGGTGCTCGAGGATAAGCCGGCTTGTCAATAAACGGGTGAATACTGCACCGATCAGCGTGGCCAAAGTCCCGAATATAATGTCCGGAAGTATGGCTCCGCCAAGTATGTTGGTGATGAGACAGCCTATGGCGACGCCGGGTACGGCCGCCGGGATAAAGGCCGGAAGGACCGTAAGCATTTCGCTTATCCTGCACTGTATCGGGCCGAAGCTTATCGGCAGGAACATAAGGCTGATAACGACATAGACGGCTGCGATCATTGCAGCCTGACAGATGGTTTTTACATTCATTTTTATTCTCCGTAGTTTTATTTTGGGTGAGGATGGTCACGAACTCACCGTCCCGTAAGCATGCGAAACGTGATAAAGCATAACAAAAGTATATGAAGAGGTCAAGCTCTTTGATATACGGATAAGTCTGAGGCAGATATTCAGGGAGATATTTAAAATGTCTTTAGCCTATAAACAGGACAGCGGCGAATTTCATCTGCATCTGAAAAAAGAGGATGTAGGGCGCTATGTTATACTTCCGGGGGATCCGGGAAGGTGTGAAAAGATAGCGGCCTATCTTGAGGATGCCAGATTTAAGGCAAGTAACAGGGAATTTACGGCGTACACGGGCAGACTCTCAGGAGAGGCCGTAAGCGTGGTGTCCACCGGCATAGGCGGGCCGTCGGCGGCCATATGCATGGAGGAGCTTATACACCTTGGGGCGGATACATTTATAAGAGTGGGGACCTCCGGCGGCATAAGGGAGGATGTCCTTGGAGGAGATCTTTGCATAGCCACGGGAGCGGTAAGAGCCGAAGGAACCACAAGGGAGTACGCGCCCATTGAGTGGCCGGCGGTAGCTGACTTTGAGGTGGCGGCGGCCCTTAAGTCCGCTGCCGGATCCCTTGGCTTAAGGCATCATATGGGCGTGGTACAGAGTAAGGACAGTTTTTACGGGCAGCACAGTCCGGAGTCAATGCCGGCTGAAGCCATGCTCAAATATAAGTGGGAAGCCTGGAAGCGGCTCGGGGTCCTCTGCTCTGAAATGGAGACTGCCGCTTTATTTACTGTCGCTGCAGTAAGAGGAGTAAGGTGCGGGTCCGTGCTTTTAGCTCTTGCCAATCAGACGAGGCGTGAGAAGGGACTTGATGATCCTCAGGTATATGATACGGAAAATGCCGTAAAGACGGCGGTGGAGGCAATGCGCATCCTTATAAGGGGATGATCCTGATCGGACGGAAAGCCGTGGAAAGATCGAAAAAAGATTATGAAGGAAATAAAACCAATAAAAAGAATATTTCTCATCGTGGTGGACAGTATGGGCTGCGGCTATATGCCGGACGCTGAAAGCTTCGGGGATACGGGGGCCTGCACCCTTAATACCATTAGGAAGTCCGAAAACTGGGATTGCCCGAATCTTGAGGCTCTGGGCATTTTTTTCATAGACGGCTTTAAGGAGGGGGAAACGTACTACCTTCCGGATAAGCCCGGGACCGTGCAGGGGACAGAACTTAAGGAGGGCTTAGGGGAGCTATACAGAGGCGCCTACGGAAGGCTCATGGAGCGCTCCGCCGGGAAAGATACCACGGCGGGACACTGGGAGATCGCAGGGCTTGTGACAAAGCACAGATTTCCGGTATTTCCTGAGGGATTCCCTGAGGAGATAATACGTGAATTTGAAAGACGTACCGGTAAGAGGGCCCTGTGCAACAGGCCGTATTCGGGTACTGAGGTCATAAAGGATTTCGGGGCAGAACATATGCGCACCGGAGATCTTATAGTTTATACCTCGGCGGATTCCGTATTCCAGATAGCCGCCAATGAATCGGTGGTAAGCCCTGAGGAGCTCTACGGCTATTGCCGCATTGCAAGAGAGATACTAACCGGAGAAAAATACGGAGTCGGAAGGGTTATCGCAAGGCCGTTTACCGGCAGCAGTCCCGAGGATTTCGTAAGGGATAACGCAAAGCGTCATGATTTTTCGCTGTGTCCTCCGGGAGATACGATGCTTGATATACTTAAGGCCAATGGATTTTCGAGCATAGGCATTGGAAAGATCCGGGATATATTTGCAGGAAAGGGCCTGGATGAAAGCTTTACCACGCCGACAGTTTCAAACGAGGACGGCATGGACAAGACCATCGGGCTCTTAAAGGAGGATTTTAAGGGACTTGTATTTGTAAATCTTGTGGAGACCGATTCCGTATACGGACACAGGCGGGATATAGACGGCTATGCAAAAGCTGTGAGCCGCTTTGATCAAAGGCTCGGGGAGCTGATATCAGGCATGTCCGAGGATGACCTTGTAATGATCACGGCGGACCATGGCTGTGATCCAGGATTTAAGGGAACGGACCATACGAGGGAATACATCCCGTTCTTAGCTTACGGAAAACGCATAAATAATAATACCGACATAGGTACGAGAAATTGTTTTGGAGATATAGCAGCCACGATACTTGACATTTTCGGCATTTCCAATGACAATATCGACGGCGACAGCTTTAAGGATATGATAATAAGCCGGGGTGAAGCATAATGGAGCTTATTCATGCCGATATGGCGGAGACCGCTGTAATAATACCCAATTACAACGGTCTCAAATTTATGGATAAATGTATCCGGGCGCTTATGCGGCAGACATACCGCGATTTCAGGGTCATTGTAGTGGATAACGGCTCGGATGACGGATCAGCCGGGTATCTTAAGGAGCTTGAGGGTTCTGATAACGGACTTGACGTATGCTGTCTGTTCCTGAAAGAAAACACGGGCTTTTCCGGGGCGGTGAACGCCGGCATAGATAAGGCGGCGGGATCAAGGTATATAGTGCTTTTGAATAACGATACCGAGGCTGAGCCCGATTATCTTAAGGAGCTTATAAGGCCCTTTGAGGAGGACAGGGAAGAACGGATCGCCGCAGTGACGCCGATGATGATAAAAATGTTTGAGCCTGATATCTTAGACGACGCTGGAGACGGATATAATCTCTTTGGCTGGGCCTTCCAGAGAGGCGTTGGACAGCCGGTGGTCACAAAGGCCTTTAATAAGACTTCCGAGGTGTTTTCGGCCTGTGCCGGGGCCGCCGCATACAGGCTTAAGGCTCTTGATGAGATAAAACTTGTGACTGAAGACGGAGCCGGGGCTTACTTCGATCCCATGCATTTTGCCTATCTTGAGGACGTGGATGTTTCCTTCAGGATCAGGACCCGAGGATACAGAATAGTCTATGCGCCTGCTTCACGGGTGCTGCACTTGGGGAGCGGCACCTCAGGCTCCAGATATAATGATTTCAAGGTAAGGCTTGCAGCAAGGAACAACATTTACCTTAATTATAAAAATATGCCTGTTTTCATGCTGCTCATCAATCTCCCGTGGATAGCGGCCGGTATGGTAATAAAGCAGCTGTTTTTCCTTAAGGCGGGCTTTGGCCGGGCGTATCTTGGCGGTGTCAAAGAGGGCCTTAAAACAGTCGGAAAATGCAGGAAAAACAAGACATTTTTTAAGGCAGCAAGGCTTATGACATATATCCGTATAGAGCTCATGCTTATAGCGGATACATTTTTCTATATCAGGGATTTTGTTATAAGGCAGAAAAATAAACTTGTTAAACGGGGCCGAAGCTGATCGGATCCGTTTAATGAGAATGTGATAAATATGAGATACAGGATAGATTCAATGAGTTTGAGGGACGGCGTACTGGTGGTGGAAGGCTGGTGCATCCCGTCCGAAACTGAAAAAATAGATTTTTCCGTCACGGACAGAAGCGGAAAGCCCATGAAGTGTACTGTCGTTGCCAGAGACAGGGCCGATGTGGCGAGCCAGTTCGGGGCGGACAGGATGAGCGGTTTTACGGCAGCCATCCCCTTTGAAAGGGAGCAGGACGCCTATCTTGTCATGCGCGACGGCAGGAGTGTCCGCAGGGTAAGGATAAATAACCGCATAGTTGAAAAAAGAAACTCCATAAAGGCCAAAAGGCTGGAAAAGCTCATCGCCCTGGTCCATGTGGAGACCCTTGTCGTTTCCTTTGATTTTATAAGGGAGAACGGCATCAGAGCCTTCATAAAAAAGGCGGTGCATAAGATACAGAAGATAGACGAGGACTATGACTATCCTGAGTGGCAGCTGAAAACAGCCATATCAAAGGAAGAGCTGGACAGGCAGAGGGAGGCCTGGAAGAGCTTTGAATTTGCCGGGGGCAGGCCGCCGGTGATAAGCATAGTGATACCTGCCTACAATACTCCGGAAAAGTATCTTTCCATGTTGTTTGACTCGCTTATCAGGCAGACCTATCCTAATTTTGAAGCGATAGTTGCGGACGGATCCGATAAGGGCAGCACGTCGGTGGCGGATACCACTTTAAAATACGCTGAAAAGGATGACAGGTTCAAGCTGCTGAGGCTTTCCGGCAATCGCGGCATATCGGGAAATACCAACGCCGGGCTCGAAGCCGCCGGGGGCGGTTATATAGCTTTGTGCGACCATGATGACGAGCTTCCGGAATGGGCGCTTTATGAGGTTGCAAAGGCAATCTCGGAAAATCCTGAGGCGCAGTTTATATATACCGATGAGGATAAGATAGATTTTGACGGGAAGGCGCTTTTCGAGCCTCATTTTAAGTCGGACATGAACATGGATATGCTCTGCTCCGTCAACTATGTCTGCCATCTGAGCGTCATCAGAAGGGATCTGCTCAAAAAGGCCGGGGGCTTCAGGGAGGAGTTTGACGGAGCTCAGGATCATGATTTCTTTTTCCGATGTATGGAGGAGGCCTCTGCCGGAGAGAGAAGGCTTCTTGACGACGCCTTTGAAAAGGGTGACTATGAATATCTTGAGGGTAAACTCAGTGACAGCTCATTAAAAAAGCTTAAGCAGGGCAGGTTCGTATCCGAAAAGGTGGTGCATATACCAAAGATCTGCTATCACTGGAGATATCATAAGGGTTCGACGGCTTCCGACCCGAAGGCAAAGCTTTATGCCTTTGAAGCCGGTAAAAAGGCGGTCATGGCCCATTATGACAGGGTGGGCATAAGCTGCAGGACGGTGGAAAAGGGAGTCACCTACGGATATTACCATACGGTTTACGACATACCTGAGGAGGGGAACGATAATCTTATCTCGGTAATCATACCGAATAAGGATCATATAGAGGATCTGGATAAATGCATAAGATCCGTTATGGAAAATTCCGCCTACAGGAATATAGAGTTTATCATAGTTGAAAATAACTCCACCGAAGCGGAGACCTTTGGCTATTACAGCCTTATATCAGGAGATGAGGCTGCCATGGAGGAAATGCTTGCCGCCATAAGGCAGAGGGGGCTTGATATAAATGAAGCCGCCATAAGGGAAGCTGCCGCAGGCCTTAAGGATAAGTACGGAGACTTTAAGAAAAAGCTGCCGGTGAGAGTGGTTTATTTTGACGGCATTTTCAACTATTCAGCCATCAATAACTTCGGAGTGGGCTTTGCGAAGGGCGGACTGCTCCTGTTCTTAAATAATGACGTGGAGCTGATAAGTCCTGATTCACTGACCGAGATGGCAAACCTTGCCTTAAGAAAGGAAACAGGCATCGTCGGGGCAAGGCTTATGTACGGAGACGATACCATACAGCATGCGGGAGTCATCGTGGGGCTCGGAGGCATTGCCGGAGCGGCATTTGTAGGGCTTCATGAAAAGGAAAATTCCTATATGCACAGGATGATGTGCGTGCAGGATCTGAGTGCGGTAACTGCTGCCTGCATGATGATGAGAAGAGAGATATTCGATAAGGCCGGGGGCTTCAGGACAGAGCTGGCCGTAGCCTTTAACGATATAGATCTCTGTATGAAGGTAAGGGCTCTTGGCAAGCTTGTCATATATGACCCGTATGTGACCTTCCATCATTACGAATCCAAATCCAGAGGGCTGGAGGATACTCCGGAAAAGGTACAGAGATTCAATAATGAGATCGCGGTGTTTGCCCATTACTGGGGAGGCATACTTGAAGGCGGGGATCCTTACTATAATACGAATCTGACCTTGAGAAAGGCTAATTTTGCCTTGAGGGATCTTACTAAGGAAAAGCCCGGAGAGCCTTACAAACTTGAGTTGGACGTGGAAAAACAGCTTAAGACCGTGCTCAGGGAAAAACAGCGCAGGGGCATGTAAAATATCATAACGGCGGGGGATCGTGATATAATCTTAATTTAATATTTAAGAAAAAAACTCTTTTTAAACAAAGCGATATAGTATAATACTAAGACTAATGATAAAAAGTAATCAGTCAAAGTTTAATTTTATACATATAGTGCTGGACGCGGTCGTAACGGCCCTGTCGTATATACTGGCATTCCATGTCGTCATAGGTTCCCACGTAAGGACCGACGGAGTGCAGGTAGCGCTGCCGGCGGAGGTGTATTTCAGGGCGCTTATAGTAATAGTGCCGGCGTACATCATACTGTACGGTATTTTCAACCTGTATACTCCAAAGCGGATACAGTCGAGGCGCAGAGAGCTTGCAAATATCTGCAAGGCCAATATTATCGGCCTGATGCTCATAACCTTCATACTGTTTGCCGGAAGGAACCTGCCGGGGATAGGACCTTACTTAAGGAACTTCTCCACAAGGATGATCGTGGCCTTCTTCGCTATAAACATCATTCTGGAGACCCTGTTCAGGAATGTCTTAAGGGTATGCCTGTGGAATTTAAGGGCCAGGGGATTTAACCAGAAGCATGTGCTGCTGGTAGGATATTCCATGGCAGCTACGGGATTCATAGACCGAAACAGGGATAACCCGGAATGGGGCTATCATATCATGGGCCTTATAGACGACGAGCTTGAAAAGGGCAGTGAAAAGGACGGAGTCAGGGTACTGGGAGATCTTTCAGAGCTCAGGAACATACTTCCCAATAACGATGTGGATGAGATAATAGTGACGCTCCCCCTCGACAAATATATGTATCTGAAGCCCGTGGTCAACATATGTGAGAAATCCGGAGTACATACGCTGTTTATCCCGGATTATCAGAACATAATCCCGACCACGCCGTACATGGAGGATCTTGAGGGTCTGCCGGCGATACATATAAGACATGTGCCGCTCACGAGTCCCTTCAACGCCATTATAAAGCGCATCGTGGATATTTTGGGAGCCGTTGCCGCCATCATAATATTCAGCCCGGTAATGCTCATAACGGCGCTGTTAGTCAAGCTTACGAGCCCCGGTCCGGTAATATATGCCCAGGAAAGGGTAGGCCTGCATAACAGGTCTTTTCGTATGTTCAAGTTCAGGTCCATGTATATACAGAGGCCTGAGGATGAGCTCACCAGATGGACCACCAAGGGAGACCCGAGGGTCACTCCCGTGGGAAGGGTCATAAGGCGGCTCAACATAGATGAGATGCCCCAGTTCTTCAATGTGCTTAAAGGGGATATGAGCCTTGTGGGTCCGAGACCTGAAAGGCCGCAGTTCGTGGAAAAATTCAAAGAGGAGATCCCGCGCTACATGATCAAGCATCAGGTCAGGCCGGGGCTTACGGGCTGGGCGCAGGTCAACGGCTACAGGGGAGACACTTCTATCAGAAAGCGCATAGAATATGATCTTTATTATATAGAGAACTGGACCTTCGGCCTCGATATAAAGATACTGTTCATGACAATTTTTAAAGGGTTCAAGAATGCATACTGATGACGATATTTTTGAGAGTTTAAATATAGGCGGAAGCGGCAGCGATCCTAAGGAGCCGCCGGCAAACGGTTTCAGGAACGATGCCGGTCCGAAGCCGGCAGATACTGACGGTGAAAGCCGGATCTTTGAAGATCTGGATATGGAGGATCGTATATTCAGTTCGGCCTTCGATAAGGGCAGGGAGAAAAAGTCTGCAGGAAAGCAGGGAGTACAAAAGCCTCCTAAGGAGCTTAATACTGCGGAATCCAGCATTGACAGAAAGACCTTCAAAAAAGAGACCGAGAAAAAGAAAAAGCTCAAGATCAGAAAGATAATCGCCGCTGCCATCCTTGAGGTCTTTACGCTCATAGCGATATTTGCTTACGGATATTTCTTAAGGAACTGGAATCTCATACAGAGGCCGGAGATCAATCTTGAGGTTGTTGAGAATGATAACCTTTCTGTAGAAAAAAAGGAAGAGATGGCAAAGGGCTACTGGAATATTGCCATATTCGGAGTCGATGCCAGAAATGACAGCCTTGTGGAAAAGGGCCTTAATTCCGATGTCATCATAATAGCCAGCATCAACAGGGAAAACGGCGACATCAAGCTTGTTTCAGTGTTCAGGGATACCTATCTTAACGTATCGGAGAATAACATTTACAACAAGGTCAACGCGGCCTATGCCATGGGTGGACCTGAGCAGGCTCTGGCGACTCTGAACAAGAACCTGGATCTAAATATCGTCAATTATGTGGTGTTCAACTGGAAAGCTGTAGTTGACGGCATCAACATACTTGGCGGAATTGACGGTATCTCGCTTTCAAAGGCAGAGCTGTATTATATAAATGCTTACATAACCGAGACCGTAAAAGTCACGGGCGTAGGCTCATATCAGCTTAAAAATACCGGAGAGCAGCATCTTGACGGAGTCCAGGCGGTGGCCTACGCAAGGCTCAGATACATGGATAACGACTTTGCCAGGACCGAGAGACAGAGGAATGTCATAAAGGCCTGCTTTGAAAAGGCGAAGGACGCAGATTTCTCTGTGCTCAATAATATAATGGTGACCTGCTTCCCTCAGGTGGCTACCAATATCAATTTTAACGAGATCGTTTCCATGGCGCAGAATATCACCAGATATAATATCGCCGATACGGGAGGCTTCCCTTGGCAGAGGGGAGAGGCCGTGATAAGCGGCAGGGGAGACTGCGTGGTTCCTGCAACCCTTGAATCAAATGTAGTAAAGCTGCATGAATTCCTGTTTGGCGATACCGAGTATACGCCTACTGATACCGTACTCAGGATAAGCGAGACCATCAAGGAAAAATCCGGCATATATAGGGAAGGCCAGGTCATAGAGTCCGTTGCCACGGATGGAGGAGTAATACAAAAGCCTAAGACTCCGGCTACCACGGCAGCAGATGAGGAGAATACGGACGAGGAGGATATCGAAGAGGTAACCATAGGAGTAGATGAGGACGGAAACTACATCTATCCTACGGATGAGGACGGAAATTATATCATACCTACTGACGACAGCGGGGATATCATATATCCTACGGATGAGGACGGAAATGTCATAAGAGAGACTTCAATAGCAAGGCCGACGGACCTGTCGGATGAGTCTGACGGTTACTTTGACATGTTTGAGTCAGATGTGGCGGAAGGACCGTTAAACGGCCAGGGCCCTGTTAATCCTACGGGACCTAATCATGAGCCGGATTCCACAAGGCCGGGCGGCACGACTCCGGGAGGAAGCCATACGGCCCCGGGAGAAAGCTCTTCGTCACCGCAGCCTGGATCACCTGTTTCACCGTCGGGAGGTACCGGAAGCTCAGGAAGCGGAAACTCGACAAACACACCGTCACAGCCTGGCCATAATACAAGTCCGGGGCAGACTGAGAGCGCCCCGTCAGGCATCATAAGCGAAGAAGGGCCTGGATCGCTTACTCCTGGAAATACCGGAGGACCGTCATCCGAAAACGGCAGCTCGCAGGCGCCGGGCGGATCCTCGGGACACAGCGGCTCCGGGAATACGGGAAGCACAAACGGGCCTTCAAGCCCGGGAGGCACCGGTACCGGCAGCGGCAGTCCGTCGGGCACCAGTCCGGGGACAGGCTCGGTAACAGGACCTGATGCTGGAGGCCCTGGAACAGTGATAACCGATACTCCTATGTAAAAGAGAAGACCCTCCGATCATGATCGGAGGGTCTTTTTTAAACATAATGTTTAATTGAAATTTTCGGAGCTATCCCTTCACGCCTTCCAGAGTCCGTGAAGATTGCAGTAGGCAAATACGATCTCAACCTCGTCGTCAGCAGTGAGCATGAACTCAGTGTGCGGAGCATCGCCAGGCTTAAGTGTCTTGATCTGGCTTCCCTTCTTGGTCTGGACAGCGATCCATTCGATATAGTGCTCCTCCTGCATAGGGTGTGCAACGGATCCTACATCTACAGTCACCTTACCGTCGGCAACTGAATATACAGGCACATGCTTTTCAACGGCTGCATCAGTAGAGCCGGCAACTATTTCCTCCATTGGCTTACCGCAGCACATGGTAGGCACCGGAGTCCCCTTTATAATGGATATTATCTTTCCACAGGTCTTACATACATAAAATTTAAGTTCCATGATTATCTCCTTTCCATAGAGATCAAAATGCTTTTGCATACCGGCAGATATATTATCTGCCTTATAAATACTATATCACAAACAGGGAATTATTCGGTTGTTAAAAAAACATAAAATAATAAAAAATCTCTAAAACCGGTTTTTTACGGGGTGCAGGTATTTCACATTTAATTCACAAAATAATTAGCACTCACCTATTGACAGTGCTAATAATGGTGCTATAATAAGCAATGTAAACAGAAAGAGGAGATATATAGAAGACTGGAAAGCGTTTTAATATCTCTGTTTTATATAGATAAAGCTTAGTCAAGGAGGAATTGATATGTATATGCCAAGTATTTTCGGATCGGATTTTGATGATTTCATGGATTTTTCATTTCCTGACATTTCAAAGGAGCTCTATGGTAAGAGAGCTAATCAGGTAATGAAAACTGATGTAAGGGAGGTCGGAGATAACTATGAGGTGGATATCGATCTTCCTGGATTTAAAAAGGATGAGATAGAGCTCTCATTGGAAAAGGGAGTGCTTACTGTCTCGGCTTCCAAGGGCCTTGATAAAGATGAGGAAGACAAGAACGGAAAGTACATAAGGCGTGAGCGTTATGCCGGTGCGATGAGCAGGAGCTTTTATGTAGGCGACGCCATCAGCTTTAAGGATATCAAGGCTAAATATGAGAGCGGTATCCTGTCAATAACAGTTCCTAAGGCACCGAAGGAACCGGTAGAGACTTCTCACAGGATCGCCATCGACTGATCATAACCCCTTTCTTTATAAATGAATGACTTTCTTAAACGGCTGCGGCTTAAAAACCGCAGTCTGTTTTTATTTCCGGCTGTTTTTATAATTACACAAAATCTGCCTACAATGGACACATTTTGTACATATAAATATATAAAATAAAAGACAGTTAAAAGAATAAAAACAGTTTCTTTCTTAAAAAGTTTAAGGAGGTTCATATATGAAAAAAGTTTTGGCAATAGTTATCGCTGCGGTGCTGTTTGGAGGCGTGGCGGGAGCCACGGTAATGTGGATCAGCAACATCGGCGTCAATAACAGGACGGCTGAGGTACAGACGGAGGTTCAGACTGAGGAACCTGAGAGCACTGAAAGCTCCATCATAGAAAAAAGCTCGGCAGCTGAAGGATCTGATGCTGCAAGCAGTGACGAAAACGGCACTGCCGTACTGGATGTTTCAGGCATAGTCGAGGATACGATGCCGCAGGTCGTAAGCATTACAAATACCATGCTTATAGAGCAGCAGGGCTACAGCAGCCTGTTTGATTATTTTTATGGAAATGCCGAAACAAAGGAGTATGAGGTTCCTGCCTCAGGTTCCGGAGTCATACTTGCAAAGACGGATGATGAGCTTCTGATACTTACTAATAATCACGTGGTAGAGGATACTGAGGAACTTACCATAACCTTTGTGGATGGAACAAGCGTAGACGCCAATCTCAAGGGAAATGATTCATCACTGGATATAGCCGTCATAGCTGTTCCTCTTAAGGACATACCTGAAAGCACACTCGACGCCATAGAAGTGGCAAAGTTCCACGATGAGGATGACTTAAAGGTCGGTCAGGGAGTCATAGCCATAGGAAACGCTTTAGGTTACGGGCAGACGGTCACGGTAGGATATATTTCAGCTCTCGGAAGAGAGATCAATGCAGAGGGAACTGTATATTCGGATCTTATCCAGACTGATGCTGCGATCAACCCGGGCAACTCCGGCGGAGCGCTTATCAATATGGACGGAGAGGTCATAGGCATAAATGTGGCAAAGCTTTCCAACACTCAGGTAGAAGGCTTTGGATACAGCATACCTATCTATAAGGTCATGGATGCCATAGAAAATCTGTCCACGGCAAAGACCAAGCTTGAGCTCGCCGATGAGGAGAGAGGCCGCATGGGCGTATATATGAATACTATTTCCGAGCAGAACGCCCAGGCTCTCGGCATACCGGCAGGCGTTATAATAAAGGGATTTTCCGATGAATATACCTATGGCTACAGCCTGGATTCGGTACAGTCATCTCCGGCAAGGGCAGCAGGTCTCTTAAAGAATGATATAATCACGAAATTTGACGGCCAGACCGTTACAAGCGCCGATGAGTTGTCCTCACTGGTGGCTTATTATGAAAAGGGTTCAACGGTGACCGTTACTTACGAGAGGCTTGAAAACGGAAGCTATGTGGAGCATACAACTGAGGTGACGCTGGGCGCGCTGGATGATCCGGTGATAGAGCCGGTAAATAAGGATGAGGTACCGCCGGAGGCCTACAGGGAGGCTGAGGAAAAAAAGAGCAGCGGTGCCGGCGCTGAAAATGAGGAAAACGGATCCCTTTCACCGCTTTCACCTGAAGAAAGCCAGCAGGGAAACGGAAATAGTGGCAGCACTGAAGGAAACGGAGCACAGGATAACGGTTCAAATGAGGAAGATAACTCCGGAAGCGACACAGGAAGCAGCGATGAGGTATATGACCTGTTCAGGGAATTTCTTGAGCAGTATCATTAAGTAACATTATAAATAAATATATCAGGATGTCCGGAGCCTGCAAAAGCCTTGATAGGGTATTTGCGGGCCTCGGACTTTTTTGCATATTTATGGAAATGAATTATTTTACACAGCCGCTCAAACTAAAGTATAATAGCATAGGATCACAGGATCGTTCGAAATGCGGACACGGAGGGATTGGATGCCGGATAAGGATATAAAAAATAAGGCTGCAAAAGTATTCTGCCCCGAGGAAATGAAGGACAGTGAGCTTGCGGAACTGATACTTGATATGGCTCACCGGATGGCCGTACACCATACTCTCTGGTTCAGGGAGGTGGAGCATCAGATGGGCTTTGAAAAAGCTCTCAAGGTAATGGATGAGGCCTGGGACAAGACAAGAGCGGTATCGGTGAAAAGGCTGGCGAGAGATCTTGGATTAAGCGAGACAGACGGAGTGCCGGATGTCATAGGCAGGCTTTCCGGGACGGAGAAATTAAAGGTCCTTGATGTGATAGCCAAAAACTGGCTGGCCCAGGACGGTGTATGGTTTCAGGCGGTGGAGTCCGCATACGGCATGAATGACGCCAAACGCTGTAATGATTCCGCCTGGGGCCGTTTTTCACCCTTTGAGGCCCATTCCATAAAAAGGCTTTTGAACATGGAGGAGAGGCCGGGACTTGAGGGATTAAGAACGGCGCTCAATTTCAGGCTCTATGGACGATTAAATGTGCAGAGCAGCCGTTATGACAGCGACGGATCACTGATATTTGAAATGAATGAGTGCAGGGTACAGACGGCAAGGCACAGAAAGGGGATGGAGGACTATCCCTGCAGGAGCGCCGGACTTGTGGAGTACGGGAGGTTTGCCGAAGCCATAGATGACAGGATAAAAACGCAGTGCATAGGATGTCCGCCGGATGAGCACCCTGATGAATGGCACTGTGCTTGGAAATTTTATATCTGAAGCCGGTAACGGCAGGGTAGGTTTATTATGTCGGAACAGTTTATAAGGACAGAAATGCTGCTGGGACGGGAGGCTGTCCTTAAGCTTGCGCGCGTGAGGGTGGCTGTCTTCGGAGTCGGCGGAGTCGGCGGATATGCGGTGGAGGCCATGGCCCGCAGCGGTATAAAGGCTTTTGACCTGATAGATAATGATGTGGTGAGCATTTCCAATATCAACAGGCAGATAATAGCCCTTCATTCCACTGTAGGACGCTATAAGACGGAGGTCATGAAGGAGCGGATACTGGATATATCGCTGGATGCGGACGTAAGGGAACACAGGATGTTTTTCCTTCCGGGTATGGAGGACAGCCTGCCCTTTGATGAATATGATTATGTGGTCGACGCTGTGGATACGGTGGCGGCAAAAACGGCTGTCATAGTAAAAGCCAAAGAACTTTCTGTGCCGGTAATAAGCGCCATGGGGGCAGGAAATAAGCTTGAAGGTACGGACTTCAGGACGGCCGATATATATGAAACGAAATACTGCCCTCTTGCAAGGGCCATGCGAAGGGAGCTTAAAGCCCGCGGAGTAAACAGCTTAAAGGTAGTATATTCTGAGGAGATCAGAAGGCCGGATGGATCCGGCGGGGGAGAAAGGACTCCTGGCAGCGTTATATTTGCGACTGCTGCGGCGGGGCTTTTGCTTGGAGCAGAAGTAGTGAAGGATATTATAAAGGAAACTTAGATATGAGCATAAATGTTACGCGGTCCTCAATGCCGGATTATGAGGAATTCTGCGCGGAGATAAGGGACCTGTGGGACAGCCACTGGCTGACCAATATGGGAGAAAAGCATAATAAGCTTGAAAAAGCACTTAAGGAATACCTTAAGGTGCCTTATATCACTCTGTTTGTAAACGGCCATATGGCGCTTGAAGACCTTATTGCATCCTTCATGCTTCCCAAGGGTTCTGAGGTGATAACCACGGCCTTTACCTTTGCGTCCACAACTCACGCCATAGTGAGAAACGGTCTCAAGCCGGTATTCTGTGATATAGATCCGGCGGACTGCACAATGGATGAATCCGGCATAGAGGCGCTGATAACAAAAAACACCTCTGCGATACTTCCGGTGCATGTCTACGGCAATCCCTGCCATGTGGAAGCGATAGAGGATATAGCAAAAAAACACGGGCTGAAGGTCATATACGACGCTGCACATACCTTTGGCGTTGAATATAAGGGAAAGAGCCTTTCTGCCTTCGGTGACGCCTCTATCATAAGCTTTCACGCCACCAAGGTATTCAATACGATAGAGGGAGGAGCGGCCGTATACAGGGACAAAGACCGCGCTTCCATACTTGACGACCTTAAAAATTTCGGGATCAGGGATCCGGAGACCTGCTGCTATGCTGGCGGAAACGCCAAGATGAATGAATTTCAGGCTGCAATGGGACTTTGCAACCTCAAATATATCGACGCGGAGATAGAAAAGAGGAAAAGAGCAGCGGAAAGGTACATGGAAAGACTTGAAGGCGTAAAGGGCATTAGATGCGTGCTGAGTAACAGCAGCGATATCACAAAGCGTAACTATGCCTATATGCCGGTGGTATTTGAGGGTTACAAATATTTAAGGGATGAAGTCTGGCAGAAGCTTAAGGACCAGGACATAATCGCAAGGAAATATTTCTATCCCCTGACCCGTGATTTCAGATGTTATTCAAACTTAAAGACTTATGAGCTTCCGGTATCGGAAAGGATGGCTGAAAATGTGCTGACACTTCCGCTTTACGCAGGGCTTTCCCTTGAGGATACGGACAGGATATGCGATATAATCTTAAAATAAGGAGGGAATGTTTATGAGAAACGTTACACTTGGAAGCACGGGCATCACCGTACCGCAGAATGCATTCGGAGCCCTTCCTATACAGAGGATCAGTAAGGAGGACGCCGTATATCTCCTTAGAAAGGCATATGACGGCGGGATGAGGCTGTTTGATACGGCCAGGGCCTATTCCGACAGTGAGGAAAAGGTCGGAGAGGCATTTTCCGGAATGAGGGAAAAGATATATATAACTACCAAGACAGGCGCAAAGACTCCGGAGGATTTCTGGAAGGATCTGGATACATCCCTTAACAAGCTTAAGACTGATTATATTGACGTGTATCAGTTCCATACTGCCCCTCAGTGCTTTAAGCCGGGAGACGGCACAGGCATGTATGAATGCATGCTGGAGGCAAAAAAGCAGGGAAAGATAAGGCATATAGGACTGACTGCCCATAAGATAGGTGTTGCGGAAGAAGCCGTGGAGAGCGGGCTGTATGAAACGCTGCAGTTTCCGTTCAGTTATCTGTCAAGCGACAGGGAGGTGGAGCTGGTAAAGGCCTGCAAAAGGGCCAACGTAGGCTTTCTCTGCATGAAGGCTCTTGCCGGAGGTCTTATCAACAATTACAGATATGCTTCCGCCTACCTCTATCAGTTTGATAACGTGCTGCCTATCTGGGGCATCCAGAAGGAGAGAGAGCTTGACGAATGGCTGAGTCTGTTTGATAAAACCTATGATATGGACGATGAAACCGCTGCATTTATAGAAAAGGAGAAAAAGGAGCTTCAGGGAGAGTTCTGCAGAGGCTGCGGATACTGTTCTCCTTGCACCGTGGGCATTTCCATAAGGGACTGCGCAAGAATGTCGCTGATGGTGAGACGTGCTCCTTCCAAGGTGTGGTTAAACGAGGCAAATCAGGCGCTTATGGCTAAGATACCTGACTGCATAGAGTGCGGGCTCTGTAAGACAAGATGTCCGTACGGTCTCGATATACCTAAGCTGTTAAAGAAAAATTATAAGGACTATCAGGAGCTGCTTTCAGGAAAGGTGAGCACTGAGTCAGACGGAAGGGCATGGCTTTAATAAAGGACAGGGCTGAAATAAATATAAAAGGGAAGGCAGCTGTGCTGAAAATTGTGGCAGCCTTCCTTTTTGCGCTTATTTTTGCTGCAGTCTGCTGGCTGTACATTAATTCCGGAGTCCTGTTTAAGGCGGAGGACAGGATAATATATGATGTAAATGCAAACGCCGCGGTGGAGACCGATGCGGAGGGCGCAGTACATATAGCCTTTGACGGGGACGAAGGAGTATATATCAATAAGCTTTTGTTCGGAGTTGAAAACCGTACTGAAACTCCCTTAAGCCTTAAGGTCACCGTGAACTACGGAGATAAAACATATATTTATGAAGACCTTAATCCCATATATGTGGCCACCGAGGTGGTAAATCTTAATTTAAGCGGCATAAGCGAAATATGCATAGACAGCATCGCGGGGGATGAAACTAAAGGCGGATTTTCAGTCGGAAGCATAATGGTGGATAATACCCTTAACAAAAATCCTGCGGCGGTAATATTCGCTGCGCTTTTCGGCTTTGCGCTCACGCTGCTGATCCTGTTTAAAGAGACATTTATAAAAAAACCGGAGCTTTTGTTCCTTTTAGTCTGCGGAACCATGGGGCTCTCAATGATAGCCGCTCTTCCAGGGACCAAGGTGGGATACGACGAGGAAACTCATCTTCAGAGCGTAGTGGCTATGGCCAATTTTCCTGAAGATGAGCTCAGTATGAGCAGGGAAGCCCTGTATCAGATGATAATCACGGAATACAATAACCCTGAGGCCATGCCGGAAACGGCGGAGGAAACAGCGGAGCTTAATGACATGCTTTCCGAAAAATGTGATTATCAGGAGGGTGAGTCTACGCCGGATTTTAAGGTTATGGCAAACCGGGCTCCTGCATACTTTTTCATGGCTCTCGGGGCAAAGACTGCCATGGCCCTCGGGCTTTCCTGGACAGGGCTCATGGTCATGATCAGGCTTTTTAATTTAATCATGTACACGGCTCTGATGTACGCCGCCATTAAGATCCTGCCCTTCGGGAAAATGCTTATGACACTTACAGGGCTTTTCCCTCAGATGGTATTTATGGCAGTGACCTGCTCCTATGATCCCTTTATAATGGGATGTATGAGCCTTGGATACGCATTTATGCTTAAGGGAAGGAAATACACTGTCCCTATGCTGATATCCTTCCTTTTGGCCTGTCTTCCAAAGGCGGTGTATGCGCCGGTCATCCTGATGGGTATAGGCGTGAATGCCATCCCGGAAAAGGATGCTTCGCTGACTAAAGGGGTCGGGGATGATAAAAGACGCCGCTTATGGATACTGCTGGCAGGGGCGGCTGTATTTGCGGTTCTCATAGTGCTGTTTATCCTTCCTACCGTGATTGATCCGAGTGAAAGCGGAGACATAAGGGGAGGAGAGGTTTCTGAAATGACGCAGATAGGATTTATTTTATGGAATCCTCTTACATATGCGGGCATACTGCTTGGCCAGATGATAAGGTGGGCAGGAAAATGCTGGTTCGGACCGGACTGCATGACCTATATGGGACATATAGTTAACGGTACTGCGGATTTTAAGGGTTATTACGGGGCATACATGATAATGCTTGCCGTTACTGTGGCGCTTTCATATTCAGGAAGGTTTATACGCATGTCTGTGGCGGGAGATAAAACGGAGGCGGCCGGCCATGAAGTGAAGGCGGCAGGCCATGCCGGAAATCATACGGGACTGGGCTTTTCAAAGAGAGTGCTTATGATCGCCATGGTATTTTTGAGTGCGGTACTTATCTGGACCGCCATGTATGTGTCCTTTACCCCGCCGGGTTCCTTGGAGATAGCGGGCGTACAGGGAAGATATTTTATCCCGCTCATGTTCCCTCTGTATCTCGCCCTGTCTGGAGCAGGAGCTTTTGTGTCAGAGTATCCAAAGGGAGGCTTAGACAGAGTCAGATCTGAGGCGGAGCCTGCAGGAGGCCGGCTTGAAAGCGTTCCCGCGGTATGCTATTATCTATTGGAAATAGCGGAGCTTACAGTCCTTGCCCTTACGGTATGGACGGCGGTTATATGTGCATTTTCATTATAAGACAGGTATTACTGGTATTTTATAAAGCAGGAGAGACATTCATATGGGCCAGATAAAGGTAACAAAATGTGAAAAAAACGGGAAGGTCATAGAAGGTTTATATATAATCGAGCCTACCGTGCACAGGGATGAGCGCGGATATTTTGTGGAGACCTACAATCAGAGGGATTTTGAGGAAGCTGGGCTCGACATGGTATTCGTGCAGGATAACCAGTCCTGTTCGGTAAAAGGGGTCTTAAGGGGTCTGCATTATCAGAAGCAGTATCCTCAGGGCAAGCTGGTACGCGCCTTAAAGGGAAGCGTTTTCGATGTGGCGGTGGACTTAAGGACCGATTCCGATACCTACGGTATGTGGTACGGCGTTGAGCTTACGGAGGAGAACAAGAAGCAGTTCTATATTTCAGAAGGTTTCGCCCACGGCTTTCTTGTATTGAGCGACGTGGCTGAGTTCGCCTATAAGGTCACGGATTTCTATCATCCGGGAGATGAGGGAGGACTCATATATAATGATAAGGAAATAGGAGTAGAGTGGCCTATACCGGAGGGGATGGAGCTCATACTGTCGGATAAGGATACAAAATGGGGCGGGCTTTCCGAAACCTTTAAATTTAACGGACTTGGCTAAGACAGAGTAATGCATCTTTTAAAGGGAATAATAACTGAGTTATCACACGGGAGGAAAATGGTCGCGGAGCTTGCCGCGTCAGATTTCAAAAAAAGGTTTGCCGGATCATACTTTGGAGTGGTCTGGATGTTTGTTAATCCGGTGATAACAGTATTAATATATTTTTTCATATTTCAGCTGGGATTAAAGTCGGTACCGCCAATACCGGGAGTCCCTTACGTAGTATGGCTCATACCAGGGATCGTACCATGGTTTTTTATTAATGAAACCATACAGGGTATAACCAACTGTCTTGGGGAATATAATTACCTTGTAAAAAAGGTGGTGTTTCCGGTGGAGCTCCTTCCGGTCATCAAAGCCGGTTCATGCCTGATAGTTCACGCCTGCTTTCTGATCATAATGTTCGCGGTCTTCGTGATAGGCGGCAGGATGCCGATGATCACATGGATACAGGTGGTATATTACAGCTTCGCAGCCTTTGTTCTCTCCCTGGGCGTAGGGTACTTTACGGCGGCGATAAATGTGTTTTTTAAGGACATGACCCAGATAGTCAGCATATGCCTGCAGTTTGGCATGTGGCTTGCCCCGATAATGTACTGGGAAGGAATGTTTACGGCGGATCACCCGTGGATGGAGCCGCTTTTTAAACTTAATCCAGTATACTACATAGTAGCGGGATACAGAGATTCCATGCTTACGGGGAACTGGTTCTGGGAGAGGCCGATGAATACACTGTATTTCTGGACAGCCACGGCCGTGATCTTCTATATCGGCCTTAAGATATTTACAAGGCTCCGTCCGCATTTTTCGGATGTGCTCTGATCGATCAAAAGGAGTAGCTTATGAGGACGTTTATTGCAGCGATAATGTTTTTACTGTTTTTTGTGCTGCTCCTGCCGGTGGTGGGCGTATTATTCATCATACGTAAGCACGATGAGGAAAAGGCCTCATGGGTGACGTACCGCATAGTAAAGACATTTATCAGGATGATCCTGTTTGTGTCAGGCACAAGGCTCATAGTCGAGGGCGCGGAAAATATACCAGAGGAGCAGGTGCTTTTTGTCGGGAACCACAGATCATATTTTGATATACTCTGCACCTACGTCAATATGAAAAGACCTGGCGGATATGTTGCCAAAAAGGAAATCGGAAAGGTTCCGGTAATGAATCTGTGGATGAAGCTGATGAACTGCGTCTTTATCGACAGGAACAATATCAAGGAGGGGCTTAAGACCATCATTGAGGCCATAGGCATAGTGAAAAAGGGATATTCCATGGTCATATTCCCGGAGGGCACAAGAAACCGGGGGATAAACAGGGATATACCGGGAGAATTCAAAGAGGGCAGCTTAAAGATCGCCGGCAAGGCAGGCTGCAGGATAGTGCCGGTGGCAATAAAGAATACGGAAAGCTGCTTTGAGGAGCATTTTCCTTTTATAAGGCCGGCCACGGTCAGGGTGAGCTATCTGAAGCCTTTTTATGAAAATGAGATACCTGAGGAGTACAAAAAAAAGCCTGCGGCGTATACCAGGATGCTCATAGAAAAGGAGCTTGAGCGGCCTCTTTAAAATTTTATAAAATCGTCAGACAAAAGAAATACACATATTTCGCTGCGGATAATATAATTTTGGTATGGACAAATAACATTTAAATGGGACCGGTTAAACATTAAAGGAGATACTATGCCTGAGATAAATATTTTAGTAGTTGATGATGAAAATGAGATAGCCGATCTTGTGGAGATATATCTTGTTTCTGACGGATATAACGTGCGTAAGGCTCAGACCGCGGAGGAGGGCTTAAGGATACTTGAGGAGGAGGATATCCATCTTGTGCTTTTGGACATAATGATGCCGGGAATGGACGGCATAACCATGTGCAGGAAGATAAGGGAGACCTCCAATGTTCCGATAATCATGCTTTCAGCCAAGTCTGCAGATCTGGATAAGATAATGGGACTCGGCACCGGAGCCGACGATTATGTCACAAAGCCTTTCAATCCTCTGGAGCTTACGGCGAGGGTGAAATCCCAGCTTCGGAGATATACGCAGCTCAACCCTAACAATACCGCGAACTCTGCGGATAATAATGAGATACACATAAGAGGGCTTGTCATCAATAAGGACAACCACAAGGTGACGATAGACGGTGAGGAGATCAAGCTTACGCCTATCGAATTCGACATCCTTTACCTGCTTTCATCCAATCCGGGAAAGGTATTTACTACGGATGAGATCTTTGAAAA
The DNA here is from genome assembly GCA_944381575.1 of uncultured Lachnospiraceae bacterium. Classification (GTDB taxonomy): domain Bacteria; phylum Bacillota; class Clostridia; order Lachnospirales; family Lachnospiraceae; genus Avilachnospira. Next base: position 11,345 of record CALWLS010000004.1, on the reverse strand, counting down.
GGTATGGAACGAGAAGGTCTATGAGGCCAACAATACGGTCATGGTCCACATAAGACGTTTGAGAGGTAAGATGAAGGAGGACCAGAGACAGGACAAGCTGATCATAACCGTTTGGGGAGTCGGATACAAGATTGAGAAATAACGATATGGCAAAGCGCTATAAGACGCGCTTTATAATAAACCTGATCATCGCCGCGTTTATAACGTGGCTTATCGAAAGCCTGCTAATATCCAATATCGGCAGGCTTATGTCTTTTTTCGGCTTTTATTCCGACGGCACCGACGCCTATGGCATGATATACGTGCTTTCTTCAACGGTCATATTCGGACTGGCTTTTTTCCTGCTTCAGCTAAGATCCATAAGATACATAGAAAAGCTTTCTGCCGTAATGAAGGATATAGCAGGAGGCAGGCTTGATTCGAGGGTGGAGATAGACGGCGACGATGAATTTTCCGAGATGGCGGAAAACTTGAACGAGCTCGGCGCTGATCTTGAAAAGCTCTTGGAGAGGGAAAGGGAAGCCGAAAAATCCAAAAATGACCTTATAACAAATATAGCCCACGACTTAAAGACGCCCCTTACATCCATCATAGGTTATCTTGATCTTTTGTCAGGCAAGGCTGCGGATCATATGACCCCGGAGCAGAGGAAAAAATATCTTGCCATTGCCTACAACAAATCCAAGCGTCTTGAGTCTCTTATAAATGATCTATTTGATTTCACAAAGCTGAGCTACGGAAAGATAACCATGAAGGTCAGCTATGTGGATATAGTAAAGCTCCTGGAGCAGCTCCTTGAGGAAGCCTATCCTAATTTTGTTGAGAAGGGCCTTAGCTACGAGCTCAAGACAAATGTACAGTCTCTGGAGATAGCTGCCGACGGCGGGCTTATTGCGAGGCTGTTCGAAAACCTTATCGGAAATGCGATAAAATACGGCGCTGACGGAAAAAAAGTCATAGTAAGGATCAACGCGGATCCGGAAGCGGATATCGTTGAGGTAAAGGTCATAAATTACGGCTTTGTTATCGAGGAGAAGGATCTGCCCCTTATATTTGAAAAGTTCTACAGGGCAGATAAGGCGAGATCGACCCAGACCGGAGGCACCGGTCTTGGCCTTGCGATAGCGAGGGATATAGTAAATATGCACGGGGGCAGTATTTCCGCGGCCTCAGATCTTAACGGTACCGTGTTTACAGTGAGGCTTAAGATACATTTTGATAAAAATGCAGAAAATTTAAAGCAGGCCTGATGAAGTTTAAACATATGATCTCAGGAAAAACAGTTTTTATCTCTGGTATTGCCGCTGTCATGATGATGACGGCCTTTTTCGCATGGGGCGGAAAGCTTACGGCGAGGGGCGAAGAACTGAGCATAGAGTCGGAAATGCCTGAGGATACCGGAAGCATTGAGGATCCAAGCAGCGTTATATTCGTAAACGGCGGGAGCACTGATTCGGAAAGCGGAATAAGTCTTGATTTTTCATACGGCTTTAAGAATACGGCAAAATCCGGCAGGATGATCCCCTTTAACGCCGGGATAACAAATAATTCAGATGAGGATATCAGCGGAAAACTGATCATCGAGGTACCCGGAAGCATTGAGACAGGGGCGGGAGATTTTGATAACGCCGTAATATCATATTCATTTAATGTGGATGTTGAAGCCGGCGGGTTCCATGAGGTCAGGGATACCATCTCAATATCGGAAGGAGACAGCGATATAAGGCTGAAACTGTGCGATGAGGAGGGAAACAGCCTTGCGGCCCTTGATACCGGCATCAGCATTGCTGAATCCACGGGTCCGCACATGCTTATAGGCATACTTTCCGATACTCCGGAAAGGCTTGAGTTTATCAGGGACATAAACATAACGAATACGCCTTTAATAACCTCGACAATGGAGCTTGATCCTGCGGATCTTCCGGGCTCTGCTTCAGGCTATGAACAGCTGGACATGCTCTTAGTGACCGGGTTTGATATAGGAAGGCTCAGCCGGGAGGCCATAGAGGCCATAGAGCAGTGGGTGGATGCCGGCGGAGTGCTGCTGATAGGCACCGGCGACTCGACCGAGGCCGCGGAAAAGCTGAGCGGGCATATAGAAGATCTTGAACTTGACCTGCAGGGAAAGAGGGAGGTCAATATGGGCCTCAAATACTCTGATACGGATCCTGATGACGCTGTGGTAGAGCTTGATATATGCAGCGTATTTGCCTCCGGCGGCATACAGGTGATGCAGTCGGACGATATCGCCATGCTTACGACCGTACAGCAGAACAACGGTCTTATAGGCATAGCCGCATACGATCTGTGTGATATAGACTCCTTCTGCAGCGAGGAGGCGGAGTACGCCTCGGACCTTATCAGATATATGTTTGGTACATCAAGGCTTACAAGGCTCATAAATTCAGATGAGGACAGCGAGGGGACCTATATGGCCGCTGATGCCCTGGTGGGAATGGCTGATCCGGACAGGCTTCCTGAGGCTGCGGGCTATATTATTGCGGCGATAGCTTATCTCTTTGCCGTGGGATTTATATACACCTATTTAAAATCAAAAGGCCTGTCGCTGTTTTATCATGCCTTTCTTCCGGCCGCAGCATTTATGGCGGGGATATTCATATGGCTTTTAAGCTCATCCTTAAGGATAAGCGGCATCAGTCTTGATTATGCAGTCATAAGGGAGCTTAACGAGGGGACAAATACGGATACCGGCTTCATGAAAATGTCCTCCCCTTCATTAAGGGAGTTCCATCTTACGGCACCATTCGAATATACCATACACCCTATAGTCCACGGAGCCGACCAGAGCTATATAAACAGCATGAGTGATGAGACTTTTGCCGAAAGCGGTGCCGCAATGATCAATATAGAAAACGCTGAGGACCAGACGCTGATAAGCGTTGCGGGCTTAAAGCCCTTTGATGGCGTTTTGGCGGAATATTCATGCATTCTTGATGAAGGTGCTACGGGAAATGTTGAGACACAGCTTCAATATTTCGATGGAAGCCTTACGGGGAGCATATCCAACGGCACAGGCTTCAGGCTGGACGATGCCGCCGTGCTGATGTATGGAAAGATAATAAAGGTGGGAACAATAGATCCCGGAGAAACAGTGATACTTGACGGGCTCAAGGCCGTGGATAATCCCATAAGCGGAGGAGAGGCTTCGGCAGCTTACATAGTTGGGCTTCAGGATGCGGACAGGCAGGAGGAATATGTCCGGGCTTTAAGGCGCTCAAGGCTCCTTGGATATTACATGGATAAGTATCTGTGCGGCTATTACAGCGGGGCAAGATTTGTGGCATTTACGGACGATTATGATCTGATGGGAGACGTTGGATCCGTTGAGCATGTAAAGAGCCAGGGCTGTATGCTTGTGGCCGGAATGGCCGAGGCGGATTTTACAAGAGGAAACGATATATGGCTCAGCTGTTTTGCAAACGAGCCGTCCGTGGTGTCAGGAGATTATGATCCGGCCACTAATACTACCTTGGGCTCATGCATACTTGAGTATTCCATAGGTACGGATATAGAGGATGTGGAAAGCATCAGGATAAACGGAATTTCTGAAATGTTCGAAACTGACGGCCTTAAAGCCTTTGACGGAACAGTATCTATTTATAATTATCAGACTGGCAGCTATGATATCATCAATTCCGGCAATGCAGCCGTAAACGGTCCGGACGTCTGGAAATATCTTTCCCCGGGAAACGCCATAACGGTGAGATATTCCGCAGGTGACCAGAACGGCGGCGCAAGGATGTATCTTCCGGTGCCGGAAGCTTCCGGACTTATGAGGCAGAGGTATGATTAGGGTGGACGGAGTAAAAAAATTCTACGGGCATTTCTGCGCGCTGGATTCCTTAAGCTTAAAGATAAGCGATGGGTCGCTGTTCGGATTTGTGGGGCCGAACGGCGCCGGCAAAACGACTGCCATAAAGATCATGACCGGGATAATTTATCCTGATGAGGGAAGCGTGACCATAGACGATATGAGGCCGGAGGATGACCTTATAAAGTATAAAAGCATGATAGGCTACGTGCCCGACGCATTCGGGATATATAATAATCTCAAGGTGTCGGAGTACATGGAGTTTTTCGCCGCCTGCCTCGGGCTTCACGGCATGGAGTCAAGGAAAAAGACGGAACAGCTGCTTGAATACGTGGATCTTTCTGACAGGGCTGATTTCTATGTCGAGGCCTTATCAAGGGGTATGAAGCAAAAGCTTGCCCTGGCGAGGGCTCTTATCAACGATCCTCCGATACTGATCATGGACGAGCCCACCTCAGGCCTTGATCCCCGTACCAGATACGAATTCAAACAGATGGTCGGAGAGCTTTCGGACAGGGGAAAGACAATTATAATAAGCTCGCATATATTGAGCGACATATCGGAGCTGTGTACGGACATAGCCATAATAGATCAGGGAAGCGTTGTGATGTCCGGGCGTCTCATGGACGTTATGAAACTTGTGACGGCAGAGAACCCTATAATAATCACCATGGCGGGAAAGACCATGCAGGCGATCAAATTCTTAAGGGAAGACGACACCGTAAAGTCCATTGCCATAAAGGGAAATGATATTATGGTCAATTTTGCGGGCTCTTCAAAGGATGAGGCGGGACTCTTGAAGCGCCTTGTGGATGCCGGGCTTCCGGTACGCAGTTTCTCAAGAGAAAAGGGTTCCCTTGAATCCATTTTCATGCAGCTTACAGGACACGGAGAGGAGCATACGATACTTAGCTATGATGCCACTGAGCCCGATAATTAAAAAAGAAACGGAGGCAAGGAGCAGGAGCCTTTCGTTTCCAATGATGATAATAGGCCTTAATACTCTGCTGTTTATCGTCAGTCTTTTAGGCTCCTTCGGAATAGTTAACGGCATGGAGCAGAGCTCTGAAGCCATGTACGGGAGATTTTTAAGGATATATGAGCTGACAGCCTTTTGTGAATACATACTTATATTGCTCATAACTCCTTTATTTACGGCTTCATCGATCTCGGGAGAGAGGGAGACAGGCACCCTTGACCTGCTGATGACGACATATCTTACTCCGGCAAATATAATTATCGAAAAGATAACGGCGGCTTTTTTAAGCATTTCTGCGGCGGTAATGTCAGGGCTTCCGGCCCTGCTCATACCCTTGATGTTCGGAGGAGTAAGCATAGCGGGCGTGATAGGCCTTTTGGTATCCTTTCTGCCGGGAGTGTTCCTTGTGCTGGCAGTCAGCATTTTTGCGAGCACGGCGTGCAGGTCTGTAACGAAGAGCATTGCGGTGTCATATGCAGCTCTCATTATGATGACGGCAGGATTTCTTGTGCTGCCGGTATTTACACGTATATTTTCCTCACCGGGAGAAAACCGGTTTGCATATATACTGGCCCTTGACCCGTTGCTTCCGGCTGCTTCTATGTTGTTCAGCCAGGCAGGTGAGGCGAGGAACATAAGGCTTTTATTTGACTTTCTTAAGTTTGATCCGGATACAGCGTTTCTTAATCATGCCGCACTCATATCCATAATACTTCAGATCGCTGAAGGTGTGGGATTTGCGATCTTGGCTGTCCTTAATATAACGCCGTCGCGGAGCGGATCAAAAAGGATTTTGTTCTAAATCCAGTCACTGCTTTAAATAAGCGCCCGGGTAATATATAATTAATGTCGCGCGCCTTAAGCCTGACAGTAAGTCCGGGGTGTGGCGCGTAAGGGCATGATAATCGACAGATTTTTTGACATTTTCAAGAGGAAATAAATGAAAAAGATAATTCTTACCGGCGGAGGCACAGCGGGACATGTGACGCCCAACATCGCGCTTTTGCCGGAGCTTAGAAAACGGGGTTTTGAGATCTTATACATAGGCAGTAAGAACGGCATGGAAAAGGACCTTGCAGAAAAAGCAGGGATAGAATACCGCGGCATATCTACCGGAAAACTCCGCAGATATTTTGACATCAAAAATTTTACCGACCCCTTCAGGGTCATAAAGGGCTATGGTGAGGCAAAAAAGATCATAAAGGAATTCGCTCCGGACATAGTCTTTTCAAAGGGAGGCTTTGCGGCGGTGCCGGTGGCTCTGGCGGCAAAGCAGCTCAAGATACCCGTGCTTGCTCACGAATCGGATATGACTCCGGGCCTTGCCAATAAGATATCGGCACCGGCGGCAGTCAAAATATGCTGCAATTTTCCTGAGACCCTCAAATACCTTCCGGAGGGAAAAGGCGTGCTGACGGGTTCTCCCATAAGGGAAGAGCTTACGAAGGGAGACAGGAAAAGGGGCTTGGAGATACTGGGCTTTGGTGAGGATAAACCGATCCTTTTAGTGATAGGCGGATCCCTCGGGGCACAGCATATCAACGACGCCATAAGGAGGATACTCGACAGGCTCCTTGTAAGGTTTGACATATGCCATATCGCCGGTAAAGGTAATGTAGATAAAATGCTCATCGGTAAGAAGGGATATATCCAGTTCGAATACGTAAGCGATGAACTGAAGGATCTTTTTGCTGCAGCGGACCTGTTTGTGTCAAGGGCAGGGGCAAATGCCATATGCGAGATACTGGCGCTTAAAAAGCCTAATCTTCTCATACCACTTTCCGCATCAGCCAGCAGGGGCGACCAGATACTTAACGCCGAATCCTTTGAAAAACAGGGATATTCCATGGTGTTAAAGGAAGAGGATATGGACGACGATTCTCTCTATGATTCCATATTAAAGCTTTGGGACACCAGGGATAAGTATATCTCCGCCATGGAGGCTTCAAAGGCTTCTGACGGAGTAGGGGCCGTGATGGAGCTTATTGAGGAGATAACCGGATGAATATCATAAAGGCCGCCCATATCTTTTATGAATATATGGTGCGGGATGAAAATGATAAGGTGATAGAGACCACCAAAGCCTTAAATGACCTGAGCCTTGACATAGAGGAGGGGTCATTTGTATGTCTGCTGGGGCATAACGGCTGCGGCAAGTCTACATTCGCAAAGCTGATAAACGCACTGAACCTGCCAAAGGAGGGCACCCTCTTAGTGAACGGTATGGATACGGCGGACGGTTCGCTTACCCTCAGGATAAGGGAAAGCGCCGGCATGGTCTTCCAGAATCCGGACAACCAGATCATATCCAATATCGTTGAGGAGGACGTGGCCTTCGGCCCTGAGAATATAGGCCTTCCGAGTGAAGAGATCATGGAACGGGTGGACGAAGCGATAAATGCTGTGGGGATGCAGGCCTTCAGGAACAAATCCCCGAACCAGCTGTCGGGAGGACAGAAGCAGAGGGTCGCGATAGCCGGAATAATGGCCATGAGGCCTAAGTGCATCATTTTTGATGAGCCTACGGCGATGCTTGATCCTGACGGCCGCAAGGACGTACTGGAGATAGCCCACAGGCTGAACCGGGAAGAAAATATAACGATAGTACACATTACCCACTATATGGAAGAGGCCGTGGATGCCGACAGGATAATAGTCCTTGAAAATGGCAGCATAGCTGAGGATCTTGAGGGACGTCCGATGGACGGCACGCCAAAGGACATATTTTCCAAAGTGGAGGATCTTAAGGCACTGGCGCTGACAGTGCCTGTCATAACTGAATTAGCTTACGAGCTCCGTAAGGAGGGGCTTCCTATAAGGGAAGGCATCCTTACAAGGAAAGAGCTTGTGGACGCATTGAAACCCTTTTTTCCAAAGACACGGTAAGAAAACTGCCGCTTATTAAAAGGGTTCACTGACGGATAGGAAATAATATGCTCAGAGATATTACAATCGGACAGTATTACCCTGTGAGATCTCCAATACACGGTCTTGACCCGCGGACAAAGCTGGCAGGAACCTTTATATTCCTGATCTCACTGTTTGTGACAAAGAGCCTGATAGGTTATCTTATCGCCACCTTTGCGCTGATCTTCCTGATACGCATAAGCAGGGTGCCGGCAAGATACATAACAAAGGGACTTAAACCGGTGCTGATCATACTTGTGATCTCGGTTTCATTTAACATATTCCTTACTCCCGGGAGACTGCTGTTTGCCATAGGACCGCTGAAGGTTACGGCAGAGGGACTTAAAACGGCCGGATTTATGGCCATAAGGCTGATCTATCTTGTTATAGGCTCGTCGCTTATGACTCTGACCACTACGCCGACGCAGCTGACGGACGCTCTTGAAAGGAGCCTCGGATTTTTGAATAAGGTCCATGTGCCGGTGCATGAGATCGCCATGATGATGGCCATAGCCTTAAGATTCATACCGATCCTGATAGAGGAAACGGATAAGATCATGAAGGCCCAGATGGCGAGGGGAGCTGATTTTGAATCCGGAAATCTCATAAGGAGGGCGAAGGCTCTCGTTCCCATACTGGTACCGCTGTTTGTTTCTGCATTCAGAAGGGCGGCGGACCTGGCCAACGCAATGGAGGCCAGATGCTATCACGGAGGCGGCGGCCGTACAAAGATGAGGCCCTTAAAATACGGTACCTCGGACAAAAGAGCCTACGCCGTGATGCTGGTATATTTTGTGATAATGATTTTGACCGGCTTTCTGAAGATATGACATGAGGGGTTTTGAATGAGTATACGAGCAGAACACCTGACACATTTATACAGTCCCGGCACTGCTTTTGAATCCTATGCGCTTAAGGATATTTCCTTTGAGATAGCGGATGGGAGTTTTGTTGCGGTAATAGGGCACACCGGATCAGGAAAGTCGACGCTGATACAGCATCTTAACGGGCTGTACAGGCCTACATCCGGGACGGTGTATTATAACGGCGAGGATATATTTGCGGAAGGCTATGACCTGAAGGCGCTGCGTACAAAGATAGGCCTTGTTTTCCAGTATCCGGAATATCAGCTTTTTGAAGAGGACGTTATTACCGACGTTATGTTTGGGCCAAAGAATATGGGGCTTTCGGACGATGAAGCCAGGGCCCGTGCTAAAAAGGCTCTCATGCAGGTGGGGATAGGTGAATCTCTCTATAAGAGGAGCCCCTTTGATCTCTCGGGAGGCCAGAAAAGGCGCGTTGCCATAGCCGGAGTGCTTGCCATGGATCCGGAGGTGCTTATACTTGATGAGCCTACTGCCGGCCTTGATCCAAGAGGCAGGGAAGAGACTCTTGCCATGCTTGAAGAACTGCACAGTGAGAGGAAGATCACAGTAATACTGGTCTCCCACAGCATGGATGACGTGGCGGAATGCGCGGATATGCTGATGGTGCTGAAAGACGCGGAGCTCAAGTTTTTCGACAGGCCGAAAGAGGTGTTCAGGCATGTGGAGGAATTGGAATCCTACGGACTTGCGGTCCCGGAGATCACTTATCTTGCCCACGACCTGATAAAGGCAGGCCTCGATATTGATCCGACCGTTTCCACTGTAAGCGAAGCAAAGGCAGAGCTTTTAAAGCTGTTAAAATGGTGAGGCATGAGGAGGATAAGGCTTAAAGTTGCATATGACGGCACGGATTACTGCGGCTTTCAGGCCCAGCCTGAGGTCTCTACCATAGAAGGAAAGCTGAATCTGGCGATATCAGCTCTTACGGGTGAAGAGATAAGTGTCATAGGGGCAAGCCGTACCGACAGCGGGGTCCATGCTCTTGGAAATGTGGCTGTATTTGACACTGCTTCAGCCATTCCGGCGGATCGGTTCATGTATGCGCTGCTTCCATTCCTGCCAGAGGATATAAGGATAGTGTCAAGTGACGAGGTGGAGGCAGACTGGCATCCAAGGAAGAACGAGTGCATAAAGACCTATCGGTATACGATATACTGCGGGCCGGTAGAAAATCCTATGTTGAGACGGGCCGCCATGTTTTATAAGGGCCGCCTGGATACGGAGAAAATGTCTGAAGCCGCGGCTTACCTTATCGGAGAGCATGATTTCACATCCTTTGCAAATCCTTCCTCCCAGGTGCTTATCTCAGGAGGAGACGCGGTAAGGACCATATATTCATTGGACATATCGGAGGAAACTGATAAGGCCTTCGCAGGCTCAAAAATATGCATGACTATAAAAGGCAGCGGCTTTTTATATAACATGGTGCGTATAATCGCAGGCTCACTTATAAATGTGGGCAGGGGCCATTGGGAACCAGAACACATAAGGACAGTGCTTCGCGCAAAAGACAGGCGGCTTGCAGGACCGACGGCGGAGGCCAGAGGGCTCATGCTTATGGATATTGACTATATAAGGCTGGGCACTGAAAATACAAATGAAATACATGGATCATCCGGCAAAACGGATTGACAACATGCGATTACAAGCATATAATTAAAAAGCTGTTTTATGGAGACGGCATCGTTTTAATGCAGAAACCATTAGCCCCGGTAGAAGCATTAGCCTAAAAATTTAATAGGAGGGTAACCATGAAAAGTTATGTAGCTACGCCAGCTACCATTGAGAGAAAATGGTATGTTGTTGATGCAACAGATAAGACTCTTGGACGCCTTGCTTCAGAAGTGGCTAAGGTATTAAGAGGAAAGAACAAACCAACCTACACACCGTTCCTTGACACAGGCGATTATGTTATCATCGTAAACGCAGACAAGTTCAAGGTGACAGGAAAGAAGATGGTTCAGAAGACATACTTCAGCCATTCTGATTATATCGGAGGTACAAAGTTTGTACGTCTTGATGAGATGCTTGAAAAGCATCCTGAGAGGATCGTTGAGCACGCAGTAAAGGGAATGCTTCCTAAGGGAGCTCTTGGCAATCAGATGTACAGAAAGCTGTTCGTTTACTGCGGACCTGATCACAAGCATCAGGCACAGAAGCCGGAAGCGCTTGATTTTTAATCGGAAGGAGGAAGTACAATGGCAGCAGTAAGATATTACGGTACAGGACGCAGAAAGAAGTCCGTTGCCAGGGTTTATGTAACACCGGGTACAGGCGTTATAACCATCAACGGTAAGGATATTGATACATATTTCGGCCTTGAGACATTAAAGGTCATCGTACGTCAGCCTTTCGCAGCTATCGGCGCTGAGGGCAAGTATGATGTTAAGGCTACGGTATTCGGAGGCGGACTTTCAGGTCAGGCTGGAGCTATCAGACACGGAATCTCACGTGCGCTCCTTGAGGAGGATCCTGAGAACAGGCCTGCACTTAAGAAAGAGGGATATCTTACAAGAGATTCCCGTATGAAGGAGAGGAAGAAGTACGGTCTCAAAAAGGCACGTAGAGCTCCTCAGTTCAGCAAGCGCTAATCTCACTTACCCAAGAGATAATTTCCACTGCTTCTCAGTACGTCTTTGGACGCTGTTTTGCAGAAAATTGGATGGTTTTGGAGTTGTGAGAGTTCCTCAGAAGTGTTCCGTTTTGCTTCGTAAGGAGCAAGCAAGGAGCACACAAGGAA
>CALWLS010000003.1 GCA_944381575.1 uncultured Lachnospiraceae bacterium | reverse complement strand
AATTGGGAGAAGTGTAAGCAGGCGCATTGCTGATATTGATTTTGTTCATTGTAGAAACCTCCTTGTTTGATTTCATTCAGGATTATACTATATAGGAATATCCTTTGCCAACTCTTTTTGGATTTTATATCAATTTCCCATATTTGTCAGGAATTTCCGTTTTGTGATTTAGTATATAATTAGCCCTCCCCTACATAGGGAGGGCTTCGCCGTCTTTATGCTGCAATTTCCGGGATTTCCCCAACAAAGTTATAAACAATTCTGACTTCTTGCACCTTCTGGCCGTCCACCTTTTTGACTTCGCCGATCAGAATCCGGCTGATGAGCCGGTTCAGCACCGCCTCGTCCAGTTCTTCGATGGTGGCATAGCGCCGGATTTCCTTGATGAAGGTGCGGACTTCGCTCTCCTGAGCGTCAGCCCGGCTCTGCATCATTGCCAGGTCATGCAGACGCTTCTGGTTGGATTCCTGCTCCTGCTCCAGCGCTGCCGTCAGCTTCATAAACCGCTGCTCCGTCAGAATACCTTTGGCCTTGTCGGTGTACAGACTCAGGAACATCCCGTCAATTTCCTGATTTCTGGCTTCCAGCCGCTGGCGTTCCTTCTCGGTCTGGGAAGCGTCCACCAGATACCGGCGCTCCATCTGGCTGCTGAGCCGCTGGTAGAACGCATCGGCGTCCTTCATGGCCTGTTCCGTAAAATCTACTTATCTCCGGCATTTCAATTCCTCTCATGAATATCAGTCATCGCTTTTTTTTACCATATTTGCATTTTTGGGGGATACAGTTTTATAAATGCTTCATCTTTAATCAGCTCACTTTAAGATTTGTATCAAGCATAACTCTCATATCAATATCCTCTTACTTCCTTTCTGATCTCATAAGCATACTTTTGAAGTTCTTCCTCAGTTTTAAAGCCAGCTTTCTCTACGTCCCCGGAAAATGCTTCCTCCACTCCGTTAAAAGCTAACATAGAAGCATTTTCTATATAATACCTGCCATTTTCCTCAAGTATTATTACTTTATCCCCACTTTTTAAATTCAGAGCCTTTCTGACGGAAATAGGTAATGTCATTTGTCCTTTACTTGAAATCCTTGCCATGTCCATATAAGCTCCATAACTGTAGGATAACTCTTATCGGATAAACCATATATTATTATTTAAGTGTAATTCATCGTGTTTGCCACTATGATCTCATAATCATCGAAGCTTACAGCTTTATACGCTTTATCTACGGGATAGCCGATATCAAGCACGTCTCCTGCCGAGGACAGGCCTGTGCTCACATCCTGCCTCACTCCTACAACACTGCCCTGATTATAGAAGATGCAGTAATAAACGACTGAATCAAAATCTATCCCCGTAGGGTTCTGTACATTCATCAGCACGCCGCCATTGGCCCCGACATTGGAATCTATAATAAGCTCATCACCGTAATATGTATAAGCTTCATTTTCATACGCTGCAGTGACGCTGTATCTGAACTCATAATGATCAAAATCCACAAAATCATAATTGGTGTTTTTAGGCAGTCCTATGACAGCAACATCCCTATGTCCCGCTGCACAGTAGTACATGGAAGCCTCTCCCACATTGATCATCTCACCTTCAGCATCATAGAAAACAGCCTTTATCTCAATATTGACAGGAACCTCCGCATTATTTCCGCATATGATCACAAGATCCCTCTCCGTAAGCCAGTCAGTAAGTGTCACAAGCTCATTAAGGTTTTCAACGATCTCTTCAGCCTCTTCTTCGGTCTCTTCCTCCGTTTCATACTCAATTTCAGCATCAACCTCCTCAGCGGAAAGCTCCTCTTCATAGACTGTCATATCATCAGTCGTTTCCTCCCGGTCTTCCGTCTGAAACATTCCGGCAAAATCCCCCACGGCTCCCTGTCCCTGATATCCTCCAAATCCGATCATTGACGAGGCTATCACCACTGCAGATGCTGTTATCAGTATAAATGAGATAAATTTCTGCCTGACATTCATGATAAATCCAAATATGCCAAGTATAAGCGCAGCAATAATAAGCGATCTGCTAAGTCCCGAGTCACGGATGAAAATACCGCCTATCAGCAGTAACAACCCGATATAGCCGGTCATATTAGGGCCGCGATCACCATGCCCAGACTGCTGTTCCATGCCCTCAAGCTGCCACATCTCCTGATCATCATGACTGTACTCTTCACAGTCATCTTTACCATTGAGGTCTGTGCGGTTTTCTTCCATGACTTATCCTCCTCTTTAAGTATTAACGATCATTTTTCCCGAACTCTCCAGCCCATTCGCAAGCATTTTTCACCATAAATACTGCTATAACCTCGTTAATGGACGCTGTAAATTCAATAAAGATGGCGATTATAAGTCTTAATAATCCAAATAATATATCCACATATTATATTTTAATCACTCAGTATTTATGACTCAACAGAAAATCCCTGAACTTACATACATTTTATTTTATTGATAATTTTTTTATAGATTTGAATAGATATGATTTAAGAGAGCCTATATATTGTAAAATGCAATGCCCATGGAGCATCATTCCATGGGCATCGTATTTTTATTTATTAGAGGCTTTTAATTTAGATTCCATTTTTCTTACGGCCTCAGCCATCAGCCTATGGCTTTTCCCATTTCACGGGCTTTATCCAGAGCCTTATGCCCCTTTATCTCGCCTTCCCCGTCTACTCCTCCGCAAAATACCGTTTCTGCAAGGCGGGCCTTTTCAAAGCACTCCACCCAGCCTTCGATAGCTTTTACCGGACCTTCCACGGCGCTTTCATCCTCATCGGCAGCGGTTGCAAGGAAATACACGTCCCTGAAATTATAATCCGAAGGATAAAGCGGATTAAGCCGGTCAAGCAGAGTCTTAAGCTGACCTGATATGCTGTAATAATACACAGGAGAAACAAATACTAAAACATCTGCGGCCTTTACCTTCTCTGCTATACTGATGGCGTCATCCTCTATGACGCACTCCAAAGTTTCCTGACAGACCATGCAGCCCATACAGAAATTGATAGTCTTATCCTTGAGGCTTATGGTTTCAACATTATTTCCAGCCTCCCTCGCTCCCTCCGCAAAAGACGCGGCAAGCGTGTCCGAATTACTGTTATCCCTTAAACTTGAAGTTATGATAAGTACATTTTTACCCATTATATTTTCCTCCATATAATATTATTTATCTGAAGCCCTGCCGGCCCTGCCGAGCTCTCCGGCCCATTCAAAACCCTTTTTGGCCATGAATACTGCTATGATCTCGTTTATGACCGCAGCCGCAGCTATGGTCCCCTGCACTATGCCTGCGCACTCCGGAGCCGTTGCGCCAAGTACCGACACCGCTATCCCGGTAAATACAAGGGATACTCCGGAATGAGGAAGCAGCGTGAATCCAAGATATTTTTTAACAGTTTCAGGCGCATGAGTCACCGCCGACCCGAAATATGCACCGCCATACTTTCCAATAGCCCTTGAAATGATGTAGACCGCGGTGTACGTACCTGCTCCGAATATCAGATGATAGTCCAGCGGGACTGCAAGATTAAGTATTACAACTATCATGGCAAAGCCTATCACCGGATGCATGACGTCGTTAAGCTCATCAAGCTGTTTCCTGCTGATTATATTGGCAAATACTGCTGAATATGAAAGCCCTATCAGCATAAAGTTGATTACCGGTGCAGGCAGCGCGGAGTTGACCAAAGCTCCCGCTCCCCAGGCCAGCACAAGCATCATGAGCATGATGGCGCTTACTTTCCGCCTGTCCGTCATTTTCCTCATGATCAGACCTGATAGCGCTCCCATTACGGCTCCAAGCACAAGAGGCAGGAGTACCACTAACAGCACCAGCCCTATCGGAACGCCTCCGTTAAATGTCCCCGCCGCCACCATGACTATGACAAGGAAAAATACTATTCCTCCCACCATATCGTCAAGGGCGGCCATTGGTATCAAAGTCCTTGTCACCGGGCCTTCCGTCCTGAAGCTGTTGACCACAGAAAGCGATGGCGCCGGTGCAGTCGCAAGGGCAATGCTGCCAAGCACGAAGGCGAGATATACCGGGACTCCGCTAAAATAGAAAACTGCTGCAAATACAGCGCTCACCACGATAAAGGTCCCAAGGGATTCCGTAAGCGTCGTTACGAGTATCTGGGGACCTGATTTTTTCATTTTGCCAAACACCATCTCTGTGCCGATCATAAGGCCGAAAACACACTCAAACAGGCTCTCAACCGATGAAAACCAGCCCGAATCTATTATCGGCTGGCTAAGGAGCTTAAGTGCGTGGGGACCCATGATCATGCCGGCTATAAGCCACCCGAGTATATCCGGCAGCCTGAGCTTAGATATAAGCCTGCCAGCCGTAAATGCAATGGCAATGGCGGCTATGAGTCTTAATAATCCAAATAAAATATCCATATATTATATTTTAATCATTCAGTATTAATGACTCAACAGAAAATCCGGCTCTTATGTACATTTAATTTTATTTCTCTTATCGGGGTTTTATTTTATAGATTTGTTTTTAAAGTATAGTAATAAATCCATCTACAGTCAAATTTGAAAAAGAAAAACTGCGTAGTTATTTTCTCAATAAAAAGAGCGGGCAGCTGTTACACTGCTCCGCTCTTCTATTTTATGCCATATAGCTGCTGCCACCTGACAACCTCCATATGGTGAGGGGATAGCTGATCTATCATGGATCCATCAGGCTATTGCCTGTCATTACTGAATCCATGCTCCGCTTCCGTCCACCTGATAGCCGTCAGGGGTCGTTTCGTTTATGTACATGGAACCAAGCGGCCTTGCCGTACTGTTGTTGAATCTCCAGAGTCCGGCTACGCTGTCAAGGTTCCAGGTCTGCTCGTTAGGCGCGGTATTGAAGTAATACCACTTACCGCCAATGTTCTGCCAGCCGAGAAGCATCTCTCCCGTTACAGTGTCGAGATAGTACCATCTTCCGTCATTTAAGTCATAATGCCAGCCTGTCATCATCGTTCCAAGCATTCCATCAGACTCAGCATGCAGGTAGTACCACTTTCCGGTCGCCGTATCAAGGAACCAGCCATACTGCATGAGTCCTTCAGCGTCAAAGTAGAACCATCCGGTCTTTGGCTGATCATCTACCGCATAAGGGTTAGCGATATGAGCCCACTGGCTTCTGATGTTGGATCCGTCATTTCTGAAGAATTTCCATCTGTGCCACTCAGGGGCTGCCATTGCAGTTGCTCCGGCAGGTACTGCCTCGTCAAGCGGTGCGTTGACATCCACATTGTCCATGTGACGCCAGTTGCCGTTTACACCTACAGTGTAATAGGTTCCTCCTATGGAATTCCTGTCAGACTCATTACGTCCGCCTGCACTGCCGGTACCCGTGTTTCCGGTATTTCCGTTATCACCTGTATTGTCTGTCTTCCACATAAGCATGAACGGGCTGAATGCATCATCACCGCTCGTAAAGAACTTTATTCCCTGAGGCGTGTTTTCAAGCTGCAGTTCTGTTCCATCCTCAAGCACAGAGGCTTCTATTGCCGCTGCCACTTCTTCTCCTTCATAATTAGTATCTCTATGAAGTCCCTTAAAGTGCATGAGCTCAAATTCTGTATCCTGATCCGTTCCTTCCGGATACGGGATATATACGTATGTTCCGGTTGCACTCTGTACCCAGGCATTACCATTCAAGTTATCTATAAGGTCGTAATACTTAAGTATTGACTTATATCCTGCTGCTTCCGCTTCCTCAGCAGACATCTGGTATGCAGCCTTATATCCCTTATCCTCAATAAGGTCTATACGGTTATCATCAGTTCTTACATTATCCTCAAGTAATGTGATTCCAAGATCATCGTCAACGACCCTGAACTCATCGCCGTTAGTGTAATAAACCTGATCACCGTTATCATCAGCTGGAACATAAGCTGTCGCTTCCTGGTCCTCGGCTACGTTTACATCGGATTCCCTTACCTCAACATCCTTGTAAATTTCAGCTTCATCTCCGACCGTTTCTCTGATCTTAAGGGAGCTTGTTGTAAATGTTACAAAGTAGTTGATGATATTATTGCTTTCCTCTGATTCGTATGCCCTTATGCCTATTGAAGCAAGTCCTTCAGCACTCTGATCACTTATAGTCACATACTTGTCGCCGTTAGCTCTGTTCCTTATAAGGTGAGTATCAGGATCTGAATAATAATCGGCGCTGTTAAAGGCACTTAGTGCAGTTTCCTTAACAGCAACAACAGCTCGGTATCCTCCATCTCTGTATTCAGAGTCATCGCTTATGATCTCATAATCTCCAGATTCCGTAGGATATACGTATATTGCCTCAAGGTATTCATTGATTCCTTCGGTGCTGTCATCACATGAAAGCCATGTTCCATTGATGTTGACCTCAGTCACAAGATCATTCCTTGCTCCTCTGTCTCCACGGTCTTCTTCCCCTGTAAATGCTTCGCCAAGCTTTACTTCAAGCTCCAGCTCAGGGAAACCTGTACCATCATAATGATCATATCCGCTGTTACCGCCCGAATAGATGGTAGTTGCGAAAGGCCTCATGTAGACTTTGGTCTGCTGACCGTCAGGAATACCATCATCATTTTCGTCTTTATCATATACGGCTTTATATACGGCCTTGCTTCCGACAGCAACATCTACAGTTTCAGGATCATAACTTGTTCCATCTGCTATGTTTACCCAGTCAGATATTACAACTCCATATGCCGGATCTATGTATATATCTTCCATGTCAGGCGCAGCAGCGTATACTATATCAGACTCACTGCCGTAGCTGTAAATAAGTATAGTGTCATTTACAAGCGTCTGATTGCCTGTTGGCATTAAACTGTATTCTGCTCCATACTCCGTGCCCAAATCAAATACAAGTAATCTCTGCTGTGAATCCGGGATATGATCCGCATTATCGTCCTTAGCATATTTTACTTCTATTATATTTTGTTCTGGGTCATCTGATATTGCATTAATAGTAAATGTCTGGTCAGCCGGATATAGTGTATACCTTACTCCTTCATAAATAATATCTTTACTATTATCCGGAAGCTCTACAGTGACTGTCGATCCTATAGCTGCCTTTCCACCTGCAGGGAATTCAGTGTCAGGCATGCTGCCTTCCACTCCATCATAAATGTATCTTACAGTATAATCTGCGAGCTTATTGAACTTTGCCCTGAATTTGACATTGCTCATGTTATCCCAGTCCGCAGGCTTTATTTTGAGCATGTCATCATAACTTACAACCTTTGTTTCAATATCAGGATTAAGTGATTCTCCGCCGTAATACCAGCCCGCAAATTCCAGATACGGATCATTTATATTAAGCGTCGGTGCCGAATCAAATGCTTCATCTTTTTCTTTGTCATATACCTTGTAAGCATTTCCGGTTCCAACATCTATCGTATATCCCTTTGCTTCTGTATCATCATCAAATGTAACTCCAGAAACATCACCTATTTCAAACTCAACTGTTATTTCCTTGGATTCAAGATATTCAGGAATGCCGTCATTATCACTATCTGTAGCCCAAACAGCATAGACAGTCTTATTTGAATCCATTATTACCTTGCTGTAGCGATCAATAGCATCACGGATCTGCTGTTCTGTATCTAATGTCTTAGGAACCTGAATAGTGCTCCAACCAGCAAATACCGCATAAGGTATATCAAGATTGCCCTCATTACCAATAGATGTAAGGTCAACTTCAGTTCCAGCAGCATACGTCTTTTCAGCAGGTACACTTCCCGTTACAGCTTTGCCAAGATCATTTGCGTTAAATGTAAGCGTATTGTTGACCGTTGGATCGGAGAATTTAGCTGTAAATGTAATAGTGTATCCCTCTTCGCCCATCACCTCAAGCCAAGAAGCCGGTGTGAACATTGTAATGAACTGCTCGTAGCTATATTGATTAGCATATTTTGACCAGCCATCAAAAACTCTTACACAGGTAAAATCTACGTCTTCTATAGGAAGTGGTGCATCAAATTTTTCGGCACTGCTATCATAGAAATAATATGCCCTTGTTCCATCAGTACTTATGTACGCTCCATCAAGTTCATTAAATTTAGCATCTTGATCATTAACAAGGTCAAACACTATATGAAGTTGCTGATAATCCGGAGTGTCATCACCATTTAAATCTTCTGCCCAAACAGCATATACAATTACACTTTCAGCATTTATGTTAATGCTGTTGATGACGCTATCTTTAATACCTGCATACTCATCGTCACTGTCTACTATGTCAAGAACAGGATTTTCACTCCAGCCAATTACCGTAGCATTTTCTCTTGTAAATGCGTTATTTGCTTCATCTATACTTAAAAGACTATATGCCCCTGTATAGTCAGCCCTGAGTTCTGCTGGTTCTATTGTGCCGACTCCACCATTAGAGTTGTAGTTTACATAAATGTTTTCAGTTACAGGAGGCTCTTCATCTGTATATAATCCATATACATAGATGACATCTTCACCTCCAGCCACGAGTGCATCTATTGCATCTGCTGTAGCCAGTGTAGTTCCTGTTTCATCAAGATACCATGCAAACTCATAGCCAGCCTCTTCTGCAAGAGAAATATCATCCGCTATTGCCTGAATATCTGACCAGTTTTCAAGATATGTTATCGCTTCGTCTCCGGCAGTGTCCTTTGGAAGTATCTCACCACCAGGAAGATCCTTATAATATTTCTCTACAAAATTATCCGAATTTACTCTTTCAAAATCTTGAATTTTAGGTATTATATGGACACTGTCTTCTTTGTGGAATTCTACATTAGCATCCACATGCCACGTAGGAATGTTATCATAGACGGTTTCATAATGTCCTTCCCAAGGCCAATAGCCTGTCTGTACCCATTCTTCATGTTTATCAGAATATGATCCCTCTAAAGGAGTTTCTCCATCCGGACCTAACGCACCATTAGCAACTGTGTATATTTCCCATTCTATTGTATAGTAAGCTTCCTCAGGTTCCTCCCCTTCTTCATTCCAGTAATGGTAGTCATATTCTCCATCCGTAAGAATCGGATACCCATCATCTGGATCATATCCTTCATAATCAGAAAAGCCGGGATCCTCAGGCCAGACAATAAGATCTTTCCAATCATCATCTATATAATCATGCTTTACATCATAATTAGACGCATCCCCAAACGGAACACTTCCTGTGCCCCAGAACATATAATCTGCGGACGAATCAGAATCCGGTAAATTAGGCTTTTTCTTGACATAAAAGTAAGCATTCGTATTTGTTATATTTATGTGGAAAAGTTCAGTTTTTACGCCACTCCATGAGTTATCTTTAAAATCATGAGCAACATAAAAACCATCCCTAAATAAATCTGGATTTATAAGTGCAAGATTTTTATCAATTACGACATCTTCCCGGTGGTCAAGCACAATTCCATCATGGCTTAACCTTATACCATCTATATTATTATCTATTTCATTTCCTTCGCTATCGGAGAAGTACCAGTTGTCATCATTTATAGCAAACCCACTTTCTCCTTCAAGGCGCTTTGTTTCATTAGGCTCAATATCAACTTCATAAACATTAGTGATATTTTTCTCATTAAGCATCATGAGAACATCATTCGACGGCATAAACATTACATTTATGTCAATGGTATCCGTATCCGAATAGATGTCACTGACAAAATAAGAGAACTCAGCATTTTCCAGATCTTCTTCATTTGCCTCGATCTCATCTCCGTTGACACTTACGATAGGAAGTGCGTAGCCCTCATTTACCGTAACGGTAAACTCAAGGTCTTCGCCTTCTTTTATCTCATTAGCGATGTCGATGGAACCGCCGTCCTCCGGCTCAAGGATAGTGTTGATCTCATATATTGCTTCCTCAAGTTCCGTCTCTTCTTTTGGAATCAAATTGTTATCACCGGCAGAAGTTACAGTATTGGATGTGGTGCTGTCTGTAACAGTTACCGTAGTATCCTCGGTAACTTCATCAGACTCAGTATCCTCCTCCGGTATTTCTTCCTTATTCTCATCACCGGTCTCGTCCTCTGAGCCATCCTCTGTTACATCATCTGTACCGGACGGAATTTCTCCTGACTCATCGCCTGAAATCTCCTCTGAGCCAGTCTCAGTTCCGTCCTCTTTGACATCAAAACCAGAGCCAGTGCCGTTGAGGTCTTCCTCATCCTTTACTGTCCCATTATCCTCTAACTCTGTTTCCTGCTCTCCCTGTTCAGTTTTGTTCTCGTTGGAATTTTCTTCCTGAACATCGTTACCGATGGTTGCGTCCGTGCTCTTGTTATCGTCAGACCCTGTCTCGGTAACATCAGCGGAGGTACTATCTATGTTTTCAGTCCCCCCCGTGTTCTCTACGGAGGATTCTGCAGGCCTTGAACTATCGGCCACAGTCACTAATGAATTACTAAGAAGCAGTGCTGCTGACAAAAACAATGCAAGGCTCTTTTTGAATGTTCTCTTCATTCTTATACCCCCGCCTTTTTAGTTTTTGCACACTCTGCCGTTAGAATGTTTTGAATATCTATTATTTTAATTCATTTATTTTTATAGTCAACATTTTGTGTCCATAATATCAATTTATACAAAATCCGCCCAAAATGATTAGTAAAAAAAGCATCTGCCATGTAGTTCCCACATGACCGATGCCTGAATCAGACTGGATCTTATCCACCAATTATATTTATTATTTTTACTTTATACTATAGTTTTTTGTCAAAAAACAATATTATTTCTTCTATATTATAAATAAATTAAGGTAATTTATATATATTTGTAAATTCCACTGGATATTTTTCTTTGTCGCTGCGTCCATAGTTATCATGACAGCTGATTTTAACTGTTAACTTGAACATTTAATTTTTCAAGGCCGTTACAGGTATTACAAACACTCCGTCCGGCCTTATGTATGCAGCGTTTGACATCCCGCACAGTACACAGCAAACTGACGGCGGCTGTCCCTTTGGATCATTTTCCATTTGATGTTTTATCTTAAGGAGATTGTCAGCTGCAGCATCTATCTGATTTGCTCCCAGTTTTATCTCAAATGCGCACCAGCGTCCGTCTGAAAGCTCGATTACTGCATCTATCTCCTGATTATTATAGTTTTGATAATGATACAGGCTTGCGCCGAACGACTCCGCATATATACGCAGATCCCGTTCACATAATGATTCAAACAAAAATCCAAGAGTCTCCAGATCATTTATAAGTCCGGAAGCTGTAACATTTAGCAATGCACATGCAAGAGACGGATCCGCTAAATGTCTTTTTTCAGACTGCTTTATCCGTACCGATGACCTGACCCATATTGAAAATGCAGGTATGTTGTCCGTAATAAATAAACGTTTAAAAATATCCAGATAGGCCGATACAGTATTGCTGTCCACATCTTCATCATCTACATCTTTGATGTCTCTTACCAATACTCTGTTTGTCGCTGTAGTGCTTTCATTCCTTGCAAGGGAACGCAGCAGCTGCATCATCTTACGTGTATCTCTCCTTATTCCGTCCATGCGGAATACATCATCATCTATTACCGCTTTGAGATATTCCGCTGGAAGCAGTGCTGCCTGTTCAATGTCAAGCATAAGACTGCCCGGCCATCCTCCCCTGATGATATATCTGATCAGCCTGCGCAGATCCACATCTCCGGTCATTACCGGCTTCATTTCGCCTTTGCATATACACTCAAGAGATACCAGCCCACTCGAATCTCCTGACTCGAACAGCGACATTGGCCTCATCCTCAATTTGGCGATACGTCCAGCTCCACTGTGAAGTATACCTTTATGGTTTGGAGTAGCTGAACCAGTAAGTATAAACTGGCCTTTTTCAGTTCTCTGATCTACCCTGTACCTGACTGCATCCCAAATGGCAGGTACTTCCTGCCATTCATCTATAAGCCGAGGAGTTTCTCCTTCAAGTACGAGATCTGGTGATAATTCAGCCAATTTGCGGTTCTGAAAGTTATTATTTGGATCACCAATATATATTTCACTC
This sequence comes from uncultured Lachnospiraceae bacterium, assembly GCA_944381575.1. GTDB lineage: Bacteria > Bacillota > Clostridia > Lachnospirales > Lachnospiraceae > Avilachnospira. The sequence continues at coordinate 238,236 of CALWLS010000003.1, read as the reverse complement.
CTGCAATGATAAGAGGATGTCCAGGTTTTGCCGCACCACTTTGGACCTTCAATGCATACCGCACCGAATGCTTTGAGATACTCTTCTACCTTTTTATCAATAATACGTGGTTTATAATCACTATGTTCCATATACTCACCTCTTTCGGATAAGTATATTTTAGCTTATTCAGTGAGATTTGGCAATTTCATTCAGTCGAATTCAGTGTTTTCATTCAGTCATTTTCTGAAATACATTCAGCCACATTGTATTATTATGATTAACAAAAATGTACCAGACAAAAATTCAAAGCTCTATCTCACGGCTTAAAACTCGTGAATCAGATGAATGGAACGGTATAACCCTTTTGAAATAATTTTTATTTTCAAGCCTTGTTCTGTCCCTGTCAGTGCAGTGTACCGGAAATCTGTGAAACTCAGCCTTTCCATCCTTAAGCAGTCTGCTGCTGCCGCTTCCATCATCCACCGTACCGGTAAGTATGATACTGCCGCCAAGCTCCGCTATCCCTTCAGCAAACGCCGCATCCTTCAGGTACTTTAGCTGGGGATCACTTATGAAGTATATCTCCGGGTATTCCGACGTTTCTTCTTTAAGGCCAGACGCAGCTTTCGCCGTATCAAGTTGACCTGATATATTTATACCTTTAAGTATTTCAGCCGCCTCTTTTTTTATCCACAGCCTGTCGTTTTTCATTATCTCCATCTGACTTATAAATTTGCTGTCGGCATATACGGCTGCCCCCGGATATTTATCCTTCAGCATGCAGAGCAGTTCTTGTCCCCTTCCGTATTTTGGAACCGGAAGCAGCAGCCTTCCACTCCCGCAAAGCGCTCTGCCGGCCGCATCCAAAAAGTCAGCCTTCATTTCAGCATCGCTTCTTGTTTCCGGGCCGTAAGTGCTGTCCAGCACGGCGATGTCCGCATATATACCTCTTATAAGATCAGTCTCATATACATCCGAGCATTCCGTATAATCGCCGCTGTAAAATATATTCCTGCCTTGTATCTCCACAAGATACCAGACGCTTCCCATGCAGTGCCCCGTACGGCCCCATCTTAACCTTATGTCTCCGGTGCTTCTGAAATCCTGAATCCTGACGACGTTTTTTAGGTCATGGCCTATCTGCAAAAGAGTCTCCTCTGTGGCAGCAACCGTACCGTTAAATCCATTTTCAATAAGCCATCCTATGGCTCCCGTATGATCAGCATGGGAATGAGTAAGGAAGAGATATTTTATTCTTTTTATCTCTTTCCTGTCAAGTCTCGGGTATGGCTTATCCCCACATGGCATAAGTCCGCAATCCAGGAGTACGTTCAGGTTCTCTGACTCTATCAGAAATGAGTTCCTTCCATGTTCTCCTACTCCGCCGGCTATTTTGAACCGCATTATAATGATCCTTTCTTTCTGTCAGATGCAGCATTCATTATAAGCAGTGTAGTCGTGGTTATAAGCACGCACAGTACTGCCATTGCCATGCCGAGGGATACGCTGCCCTGCTCAAATTCCCTGTTGATATATGTGGATACCACTAAAGTATTCGGCGGCGCAATGAGACTGGCAGTCACCAGCTCCCTGAAGGCTATAATAAATATCATCATCCATCCGGCAACTATGCCCTTTGAGATCATCGGAAATGTCACCTTTCTGAATACATATGAAGGCGTACCGCCAAATATCCTTCCAGCCTGTATGAGATTATCATTTATCTGGGTAAAGGCCGACGTCACATACTGCACGGTATACGGCAGATAAAGCACCACATATGCCAGTACCATTATGCCTATTGTATTATAAAGCGGCAGAACTTTGTAAATGGCGTTCCAGAACAGCATGATGCCTATTATGAGCACTATGCCCGGAAGCATTTCAGGCAGCAGGCTCACTCCCTCCAGTAATTTTTTCACCGGCCCTCTCCCCTTTCTCACGGTAAGCACCACTGCAGTTCCTATGACTGAGCATATGGTAGCTGAGGAAACTGCAAGGAAAATGCTGTTACGTATTGCACTTAAGCTCTTTTCTGTTGAAAAAAGCTCTGCGTAATGCGCAAAGGTGAAATTGCCCGGAGCAAGGCCGTAGCCCCTCAGGTTTATAAGGGATGTGGATATAATGGAAAAGTACGGCACTCCTATAGCTATGATAAGGACAAGTCCTATCCATATCGTTGCAAATATCCTGCCTGCCCCCTTCAGATCCCTTTCCACGCTCCTTGAGCCCTTGCCGCTGATGAGCTTATAGCTGTTTTTATCCGTAATGTAATTTTGTAAAAACCACATGCCCATGCATATGCATATCAGCACGGAGGAAAGGCTTGCAGACCGACCAAAATCTATCGGCGAGGTCGTCGAATACCTGTGTATATCCGTGGTAAATACATAAAAGCCTATGCGTCTTCCAAGCGTATATGGCGTACCGTATTCGGAAAGCGTCTTTACAAATACCAGCAGGGCTCCTATTGCATAATTTCCCGTAAGCAGCGGCGCAAATATCTTTGCAAGGCGCATCTTAAAGTCTGCGCCAAATACGGCTCCGCTCTCCTCAAGGCTTGCCGGTATATTGAGCATGGCGTTTTTTAATATGGTCATCATAAACGGAAAGACATGCAGGCTCATCACCAGCACCAGTCCAAAGAATGAGAAAAAGCCTTCTGAAAATGATCCCGTAAACGGAAACAGCTGCTGAAACAGGCCTCTTTTCTGCATGAACAGTATCCAGCCCATGGAGGCTATATAAGGAGGTGTCATAAAGGGCACCATAAATACTATATCCAGCCATCTATGCTCCATGAGACTTGTGCGGGCAAGCAGATAGGCAGTCGGTGCGGCTATCACCGTGGAGCACAGCACCACGCTTACTCCGAGTATAAGTGAATTGATGATGGTCCTGATATTTTCACTGTCCGATATTATGCTCCATGCCTGATAAAGATCAAGGCGGCCATCAATAATGACCGCCCTTGCAAATACTGTTATCACGGGACATATTATCAGGAAACCGAGAAATATCAGCAACGCCCACATCACTGTATTATTTTTCAGGTCGATATCTGTCTTCATGTTTCAATATTTATCCGTATTTTTGATCATCTGCCTCGCATCACTGGCAGAGCTCGTTAAGCTTTGCAGCGGTATCGTCAGCCACCTCCATCATGGCATCCCAATCGGTCTCGATCTGAGGTATATCCTCAAGATTTGTACGGTTCTCGCACTTTATGTCCTCTCTGCCGGGAAGGAGGTATGCGTCAGCCACAAGCTGCTGAGCTTCATCGCTGTAAAGGAAGTCTATGAACGCCTTGGCGTTGTCCATGTTAGGTGCTGTCTTCATTATCATTGCTGGGCGAGGATTTACGACAGTTCCTGTTTCAGGATAGTATATGTTGATAGGCTCACCCTTATTGATGGAAGAATAAGCATTGTAGTCTACGCCTGCGATAAGGATGCCCTTTTCGCCTGTTGTAACTGCCTCGAGCGCAGCTGCATTTGCTCCCGGTACCGTAAGGCCGTTTTCAGCCCAGGACTCCATTATAGCCTCGCCGTCCTCGACTCCGGTAACAAGTCCTGCAAGGAAATCCTTGCATGCTCCTGATTTTTCCGGATCAGGGATGGCAATGTCGTCGGTATAGTCGCCTGCTGAAAGTCCGTCCCAGTCAACTGAAAGCTCCGGATAAACAGTTGTATTGTAGATGACGCCTACTGCTGATGCGCTGGTTCCGAAAAGCATGCTGTCATCGTCTATCCAGTTGGCCTTGTCTGCATTTGCAGGCGTATAGCTCTCTATCTTATCTTCAGCCTTCATGGAAAGTCCGTCTGACCATGATGCAAGTATTACTACATCAGCAACAGGATTTGCCTCTTCAGTTTCAAGACGTGCAAGTATCTCACCCGTCGTACCCTGAAACTGCTCTACCTCAACGCCTGTCTGCTCAGTAAAGAGAGCTGCAAGATTATCTGCCAGTCCTGCAGGGCTCGGCATATATACGGTAACCTTTCCCGAAAGCTCAGTTTCCTCCTCCGATGCTTCATTTTCCTCTGCTGCCTCAGTAGTTTCCGCCTCGGTCTCAGCCTCCGTTTTTGATTCAGCAGCTGTCTCTGTCTCAGCTGCTGCGGCAGTAGTCTCAGTCTCCGCAGACTGTCCGCATGCGGCAAGGCCTGCGCACATCACGCCTGCCATAAAAAGCGCTGCTAACCTTCTTTTCATAACTATCTTCCTCCTCTGATTTCTATGATTTGTTTTGGATCTATGTAAACGGATAGCATGTCTCCCGGTTCCGGCTTTGCGGAACTGTGATATATCCATTTATCATCTTTGTATTTAAGAGTTATCTCATAGCCGTCTCCAAGGTACTGCACGCTTTCTACAGGAAGCTCATACTTGATAAATCCTTCCACAGCTCTGCCTGACATTGCCTCAGGCCTGAATAACGTATGCCCGTCTATCCAGTCTGATTTGCCCACGAAGTGCGCTGCAAATACCGTCGCCGGGTGGTGGTATATGTCCTCAGGCGCTGCGTACTGCTCTACGATGCCGCCGTTAAGTACAGCTATCCTGTCGCTCATACTCATTGCCTCGGTCTGATCATGAGTGACGAATACTGCAGTGACATGCAGTGCCGATACCAGCTCCTTTAACTCATGCCTCATCTCGTCCCTCAGTATTGCATCCAGAGCTGAAAGCGGCTCATCGAAAAGTATGCAGCTTGACTTTATGACTATGGCCCTTGCAAATGCAACTCTCTGCTGCTGTCCGCCCGATAGCTGATGCGGGTAGCGTACGGCAAATTCTTCCAGATGCACAGCCCTTAAGGCTTCTTTGACTCTGTTATCAAGATCTTCCGTATCTTTTCTCGCCCTTAGTCCGAATGCCACATTTTCAAACACTGTCATATGCGGCCAAAGCGCGAAATCCTGAAACACAAAGCCGAGCCCTCTTTTTTCCGGAGGTACGTTTATTTTTTTATCTGACGAAAAAATGCAGCTGTCATTAAACCATATCTCACCGCTGTCCGGCGTCTCCAGTCCCGCTATCATTCTCAATATGGTGGTCTTTCCGCAGCCTGACGGCCCGAGCAGTGTCGTGAAGCTGCCGCTTGATATGGTCAGATCAGTCGGCTTTATGACCTCCTTATCCCTGTAGGATTTAGTTATTCCCTTAAGTCTTATTTCCATTTTTTACATTCACTCCAGATACAAACTATAATCTTTTTTTTGTCCCGCCTTCTATACTGTTTCGGTAATATTGTTGTAAAGGGAGCGTAAATTCTTTATGTGCATGCTACAAAACATAAAATAAGATCCATATCCTCCGGAAGCTGGTTTTCCTGAAGTGATATGGATCTTATGACATCCTGTATGCTATTTTAAATTTTTATTCCACCCTCATCATGCGGTAGCCTATGCCCACATGAGTCTGTATATACTGGGTATTGTCGCCCTCGATCTCAAGTTTTTTCCTTAATGTGGCCATAAACACCCTTAAGGAGGCTACGTTGTTCTCCCAGCCTCTGCCCCATATATTCTGCATTATATAGGTGTGGGTAAGGACCTTCCCAACATTTTTGGAGAGCAGGCATAAAAGCTTATATTCGATAGGCGTAAGATGCAGCTCCTTTCCGTCAAGATAGGTGCATCCTCCGGAATAATCTATCTTAAGCTTGCCGTTTACAAATACCGGAGAGCTCTGGCCGCCCTCCGCCCCCATAAAGCTCAACCTTCTCTGGGCGACCCTCAGTCTTGCCAGCAGTTCCTCCACCGAAAACGGCTTGGTAAGATAGTCGTCCGCTCCTGCATCAAGGGCCGTGATCTTGTCCCTGTCCTCGCACCTTGCGCTTATAACTATGATAGGCATGTTGGACCAGGAGCGGATGCTCTTTATCACATCCACGCCGTCCATGTCCGGAAGTCCAAGGTCCAAAAGCACTATATCCGGATTATGGGTCGAAGCCTGCAGCACCGCCTCGTCCCCGTCTGCGGCAGTGAGAAAGCGGTATCCGTTGGTCTTAAGCGTTGTGGTGATAAGGTTGCGTACCGCCTGATCATCTTCAGTAACCAGTATCAAGTTCCTGTTCATAATTTTCGACCTCCCCTGCCTGTAATGTAAATATAAATTTAGCGCCGTGCGGCACATTGTCCTCTACCCTGATGGTCCCGCCGTGGGCCGTCACTATCGACCTGCACAATGCAAGGCCAAGGCCCATGCTCCTGCGGCTGTCAGCCACCTTGCGGCTTCCGCTGTAGAACATCTCAAATACGCTATTTTTCTGCTCGTCCGGGATGCCTGGACCGTTATCCGTAACAGATATCTCCACCATGCCGTCCTTTTTTGCCGTATGTATCTCTATTACCGACCCCTTTGGCGTATATTTGATGGCGTTATTGACAAGATTGATGATCACCTGAACTATGAGCCTCGGATCCATCCTTGCAAGGGTGAATTTATCCTCCTCCGTCACCTTGATGACATGCTCCGACTTCTGCCTGTCTATATGCCTCATGGCCTCGTCCATCACGTCGTCCACCAGCTCAAGGCTCAGCTCGACCCCTAACTTACCGGACTTGATCCTCGTTATTGACAGGATGTTTTCCACAAGGTTTATCAGCCACATCGAGTCATTATATATGTCCGTAAATGTCTGGACCCTGTCCTCGTCATCCATGTTTTTGTAGTTGGCAAGCAGGTTGCCGGCGCTTCCGGAGATTGAGGTAAGCGGCGTCCTTAGGTCATGGGATATGGTACTTAAGAGATTGGCCCTCAGCTGCTCATTTTTGGCAAGTACCGCAGCCTCCTCCTTTTCGCGTGAATTCTTGATACTTTCAATGGCCATGGCACACTCGCCAAGAAGCGACATGAGCATATCATCCTCAAAATAATCCGTATCTCCGCCGTCGGCCTTTATGCCCACAACTCCGTAAACATGGCTGCCCAGCGCTATGACATTATAGAGGCACTCAGCCTCAGGATATTTATGGGTAGTGGCTCCTGCACAGGCCTTATTCCTGAAGGTCCATTCCGCGGTATGCCGCTCCACGTCCGCCGTAAGGTCCCCGCCGGTACTGTCCTCAGACCTGTATATGACCGGTTCCTGAAGCTTTGTGCTGTCATTGGCATCAACGAGGTATACGGCTACGTCTCTCTTTAACAGCTTTGAAAGCTCCCCTGCCACCGCATCGGTGACGGAACGCACGTCGCTCTGCCTTTGGAGCAGCCTGTTTATGCTTAAGAGTATCTTGGTCTTTCTCTCCGCTATCGAAGCCTGCCTTGCATTTTCCCTGAGCTTTGCAGCAAGTGACGCTGAAAGTACTGCGGCGATAAACATTATTACAAAGGTTATGAAATAGCCTGAGTTATATATCTTTAGGGTATATTTCGGTACCGTAAAGAAAAAGTTGAATGTCAGAACGCTCACAAGCGACGACACTATGCCGCACATATAGTTGGAGTAGGTTATTATGGAGATCACCAAGACTCCGAATATATATACGTCTATTATGTTATATTCGTTAATGTTTAAGGATTCAAAGATAAAACCTATGCCCGTCGCCGCCGTTAAAATGACAAAACTCTTTAAAACGTCCATAGTACCGAGCTTTGTTTTATTTTTAAATGCCTCTTTAATATTAAAATTACTCATTTGCTCAGTTAATTTATCTGACTTTGATTCAGTCTATATGGAAGCATTTCTGAAGGTCTTTATTGCTTCCAAGCACAAGCATGGTCTCTCCCGCCTCAAATTCCGTATCTGCTGCGGTTGCAGGCCCAAGCTTCCCTCCGCGTTTGATGGCGACAACGTTCAAATGGAATCTCTTTCTTATATCCAGCTCTCCTATGGTCTTTCCTATCCATGAATCAGGTATTGCCACCTCCATCAGAGCGTGGTCCCCGTCGAGCTCAAGGTAGTCGAGCAGGTTATCGGCCGTACATCTTAAGGCGGTCCACTTGGCAAGCATCCTTTCCGGATATACCACCTCGTCGGCTCCGTTCCTTAAGAGGAATTTTGCCTGGACATCCCTTGCGGCCCTCGATACCACCTTTTTAGCTCCCAGCTCCTTTAACAGAGATGTCGTTTCCAGCGAGCTCTGGAAGTCGCTTCCTATCGCTACTATGCAGACATCATAATTCCTTATGCCAAGGGACTTTAAAAAGTCCTCATTCGTGCTGTCTCCTATCTGGGCGTTTGTCACAAATGGAAGCAGGGCTTCCACCCTGTCCTCCACCGTATCCACGGCCATGACCTCATGTCCCATCCTGTTAAGTTCAAGCGCGATGTGTTTTCCGAATCTTCCGAGTCCTATAAGAAGTATGGATTTCATATTTTTATCTCTCCGTTTTATATCCTTAAAATATAGCCTAAAAATTTACAGATTAAATTTATCCCTGATGTTTAACCGACAGTTATCTTTTCCTTAGGCAGCCTTGAAACATTTATGCTCACTCCTGACATGGCTGCAAATATCAGTGTGAGGCCTCCTACCCTGCCGAGGAACATCAGGATTATGAGGACTATCTTTGAAAGGGTGCTTAAAGTAGGCGTAATGCCAAGGGTAAGTCCTACTGTACCCACTGCCGAAGCCGCCTCATACATGCAGGTGAGTATCGGCAGATCCTCTTTTACGCTTATTATAAAGGCTCCCGTAAGGCAGAGAACGATATACATGATCAATATTGTGGCCGCGTTTTTTACCACATCATCGTCTATCCTCCTGCCGAAGAAGTGGGCGTTTTCCTTCCTTTTGAAAGTAGCCGCCGCGTTTGCAAACAGCACGGCTATGGTAGTGGTCTTCATTCCTCCGGCTGTCGATCCCGGCGAACCTCCTATAAGCATCAGGACGATCATTATAAACAGTCCTGCTTCGCTTATGAGTCCTAAGTCTATCGTGTTATATCCCGCAGTTCTCGGTGTCACCGACTGAAAAAATGACACCAGCACTCTTTCCATTCCCTTAAGCTCCGTAAAATCATGAAAATAGAAAAACAGAGCAGGGAGCAGGATCAGTATGGCAGTCGTTACAAATATTACCTTTGACTGCATCCTGTATATATGGAACTTTATGCCGTTAGTACGTATATCGTCCCAGGTAAGGAAGCCTATGCCGCCTATTATGATGAGCAGCATAATGGTGATATTTATCACCGGATCCGCGCTGTAGCTTGTAAGTGATGAAAAATGTTCTCTTACTCCGAGCAGGTCAAATCCCGCGTTGCAGAAAGCCGATATGGAGTGGAACACAGCCATCCATATCCCATTGAGCCCGAAATCCCTGACAAATACCGGCGCCATCACCGCTGCGCCAAGCAGCTCTATAAGGAAAGTCGTCTTTATTATGAATCCCGTCAGCCTGACTATGCCTCCCACCTTCGGCGCGGCTATGGCCTCCTGCATAGTGCTTCGCTGCATCAGGGATATCTTTCTTCCTGATATGATAGTAAAAGCCGCCGCTACCGTTATAACGCCAAGCCCTCCTATCTGTATTAGCGTTATGATGATAAACTGCCCAAAATACGACCAGTATGTACCCGTATCCTGTACCACGAGCCCCGTCACGCACACAGCCGATGTGGCCGTAAACAGAGCGTCTATAAATCCCGGAGTCTCATTCCCGCTGGTGGAGAAAGGAAGCATCAGGATAATTGCTCCCAGCAGTATGACTCCTAAAAACCCTATCGCAATTATCTGAAATGTCGTAAGTCTCTTTTTAATGTTTATTGACGGCAGCTCGTTCATATGAGCATACACTCCTTCTTTCTTAAATCAAGTCTATATCATAGTACAAACAGGCTAAAAAAGATAATAAGAAATAGTGTGTGATATTAAGATTATATAAAGGCGTGTTAAGATGCGTAAAGATGTATAAAGACACATTAAGATATAAAAGCCAAAACGGGCTTAGGTCTCTGTCCCCAAGCCCGCTTTAAGATATGCTACTCCGTTATGTCTTCTCTGCTTCAACCCGTTACTGTGTACCGAATATCCTGTCTCCGGCATCCCCAAGACCTGGACATATATAAGCATCCCCGTTCAGTTCCCTGTCCAGATGTCCGATATATAATTCCACGTCAGGATGCGCCTCATTAAAACGCTTTACTCCCTCAGGCGCGGCTATGATGCAGATAAACTTGATCTTTTTGCCGCCCCTTTGCTTAATGAGATCTACGGCGTCTACGGCCGAACTTCCTGTGGCAAGCATGGGATCCGTTACCACTATGATCCTTTCAGAGATCGGTTCCGGAAGCTTGCAGAAATACTCGTGAGGTTCATGAGTTTCCTCGTCCCTGTACATTCCAATATGTCCCACCTTGGCGGAAGGCGTCAGTGAAAGTATCCCCGGAACAAGTCCGAGCCCTGCCCTTAAGATCGGAACGACCGCAAGCTTTCGCCCGGAAATCACAGGGCTTAAGCATTTCTCTATGGGCGTTTCCACCTCTACGTTTTCCACAGGAAGATCATGGAGAGCCTCAAAGCCCATGAGCATTCCCAGCTCCTCGACTATCTTCCTGAACTCGTTGGTCCCTGTGTGCCTGTCCCTGAGCAGTGTTATCTTATGCTGTATCAGGGGATGATCCATCTCATAAACTTTTTCATAAAGCTTTTTCATGGTCGATTTCCTTATATTTTCCTTGCGACCTCTCCCTGCCGCTTGTAAATGCTTCCGTTATCCACTGCCTCGCGCACGCTTGAGAGAGGATATACCGTGGAGTTACTGCCTATGACGCTTCCCGGGTTAAGTATCGAGCCGCAGCCTATCTCAACGTGATCCCCTAAAACGGCTCCGAACTTTTTAAGCCCTGTTTCCACATCTCCCTCCTCAAAATGCACTTTGACATTTTTCTTATCGCTTTTCACATTGCTGGTTATGCTGCCGGCTCCCATATGCGACCCGTAACCTAATATGGAATCTCCCACATAATTATAATGTGGTACCTGCACCTTATCGAAGAGGATAACATTTTTAAGCTCCGTGGAATTCCCCACGACACAGTTCTCTCCTATAAATGCCGAGCCTCTTATAAACGCACAGTGCCTTACCTCTGTCCCCGCGCCTATGATGCAGGGGCCCTCTATATAAGCCGAGGGGTAGACATTGGCGCTTTTATGTATCCATACGTCCTCCTCAGGATGGTCGTATTCCTCAGGGCTTAGGCCTGAACCGTATTTTATTATAAATTCCTTTATGAGCGGAAGCGCTTCCCAGGGATAGCTCACCTGGCTGAAGATATCTGCTGCCGCCGTATGGGAAAGGTCAAGTATTTTTTCAGTAGCTGCGTCCGTTTTCTTCATGATCTCTCCTGAAATAGTCTCTCCTGAAAATATTCATATCCTAAAACTATATTTACCCGGTCTAAACCGCATCATTTAAAATCTTGAGCTTCAGGTCCTCTGCTTAGTACCGCTTCCTCCCCGCACAGCCGTCTTTAAATTGGAAAGCTTAACCTCTCTTTTTCCGAATTTCACCATTGAGGAAGGCTCCACTATGACAAGGCCCGCGCACTCATCTCCCTTATGAAGCCTGATGGCGCGCACTCCCATACTGTTCTTTTTAAGCACAGGCACGTCGTCGAGAGCGAATCTTAATGCGTATCCGTCCTTAGTCCATACGGCCACTGTATTTTCACCTATCTCGCTCACTAAAACGATAGTCCTTAAGCTGTCTCCGTCCTTAAGCTTGGTAGCCGCCACATTTTTCTTACTGGTCTCAAATTCTGCGGATCCGACCTGTTTTACCATTCCCTCCTTTGTCAGGAATATGAGATTCCTATCTTTAAGCTTCTCCCTGTCGCTTAAAAACAGTATCTCCTCCCTTGCCGCCTCAAAGCCCGAGATGTTGTCTACCGGTACTCCCTTATCCTTAAGCTTCTTCATCGGGACGTCGCCGCACTTTATCATGTGCAGCTCTCCGGTATCTGTAAATATAAGTATGCGGCTGTCAGTCATGCACTCCAGCACATATCTGTTATCCGTATCCACCGTTTCCCTGTTCCTGTCATAGGTATTCCTGTCGATGAGCTTGCAGTAACCGAGTCTGTCCATGACAAATACGCATTCGGACGCCGGCTCCTTAGTTTCCTCAACTATCGTTTCCCCTATATCCTCAATGACGGTCTTCCTCGGATAGCCGTATTTTTCAATGATATGCCTAAGGTCCTCCCTGATGACGTCGTCCCTTTTTGTGCTGTCATCTATCAGTCCCTTATATTCCTTTATTGCCTTCAAGGTCGCCTTATAGGACCTGTTTAACTCCATCAGCTCAAGGCCTATGAGCTTATAGAGCTGCATCTCAAGTATGGCCTTTGCCTGACGCGGCGTAAATCTCAGGTGCTTTGCATCCTCCTCAAAGCTCTTTTCCTTAAAGGCTATGTTGGTGGTATCTCCGTTTATAAGGCAGGCCTCGGCGTCCTTCCTGTTCTTTGCGCCCCTTATGACAGCTATTACAAGATCAATGATGCTGCAGGCAGCGATAAGCCCCTCTTCTATCTCCTTTTTGTCCTCTTCCTTACGGAGCAGGGCTGCGTATTTCCTCTCTATTATCTCATGCTGGAAGCGGTACCAGGCGTTCAGTATGTCCCTAAGGCTCATGACCTCAGGCCTTCCGTCGGATATGGCAAGCATGTTTACGCCAAAGGTATCCTCGAGCCTGGTCTTTTTATAGAGCATGTTGGAAATGCGGTCAATGTCGCTGTCCTTTTTAAGCTCCATGAAAATGCTTATTCCGCTTGCGTCAGAAGCATTTCCTATGTCGGTGATCTCCGGGAGCTTTTTGGCCTCCACCAAATCCGCCGTATCCTGCATAAATTTGCCTATGCCGGCTCCGATCATGGTATAAGGGATCTCCGTGACTATAAGCTTATCCTTTTCACCTCTTTTTGCCGCCTTTTCAAACTTGAGCCTGCCTCTTAAGCGTATCCTTCCGGATCCGGTCTCATAGATGCTCTTAAGCTCCGATCCGTTGGCAATGATCCCTCCGGTAGGAAAGTCCGGTCCCGGCATTATCTCAAGCATCTCATCTATGCTCATTTCCCTGTTATCCACATACGCAAGACACAGCCTGCACAGCTCCGTAAGGTTATGGCATGGCGTGGATGTGGTCATTCCCACGGCTATTCCCTCGGAACCGTTTAACAGGAAGTTAGGTATGCGGACCGGAAGCACCTCCGGCTCCGTCTCGGTGTTGGCGTAGGTCGGCACAAAATTCACTGACTTATCTATGTCCTTAAGGAAAACCTCGTCAGTAAATTCCCTGAGCTTTGCCTCAGTATATCTGTGAGCAGCGGCAGGGTCTCCTTCTATCGAACCGAAGTTGCCCTTGCCGTCCACCAGCGGTACGGAACGCTTAAAATCCTGCGCCATGACCACCATGGTTTCATATATGGAAGAATCCCCGTGGGGATGAAAGCGTCCCATGCAGTCGCCTGCGATACGGGCCGACTTCATTTCTTTTTTGTCATGGTTGACATTTAAGTCATCCATATCGTAGAGCAGTCTTCTCTGTACAGGCTTGAGTCCGTCCCTGATATCAGGCACGGCTCTTGCTGTAATGACGGACATGCTGTAATCCAGATAGGATTTCTGCATCTCCTCGCTGTATTCTGTTCTAAGTATCTTTTCAGGCATTTATATTCTCCAAAAGCTTATCCAAGCGCTGCATGAACCTGCATTTTCAGGATCGTTATCCTTATGCGCTTAATATCCATATCCGGCATTTTTATATATCCAGATCCGCCTCGTCTGCATGGCTGTATATAAACTCACGCCTTGGGCCGACCTCTGATCCCATCAGCAGCTCTGTCACCTCGGAGGCAAGCCTTGCATCCTCTATCTCGACCCTCTTTAATACCCTTCGCTCAGGATCCAGGGTGGTCGCCCAGAGATCCGGCGGGTCCATCTCTCCAAGCCCCTTGAACCTTTTAAGCTCATAGGTCGATGACTCGTGGTCCTTCTGGTATTTCTTTAATTCCCTGTCGTCGTACAGATATATCGGATCCTTCTTTTTTCCCTTTGGGGTCACCTGATAGAGCGGAGGCATGGAAACGTAGATATGCCCGTTATATATCAGCTCCGGCATAAATCTGTAGAAAAATGTAAGCAGCAGGGTATCTATATGGCTTCCATCCACATCGGCATCCGTCATAAGGATTATCTTGTCGTAGTTCAGCTTGGTAATGTCAAAATCATTGCCGTAGCCCTCGGAAAATCCGCAGCCGAAGCTGTTGATCATGGTCTTGATCTCCGCGTTTGCAAGCACCTTATCTATGGTAGCCTTTTCAACGTTTAAGATCTTTCCCCTGATGGGAAGTATGGCCTGGAATTCCCTGTTCCTTGCGGTTCCCGCGGAGCCGCCTGCGGAATCTCCTTCAACTATGAATATCTCGCACCTTGAAGGATCCTTGGAGGTGCAGGCTTTAAGCTTTCCATTGGAATCAAAGGAAAAACGGCTCTTTGAAAGGAGGTTGGTCTTGGCTTTTTCCTCCGCCTTTCTGATCTTTGCGGATTTCTCAGCACAGGAAATGATGCTCTTTACGGTCTCAACATTTCTGTCAAAGTAATGCTCTAACTTTTCCCCGGTGACCATGGCCACATCCTGGGCAGCCTCAGCGCTTGCAAGCTTTGTCTTGGTCTGTCCCTCAAATATCGGATCCCTGTACTTTATGGCTATGACGCAGGTCATGCCGTTTCTTGTATCCGCTCCTGTGAAATTGGTGTCCTTTTCCTTTAAGATACCAAGCTGCCTCGCATATGTATTTATCAGCTGGGTATACTTGGTCTTAAAACCGGTTATATGGGTGCCGCCCTCCTGGGTGAATATATTATTACAGAACCCGTGTATGTTTTCCTCAAAGGCGTCAACATACTGGAAGCAGCATTCCACCTCGGAATCCCCTGCCGTATCCTTAAAATATATGATCGGAGTCACCGCGTTCTGCCCCTTATTGAGCTCTGCGACATAGGCCTTAAGCCCCTCCGGCTCATGGTAGGTGATCTGTTCTCCCCCGGTCCTTGCCTTTTCCGTGATCTCCTCAGAACGGCTTAACGATTCAGTGTCCAGTCCGAAGGAGAGCTGTCCGTCGTCACCAAGGGAAAAGCTCTCAGCCTTAGGCTGCTGATTGAGTTCCCTCAGATCACTGAAATGTATGGTAAGTTCAGGATTAAGATAGGCTGTTTCATGGAGTCTTGACTTAATCCATTCGCTCTTAAATACGGTTTTCTCAAATATCTCATCATCAGGAAGGAAATTGATCTTTGTGCCTGTATGGTCGGCCTTTCCCACAACAGGAAGAAGTCCGTTCTTAAGCTCGGTGACCGGTATGCCCCTCGAATAGGAGTCCCTGTAGATCTTCCCGTTTCTTGCCACTTCAACGGTCATGCTCTTTGAGAGAGCATTTACAACGGAAGATCCAACTCCGTGCAGTCCGCCGGAGGTCTTGTAAGCCTTATCGTCAAACTTTCCGCCGGCATGAAGAGTGGTCATTATGACTCTTTCCGCCGAAACTCCTTTTTGATGGAGATCTACCGGAAGTCCCCTTCCGTTATCCTCCACCGTACAGGAGCCGTCATTTTCAAGAGTCACCCATACCTCGCTGCAATATCCCGCAAGGTGCTCGTCCACGGCGTTGTCAAGGATCTCGTAAACCAGGTGGTTGAGTCCCTTCGTGCCCACTCCGCCTATATACATGCCCGGCCTTTTCCTGACCGGCTCAAGCCCCTCAAGTACGGTTATGCTGTCAGCATTATAATTTTGCGTGTTCTTTGTCATATATTCTTTCCGTCGATGTAAGTTAATATCAGTTCTATATGCGTCAGCCGATGCTGCTCAAATACCTTTCAGCCTCAAAGGCCGCCACTGCCCCGTCGGCTGCTGCAGTTACTATCTGCCTCAGGCTCTTTATCCTAATGTCTCCCGCTGCGTATACCCCGTCCTTATTGGTGTGGGTATCTTCGCCTGCATTTATATATCCGTCCTTTAACTCAATGCCTGCGGCCTCGTAGATCCCGGTCTCCGGCTCCATTCCCACAAAGCCAAACAGTCCCAGCATTCCATCCTCCTCGTCCGCTGTTACGACGCTTATCTCCCCTGTTTTGACATTTCTGATCCTGAGGGTATCAAGAACGTCCTCCCCATCCGCTTCCTCTACCACAGAATCCATGATAAAGCTTATGTTATCGATGCGTGAGGCTCTCTCCACAGTATAGGCTGAGGCCCTGAACTTATCTCTCCTGTGGACTATATATACTCTCCTTGCCACTCTTGCAAGATACATGGCCTCCTCCAAGGCCGACTCTCCGCCTCCGGCAACGTAAACATCGAGCCCGGCAAAGAAATTGGCGTCGCAGGTAGCGCAGTAGGAAATACCGCAGCCCACAAATCTTTCTTCATTTTTGCAGCCGATAGGCCTGTAATGGGCGCCTCCGGCAATTATCACCGTACGGGCAGAAAACTCTCTGCCATCCTGGGCCTTAAGTTTTTTTACAGTGCTGTCAAACTCTGCCGATACTATCTCCGCTGTCTCAAACTCTGCTCCGAAATGCGCAGCCTGAGCCCTCATCCTTTCCGTAAGCTCCTGTCCGCCCACCGGCCCCTCATTGAAAACCCCGGGATAATTTTCTATCTCGGAGGTCAGCACCGCCTGTCCGCCGTAAGCTGACTTTTCCAGTATGAGCGTGCTGAGCCTGTACCTTCCGGCATATATACCTGCCGCAAGCCCAGCCGGCCCTGCTCCTATGATAATAACATCATAAATATCCTTCATGATATCCCACCGTTTCTTTTTGATTCAAATATGGTCAATTTGTTATATATGTGTATTCAGTACCGGCATCCCGCATACAAAGTCCTGAAATTTATGAAGGACTTGAAGACTCTTAAAATCATAAAAATATGAAAGCTCTCAAAGATATTAAAGCCT
Source organism: uncultured Lachnospiraceae bacterium (assembly GCA_944381575.1). GTDB lineage: Bacteria > Bacillota > Clostridia > Lachnospirales > Lachnospiraceae > Avilachnospira. The sequence goes on along the minus strand of CALWLS010000003.1, from coordinate 221,346 downwards.
TGGAGCCGGCCATAAAGCATCTTGATTTAGCATATTTTTTACGGCCACTACAATATATAGTTGCCTGAACTTTGATTTTATCCTTTATCCGCCAAATAATCAAGTAAAGTATATCCATAATCGGCTCATATTCAGTGCATATTCGATTCTTTTCAGGCACAGACAGCCCCTGCATTCGGTGCAAATACTTCTTGATTGCCGACTTTAATTATGCTAAAATCTACAAGTCAGAGCTAAGAAAGACAGCTCAAGCTTCCGTGGCTCAGCTGGTAGAGCAACGCATTCGTAATGCGTAGGTCGCCGGTTCGAATCCGGCCGGGAGCTCGAACATTAAAAACTCTCTCACTTGATATCACGATATCAGGTGGGAGAGTTTTTGTTAATGCGCATATCCCGCTAACGATCAGGATGTCAGATCATTTTCAGGTGAAAATCATCATGACCAGTAATAGCGTCACCTTTTTTTCTATTTTACAGATTTTATCTGCAACAAAACGTCAACTGGTACGGATGAGATCGTAAAACTGTCTATACGGGTGACCTGAAATAAATTTTCGACAGATATAATTTTAAATGCCTCAAATATAGGTGTCTCCCGGAGCAGTTTTATACAGATAGAAATACATATTTTCCTATAAAAGGTGAATAGCACATAGCTAATCAAATACATCTATAGCATCATGGCTGTATTAGTCCAAAGCAATATGGAAATATCAGGCTTAATGTTTTTTAACGATTCTCTTTTAAGATTTCTTCGCCTTATATATAGGATAGAAGAAATAAATTCCGAGGCCGATAAGTATGATGACTATACCGATAAACTGTCTCAATACTATCCTCTCACTTAAAATAAAGTAAGCCAGTATGCATGTGCCTATCGGCTCTCCGAGTATGCTCATGGAGACCGCCGTAGCGGAAAGCTTTTTTAACAGTATATTGAAAATGAACTGTCCGCCAATGGTGGAAATAAGGGCAAGCCCAAGAAAGGCTCCCCACGTCACGGCGTTATAGCCGGTAAAGCTGTCGCCCATGATAAGGATATACAAAGCCAACAGCACGCTGCTTGAAAAATAGCTGAACACCGAATATGTGACGACCCCGGTATCCCTTCTTACCACCTGTCCCACAAGGAAATAAAGGCTTATGATGCCTGCCGCTACTACTGCCAGCACATCGCCAAACAGAGCCATCATGCTGATGCCGAGGTCTCCCCAGCCTATGACGGCACTTCCGATTATGGCTATGATACAGCCGACCAGAGAGCTCTTTGCCGCCTTTTCATGCAGGAATATGAATGCCCAGAGTATGGAAAATAAAGGCTGCAGCGCCACAAGCACTGTTGCGCTGGAGGTGGATGTAAATCTTAATGACTCAAACCACATCACATAGTGCACTGCGAGCAGCAGGCCGGAAAGTACGAAAAGCCCGTATTTTTTGGCATTTATTGTCTTAAGCTCATCCCTGTTGGACTTAACAAACAGTAAAAAAGGAAGCAGTACTATGCCTGTAATGAGCAGTCTGTAAAATGCGATGACTGATGAAGGAGCATTGGCTATCCTTACGAATATGGCCGAAGCGGAGAGTGCAAGCACTCCCAGTATAAGCCCCGCATAACTCGTATCCGGTTTGAATTTCATATCGAAAGTCTACCTCCTTAAACGCTAATTTCCACAGTCCATATATTGCTGTAAGCTTAGGTTAACTAAAATAGAATGTAACTAATATTAATGACTTTCAAGATGATTGTAAATATATAAGTTATCAACTTATGTTTTACATTTTGTTAAAGAGTATATATCATGTATGTTTTTATTTTCATAAAGAATATCATGCAAAACTGCCGTACCATATGAGCATGCGCCCCTATGATACGGCAGAACCGAATATGTGCTTTTATGATCAGCCCGGGTTTATGTATCAATACTCGAATTCACCCTCGAATACCGTTGTTACGGAACCGGTAAGGGTAACTCTCTCGTCCGTGTAATTTACTACAAGATCGCCTCCAAGAAGCTTTACCGTGACGTCCGTGCCCTTGTCGCAGAGTCCGTTTACTACTGCTGCCGCAACTGCTGCGCAGGCTCCGGTTCCGCAGGCAAGAGTCTCTCCGTTACCGCGCTCCCAGACTCTCATTCTAAGCGTATCCCTGTTTACGACCCTTACGAACTCGGTATTGGTCCTCTCAGGGAACATAGGATGATATTCAAACTCAGGTCCTATCTTTTCCAGCCACAGGGTATCCAGCACGTTTACGAATATTACACAGTGCGGATTGCCCACTGTAAGGCAGGTGACGTTGAACTCGTCTCCTATGACCTTTATAGGCTGATTGATAAGCTTTGCCGCAGGATCCTTTGAAACCGCCGGGATATCCTTGGCCATAAAGCTTACCTTGCCCATGTCCACGGTGACTGAGCTTACCTTTCCGTCCCTTGTGAACAGTGAAAGCGTATGCTGATGTCCGTCCATGTCTATCTTGACGGTATCCCTGTCCTTATCCACAAGCCCGTTATCATAGATATACTTTGCGACGCAGCGGATGTTGTTTCCGGCCATCTTGCCCTCCGAGCCATCCTTGTTAAAGGATCTCATCCTTACGTCCGAGCCCTCCACGTCAGGCTTTTCAATGAGGACTATGCCGTCCGCACCGATGCCGTAGTGAGGCGCGCAGAGATTGATGCACAGCGACTCAGGACAGGTTATGGCATTGTCAAAGTTCTCTATGAATATATAGTCATTTCCGCAGGAGTGCATCTTTGTAAAATGCACCTTGCTCTTTTCCGAACGCATGTGGTTGATATCCACAAGCTCAGTATTATTTATCGTATAATGGCTCTCTATGATCTCAGCTAAGGCTCCCGCGGTATCCAGGCTCGTAAGGCAAGGTATGCCTAACTGCATGGCCTTTCTGTGGAGCTTGATGTAATCCTCTGTGGTCTCATCAAGAGCTGCGCCGGTATAGATTATGTATCCGATCTTGCCTGCTTCCATGAGATCATATATCTCTGAACTCTCAGTGGCGTTCTGCACGCTCATTACAGGATACCCCATCCTGCTGATGGCCTCGGCCGTACCGAAGGTAGCGATAAGCTGCATCCTCAGGTCATAGAACCTCTTGGCAAGGGACAGCACCTCGTCGTAGTCCTTGTCATGGACAGATATAAATACCGCCGGCATATCCTCGGTTTCCGAGGACGGCACTGTAAATCCCGCAGCCGTAAGTCCCTTATAGAGCGCCTCTACAAGAGTCTTGCCTATGCCAAGCACCTCACCGGTGGACTTCATCTCAGGGCCTAATATGGAGTTTGCGTCGTTAAGCTTTTCAAAGGAGAATACCGGTACCTTTACCGCACTGTAAGGCGGGGTCTTATAAAGTCCGGTGCCGTATCCCAGATCCTTTAACTTGGCTCCGAGCATTACCCTTGTGGCAAGATCCACCATAGGCACGTTCGTTACCTTGCTAATGTAAGGAATCGTACGTGAAGCCCTCGGGTTAACCTCTATTACATAGAGCTTATCATGGTAGATAAGGTACTGTATATTTACAAGTCCCTTGGTGCCAAGGGCAAGAGCAAGCTTTTCGGAGCTGTCACATATGATCTTAAGGAACTTGTCCGTAAGATTATATGGAGGATAGACCGCTATGGAGTCTCCGGAATGTACTCCGGCCCTCTCTATATGCTCCATTATTCCCGGTATGAGAACGTCCTCTCCGTCGGAAATAACATCTACCTCAAGCTCCGGACCCTCCATGTATTTATCCACCAGCACAGGGTTATCTATTCCACCGGCAAGTATGGTATTCATGTACTTGATGGTATGCTCATCGTCATGGGATATGGTCATGTTCTGTCCGCCTATGACATAGCTCGGGCGTAAGAGAACCGGATATCCCAGGGTGTCTGCAGCCTTTACCGCTTCCTCGACGGTTCTTACTCCAAATCCCTTAGGCCTTGAAATGCCGAACTGCTCAAGGAGGGCGTCAAACTTTGCCCTGTCCTCGGCCACGTCTATGCCTTCTGCAGAAGTACCGAGGATCCTTATTCCATGTGAATCAAGGTAATTGGTAAGCTTGATGGCCGTCTGTCCACCGAAGGCCACAACGACGCCCACCGGCTTTTCCACCTCTATGATGTTCATGACATCCTCAGGTGTAAGGGCCTCAAAATACAGCCTGTCCGCCGTATCATAGTCCGTGGATACGGTCTCAGGGTTATTATTTATGATGACCACGTCGTAGCCCATCTTACGGAGCGTCCATACGCAGTGCACGGAAGAGTAATCGAACTCTATACCCTGTCCTATACGTATAGGGCCAGATCCAAGGACGATGATAACGTCTTTGCCGCTTCTCTCGAAGGTCCTTGACTCGCAGGTTTCATCACAGGTCGAGTAGAAATACGGCGTTTCAGCATCAAACTCCGCGCCGCAGGTATCTACCATCTTATAGCTGAACTTCCATCCCGGAAGCTTATCCATGGCAACGCCGCTGATCCTTGAAATGGCGGCATCGGTATAGCCCAGCTTCTTTCCTCTCTCATAGTCCGCAGCCGGCAGTGTGTCCTGTCCAAGAGAGGCTATGTGCTGTTCATAGTCCGCCAGGTTCTTTACCTTGTGAAGGAACCACATGTCGATCTTCGTGACCTCATGGATCTCCTCTAAGGAATGCCCAGCCTTGATTGCCTCAAATATGGAGAACAGCCTTCTGTCGTTCTGCTCTGCAACTCTCTCCATCACCGGCTTATCCGAAAGCGGTGGAAGGTTCAAGGTGTCCGCCCCGATCTCGGCTCCGCGCACTGCCTTCATGAGGGCCATCTCAAAGCTGTTGGCTATGGCCATGACCTCACCGGTAGCCTTCATCTGCGTGCCTATGGTCCTTGAAGAGCCTGCAAATTTATCGAACGGCCACTTAGGGAATTTGACTACCACATAATCGAGGGTAGGCTCAAAGCAGGCGCAGGTCTTCTTTGTTATGTCATTCTGTATCTCATCAAGAGTATAGCCAAGAGCTATCTTGGTAGTTATCTTTGCGATAGGATATCCCGTAGCCTTACTTGCAAGGGCTGAAGAACGGGATACTCGAGGGTTGACCTCTATTACGGCGTACTCGAAGCTGTCCGGGTTAAGGGCAAACTGGCAGTTGCAGCCTCCCACTATGCCGAGGGCAGTGATCATGTCGAGGGCCGCGCTCCTTAGCATCTGATATTCCTTATCAGAAAGAGTGAGCGCCGGAGCTACGACTATAGAATCTCCGGTATGTACTCCCACGGGATCAAAGTTTTCCATGGAGCAGACCGCTATGACGTTGCCGAGGGAATCCCTCATGGTCTCAAACTCTATCTCCTTCCATCCGGATATGCATCTTTCAACAAGGATCTGAGTGATAGGGGACATGTCCAGTCCGCTCTTTGCGATGACCTTAAGCTCCTCGGCGTCGGCCGCTATTCCGCCGCCGCTTCCGCCAAGAGTAAAGGCCGGCCTTACTATTACCGGATATCCGATCTTTGCGGCTACCGAAAGAGCCTCCTCTATGGTGTTCGCTATCTCCGAAGGCACCACAGGCTGTCCTATCGACTCCATGGTCTCCTTGAACAGCTCCCTGTCCTCCGCCTTATCTATGGCCTCCACCGGCGAACCGAGAAGCCTTACGTTATACTTATCCAGGACTCCGGCCTTTTTAAGCTGCATGGCTATGGTAAGGCCCGTCTGTCCTCCAAGACCTGCCAGAAGCCCGTCTGGCTTTTCCTTTGCTATGATACGCTCCACCGTTTCAGCATTTAACGGCTCAAGATATATCTCATCCGCAAGATCCTTATCCGTCATGATAGTGGCAGGATTGGAATTTACGAGCACTACATTGATGCCCTCATCCCTTAAGACACGGCACGCCTGGGCTCCCGCATAGTCAAACTCGGCAGCCTGTCCGATAACTATCGGGCCCGAACCTATCATCAGGACCTTTTTTATACTCAAATCCTTAGGCATTACGTTCTCCTCCCATCATCTTAAGGAATCTGTCAAATAAAAATTCCGTATCCTTAGGCCCTCCGCAGGCCTCAGGATGGAACTGCACCGTAAAGCAGTTCACGTCGGCGTACTCCATGCCCTCGCAGCTTAAGTCGTTGGCGTTAAAGAATATCTCCCTGCCCTTACCCTTAAGGCTCTCGGAAAGCACGGCATAGTTATGGTTCTGGCTCGTGACAAAGGTACGGCTGCCGTCATCCATCTTAACCGGCTGGTTTGCTCCGTGATGGCCGTACTTAAGCTTCACGGACTTTCCGCCCATGGCGAGGGCCGTAAGCTGATGTCCGAGACAGATACCGAATATCGGGACCTTTCCGATCATTTTCCTGATCTGCTCTATGCAGTAGGTATTTTCTGCCGGATCTCCAGGTCCGTTTGAAAGCATGACTCCGTCAGGCTGCGCCTCAAGCACAGCCTCTGCCGAAATGTTATACGGCACCGCCGTCACGGTACATCCGCGCTTCTGCAGACAGCGTATTATATTGAGCTTAGCGCCGTAGTCTATAAGGGTGACCTTGTATTTTTCCTCACCCTCCGCAGGGAACACCTCTGTCTCAGTCCTGCCGGCGATCTCCACCACCCTGCTCACGGCGTAATCCCTGATGTCCGCTATATCGGACGGGATGGAGCTGCAGATCTTGGCATTCATTACTCCTTCTTCCCTGATTATCCTCGTGAGCTCCCTGGTATCTATACCGCAGATACCCGGTATGGAATGATCCTTAAGGAATTTATCGAGAGGATACTGGCATCTGAAGTTTGAAGGCTCCTCGCAGAGCTCCCTTACCACATATCCCTTAGCGCAGACCTTACCCTCGAAATCCTCCTCGATAACTCCGTAATTTCCTATGAGAGGAAAGGTCTGGGTAATAATTTGACCGGCATAGCTGGGGTCGGTCAACGTTTCCAAATACCCTTCCATACCGGTCGTAAAAACGATTTCACCAATGGAGTCATGCTCGGCTCCAATACGAAATCCTTCAAATATTTTTCCATTGCTTAAAACAAGGTATGCTTTCTCCATAAGTTCTCTTCTTTCGTCCCAGTCTTATTGGATTGTCGCTGCTATCACAGCCTTAATGGTATGCATACGGTTTTCAGCCTCGTCAAATACTATTGAGCTTGGGCCCTCAAACACCTCATTGGTCACTTCTATGGCGTCTATGCCGAACTTGGAGCTTATCTCCTTGCCTATCTCCGTTCCGAGATCGTGGAATGCCGGCAGGCAATGCATGAACCGGCACTGAGGTCCGGCGTTATCCATTATCCTCTGATTGACCTGATACGGCATGAGATCCCTGATACGTTCCTCCCAGATCTCATCCGGCTCTCCCATTGATACCCAGACGTCGGTATAGATCACATCGGCTCCCTTTGTAGCCTTTACAGGATCCTCCTCAAACTCTATCCTTGCCCCCGTTTCCGACGCAATGGACCTGCATTTTTCAATGAGCCAGCTCTCAGGCAGATACTTTTCCGGCGCACATGCCACGAAGTGCATTCCCATGAGTGCACACCCTACCATTAATGAGTTACCCATATTATATCTTGCATCGCCCATATAAACAAGCTTGATACCGCTAAGTTTGCCAAAATGCTCACGAATAGTCAGAAAATCCGCCAATATCTGCGTCGGATGGGACTCATTTGTAAGCCCGTTCCACACCGGAACCCCAGCATACTTTGCAAGGGCCTCCACTCTTTCCTGCTCAAAGCCCCTGTATTCTATGCCGTCGAACATCCTGCCAAGGACCCTCGCGGTATCTGCTATGGATTCCTTTTTGCCTATCTGAGAGCTCTTTGGATCAAGATAAACAGGATGGATGCCAAGGTCGGCTGCCGCCACCTCAAAGGAGCATCTCGTCCTGGTGGAGGTTTTTTCAAATATCAGCGCGATATTCCTTCCGGCAAATACCTTGTGGGACTCGTGACGCTTTTTCTGGTCTTTGAGCTCCGCTGCCATATCTAAAAGCAGGCTGATCTCCTCCGGCGTAAAATCCAAGAGCTTAAGGAAGCTCCTTCCCTTAAATTTATTTCCGATTATAAAATACATTGCATATCTCCTTATATATCCTTACTCAGCCTCAGGCCTGCAGGCCTCGATTATTATTTCTGCTGCCTCCTTCAAAAGCTCCATAGGAATGTTGAGCGCCGGAAGCAGTCTCAGCTTATCCTTTGCCGTAAGCACCAGGACTCCCTTTTCAATAAGCTCTGAAGCCAGCTCTCCCGCAGGTTTTTCAGTCTCAAGGCCCATCATGAGCCCCATGCCCGATACATTCTTTATGCCTTCGGCATTACTGAATGTGTCAAAAAGATACTTTCCCTTTTCTGTAACTTCCTTAAGGAAATCATCATCTATCCTCTCCACTATGCTTACGCCGCCGGCGCAGGCAACAGGATTTCCTCCAAATGTGGAACCCAGATCCCCGGGTCCGAAGATATCCTTTAATCTTGTATTTAATAGGCAGGCTCCTATTGGAATACCTCCGGCAAGCCCCTTGGCCGTGGTCACAACGTCAGGCTCTATGCCGTAATGCATATACGAATACATATATCCGCTCCTGCCGTTTCCGCTCTGCACCTCATCGCAGAGCAGTACGAGATCCTCTCTCCTGCAGAGCTCTGCCACTCCCTTTACGAAATCCTCATCGAGGGCCTTTACTCCGCCCTCGCCCTGTATGCATTCCATCATTATGCCGGCGACTTTGTTATCCCTTACGGCTTCCTCCACCGCATTGAGATCCACAGGTACGGAAATGAATCCCGGCGTAAGCGGCTGATAAAGCTTATGGAATACATCCTGGCCGGTTGCCGCAAGGGTGGTAAGAGTCCTTCCGTGGAAGCTGTTTTCCAAAGTTATTATCGTATAATATTCCTTTCCCTTATGCTCTGCGGCGTATTTTCTTATGGCCTTTATGCCGTTTTCATTTGCCTCGGCTCCGGAGTTGGCGTAGAACACCTTTTTCATGCCGGTCTTTTCGCATAAAAGCTCCGCAAGCCTTACGCAGGGCTCCGTATAATAAAGATTGGAGGAATGCTGCAGCGTTCCAAGCTGCTTTGTCACAGCCTCCTGCCATTTTGCATCGGCTATTCCAAAGGATGTGACGCCTATGCCTGAGCCCATGTCTATATACCTTTTACCATTTTCATCATAAACGACCGAGCCCTCTCCCCTTACAAGACATACTGGGAATCTCTTATAGGTATTGGCAACGTATTTTTTGTCTTTTTCCATTAAATTCATCTTAATCTTACCCTGCCTTTCACTATCCTTATCTTGATGCCGGAGCCTTTATCATGGTGCCTGCGCCCTCCTCGGTAAGGAGCTCGATGAGTATGGCGTGCGGCAGGCAGCCGTTCATTATAACACAGTTTTTGACTCCCATGTCTATGGCCTTTATGCAGGAATCTACCTTAGGTATCATGCCTCCTGATATAACTCCCTTATCGTATAAGCCCACTGCCTCCTCGGTTGTAAGCTCCGGTATAAGAGACGACGGATCATACTTATCCTTAAGTATGCCCGAGATATCGGTCATCATTATGAGCCTCTCGGCGTTTAAGGCTCCCGCTATGTGGGCGGCTGCCGTGTCTCCGTTAATGTTATATATATTGCCGTCCCTGTCACAGCCTATGGTGGAAACCACAGGTATATAGCCGTTTGCCAAAAGGTCCATTATAGGCTTTTTGTTGATATTAGTTATCTCCCCCACATAACCTAAGTTATCATCCTTTATCCTGGCCTCTATGAGCCTGCCGTCCATTCCGGAAATGCCCATGGCGTTTCCGCCCTTTACCTCAAGGAGGTTTACCAGCCCCTTATTGACCTTTCCGGCAAGGACCATCTCCGCTACATCCACTGTCTCCTTATCCGTGACCCTTAAGCCTCCGACAAATTCGCTCTTTTTGCCTATCTTTCCGAGCATTTCATTTATCTCAGGCCCGCCTCCGTGAACGAGGACTACCTTTACGCCTATCAGCCACAAAAGGACTATGTCCTCCATGACCTGCTGCTTAAGCTCCTCGCTGACCATGGCGTTTCCGCCGTATTTTACAACTACGATCTTATTATTGTACTTCCTGATATAGGGAAGCGCCTTGGCGAGCACTTCGGCCCTGTCTATGTTTGAAAGTGATGCGTCCATCTTAAATCACTCCTTTTTTCAGCTTCTGTAGTCACCGTTGATCTTTACGTAGTCATAGGTAAGATCGCAGCCCCAGGCGCTTGCCGATGAGCTTCCGCTGTTAAGCCCCACAAGGATGTATATCTCCTTTTCCAAAAGGATCTCCTTGGCCTTTTCCTCTGAAAATGCCACTCCGGCTCCATCCCTGCAGACTTCTATCTCACCCTTACCAGATCTGAAGCTTACGTCCACCTTTGAGATATCCACATCGGCTCCCGAGTAACCTATGGCGCAGAGCACGCGGCCCCAGTTGGCGTCGGCCCCGAACATGGCCGCCTTTAAAAGGGATGAGCATATTACACTTTTAGCCACTGTCTTTGCAGTCTTTTCATCTGCTGCCCCGTTCACGTCGCATTCAAGGAATTTTGTGGCTCCCTCGCCGTCGGCGGCTATCATCCTGCAGAGACTTACGGTAACGGTATTTAAGGCTTCCATAAACGCCTTAAAGTCCTCGCCTTCCTCAGTGATCTCGGCATTTCCCGCAAGCCCGTTGGCAAGTATATTGACCGTATCATTGGTGGAGGTATCGCCGTCTATGGAAACCATGTTGAAGCTCTTTACCACATCCGTCTTAAGAGCCTTTTCCAGCATTCCGGCGGAAATTGCGGCATCGGTTGTGATGAATACAAGCATGGTGGCAAGGTTAGGGTGGATCATTCCGCTTCCCTTTCCCATGGCTCCCATACGGCAGATCTTTCCGCCTATCTCAAATTCGCAGGCAACCTCCTTCATCGCCGTATCAGTAGTCATTATGGCTTCGGCAGCGGCCTTATTTCCCTCATACGAGAGTCCCTTTACAAGCTCCTCCATGCCGTCGGCTATCGGCTTGATGTTTAACGGCTGTCCAATGACACCTGTAGAGGCTACTATAACATCATCCTTATCTATGCCGAGGGCGTCTGCGGTAAGCCCGCACATCTTCTCAGCTATCTCGATCCCGTCAGCATTGCAGGTATTGGCGTTTCCGCTGTTTACTATGACCGCCTGCGCCATGCCGTCAGCTAAGTGAGCTTTTGTGACGTAGATCGGCGCTCCCTTTACAAGATTTGAGGTATATACCCCTGCAGCCTTTGCTGGCACATCGCTAACGATAAGGGAAAGATCCTTTTTAGTGTTATTATGGCGTATGCCGCAGTGTATGCCGTTTGCCTTAAATCCCTTTGCGGCGCATACGCCGCCTTCTATTATCTTTATCATTTCATCCGCCTCTTTTTTAATCAGAAACTGTCATTAAATTATTCCGTTACAAGGCCGGCGGCCTCATCTATGCCGAGCACTATGTTCATGTTCTGGACCGCAGCCCCTGACGCTCCCTTTCCAAGGTTGTCAAACAGGGCGATAAGGGTTATCCTTTCCTCATTTCCACTGACGGAAACAGCCATATCGTCCCTGTCCTTTAATTTTGCTGCGGAGATGAAGCCTGCATCATCAAGGCTTTCCTCATAATGCACTATCTTTCCGGAATACCTTTCCCTGTATATACTCCTGATATCCTCGGCAGTACCTTTTATGTCCTTTTTAAATAGAGAGATATTTGTCTCCATGCCGGAATAAAAATCAGCTACTACCGGATAAAACGCCGGCTCTATATCAAGGCCGGGTATCAGCTTCATTTCCTTTAAATGCTTATGGGACTGGCTTATCCCGTAGACTCTCGGAGCCATGAGCAGGCTGTCCCTTTCCGGTGCCTCATACTCGGCTATCATCTTTTTCCCGCCCCCGGAGTAGCCCGTAAGGGACAGACATGTAAGAGCCGTATCCTTTGATATGACGCCCTCCGCCACAAGGGGCTCTATAAGAGCAATGAACCCGCTGGCGTGGCAGCCCGGGTTTGCTATCCTTTTTGACGAAGCAATCTTATCCCTTAAGCCCTTAAGCTCTGGAAATCCGTAAGCCCAGCCCGGATCCGTCCTGTGGGCGGTAGAGGTGTCTATGATCACGGTATCGGAGCCTTCCGCAAGCTTTACCGCCTCTCTTGCAGCCTCATCCGGAAGACATAAAAATGCGATATCCGCCTCATGAAGAGCTTCCTTCCTTGCGGCCTCATCCTTTCTTTTTTCCTCCGGAAGCTTTATCAGCTCTATGTCCGTTCTTGCCTCTATCCTCTCGTATATCCTTAAGCCCGTGGTTCCCGAACTTCCGTCTATAAATACCTTCGTCATTTCGAAAGCTCCTTTTTTACGTATTTTATCTCCTCCAGGACTGAGGCCTTAGACGTGCCTCCCAGTGAGATACGCTTTTCAACGCAGTTTTCTATGTTGATATCGTCATATACGTCCGATTCAAAAAGCCCGCTGTATTTTTTATAATCCTCCAAAGGGAATGTTTCAAGTACACAGCCCTTTTTAATGCATTCAGCGACAATTTCCCCGGATATCTTATAAGCCGTCCTGAAAGGCAGACCCTTTTTTACGAGATAATCGGCCAGGTCCGTGGCGTTTATAAAGCCCTCCCCCGCTGCCTTTCTCATGTTTTCAGGTATGGCCTTCATGGTCTTTATCATAGGTATCATGACCTTAAGGCACATCTTTACCGTATCCACGGAATCAAATACGGCCTCCTTATCCTCCTGCATATCCTTATTGTATGCCAGTGGGAGTCCCTTTAATGTGGTAAGGAGAGCCATCAGGTCTCCATATACCCTTCCGGTCTTGCCGCGGATGAGCTCTGCCATGTCTGGATTTTTTTTCTGAGGCATGATCGATGAGCCCGTAGTAAAGCTGTCGGAAAGCTCTATGAATTTAAATTCCCAGCTGGACCAGAGCACCAGCTCCTCGGAAAATCTCGACAGATGCATCATGAGTATGGATAAGGCACTCATGAATTCAAGGCAGAAATCCCTGTCGGAGACTCCGTCAAGACTGTTCATTGCCACTTCACCAAATCCGAGCCTTTCCGCCTCAAAAACTCTGTCCGTTTCATAGGTGGTTCCGGCAAGGGCGCAGGAGCCTATTGGAGAAACATTCATCCTTTTGACGGTATCTTTCAGCCTTCCATTATCCCTTAAGAGCATCATGGCGTAGGCCATGATGTGGTGGGAAAAAAGTATCGGCTGTGCCCTCTGCATATGTGTGTATCCCGGCATTACAAGCCCCATGTTTTTCTCAGCCACAGCCGTAAGTGTTTCTGTAAGCTCCCTTATGAGACTCATTATGTCAGAGGCCTCGTCCCTCAGATACATCCTTAAGTCCAGCGCCACCTGATCGTTGCGGCTCCTTGCTGTATGCAGCTTTTTACCCGTATCGCCGATCCTCTCCGTAAGCACCTGCTCTACGAACATGTGAATGTCCTCACAGCTTAGGTCAAACTGAAGCTCCCCGCTTTCAAGGTCATTAAGTATGCCTTTAAGCCCTTCTGTGAGCATGTCCGCATCCTCCGGCGTTATAATGCCGCATTTTGCGAGCATCGCCGCATGGGCCATGCTGCCCTCTATATCCTGTCTGTACATCCTCTTATCAAAATGTATTGAGGAGTTGAAATCATCCGCTATCTTATCGGTACTGCCGGCAGTCCTTCCGGCCCACATCTTTGCCATAATCAAAAAGCTCCATTAAAGCTGTTTAATGCAATACAGCCCGGGGTCTGCCCGGACTGCACTGCTTATCCGTTTTGAAAGTATCCTGAAATATATAAAGCCTATCAGAGACGTCCCTGCTCCCTTAAGGCCTGTACCTTGGTAGGAAGTCCCCAGAGATTTATGAAGCCCTCAGCCTGCTTCTGATCATAGTCGCTCTCACCGAAGGTAACGAGATTCTCAGAATACAGTGAGTAAGGAGAGGTAGTTCCCGCAGGGATTATATTGCCCTTATAAAGCTTAAGCTTAACGGTTCCGGTAACATACTTGTTAGCCTCGTTTGCAAAAGCGGTAAGCGCCTCCTGAAGCGGAGTGTACCATTTTCCGTTATAAATAAGATCAGCGTAGTCCACCGCTAACTTCTCCTTTTCGTGGAGCACCTCCTTATCCACCGTGAGCATTTCCAGCTGCTCATGGGCCTTATAAAGGATGGTTCCTCCAGGAGTCTCGTATACTCCGCGGTCCTTCATGCCGACAAGCCTGTTTTCAACGATATCAATGATACCGATGCCGTTTGCGCCTCCAACCTCATTCAGCTTTTCAATAATCTTTGAGGCCTTCATCTTTTCCCCATTAAATGCCACAGGTGCGCCAGCTTCAAAATCGATGCTGATATATGTAGGCTCATCCGGCGCCTGTATAGGGGATACTCCCATCTCAAGGAAGCCTTCCTTTTCATACTGAGGCTCATTTGCCGGATCCTCAAGATCCAGACCCTCGTGGCTTAAGTGCCAGAGATTCTTATCCTTGGAATAGTTGGTCTCCCTGCTTATCTTTAACGGCACGTTGTGAGCCTCTGCGTAATCTATCTCCTCGTCACGGGACTTGATATCCCATTCCCTCCAAGGAGCTATGATCTTCATATCAGGAGCGAACCTCTTGATGGCAAGCTCGAAACGCACCTGATCGTTGCCCTTTCCCGTTGCGCCGTGAGCTATGGCGTCAGCTCCTTCAGCGAGAGCTATCTCAGCCAGCTTCTTTCCTATAACAGGACGGGCGAAGGCCGTGCCAAGCAGATAAGTTTCATACTTTGCGCCCATCTTTAACGCCGGAATGATGATGTCATCCACCATCTCGTCAACAAGATCAGCGACTATAAGCTTAGAAGCTCCGGTCTTTATGGCCTTTTCCTCCAGTCCCTCAAGCTCGTCCCCCTGTCCAACATTTCCTGAAACGGCTATGATCTCCGGATCATTGTAATTTTCCTTTAACCAAGGGATTATTATAGATGTATCAAGTCCTCCAGAATAAGCGAGAACTATCTTTTTGATATCTTTCTTTTCCATAATGCCAAACCTCCGAATTTATAAAATCATACAATTATTCCAGTATTGTTCCAAGCCCTTTGAGGGTCTCAGTTCAATGTTATCTTTTTGTATAATTATTAATTTTTATGAATAATTATGTGTATATAATAATCACATGCCCGGCGTATGTCAACAGGAATTTTTGTATTTTGCCAGGAAATGTACCGTGCATATACATGGGGCGCGCGCCACAGAAAAGATATGTGGAAATTAATGTCACCCTTTTGGGGGATTATTTGAATTTTATCTGTATGAAGTGACATATATCATCCATTTATTGACTTTATAGAATCTTATCCGCATAAAGAGATCATTTTATGCATCCAGATTTTTATATTCTGTAATTTTATCCGCCCGAATTGACTCCAAATACTACTAAAATTTAAATTTGTGGATCATGTCCGTAAAATTTACTTAAATTATTAGGATAAGACTGAGGTCTGCCATATTTCAGGTGAGATGTTCTGATTTCGTGTGATATTTCGTATGATACTTTGCCGGAAAAAGCGCTCTTTTATCGGAATTCTCGTTCTTATATCGGAAAATTGCTGAAATTGCTAAAATCTTCATGAAATAAAGAAGATCACGCCATTGCGTGATCTTAGAAGTGACCTTGCCGGGAATCGAACCCGGGCCTTCGCCGTGAGAGGGCGACGTCTTAGCCGCTTGACTACAAGGCCATATGAATCGAGGTGACAAGATTCGAACTTGCGACCTCTGCGTCCCGAACGCAGCGCTCTACCAAACTGAGCCACACCTCGTCAGGTTCCGTTCGAAGCGACTCCCTTATATTACATGAAGCATTTAAAAGTGTCAAGCGGAAAAATGAATTTTTTTATCAATTTTTTCATTTTTAAGGATATACCATTTTCTCTCTGCTTTAATGATGGCCATTTTTTCTGCTTTAAATAAGGACCATTTTTTACTGTTTATCTCCTGCTATCCGTTTTGTTATTAAACATCTCAAACCAGTATTTGCTTGCCGCATACTCATTGGCCCTGCGCCTGCCTTCTTCCAATGTCTCCTCCACAGGGCTTTTTATACATTCTCCATTTTCGGCAGCCTCATAAGCCTTGTCCATCACCTTATCAAGCTCCTCGTCGCTTATATCAAACCCAAAGCGTTGGCTTTGCTTTTTAAGATCAGCCTTGATAGACTCCCTGGTCTCATGCTTTCTCGCAAAACGCCCGCAGATACGTCCCGCAATACCCATGATCAATATTGGTATTGCTGCAAGTATGGCAAAAGATAATATAATTGAAACAACAAGGAGCATAAAATCACCTCTTCAGCATGCCAACGATGGGAATCCGCTGCTTTTTAAACAGCTGACCCATTAAAAACCCGTTTCTTTGATCTCAATTATATCACCTCGCCTGGCGGTTCGGTGAGGGCATTCGCCTTATAGAGCTTCCTGTGCAAGCACAGAGCTCTGCAAGGCTCATTATATCATAACTCCACATAAAACCAACCCTAATATAGGAGATTCCACGTCCCCTCTGGCACCGGCTCTCAAATATCATTTTCCAAATGCGGCCTTCTTTTATCATTTTCCGAATGCGGACCTCTTAAAAATAAAAGCCCATATATTAAATAATATAAATGCACCGAGCACTGTCGCAGCTATATATATAATTATGGCTGCCGTATTGCCGGTAAGGGGTATAAGCTCCCTGAAAACCACCTGCTGCATGAGATAATCAGTATTGATATAAAACATATTGATGGTGCCAAAGCCGTCAAGAGCATGGTCAAGCAGCTCAGCTATAAGGCAGCAGGATAAGTAAATGACCGTAGCATATATAAAGGGACAAAATGAAAGATCCAGGCTTCCGCGATCGATGTCTGAATCACCAACATTTAAGTTTCCGCGTATATGCGTGCCGCGCTTATATACATCGCCATGCCTTGGCCGTTCCTTTTCTATACTTAAATATATAATACCTGAGGCTATCCCGATGAGGATGAGCAGTATGTGCCAGACATAGGAGTGCACCGTCAGTATGATGAGCGGATAGTGCATGCCCGACGTATCCGCAAAGGCCATCATCCCTGAAAGCAGAGTGTAACTCATGAGGAAGCAAAGCATCGAAAGCTTTGCCATCCTGCGCTTTATCCATGGGTATATCAGCAGCATATACATCGGAATACTGCAGAGCTGGAAGGGGAAATACCACCAGTTATATTTTCCTCCTCCTATTATAAATGTCAGCAGAAGCTGTTTTATGATCTCGGAAATAAGCATAATAATGCCGGTAATAAAAAACAGCTTATCAGTATTTCTGTTATTTATATCAATGTTCCGATCTGCCATCATGTTATATTTCCAGACACTGAACTCAGCAATGCGTGCACTCTATCTTATCATTTACCAAGGTATGCCGTCCCTTTTTTCCAGTACAGAATATATAATATATCCATAAATCGTCAGGCCGATTTTTCAAGAATGAAGCACGCTTGTACACCATTGAATTGATTAAATATTGCGTAAGTCCCTGATATCTATTGCTTACAGCCTAAGCGACCAGTCCTCGCAGTTCCAAACGTCGGTAACTATGTCCTCATAAAATTCCGGCTCATGGCATATGAGGAGAATGCTTCCCTTATACTCCTTAAGAGCGCGCTTAAGCTCATCCTTTGCGTCCACGTCCAGATGGTTTGTAGGCTCGTCCAAAAGCAATACATTCGTTTCATGATTTATAAGCTTGCATAGCCTTACCTTCGCCTGCTCTCCGCCGCTTAAAACCTTCATCAGGCTCTCGATGTGCTTTGTCATTAGTCCGCATTTTGCAAGGGCTGACCTCACCTCATACTGGGTAAAGGACGGGAACTCCGCCCAGAGCTCATCTATACAGCTTATATTTGTCTCGTACTTTTTTTCCTGCTCAAAATATCCCGGATACAGATAATCTCCCAGTACGGACTCCCCGCTGATCGGTTTGATATATCCCATTATACTCTTTAACAGAGTGGTCTTTCCTATACCGTTAGCTCCGATCATGGCTATCTTCTGGCCGCGTTCCATCTTGAGATTTAAAGGCCGTGATAACGGTTCATCATAGCCTATCACAAGATCATGGGTCTCAAAGATGATCTTACCTGATGTCCTTGCCGTTTTAAAATTAAATTCCGGCTTCGGTTTTTCCGACTGCAGCTCTATTATCTCCATCTTATCCAGCTTTTTCTGTCTGGACATGGCCATATTTCTCGTAGCCACTCTTGCCTTATTCCTTGCCACGAAATCCTTAAGCTCGCTGATCTCCTGCTGCTGCTTCCTGTAAGCCGCCTCAAGCTGGGAACGCTTCATGGCATAGACCTTTTCAAAATCCTCATAATTTCCCACATATCTTGAGAGCACTCCGTCCTCGATATGGTATATGAGATTTACCACGCTGTTAAGGAAAGGAATATCATGGGAAATCAGGATAAAGGCATTTTCATAATCTATAAGGTAGCGCTTAAGCCACTCTATATGTACCGCGTCAAGATAGTTGGTAGGCTCGTCCAAAAGCAGTATGTCCGGCTTTTCCAAAAGAAGCTTTGCTAAAAGTATTTTGGTCCTCTGGCCTCCGGAAAGCTCCGTCACGTCCCTGTCAAGCCCCAGCTCCATAAGTCCGAAGGCCCTTGCGATCTCCTCCACCTTTGAATCTATCAGATAGAAATCATGGGCATCCAAAAGCTCCTGTATTTCTC
Organism: uncultured Lachnospiraceae bacterium; assembly: GCA_944381575.1. Lineage (GTDB taxonomy): Bacteria > Bacillota > Clostridia > Lachnospirales > Lachnospiraceae > Avilachnospira. Next base: position 202,563 of record CALWLS010000003.1, on the reverse strand, counting down.
CGAGCTCCTCCATCATAGCGGTAAGCTCGTCCTCCGAAGCATTCCCCATGGCGTCGCATATCTCATTCATTTTATTTTCAAGATCAAAGAGCCAGGCGTAAGCGCTTTTGAGCACGTCTGCGATGGTCATGCCCTTCTCCAGTACCGCATGCTGGTCCAGGTAGCCCACTCTTACGTTTCTGGCCCACTCCACCTTTCCTTCATCCGGCTGACGTTTTCCGGTGATGATATTCATGAAAGTGGACTTTCCTTCTCCGTTTGCTCCAATGAAACCTACGTGCTCTCCCTTTAACAGCCTGAAGGAAACGTCCTTAAGTATCGCCCGGTCTCCAAAGCCGTGATTTACATGTTCCACATTGAGTATGCTCATATATAAGTTCCTTTTGCTATCAGTCCTATTGTCTTTTATGGTCTGTCAAAATATCTTTTTATATTTGTTTTTACGTCTGCCGCATCATGTTTCACCGCACATGATACCGACCATCATTATATATAATTACAGCTCGCTTCCGCAATCAGATATTACGCGGTCATCAATGTGTCAATGTATCCTTGACAGTTTTCCATCAGCTTATGTATAGTGGCTTATATATTGTATTTATTTGACTATCAACCTTATAGGGGTGAGATCCTGTTCTTACATATTTCACCCTTACATTATCCAGATAAATTTTAGATTTAAGAAAGGAAAACCATGTCAGAATTAAATATTTTAGTGACCATACCCTTTGACGAAACAGAAAAGCCTGAGCTTGAAGCGATCTGCCCTGACGCATCATTTACATACTGCGACCAGGATGACGCCGACGAGGCTCTTATAGCCGCCGCTGACATTATACTCGGGAACGCTGAGGTTTCGCTTATAAAAGAATCGCCGCGTTTAAAATGGATACATCTGAGTAACGCCGGCGCCGATATATACACAAAGCCCGGAGTGCTCGCTCCCGGCACTATCCTTACAAATTCCAGCGGAGCCTATGGCCTCAATATCTCCGAGCACATGATCGGAATGCTGCTCATGATGATGAAAAAGCTGGACAGGTATTACGTTGAACAGCTTAATAAAAACTGGGCCGACCGCGGACAGGTAAGATCCATCTACAGCTCCCGCATACTTATAGTAGGCCTGGGAGACATAGGAGGCCAGTTTGCTAAAAAGGTCCACGCCCTCGGAGCATATACCGTCGGCATAAAGCGCCATTTAGGCGAAAAGCCTGAGTATCTTGACGAGCTTAAGAGCATGGACGAGCTTGATCAGGAGCTTGCAAAGGCTGATGTCGTTGCCTGCAGTCTTCCGGCTTCTTCTGAAACATACCATCTGTTTGACGCTGAGCGTTTTAGGAAAATGAATCCAAATGCCATCATAATCAACGTAGGACGCGGCTCCCTTATAGACAGCTACGCCCTCTGCGATGCTCTCAATAATGACGTAATAGCCGGAGCCTGCCTGGATGTGGTGGAGCCGGAGCCCCTTCCAACGGACCATCCTCTCTGGGATGCGAAACACCTGATCATAACTCCGCATGCATCCGGTTATTATCACCTCCCGGAAACGCTTAAGCGCATAAAAATAATGGTCATGGAAAACCTCAGGGCCTACGTTTCCGGCAGCCCTCTTAAAAATAAGGTGGATATGAAGACCGGATACCGCGACAATACTGCCGGCAACATCCTTATGTAAGCCGCAGAGCTGCATCCTGTAAGCCCGGAATAGGAGGATGATCATGAAGATAGGCGTTATCGCAGGAACCCCGGTGGATACCCGTATGGGCGTGGATTATATTGAAAGCTTCGGCCACAGTACCGTCAGCAGATATTCCAGCCCCACGCCGGAGATCCAGACTCAGATGCAGGTGCTTCACCCCAAGGAGCTCACGCTGCAGGTGACATGCCTTTGCAATGAGATGATAAATGAAGGCGCTGAGGGTATATATCTTAACTGTAATTCCATGGCCGCTGCCATAGACATTGAATACTTAAGAGAACACGTGCGCACGCCCCACATAGTAACGCCCTTCGACGTATATAAGGAAGCCGCAGGAAAATACCGTAGGCTCTGCATCATCGCCGCAAACGGCCAGAGCCTTGCCGCGATAGAACAGGCAGTATACAGCGCAAATCCTGATTGTACTGCCTTTGGCGCAAGCCTTTTAAATCTTGTGGCCGCCATTGAAAAGCAGCGTGAGCCTGCCGAGATAGTAAGGGAGCTTGGCATCCATAAGCTGATGGAGGCCTTTGAGAAAATGGACCCCGACGCCCTGATCCTCGGATGCACGCATTTTCCTTATATCGCAGGAGAGCTTGAGGACGTCCTGACATTTCCTATCATAGACCCGGGCTTCCGTATGCTGAAAATGCTCACAGAGGATCGTTGAGCACCGGACAGCCGGACGAGCACATAAAAAAGACAGGAGGGCGTGATCGGACCGTTCTCATTAACGAGGACGGATGAAACCGCTTTCCTGCCTTTCTTTGTTTTGTTTTAGCTCTTAAGGAGATTGCCGTCATCAAAGTAATCTATGCGCATTGCATGCTTAACTTCCTTAAGGGTCTCAGCAGCCTTCCTCTCAGCCTTCTCGCTTCCGGCCTTTAAGAGCTCATAGACCTCTGGAAGTCTGGCTTCCCATGACTTCCTCCGCTCCCTTATAGGGCGGAGCTCCTCCTGCATGACGTTATTTAAGAACTTCTTGATCTTAACGTCGCCGAGACCGCCTCTCCTGTAATGGTCCTTAAGCTCATCCAGAGACTTGTAGTCCGGAAGGAATTCCTCAAAATACTCAGGCCTGCAGAACGCGTCAAGGTAGGTAAATACCGGATTGCCCTCAACGGTTCCCGGATCCTCCACCCTGATGTGGTTAGGGTCCGTATACATGGACATTATCTTTTTCTTTATCTCCTCAGGCTCATCCGAGAGGTAAATGCAGTTGCCGAGGGACTTGCTCATCTTGGCCTTGCCGTCTATGCCGGGAAGCCTTAAGCAGGCTTTATTTCCCGGAAGCACGATATCCGGCTCCGTAAGGGTCTCCCCGTATACGGAATTGAATTTTGCAACTATCTCCTTACACTGCTCCAGCATCGGAAGCTGGTCCTCTCCTACAGGCACCTTGGTCGCATGGAATGCCGTGATATCCGCCGCCTGACTTATCGGGTAGCAGAAAAATCCCACCGGGATGCTGGTTTCAAAGCCCCTCTGCTGTATCTCGGACTTGACGGTAGGATTGCGCTGTACCCTCGATACCGTCACCAGGTTCATATAATAAAATGTCAGCTCAGTAAGCTCAGGGACCATGGACTGTATAAATATGGTAGACTTTTCAGGATCTATGCCCACTCCAAGATAGTCCAGGGCGACATTCATAATATTCTGACGCACCTTTTCCGGGTGCTCGGCATTATCGGTAAGGGCCTGGGCGTCCGCTATCATGATATAAATCTCATCATACAGCCCGGATTCCTGCAGCTCCACCCTTTCCTTGAGGGAGCCCACATAATGCCCGACATGGAGCCGCCCCGTAGGGCGGTCGCCAGTCAAAATGATCTGTTTCATTTAAATGCTCCTAATATTAAATAACTTCCGATTATCTCTTGATAAGAAGTACGGCAACGTCATTGACATTTGTTCCGGTAGCTCCCGTTATTATGAGACCGCCGGTCTTTTTGAGCGCATTATACGCGTCGTTATCCTTAAGCACGTCGTATATGGCAATTCCGTCCTTTTTGAGGATGCCTGCCGTATCCTGATCAGCATATCCTCCGGCAGCGTCCGTCGGTCCGTCAGTTCCGTCAGAGCCTATGGAAAATACTGCCGTATCCTTTAATCCGTTAAGGCCTTCAGCAGCTGAAAGCGCGATCTCCTGATTGCGGCCTCCCTTGCCCTTACCTGTGATGTGTACTACCGTCTCACCTCCGGCAATAAATGCAAGGCTTTCCTTTGAATCCTGATGGCTCTTTCCTATGGATGCCAAGAATGACCCGGCCTCCCTTGCCTCGCATACCAGCTGATCCGTAAGGATCTGAGGCTTATATCCAAGCTCCTCTGCTGCCGCTGCCGCCGCCCTGCAGAGATTGATCACGGAGCCGTTTATCATGGTTTCCACATTGTCAAGCTCCTTTGGAGTCTCCTTTGTAAGAAGCTCCTTTGCAAGGTCGCTGAGCTTAAGATCATACTTCTTAACTATCCTGTCTGCATCCTCGCAGGTGGAGCTGTCAGGATATGCAGGTCCTGAAGCAATCATGTCCAGAGGATCTCCAAGGATATCGCTAAGTACTATGCTGAATACATGAGCAGGCTTGCAGGCAATGGCAAACTTTCCGCCCTTGACCGCAGATATACGCTTCCTTATGGTGTTGATCTCAGTGATATCAGCGCCGCAGTTAAGGAACTGCTTGGTGATATCCGTAAGCTCCTCCTCAGGTATCAGAGGCTTCTCAAACAGGGCGGATCCGCCTCCGGATACAAGGAAAAGCACCGTATCCTTTTCGCTGAGGCCGCTCACAAGATCAAGAGCTGCCTGGGTAGCCTTAAAGGAATTTGCATCAGGTACCGGATGGCCTGCCTCGTAGCAGTCCGTGTGAGGTATCTCACCCTTTACATGGTCATACTTTGTAACCACGACTCCCTTATTAAGCCTGTCACCAAGTATATCCGCAGCGGCCTTAGCCATCTGCCATGCAGCCTTTCCTGCTGCCACCATAACGACCTTGCCGTCGCCAAAATCCTTACCCTTAAGCGCCTTAGCTACAGCCTCATCAGGCAGAACCGCCTTGATGGAAGCAGCGATAATCCTGTCCGCATCCTGTCTAAGTGTCATTAAAATATCCTCCCGATATTTGATATTATAAAAATGCTGCGGGAAATGTTCCCTACAGCATTTTATTTTAATCCATTTTATGCGGTTTAATCAACTGTTATGTTAATATCCTGAAGTCCAGCGTATATAAATACCGATTTACGTTCCCATATATGTTTTTTGACCGGAGATCCGGTCTGTAAGGCCGCAAGTCTTATCAGGCAAAAAGCCCAAGGTGCTCTATAAGTATGTTGATGCCTATAAGTATCAGGACCACTCCTCCGAAAAGCTCGGCCTTGGAGCGGTATCTCTCTCCGAATTTGTTTCCAATGAAAGTCCCTGCGTAGGAAAACCAGAAGGTCGTAAAGCCTATCATGGCTATAGCAGGTATGATGCTGACATTTAAAAACGCCATGGTGACGCCGGCAGCAAGAGCATCTATGCTGTCGGCCACTGCCAGTGGAAACATTACCTTAGGGGAGAATGAAACATCCAAAGCCTTGGACTCCTCTCTCGATTCCTTTATCATATTGAGTCCTATGAGGCCAAGGAGTATAAAGGCTATCCAGTGATCCACGCTCTCGATAGTTGACTGGAAGCCTATGCCCAGCAGATATCCTATAAGCGGCATCAGCGCCTGTCCGCCTCCGAACCAAAGCCCCGTTATGGCTGCGTGCTTGGGCTCGATCTTGGGCACGGAAAGACCCTTGCAGATGGCTATGGCAAAGGCGTCCATGGAAAGGCCTATGGCAAGGACAACAAGTTCGTAAAATTTCATTTTTTACCTCCTGCAAATATAAATTTTGTAGGCGGCGGATAAAAAAAGACAAGCCCCATCCGCCTATTGATTAGCAGATAAGTCTCGTCAATTAAGGTGATGCCAGGAATATCTCCAGTATGTTGGCAACTCCGCGAATAGCTCGCTGACTACTCCCTTATTCCAAATATTACCCTGAAAGGATACCAGAACATGAGGGATTTTTCAATAAATATGCCTAATGTTAGCATATGCTAATTGTCCAAAAATTAGCCGCGGCTAATAAGTTATTTTGGAAATCAGTACGCCGCCGGGAAGAAGCTCCTCCCGGCGGCGTCATTTTATGCACTATCCCGTACTTTGTTATATTGTTTAGTGAACTTAAGCAGTCCAGGCTGTTATCAGCCTACAAGCGCTCCGTCGGCGTTGAAGGTATAGTTCACGTTGTTGATCCTTACCGTGGCGTTGGATACCATTGATCCAAGAGGTCCGCCTGAGTTAGGCCTGAAGTAATACTGTACCCCGTTTATCACCTGCCAGCTGGTCATCATACGTCCGAAGGTTCCGTCATGGGACTCATTTAAGTAATACCAGTGTCCGCCGTGGTTAAGCCAGCCTGACATCATACGTCCGTATGTACCGTCATGAGCCTCGTTGAGGTAGTACCAGTTAGCTCCGTCAAAGATCCAGCCTGCAGCCATCTTGCCGCCGTTGTTAGGATCGCAGTAGTACCAGTTTCCGCCGTCCTGTACCCAGCCTGTCTGGTTGGTGCCGTTAGCATTTCTCCAGTACCAGTCATTGCCTGAGCCTGCCCAGCCTGCGCTTGAGGTGCTTCCAGAGCCAGGGCCTGCAGTTCCGACGTTATTGATGGTCTGGTTTGAGCTTGAGCTTCCAGAATGTCCGATCCAGTCACCCCAGGTCTCGTAATTGGTCATATCATAATCCGGCTCATCACCTACCCATACCCAGTCACTCGGTACTATGTTAGGGTTGGAACTGGAACTAAGCTTTGTCGCTCTTATAGCAAAGCCAGTTACTTTCCTTCGATCATAGTCTTCATTACTTCCACTATAGGCCTTATTATAAGCTGAAACTGAAACACTTGAACTTGTTGTGGTACCGTGCTTAGTATTTGTGTCTCCGTCATAATCTACATATGTTATAACGTATTCAACTGTTCCCGCACCCTTTTTATCGAATTCTATCTTACTTGTCTCTAAATCTCCGATAGCACCTTCATTCTCTACCTCAGGTTTCTCAAGCTTTGAGTAAGGCCATGCCTTTACCCTTACCTCAAGGGTAGTTCCGTCATCCTTGGTGGACTTGGTACCTATCTCCGTTACGCCGGTTCCGGTAACAGTGATCTGGTTCTCATTCTCCGGGAATACATAATCTCCGTTAGCTATGAATGTAAGCCTGTAGGACTTCTCTGACTTTGCCGAGCTTGAGGATGAGGTCTCTTCCCAGGTAAGGTCATACATGTCGGAATTATCCGTGTAGAAATCCGGTGAGTTTACTCCTTCAGCTGCTGCATCGTCTTCATTTATCTCTGCATAGAAGCTTACCGATGTGATCGGTGTCTCCGCAAATGCTGAGAATGCGAAAGCCGCAGTCATGATAGATGATACGGCTGCCGTTTTTAAAAGCATCTTTTTCATACTGTCTGTCTCCCTTCGTGGTCTGTCCCTGACCTTAAATCCGCTTGGTGATCATTTCCGGTAAGGCCGGGGAACATTTTAAAAATATACGATAATAAAGATCGTTAAATCTTTTAACTCCCCTTATCCTAAACCTATGATATATTCTTCCCCACTTTAGCTCAATAAAATTTCTCATACAAAATTTTTAAGTTTGTGTGTTCTAATTGTGACGAAAAATTATATATTTTTACGATAGCCCACAGGCAAAATTCACAGTATTTCTACGTTCTTCAATCCCTATGGCACATTCTTCTTTCCGGATCTCATCAACTACAATGCACTTTCCACACTCTTTTAAATTATGTCTCATGTATGAATCTCTTTTACAGTACAGTTAATTAATTATATATTTCGTACCTCTGCCTTTGCCTTCAATCGTAATCATACCTTTTTTACCCATATCTTTCAGCAGCTTTGTTGTCTTTGATTTTCCAAAAGGCATATATGGTGCAATTTCACTTATTGGTTTCAACATTGTTTTGCTCAAGAGTTTATAAATCACTTTTTCATCTTCGGTCAAGTTGGCATTCTTTTCAAGTAAAGGAAGTACAATTTTTATAGCATTATCTGAAACTTCAAAATCCGGTTTCATAAGACCTTCTGTATACAGTTGCTTTATTCTTGTAATTCCAGTTCCGGATATCTCGACAAATCCTAATCTATAAAACACGTTGGCAAGATTTCTATTTCTGAGAATAGATAGTTTACCTGACAAATATTCTTCTACAGTTATTCCAGACGGCAATCCTCCAGGAGATACAACCTCTATTCTGTCATCGAACATGGAAACCCTGATGTGTGAATCTACATCCCATGCCCTGTGTATCAGAGCGTTGGCAATCGCCTCTCTGAAAGCCTCTTCCGGTATCTTCTCGATTTTTTTTCTGTCAGCACCCTCAATTATTTCATACTGGTAGTAATCTCTAAATACAGAAAGTGCCTTTTCGTATTCATCCAAAACAGATGTGTTTTCAAAAGTTATTCTCTTTTGAATAATGCTGATGTTTTCACCGAACTTAACAATATCAATTCCCGGAAAATGATTTTTATCCGCCAAAAGTCCGGCTGCGTTATTAAAACCATTTATATTGTCATACAAGTTCAATGTTTTCAATGTATCCTGATTAAAAGTTTCAATATGAATACTATCTTTCAGCTTGCGCTGTAAAATTTCGAATGACAATTCCTGATCTTTACATGGTAATTCTTCAAATCTGATATTTTTTCCATCCAATACAAGTCTTGAAAATTCCAGAGTATCCACCTCTATCGTTGCCGTATCATTGCGTTTGTATGCTTTTGATTTGTATAAATACGGCTTTTGAAGGCCGCTGGTGACAGTGAGCTTTATTGTCTGATCATTATTCTGTATCTCAAGAGTATAATTCGGTTGAGGCGAAATGCTATCATTGATTTTATTTTCGATATCCAGGCACGCCTGTTTTACATCAGGCAAACCTTTTACATTTCCATCATCATCTACTCCAAAAAGAATGGTTCCACCATCGTAATTCGAAAAGGCACTGACTGTTTTTAAAAAGGCATTTGTAATCGTTTCTTTAAACTCTAATATTCTCGTTTCACGCATACTATTTACATCCTTTTCATTTTTAATTGATTATATTGTATGTAGAAATACGCAAAAAATCAATCGTAAAAATTTACGATTGATTTTTTGATTGATTTCGCATAAAAGGCACCAACCCGAAAGTCAGTGCCTTTTAACAATTTAACTTGTTATCTCTAAACATTTCGATTATTACTGCCCTCACATCCCCGCAAGGTCAATAAAATCATAGATTCAACAAATCCATAGCCATATATGCTTTGCCGACTACTAAATTATAACTTGGCAGATGCGATGCTGCCATCTTTCAACTGCTCTGCAAGCTTTAATATCTCATTCATCGGCAGATCAGTATAAACTGTAATATCCTCGTATGAAAGTTTTCCGAGTTTAAGCATTCTGATGGCTGTCTGCCTGCTGGTTTCAGCTATGCCTTCTTTTTTACCTTCTTCAATCCCCATGGCACGTCCTTCTTCCCGGATCTCATCAACTACGCTGTTCATATTCCGTACTCCTTTCGTATTTTCCTTAAACTGTCTTGTTCTGTCTGCAAGTACCTTATAATTCATTTTTATAAAGCAGGACAGCATAGCGATCTACCATGCTGCCCTGCAGGATCCATTACTTATGGGTGTACGCCTGAAGTCAGCGCCTTTTACCAATTTACCCAGTTCCACATAAACCGTTTTAATTATAATTGAACTCACATCCCCGCAAGGTCGAAGAAGCTTAGCTGGTTTGACTCCGGTATGCTGCCGAGTAAGCCGAGGCTCTTAAGCTGCTGGGCGTTGGTCTTTGATACCTTTGTCCTCTGGATAAATTCCTCCATGCTTAAGTAAGGACCGTTTACGGCGTCCTCCTCTATGCTCTTTGCGGCGTTTGCCCCAAGTCCGGCTATGGAATCCAGGGAAGGCATTATTTTGCCGTTTTCCGTGATTATGAATCTGTCTGCCTTAGCCTTAAATATATCTATAGGCTCAAACTCTATGCCTCGGGCCATCATTTCCTCAACGATGCGCATGTCCCTGTACATGAGCTTATCGTTTGCGGTCACGTCCTTCTGGTTCATCTTCTCCTTAAGCTCGCTTAAGCCCTGTCTGAGCTTTGGCAGGCTCACGCACATTTTTTCATAGTCAAAGCCCTTTCCCTTTACGGTAAAGTATGCCGTATAGTAGGCCAGAGGATAATGCACCTTATAATATGCTATCCTCCAGGACATGACTACATATGCCGCCGCGTGGGCCTTAGGGAACATGTACTTTATGGTATCGCAGGACCATATATACCAGTCAGGGACTCCATGAGCCTTCATTTCCTTACAGTACATCTCATGGTTGGAATCCTTAGGGAATTTTCCCTTTCGTACCAGCTCCATTATCTTAAAGCTCATACCCGGATCCATCCCCATGCCTATGAGATAGATCATGATGTCGTCACGGGTACAGATGGCCGTATCTATGGTACAGGTGCCCTCGCTTATAAGCTTCTGGGCATTTCCCAGCCAGACGTCGGTGCCGTGGGCAAGCCCGGCTATGCGCACAAGGTCCGACACATAATGAGGCTTCGCCTCCAAAAGCATCTGCATGGCAAAATCCGTTCCGAACTCCGGCACTCCCATGGTCCCGCAGGGCGTTCCTCCTATATCGTCAGGGGTTATCCCAAGAGACTCAGTATTGGCAAACAGAGACATTATCTCCGGCGTCCCTATCGGTATGTCCATCGGATCGAGCCCCGTAAGGTCCTGAAGCTGGCGCACCATGGAAGGATCATCCTTTCCGAGGATATCCAGCTTTAGAAGGTTATGGTCTATGCTGTGATAATCAAAATGCGTCGTCACCATGCTGGTAACGTCATTTGCCGGATACTGTATCGGCGTAAAGGTGCTCATCTCCTCGCCGTGGGGAAGGACGACTATGCCGCCGGGATGCTGTCCAGTGGTACGCCTTATCTCCGTACACCCCATGGCAAGCCTCTCTATCTCAGCCTTCCTCATCCTTACTGGATGGGACTCATCACTGTGATCCTCGTTATATCTCAGCACATAGCCATAGGCTGTCTTATCCTGCACCGTGCCTATGGTACCGGCCTTGTAGGTCTGCCCCTCTCCGAACAGCACCTCTGTATAGGCGTGGGCCTTCGGCTGGTAATCTCCGGCAAAATTAAGGTCTATATCCGGCTCCTTATCACCCTTAAATCCAAGGAAGGTCTCAAAAGGTATGTCAAAACCATCCTTTATGAGCTTCGTCCCGCACACCGGGCAGTCCCTGTCAGGCATGTCGTAGCCCGTCCTGGTGCTGTACTCCTTTACTATATCCGAGTCAAAGTCCGAAAAATGGCACTTCGGACACCTGTAATGAGGCGGCAGCGGATTGACCTCGGAAATGCCTCCAAAGGTGGCCGCAAGGGAAGATCCCACCGAACCTCTTGATCCCACCAGGTAACCGTGCTCCATGCTGTCCTGGACCAGCCTCCTGGCTATGATGTACATGACTGAATAGCCGTTACTGATGATGGAGTTAAGCTCCTTATCAAGCCTGTCCTTTACTATCTTTGGAAGTTCCTCGCCGTACATGCTCTTTGCGGTCTCATAGCAGGAATTCTTAAGCTCCTCATCGGAGTTCTCTATTACCGGAGGGCATTTGTCAGGCCTTACCGGCTCTATGCGTTCACACATGTCGGCGATCATGGAAGGATACTCAATGACGGCCTTTCTTGACAGCTCCTCTCCAAGGAAGCTGAACTCCTCAAGCATCTCGTCCGTGGTCCTTAAGTACAGCTCCGCCGTGTATTTTTCCTCGTTGAACCTCCGTCCCTTTGAGGAAAATTCAAAATACTTGATTATCTTCCTGTAAACGGATTCTCCCTTTTCGGCAAAATGGGTGTTGCCCGCAGCGACTACCGGCTTTCCAAGTCTCGTGGCGATCTCGGCTATGCGCCTTTCCGCCTCATAGATATCCTCCATGCTCTCCACCGGCGAGCTGTCCTCATTTATGAGATAGCTTATGGCGGAAGGCGGTACCAGTTCAAAGTAATCATAAAAGGCCGCGTGCTCCATGAGCTCATCATCTCCCACGCCCCTTAAGACCTCGTCGTACAGCTCTCCCTCCTCGTTTCCGCTTCCTATGAGTAAGCCTTCCCTTAAGGAGTTTACGACGGATTTCGGCATCCTCGGTTCATTATACAGATAGTCGATATGGGCCGCCGACACGAGCCTGTACATGTTTGTGCGTCCAAGGTCGTTCAAAGCTATCATGGTAAACGGCGATGGATGGAGTTTTTTTATGGTTTCCGCATCCATCTCATCTGCAGCATGGAGCATATCGAGGTCGGTTATGCCGCGGTCCTTTAATATTTTTACAAAGGCAAGGAATATGCCCGCCGTAGCCTCCGCATCCGCTACTGCCCTGTGATGGGTGGAAAGGGTTACATTGAGCTCCTTGGCAATGTTGTCCAGCTTATTCCTGAAGAGCCTCTTTAAGAGCATATGGGAAAGACCGAGAGTATCCACCACCGTAGGATCGAACCTGATCCCCAAAAGTCCGGCGTAGTTTTTAACGAAGCCCACATCAAACATGGCGTTATGTCCTACTACCGGTATATCATCCCCGCCTATGAATTTGATAAACTCAGGTATCCAGTGCTGATAATTCCCCGCTCCCCTTACCTGATCGTCGGTAATGGTGGTAAGCTCCGTTATACGCTTTGGTATAGGTCTCTCCGGATCTATGAACTCCGAAAATCTGTCAGTAATGACGCCGTTTTTGATCTTGACGGCTCCGATCTCGATTATCCTGTCCTTTTTCATGGAAAATCCGGTAGTCTCGATATCGAATACGACAAATTCTCCGTCCAGGCTCTGGCCCCTTGGATGCCTTACTGCATTCTTATCATCATTTACAAGGCTTCCAGTAACGCCGTACATGAGTTTAAGATCCGACCCCTTTGGCAGCGAGTGGGCCGCCGCAGGGAAGACCTGTACGGAATTATTATCAGTGATACATAAGGCTTTCCAGCCCCATTTGACGGCAAGGTTTATGTACTCCTTGATGTCTCCTATGCCGTCCATATCGCTCATCTTGGTATGAAGATCCAGTTCCACCCTCTTTTCGCCCTCATGCTCATCCATGCGGCTGTTTTTCGGGTCCACCACCTTTTTGATGCTCCTTATCCTGCCTATGGTAAGCTCCGGCGTATACTGGTTAGGAGGTTCCACTGAACCGGAAAGAGAAATGTACATTCCCTCCTTCAGGCTTTTTTCAACTTCGTTTTTTGTGTTTTCATCACAGAACAGCCTGCAGGATATTGAATCGGTCTCATCAGTTATATTGAACTTGAAAATAAACTTCTCGTTTCTGGTTTTTATTATTTCTAAACCGAAAATTTTGCCATTTATTATAACTTCTCCGACTCCATCCTCCAAAGATGCGATATTCATCGCCTCTCCCTTAAAATCGTATCCGTATATGACATCAGGATTCTGGGATTTTTTATCGGTCTTCGGAGTCCATTTAGTCTCTGCCTTTTTGTATCCGTCCTGACCAGGCTTTCTTGTGTGCCTTAAAGCGCTGCCCCTGGCGCCTGATATGGCTCCCTGCCCGTCTCCTGCCTGACTTGAGCTTCCATTAGCGGAATTATCCCCGCCAAGAGCCACTATCTCTATCCTCAACCGCTTATTATCAAATACCTTTTCCCTTATGGCCTCCTCGGCCGCAAGTATGGTCGGACGCGGTATATCCTCCGTGGTTTTCAGGTAAACAGTAAGGGAACTCCTGTCCTTTGAAACGCTGATCCTTAAGACCTCAGCGTTCTTCATGAGCTCCCTGTCCGTTATATCCATATTTAAATTTACAAAAACATCAGAAAATCTGCTGCTCATTGCCGCCTTATCCTATATATTTGTCCAGCTCTGCCTTAAATTCCTCTAACAGCCTTTCTTCCGGAACCTTTTTTATTATCTTACCCTTTTTGATGATAAGTCCCTCTCTCCTGCCGCCGCATATGCCAAGCTCAGCCTCCCTTGCCTCGCCGGGGCCGTTCACCACGCATCCCATACATGCGACCTTCATGTTTAGATTCTTATATTTTTCATCCTTTACGAGCTCGTTTACCTTGCCCGCAAGGCTGACAAGGTCTATCTCCGTTCTTCCGCAGGTAGGGCAGCTCACTACCTCTATGCCTCTCCGCTCCCTTAATCCAAGGGTGTTCAATATGAGCCATGCGCTCCTTACCTCCTCCACGGGATCACCGGTAAGGCTCACCCTTATGGTATCTCCTATACCCTCGTTCAATATTATGCCGAGGCCCACGGAGGATTTGATATTCCCGGCCCAAGAGGTACCGGCCTCTGTTATGCCCACATGCAGTGGATGTTCTGTCCTGTCTCTTATGATCTCATGGGCCCTTACGCACATCATGACGTCCGAAGCCTTGATGCTTATGACTATGCTGCCGTAGCCCTCCTCCTCTATCATCCGTGCCTTATCAAGGGCGGAATCCACAAGACCTTCTGCCGTAACATGGCCTCCATACTTTGCTATAAGCTCCTTTTCGAGGGAGCCTGAATTGACTCCCACTCTTATTGGTACGTTTCTCAAAGCCGCAGCCCTTACCACGGCCTTAAGCCTGTCGCTACCTCCTATATTGCCGGGATTTATCCTGATCTTATCGACTCCGTTTTCAATGGAGGCTATGGCAAGCCTGTGATCGAAATGTATATCCGCCACCAGCGGTACGTTTATTTTCTCCCTGATGCTGCCGAGGGCTTTGGCCGCCTCCATGTCCGGTACGGCGACCCTCACTATCTCGCAGCCGGCTTCCTCAAGCTTATGTATCTGTTTTACAGTGGAATCTATATCTGAGGTCCTGGTATTGCACATGGACTGGACGGTGATGGGAGCCGTGCCCCCTATCGTAACATCTCCTATCCTTACTTCGTGAGTATGCATTCTCATAGTTTCAGATATCCCCCTTTTTAAGCCGCCGGACTGTCGATCAGTTTATCAGCAGGCTCACATCGTTAAATAATATAAATACCATGAGCAGAAGCAGAAGCAGCATGCCCGCCATGTGTATCATGGCTTCTACATTTTTAGGCACCGGCTTCCTCAGTATGATCTCTATGGCAATAAATACAAGCCTTCCTCCGTCAAGGGCAGGCAGCGGCAGCAGGTTCATGGCTCCAAGGGAACCTGATATGAGCACCATTATGTTTAACAGTGTCATGACCGCAGTGACGACACCGTATCCGGAAGCAGTTTCCACCGTCTCATCCATAGTGGCAACCATCCTTACCGGTCCCATTACGTCAGCTCTGTTTACCGAACCCTCCGCTATCATTTTTATTGAAAGGACCGAAGCCCTGATACAGTATCTGACGTCGTAGAGGCTAAAGTACAGCACCTCTCCTATGGTCTCGGCCCTGCCATAGCCGGCGTTATAGGAAATGCCTATGACATACCGTCCTGAGGCCTCATCATACTGAGCCTTCATCACCGATGTTTTTTCAGTATTTCCATCCGAGGCATCCTTAAATCTTACGGCTATGTCCTGTCCATCAGCTATGGCTCTTTCATTTACGATCATGAAAAGCTGTATGTCCCTGGAGGTATCGACACTGAAGTACCTTCCTGTATCACTGACTCCCGGTTCATCCATCATCCTGAAGCCGGTTATTGTGTCGCCCTCTGAAAGCCCCGCCTCTGCAGCCGGCATGCCGGGTTCCGCACTCATTACCACAGGCCTGTCATAGCCGTAGTTAAGGGTTATGATAAGGGCAAATACAAAGGCTAATATAAAGTTAAACACCGGTCCTGCGGCTATTATCAGAAATCTCTGCCAGGCCTTTTTACTGACGAACTGTTCGTCCTTTCCATACAGCCTTCCGTCCACCAGTATGTTTTCATCCGATACGTATATGTCAGATTTATTTAGTGTGCCGTTCGTTACGGCTCCGTAATTTATACCGCTGCCGCCGGCGTCCGCCGCCTCCGATTCGTCCATTTCCTCTCCGAGCATGAGGCATGAACCGCCAAAGGGCACGGCCCTTATGGAGTATCTGGTCCCGCCCTTTACCAATGAAGCTATCCTCGGCCCCATGCCTAAGGAAAACTCCACAACGCCGACCTTAAAGGCCCTTGCCACTATAAAATGGCCGAATTCGTGGAAGGTGACGATAAGTCCGAGAGCTATTATCGATATTATAAGACTAAGCATAACGGCAGTATTCCCTTATAAACTCTCTTGCTTCTTTTTCGGCCTCAAATATCTCCTTAAGCCCCGGCGAGCTTATATTCTTATGGGCCGCCATGCAGGCTTCAATACTGTCCGCAATATCCGTATAGCCTATCCTCCCGCTTAAAAATGCCGAAACGCATTCTTCATTTGCCGCGTTGTAGACCGTAGTCATGGTACCCTCAGCCCTGCAGGCCTCAATACCGAGCCTTAAGCCCTTAAAGGTCTCAAGATCCGGCTCAAGAAATTCTATTTTTCTCAGATCGGCAAGGCTGAGCTTTTTCTCTCCGATAAAGCCGGCCCTCCTGCCCTTTCTTAAGGCAAAGGCTATTGGCACCCTCATGTCCGCTGCCCCGAGCTGAGCCTTTATGGCGCCGTCCTCAAACTGAACCATGGAGTGTACTATCGAACCCGGCTGTACCGCAACTATTATATCCTCCGCCGGAACTCCGAAAAGATAATGGGCCTCTATTACCTCCAGCCCCTTATTTACAAGTGTAGAGGAATCAATGGTAATCTTGGCTCCCATGTTCCAGCTCGGATGCTTAAGGGCGTCCGCCGGTGTGATGTTTTTAAGCTCCTCAATTTTTCTGCCCCTGAAGGGTCCTCCAGAGCAGGTAAGGTATATCTTATCTATCCGGTTGCCCTCTTCTCCCAGCAGGCACTGATATATGGCCGAATGCTCTGAGTCCACCGGAGTAAAGCTTACCCCGTACTTTTTGGCGAGGGGCATTATTATATGACCGGCGCATACTATGGGCTCCTTATTAGCCTGGCAGATATCCTTGCCGGCTTTTATTGCCTCTATGGTAGGCAGGATGCCTATCATGCCCACAAGGCTTACAAGGACCGTATCAGTATTTTCCCACACAGCGCACTCGATGAGTCCGTCCATGCCGCTGACTATCTTTGGCATCCTTAAGTGCTTATCACGCTTTGCCTTAAGCCTTTCAGCCAGTTCATGGGCCTTTTCTTCATCAAAAATACAGCAGATCTCCGGATCAAACTCCTCGATCTGCTCTTCAATCAAATCAATATTTTTAAGTGCCGCAAGGCCACGGACCCTGATATCCTCATCCGATCTTACTATATCAAGAGTCTGTTTTCCTATTGAGCCTGTACTTCCAAGCACGCAAAGATCCATGTTATCTACCTTATGTGAACCTTCCTACCAACAGCAGGGCGTAAAATATGGCCGGCGCCGTAAAAAGCACCGAATCGAACCTGTCCAGTATGCCGCCGTGTCCCGGGATACAGCTTCCAAAATCCTTTATGCCGTGATTCCTCTTGATGGCTGAGGCCGCAAGATCTCCTATCATGGATATCACGGCTCCTATGGCGCAGGCCACGGAACAGCTTAAAAGAGGATTCATTATCTCCGTCATGCGGTTCCTGAAGAGAAATCCGTATATCAGTCCTAAGAGAGCCGCTCCAAGTACTCCTCCGACAGCTCCCTCCCAGCTTTTTTTAGGGCTGAGCTTCGGCACCATCTTATGCCTGCCGAGAAGCATCCCCGTGCAGTAAGCTAAGGTATCGCAGCCCCAGGAGCTTAACAGTATGAGCCATACCGTATATATCCCGTCCACATACATGCGTGTGAGGTACACATAGCTCATGAGGACGGACACGTAGCACATGCCGAAAAACGCGCCGCTTATCTCCTCGGTCTTATACTCGGGAAATGTTATTACGTAGGCGGTCATGAACAC
The DNA here is from genome assembly GCA_944381575.1 of uncultured Lachnospiraceae bacterium. GTDB lineage: Bacteria > Bacillota > Clostridia > Lachnospirales > Lachnospiraceae > Avilachnospira. The sequence goes on along the minus strand of CALWLS010000003.1, from coordinate 184,810 downwards.
CACCAGCGCTCCTACCATCATCTCCGCAACATATTCCCTGCCCTGAAAATGTAATAATGTATAGTAAACGGCAGTCATGGCATAGCCTATGGCAGCTATGCCCTTATGGTCTATGCCTATGGCCCTGTACAGCTCTCTCTGGCCGATGAGCGATATCCCGGCCATGGCTATGAGTAAGGGCACGTTCCCGTAGTACAGAAGCGCTACGGCGGCTATAAGCAGTAATACGCCGCTTACGAGTCTTTTAAGGAACAATTATACTCCTCCGAATCTCCTGCTTCTCTGATTGTACTGCCTGATACAGTTTAAAAGCTCCTCCCTGTCAAAATCCGGCCAGAGCGTATCGGTCACCACTATCTCCGAATATGCCGACTGCCAGGTAAGGAAATTGCTTAATCTCAGCTCCCCTGAGGTGCGTATTATGAGATCCGGGTCCGGTATGCCTGCCGTATCCAGATAAGCCGCAAATCCCTCCTCGGTAAGCTCTCCCTCATGATACCGTTCCGAAGCCTCTGCTATAAAGCTTTCGTCTATCCTGCCTTCCTTATAATCGATGGCAAGCTTCATGGCAGCACGCCTTATCTCGTCTCTTCCGCCGTAGTTTGCGGCCACGATAAACGTGAGGCCGGTATTTGAAACAGTCTCAGCCTCAAGCTTATTTATGGACTCGATGATATCCTTCGGGAAACGTCTCCTGTCCCCTATCATGCGTATCCTGACATTACCCTCTTTGGCTGCCTTTAAGAGCCTCATGGCATAATATCTGAATAACTGCATCAGCCCGTCTACCTCATCCTTTGAACGCTTCCAGTTCTCCGTGGAAAATGCGTAGACGGTAAGATATTTTATCCCTATTTTTCCTGCCTCCGGCAGAAGTTTTTCTATCGCGTCGCAGCCAGCCTTATGTCCCATGGTGCGCGGAAGGCCGCGTTTTTTCGCCCACCTTCCGTTGCCGTCCATTATGATCCCGACCGACTGCGGGATATTAAGTCCTATATTATCCATATCCCTGAAACCAAAGTCCTTAGATAGTCATTATATCCTTGGTCTTTACTTCGCACATCTTGTCGATGTCCTCTACAGCCTTGTCTGTCACCTTCTGCATGTCCTTTTCAGCCTGCTTAACATCGTCCTCGGTGTACTCGCCGTCCTTTTCAAGCTTCTTGATGGCGTCCATGGCGTCGCGCCTTATGTTCCTTACGGCCACCTTGGCTTCCTCGGCGTATTTCTTTATCTGCTTAGCAAGCTCCTTACGTCTCTCCTCATTGAGCTCAGGGAACACCAGCCTTATGGTGGAACCGTCGTTGGTAGGGTTGATGCCTATGTCAGACATGTTGATGGCCTTCTCGATCTCCTTTATCATCTTCTTCTCCCACGGAGCGATCTGAATGATGCGCGCCTCAGGTATGGAGATATTTCCCACCTGCTGAAGCGGAGTCATAGTGCCGTAATAATCCACCTTTATCTTGTCAAGGATGTGCGGATTAGCGCGGCCAGCCCTTATGCTCTGGAAGTTCTCCTGAAGATTGTCAATGGATTTCTGCATCTTCTCTTCGTATATCTTAAGTTCCTCTGCCATGATCTTTCTCCTTGATTATATTTATTGTTTTATCATTCAGCGGTAACTATGGTACCGTTGATATTTCCTTTTAACGCCTCCGCTATGCTGTCCTTTTCGTTGAGGGAGAATACCCCGAGAGGCATGTGGTTTTCCTTGCAGAGCACCGAGGCCGTAAGGTCTATCACCTGCAGCTGCTTTTCCACCACCTCGCTTATGGATATGCGGTCATATCTTACCGCATCAGGATTGGATTTAGGGTCTGAATCATAAACCCCGTCCACAGCCTTTGCCAGCAGTATGATGTCTGCTTCAATCTCTATCGCCCTTAAAGCCGTACCGCTGTCCGTTGAAAAATACGGGTGTCCCGTGCCTCCGGCAAAAAAGACTACCTTTCTGTCCGTAAGAGCCCTGACCACTGCGTCCTTTTCAAATACAGGCATCATTCCCGGTATCTCAAAGGCACCGAATATGGCCGTGTCCATACCGCAGGTACGGAATACCTCTGAAACGTACAGGCAGTTCATTACCGTGGCCATCATGCCTATCTGGTCGGATTTGACCCTGTCGATCTCTCCTCCCGTACGGCCTCTCCAGAAATTGCCTCCTCCTATGACCACGGCTATCTCCACTCCGTTGTCATAGGCTTCCTTAACTTCCTTAGCCACGTCCATGACCGTATCAAGGTCAAAGCCGTATTTTTTATCTCCTGCCAGAGCCTCTCCCGAAAGCTTCAGCATTACTCTTCTGTTTCTGCTCATTTCAGGGCACCTCTTTTTAACACATTATTATGTGATTATATCATAAATGAGAGTGTTTGTATTTTACTTTATTCTTATTTCCGGGATATCGGGCCTGTTGCCAAGTCTTTCTCCGGTGGAGGAAATGATATCCTCGATTTTTTTTGAGGTATCCCTCATCAGCTCATAAAGCTCTGACGCCGACATCCTCTGGGCTCCGTCGCCGAATACTATGGTCTGTTCAAGCCTGTCGTTTGTCGCTACGGTTATCAGGGCCTCACCGGCTTTTTCATGTACGGTCTTTTCTATGTAGGCATCCGCCGTTTGTCCCTCTTTTGTATGCACCACATAAATGTTATGGTATTTTTCCTCTAAGCCCTGGCCTCCGCTGACTTTATAGGCGTCGAATACCAGTATAACCGTGATCCCGGCAAATCCCTGATAATTTGACAGTATGTCCGCAAGCTTTTCCTTCGCGGAATCAAGATTGATCTTTGACATTGCCTTAAGCTCCGGCCAGGCGAATATTATATTGTAGCCGTCCACTATAAGGTATTTTTCCCTCGGCTTTGATGCCTTCAATGCTTCCCGTCCGTTTTTTGCTTCCCCTGGCGCCTTTTTAAAAAGATCCCTTTCCCTTTTTTCGGACTTCGCTTTATTGATATTTCTTCCAAGGGTGCTTTTAAATATCTCCTCAAGCTCCTTATCCCTGAGGATGCCTCCGCCCATGAGCTCATCGTTATCCTGCGCCCTTCTTCCGGCAGGCTTTGCGGAAATATCTCCGGCAGCAGGATACTTAAATGTCCCGGCATTTTCGGCATCGCTCTCATCAGGATCTTCAGATGTCAGGCCGTATCGTTTTTCGGCCTCTGATATGTCCACATGCATCATGTCGCCGGCTTCATACCATGGCACATAATAGCCTGCCCCATGGGAACAGAAAACGGATCCCGGCTGGTTATCGATGTCCTCCTCGGGATCATATGAGCTTTTCGATATCAGCTTTTCCTCATCCTCGCAGTTCCCGTAACCGTCAAAGCTTAGGGAGATTCTTCCAAAGCCTCCGGTATAGGCGTTAAGTACCGTCTGGTAACCGTTCATCCTTGACACTGCCGCCCTGCCCATAAACACATCCTCTTCCCCGGAGCTTTCGGGACCCTCAAAACTGATGGCTATCCTTGAAAGATCTGTCATAAGTCTTCCGGTATCCTTACGGGGCACGGCTATCTCAAATCGATAGCAGGGTTCCAGTATGCGACAGGCCCCTGCTGCCTTTGCCTTCATCAGACCCTGCCTTATGGCACGCCATACGGCCTGCCTGAAATCTCCGCCCTCAGTATGCTTGTCATGGGCCCTTGCCCCTATAAGGCTGATCCTCACATCGGTAAGCTCCGCTCCAATGAGCGTGCCGATATGCCGTTTTTCCCTTATGGCGTCAAGAGCCTGACTTATATAATTTGGGGAAAGCTCATCACGGCTTAAATCCGAAGCCGCCTCTATGCCGCTTCCCGGCTCCAGAGGCTCTATCAGCACATGGGCCTCGGCATAGTGCCTGAGAGGTTCATAATGTCCCGATCCCATGACGGGCCTTGTCACCGTCTCCTTATACAGTATATCCGGGCTTCCAAAGCCTATATCCAGTCCGAAGCGTTCCTTTACCATGGATCTTAAAACGTCTGTCTGGACCTCTCCCATCAGGTTCACGCTTACCGATCCCGCAGCAGGATTATAGGAAAATGAAAATTCCGGTATCTCCTCTTCTATGTCCTTTAATTTCAGGTAAAGGCTGTGCATATCGACGCCGTCCGCCGTTATCCCGGCCTTAAAAAGCGGGACCAGCATTTTCCTTTCCTCAAAGGCCCCGTTTCCAAGCACAGTCCCCGCTCCCGCGGCTGAAAGTCCCGCCACCGCCACGCACATGCCGGCATGAGCCTCATCGAGCCTTATCCTCTCAGGTCCGTTTATGCTTATTATCTCGTCCGCTTTTTCAGAGGTGTCTCCTATCTGCACAATGTCCTTCGGCCTCAGGCTGCCTCCGGTCATCTTGATGTGGCAGAGCCTTCTGCCCTTTGCCTCCCTCGTTACCTTAAACACCACCGCGCTGAACTCATCCGGGTATTCCTTATAATCAAGCACGCCTGACAAGACATCAAGCAGTCTTTCCACTCCTTCATTTTTAAGGGCGGAGCCGGAAACGCATGGAAAAAGCTTTCTTTCCGATACGAGCCTTGCGGTCTCTGTTTCGCTCACCCGGCCGGTCTCAAGATATTCCTCCATCGCGGTCTCGCTGAGCATTGCGATATCCTCCTCATATCTGCCGCTGTCAGAGTCCATATCCACGAAGCCCGGACCGAATCTTTCCTCAAGGGCCTTTATAACCGAAACTCTGTCTGCTCCCTGCTGGTCCATTTTATTTATAAAGACTATTACCGGCACGTCATAGGCCTTAAGCAGCCTCCAGAGGGTTATGTCGTGGCCGTGTATACCCTCAGGCGCGCTTATGAGGAGCACCGCCGCGTCCAGCACCGAAAGGGCCCTTTCAGTTTCCGCTGAAAAATCCGCATGGCCCGGAGTATCGACTATGGTGAAGCGTTTTCCACCGTGCTCAAAAAGAGCCTGTTTGGAGAATATCGTTATCCCCCTTGCACGCTCCTCGCTGTTGTTATCAAGAAAGCTGTTTTTATGGTCTACCCTCCCCGCCTTCCTTATCACACCCGTATCATACAGTATGCTCTCGGAAAGCGTGGTCTTGCCGGCATCCACATGGGCCAGAAGTCCTATGCATATGTTATCTGCTCTCATTACATTTCCTGCCGCATAAAAAGGCAGCCTGATGCTCAGACTGCCGTTTCGTCCTTTTTATCTCTCATCATAAGCCCGGTTACCGTTTCCTTAGGGTCGGCTCCGTGATTGATAATGGCGTCCACCGCAAATGTGAGCGGCATGTCTATATCATATTTGCGCGCAAGCTTAAGCGCAGCTGGAATGGCGTTTATGCCTTCAACCACCATGCCTATCTCCTTTACAGCCTCCTCGGCCTTCATTCCCTTTCCTATCAGCATTCCCGCCCGGTTATTTCTTGAATTAAGGCTCGTGGCGGTCACTATCAGGTCTCCTACTCCGGCAAGCCCCGCAAAGGTCTCAAGCCTGCAGCCCATGGCAAGCCCCAGTCTCGCTATTTCCGCAAGCCCTCTTGTGATAAGGGCTGCCTTGGCGTTATCCCCGTATCCAAGCCCGGCGGACATGCCTGCCGCCAGCGCCATTATATTTTTCATTGCCCCGCAGAGCTCCACTCCTCTTTTGTCGCTGTTGGTATAGACCCTCATGGAGGAATTCATTACTATGTCCTGGACAAGGACAGCAGCCTCAGGATCATTTGAAGCTGAAACTATGGTGCTTGGAAGCCCCTTTGCCACCTCCTCCGCATGGGTAGGCCCGCTTAAGGCTACGGTCCTCACGGTCTTTCCCGCAGCGGAAAGCTCATCCTCTATGACCTCAGTGAGGGTATGAAGGGTCTCAGGCTCTATGCCCTTACCGACATTTACTATTATCTGCCCCTCAGGTATGAAACCCGAAGCCTCTCCAGCCACATCCCTCACGTACAGGGACGGTATGGCAAATATCAGTATATCCTTTCCAGTGCATACGCTCTCAAGGGATTTACAGAAATCCACCCCGTCAGGTATCACCATATCGTCAAGATTATGGTAAATGCGTTCCGAAGCATATTTATCAAGTTTTTCAGAATGTCTTGTCCAGACCGATACGTCTGATCCGTTTTTAGACAGCATGGCCGCCAGAGCCATGCCGAAGGTCCCCGCTCCAAGTATTCCTATCTCAGCCTTCATGCGATCACCATAACCCTTCCAAATTAAAACCGCTTTTGTTCCTTAAGGCCTATGAAGGCCATATTCTGGCCTCTTACGGCGCCCATGCGGCGATGCGAAAAGAAAAGCTCCTCTTCCTCGTACGTGCAGTGCTCCGACACTGTTATATTTTCATCCCTAAGACCCGATAACTTAAGTATCAGGGCGTTTGCGGCCTTTAGGTCCAAAAGATATTTTCCATCCGGCTTTTGCGTGAGTATGTCCGGCTCATATGAGCTTAGCTCCGCAAATTCCTCCGCCACTTCACTGCCTACCTCATAACAGCTTTTACATATGCATGGCCCTACAAAGGCCAGGATATCCTCTGGATCAGAGCCGAATTCCTCCGTCATCATGCGTACGGCGTTACGGCCTATGCGTTTCACCGTTCCCCTCCAGCCGGAGTGGACCATCCCTACGGCCAAATGTACCGGATCCAGCAGAAAAACCGGCGTACAGTCAGCGTGGGATGTCCCAAGCAGGAGTCCCGGCACATTCGTTATGAGGCCGTCCACATCCGTGTAGTCCCTTTTAACTGTAACGCCCTTTCCGGCGTCATCGGCGCTGACCTTTCTTACTACTGCGGTATGGGTCTGGTGTCCCGTTACCATATGGCTTATGTCCGTATTAAAGCAGGCTGCGGCAAGCCTGAAATTTTCCGTGACTTTTTCATCATCGTCACCGCGCCTATAGCCAAGGTTAAGGGAGGCGTAGGGGCCTTCGCTTATGCCTCCGATCCTTGTCATGAAGCCATGCTCCACCAGCCCTGTCTCCTCAAGGCCGTCACAGCTTATATATTTTACTTTGTCTGATTCTCTTATGGTCTCCGCCATTATTCATCTCCATTATACTGCCCGCACCTTAAGCAGGCTTATAAATGCGTCAGATCACGACATTTACCGCCGTTGCCACGGCGTTATGCCCCACATGGCTCGCTATGGAGCAAGGCAGGTCATAATAATCCACCTCAAACTCAGGAAAGGCGGTCTGTACCTGCTGCCTCCACTGGTCTGCCGCTTCCCTGTCCGTAAGGGTGCCCGCCACTCTCACCCTGAGCTTTTCCTCAGGCACATCCTTAAACCTGTTTTCGATATCGGCTCTTATGGAGTCTATCATGACCTTTTCCGCCTTCTTCATTCCCCTTACCTTGGCGAAGGCGTCCAGTTTTTCACCCTGTATCTGAAGTATGGGCTTTAAATTCAGGGCCGAGGCGATGGCCGCCCCTGCCGGGGTGACCCTTCCGCTCTTTATAAGCCTTTTCAATGTGGTCACGGTTATATATATGCTCTGGTCATAGGCCCTTTTTTCAAGCTCAGCCTTTATACCTGCCGCATCAAGTCCCTGCTCCGCTAACTTAAGGGCGTCATATACGGAATCCATGAGAGTTACGGATATGCGGTGGTTATCCACTACCTGGACCCGGCCGTCATAGCTCTTTGCAAAGGATTCCGCCGTCTCGCAGGAGCCGCTGAGTCCGCTGGACATCGGTATATACACTATCTCGTCATATCCCTCTTTAAAAATGCTGTCCCACATGGATATAAAGCTGTCCGGAGCAGGCTGGGAAGTGGATGAATCCGTTCCCTTTTCCAGCTCTCTGTAGTAATCCATCGGGCTTATGCCCTCCCCCTCAAGGAAGGTCTTATCTTCTATGATTATCGGCATCGGCAATACAAAAATGCCGTCGCGCTTTCCAGTCTCAACGCTGATACTGCTGTTCGTATCAGTCATAACAGCTACTTTCAATTTTCACCTCTAAAGATATTTTATGGTTTTCAGGCACGGTTTTCAGGCCAGGACAGAACTGAAAAACTCCCTGATCTGTCCTTCCTCTGCCTGCACGGATCCCTGAGCAAAGCCGTCCTTTCCTCCGCCTCTTCCGCTCAAAGCGGAGTTCATGGTCTTTATAAACTCCCTTATGTCATGTCCCGGGTATATGACCGCGTACTTAAAGCCCGCATCCTTATCCCGGCTGAATACTGCGCATCTGCCGCCTGCGGTCTCTCCTAAAATAACGCAGTATTTTCTTACTCCATCAGCCGTGAGTCCATCCTCAAATACAAGTACATTTCCCTTGTCGCGGTACTTTTCGGCCTCGTATTTCAGATATTTCTCCTCAGCCTCTGAAGCCCTGAATTTGGCCTCCTTAAGCTCCTCCTTTTGTTTAAGGTATACCGAGGCGGTCTTATCAAGGCTTGCAGCCATTGCCTTTGCCACCTCTGAGTTCTGCTCAAAGTTCATGGAAAGAAAATCCAAAGCCCTTTTTCCTGAAAGCAGGCCTATACGGGTACCCTTACCTATGTGCTGCAGGGAAATGAATTTTACAAGGCCCACCTCCGCGCTGTTTTTAACATGGGTACCGCAGCAGGCGCATATGTCTGCTCCCGGAAACTCCGTGATCCTCACATCTCCGGCTATCTCTTTTTTGCTCCTGTAATGGAGCTTATCAAGCTCCTCCTTATCCGGAAAAAATATCCGGGACTCATGAGCCTCCCATATATATCTGTTGGCCTCAGCCTCTATCTCATTTAAGGACACCCGGTCCACGTCGGCGTTATAGTCTATTATCACAGTGTCGCTGCCCATATGAAAGCCTATATTGTCGCAGATGAATCTCTTGCAGATCATCCCGCTTACTATATGCTCTCCGCTGTGCTGCTGCATGTGATCAAAACGCCTGTCCCAGTCTATCAGACCCTCCACCTTCGTACCGGGCTCAATAGGATAATCGGCATAGTGCAGTATCCGGCCTTCCTTTTCCCTTGTATCAAGTATCCTTACGCGGTCATTCCCATCAATGCACATATATCCGGTGTCTGCAGTCTGTCCGCCGCCCTCCGGATAAAAGGCCGTCCTGTCAAGCTCTATGGCAAAGACTGTCCCATCCTTACCGTCCGTAAGCCTGCTGCATGAAATCACTTCGGCTTCAAATTCCCTTATATACGCATCCTCATAGTATAACTTTTCCGTCTGCATGTCCTGCTCCTCACATCCCGGTGATCACTTTTCTTACCAGTGCTGAAAATCTCTCCGAGGACTCCTCTGCCGTCTGGTTTACTTCCTCTCCGGAAAGCTTTTCCCCTGATATACCGGCTGCCATATTTGTAAGAAGGCTGAGTCCAAGGGTCCTCATCCCGCAGTGCGCAGCCACCGTAGCCTCGGGCACCGTACTCATGCCCACAGCATCGGCTCCAAGCACCCTTGCGGCCCTGATCTCTGCAGGAGTTTCAAATGACGGTCCCGGAAAATACATATAGACCCCGGTCCTTATGCTGATCCCAAGGTCTCCGGCAGCCTTTTTGGCCAGATCAATATATTCCCCGTCATAGGCCCTCACCATATCGTTAAATCTCGGCCCAAACTCGCTTATATTAGGACCGTTAAGCGGCCCGAAGCCAAACAGCCTGATATGGTCGTTTATCACCATTATATCTCCCTTTTGCCAGGAGGTGTTGACGCAGCCCGCCGCATTGGTGAGCAGCAGCTTTTTCGTCCCCAGCAGTCTTAAGACCCTCACCGGATATGCGGCCTCCTCCATGGAATACCCCTCGTAGCAGTGGAGCCTTCCCTGCATAACGGCCACATTTTTGCCGCAGAGCCTTCCGAAAACAAATCTGCCCTTATGATCCGGAGCGGTGGAGCGCTTCATATTAGGCACGTCTCCATAGCCCACATATACCGGACTCTCTATCTCGTCAGCCATGAACCCGAGCCCGGACCCAAGTATCAGAAGTATCTCGGGCTCAGCTCCCCCTGAAAGCTCAAACAGCGCATCGGCGCTTTTTTTATAATCTTCATATATGAATGGCATCAGTATTTCCTCTGTATCCGATAAGTTTTAAATGTCATGTTCTAAAATATCATAACTTTATAATTTTACGATACTTTTCATGATCCTTCAACCGCTGCGGTAAAAAGACTAAAGGGCTTCAAAATGCCAGCCCGCTTTTAAGCCTTTGACATTCTGAAGCCCCTATGGTACCGGACAGGCGTTTTGCCCCATCCGGCATTTTTATTCAGCGATATGTTTTCCTTTATTTAACGGAACATCTCCTTACGCCAGCCTTATACTGCCACTGCCTTTTTCTCAGACATCTTCTGCCAGATAAATACTATGGCAACGAGTACGACTCCGGCTATATCCGAAGGCGTTCCAGGGTACATAAGCATCAGGCCTCCGCATATGGAAATGATCCTCTGCAGCGGATTCATGTTGGTTATCATATACCCGGCGACTCCGGTGGAAACTCCGTATATACCTACCAACGACGATACGACTATGCCTGCTATTTGAAGCGGTCCTGATACATCGATAAGCACCATGGCAGGATTAAGCGCTAAGATATATGGAACTATGAATGCAGCTATGGCAAGCTTTGTGGCATTTATGGCTGTCTTCATGGCATCGGCCTTTGCTATGGCCGCTCCGGCGTAGGCCGCTAAAGCTACCGGAGGAGTGATGTCAGCTACGATGCCGAAATAGAATACGAAGAAGTGAGCCGCAAGAGTAGGGACTCCCATCCTGATAAGTATCGGCGCGCAGGTAGCCGCCATGATGCAGTAGTTAGCCGTCGTAGGCACGCCCATGCCCAGCACGATACAGCATATCATGGTAAGGAACAGAGCTATTATGACCTGATTTCCGGCTATGGCTACTATACCGTTTATAAGGATGTTTGCAAGGCCTGTCATGGTAATGGTTCCGGCTATGATGCCGGCGATACCGCAGGCTGCGGCAACGGAGATGCATCCCTTTCCTCCGACTGCAAGAGCAGCGCATATACCTCTTAAGTTCATACGGTATTTTTTGTTAGGGAAGCTCACTATTATGGCTGCCACTATGGAAAGAGCCGCCGCCGTCTGTATGGTCCTCGTGGAGGTACTTACGAGCCATATGAGCATAACTATAGGTATGAGCAGGTAAATATCCTTTACCAGGCTGCTCATCTTAGGAAGCTGCTCCTTAGGTATGCCGAGAAGTCCTTCCTTTTTTGCCTCAACATGGACTGCAATGTAGATGCCCGTAAAGTAAAGCACTGCCGGTATGATGGCCCTTACTATGATGTTGCTGTAAGGCACGTTTACTATATCAGCCATGAGGAAGGCTGCCGCTCCCATGATAGGAGGCATTATCTGTCCGCCCGTGGATGCAGCGGCCTCGACGGCTCCCGCAAATTCCGGCTTGTAGCCTGTCTTTTTCATCATCGGTATGGTAACGGAACCGGAGCCTACGGTATTTGCAACTGAAGATCCTGATACCATGCCAAGGAGTGCTGAGGATATTACGGCAACCTTTGCCGGTCCTCCTGAAAATGCTCCCACAAGGGAGTTGGCAAAATCAATAAAGAAATCCGATATTCCGGTCCTCTCAAGGAAGGCACCGAATATGATGAACACCACTATAAACTTGGAACAGGTGTTTACAGGCGTTGAAAGTATTCCTTCCTTCGAATAGAACAGAAGCCTTACCGCGTAGTTCAGCCTTCCTGAAAATGTCGGGTTCGTAAGGCCGGTGGTAAGCGCATATATGATGAAAGCGCCGGCCACTATAAGTATCGGAAGACCTACGGATCTGCGGCAGATCTCAGCTAAGGACAGTATGCCGAATATTCCTATCACTATCTGATAGGTATCGAATTTACTTCCCTGCTGTATGATGTCTATGGCGTTAAATGTGAAGTACAGGAAGGCCCCGGTGCCGACTACCATGAGGATCACGTCGTACCACGGCATGAAGTTCGCCTTCTGCTCGCCTTTTTTTGCCGGAAATATAAGATATCCAAGAAAAACTATGCACGCCATAAAGGAGGTCAGCCTTACCTCCTCAAGGAAGGTCCCCCAAAGGGTAACATACATGCAGAACAGTGAAAACGCAATGAGCAGCGCATCAACGACGAGCCTCGGAGTCCCCTCCCAGACACGTGTATTTGACTCACGGTCAAACTTCTTCATAACGTCGTCGACTGCCGACTGGATATTCTCCCTGTCGCTGTCCGGATTTACCGTCTCCGTAACAGCATTTTTAGTCTTATTTTCGTCGTTATTAAAACTCATCGTGATCTAACCTTTTAACGTTACTCTGTCTCTACGGTAACGCCCTGCTCCTCAAAATATTTTGCGGCTCCGCTATGGAACGGCGCTGTCATGCCGCTTGTGGCATTTTCAATGGTGAGCTCCGCTCCCTTGGAGTGCTCTGCGGCTATGGAGTCCGCATTATCATATATAGCCTTTGTAATGTTGTAGACCGTATCCTCATCAGCGTCCGCTGAAACTATGAGGGTAGCCTTGATGGTTATGGTTTCCACATCCTCATCCTGTCCAGGATACGTTCCTGCCGGTATGGTAAGTGTCGTGTAGTATGGGCAGTCCGCAAGTATAGTGTCAGCCATCTCGCCATCGATAGGTACAAGAGTCACGTCATTTGAAGTGGCTATCTCAGTTATCGCCGGAGTAGGAGCTCCCGCAACGATGAACGCTGCATCGATCTTTCCGTCCTTAAGTCCCTCGGCGCTGTCCGCAAAGCTTAAGTACTGAGGCTTGATGTCATCCTCGGTAAGACCTGCGGCATTGAGTACGTCTATGGCGTTGAAATATACTCCGGATCCCGGAGCGCCGATGGAAACGGACTTGCCCTTAAGATCTGCTGCCGTCTTGATGTCAGGGTTAAGGGTCACAAGCTGTACAGTCTCGGCATAGAGGCCTCCTATTATACGGAAGTTCTGAACAGGCCCGTCATTTTCAAAAGCCTTTGTTCCGTCCCAGGCGTATGCTATAACGTCAGACTGTACCGTGCCGAGCTGATAGTCACCGGCGTCAATACCCTGTATATTTGACTTTGATCCGTCAGTAGCCACAACAGTGATATCTATACCGGCCTTGTTCTTGATATACTGTCCAAGGACTCCGCCAAATGCGTAATATGTTCCGGAGGTGCCGCCTGTACCCATGGTCATCCTCTGACCCGTAGGAGCTACAGTCTCTCCGACCTCTGCCTGAGAAGCTGAACCCTCAGCAGTCACGCTTCCTTCTGAAGCCGTTCCGCTGTCCGTGCCGCAGGCAGCAAGTGAAAATGCCATTGCAGCAGCGGCTACTATCGACAATAATTTCTTCATATAACCCTCTCCTTATATTTTCTTAATTAAATTTTAACGTGATTTTAATTATATCCGCGCCCTACTTTAATGTCAACATAAAGTATGCATGTATACATGCATGGACGGGACCTTTATACCGTGATACACACAGCAGTAAAAAAGCCCGGGGCCTTATATAAAGCCCCGGGCCATAATGATTATAAATATGATATATGTATTTCGGTTTCCTCGATATTTTTCCGAAAAACCTTACTGGTCAGCCCCGGCGTCTTTGGCATCAGACGCTTCCTCTTCAATGCTCTCCATGCATTTTTCAAAGATCTCCTTAAGCCTTTCCTCTTCACCCTTAAGGTACAGGTAACCGAAAAGGGCTTCAAGCCCCGTCGCCCTGCGATAGTCCGATATGGTCTGGTGCTTTGCGGAGGTCATGGGAGCTGAGTTACGGCCTCTCTTATATACTGCAAGCTCCATGTTGTTAAGCATATCCATTACAGCCATACTCATCCTTGACTGAGTCCCGGCATTTACCGCGGCAGTCGTATGCTTATGGAGCTTATTGGCCTGTCTGAAGCCGTTTTCTATCATATGCTCCCTGACCATAAGCTCAAACACCGCGTCGCCTATGTATGCAAGGGTAAGACCGTTCATCTGATAAGGGTCTCCGGAGGAGTTTTTACTGATCACGCTCTCTTCCACTTAACTCCTTCTCTTGTGTCCTCAAGGATAATGCCCTGCTCTAAGAGCTGATCCCTTATGGCGTCAGCCAGGGCGAAGTCCTTTGCCTTCCTTGCGGCCTGTCTCTTTTCGATAAGCTCCTCTATCTCGGAATCCAGGACCTCCTTCTTTCTCTCCGACCTTACTCCCAGCACTCCGTCCAGAAGAGTCTTTATTGTATTTAATAGATAATCCACATATGCCTTTGAAGAGGTCTCCGAAGCAGTGGCATTTGCAAGACGGACTATCTCAAATACCGCCGTCTCCGCATTGGCCGTATTGTTGTCGTCATCCATAGCTTCCTCAAAGGCCTTTATATATCCTTCCGCCTTATCCCTGTCAGCCGTTTCGGCAGCGGTCATAACGTCTTCCGTGCCCGCCTTTGACTTGCTGAGCTCTGTAAGCTTATCCGTGCAGTTCAATATCCTCTCATACGACGCCTTGATCTGCTCCATGAGCTCCTTTGAGAAATTAAGCGGAGTGCGGTACTGCGCACTGAGTATGAAGAGCCTTAAGACCATAGGGTCATACTGTGAGGTGATATCCCTTACTGTAAAGAAATTTCCAAGAGACTTGGACATTTTCTCATTGTTGATCTTTAAAAATCCGTTATGCATCCAGTAGTGGCAGAATGGCTTGCCGGTGGCGCACTCGGACTGGGCTATCTCATTTTCATGATGCGGGAATATGAGGTCCTCGCCTCCGGCATGTATGTCTATGGTGTCGCCGAGATATTTCTGGCTCATCACTGAACACTCTATATGCCAGCCCGGACGTCCATCGCACCACGGCGAAGGCCAGGACGGCTCCCCCTCCTTCTTGGGCTTCCAGAGCACAAAATCGTTAGGGTTCCTTTTCTGTTCCTCTCCGCTGACCTTCAGGTCCCTTAAGCCGGACATCATTTCATCCATGTCCTTATGGCTGAGCTTTCCGTAATCCGGATCCGTTTCCACGCTGAAATAGACCGTTCCATCCTCAGCCACGTAGGCGTGGCCCTTTTCTATAAGCGTGGAGATCATTTTGATCATCCCGTCTATCTCTTTTGTAGCCTGAGGATGCACAGTGGCCGGCTTGATATTTAGCGCCTCCATATCCTTTTTGCACTCCTCGATATAACGCTCAGAGATGACCGATGAATCCACGCCCTCCTCATTCGCTGCCTTTATGATCTTATCATCGACATCCGTAAAGTTGGATACGTATCTCACGTCATATCCCTTATACTCCAGATATCTGCGGAAAGTATCGAATACTATCATCGGACGCGCATTTCCAATATGAATAAGATTATATACGGTAGGCCCGCAGACGTACATGGTCACCTTGCCGTCTTCTATGGGTTTGAACTCCAGTTTCCTGCGCTGTAAAGTATCAAATATCTTCATGAATCCTTTTCCTCCAATATGCAGACCGCATGCGCGGCTATGCCCTCGCCGCTTCCCGTAAAACCAAGTCCCTCTTCTGTCGTAGCCTTCACGCTGACCTTTGATATATCGATGCCAAGAGCCTCCGACAGTTTCTTCCTCATGCCTGGTGTATGGTCCTTAAGCTTTGGTTTCTGACAGATGATCGTGCAGTCAATGTTGCCCGGGACATACCCGTTTTCCTTAAGCAGCTTTACGGTCTCATTAAGTAATTGTACACTGTCAGCTCCAAGAAATCTATCATCATTGTCCGGAAAATGCATGCCTATATCCCCCAGCGCTGCCGCCCCAAGGAGCGAATCCATTACGGCATGGGTAAGCACGTCGGCGTCGGAATGTCCGAGCAGACCCTTTTCATAAGGGATCTCCACCCCTCCGATTATCAGCCTTCTTCCTTCCGTGAGCCTGTGAACGTCATATCCGTGTCCTATCCTCATAAAAACTCCATCTTACATCAAACGCATATGCGTATCCTTTTCCCGGCATCTGCAGCATCTGTACCCGATCTGAAGCCATCTCTGCTTAAAAGCCTTTCATTATTTCTTCACCGTTTCTCCTTAATGGGCGGCGGCCCGGTGCTTACTGTTTTTTATAAACAGCTCTTTCTCCGCCTATATATTTTGCCCTTGTCCTTGCCATGCATACATGAGCATGTCCTATCTCTCCAATGCTTCCCCTTACAGGCACTGCGACCGGTCTTAAATGCATGCCTATCAGCGTATCTCCTATATCCATGCCCGCAGCGGCCTGTATGCCTTCCACTGCGACCGGTTCACTGAAATGCTTATAGCAGGCTGTGGCAAAGGAGCCTCCGGCTTTAAGCTGCGGTACTACATTTACCTCAGGTATCCTGTTTTCCTTAGCGTACTGTTTTTCAACTATTATGGCCCTGTTTAAATGCTCGCAGCACTGGGCGGCAAGATATATCCCCGTTCCCTTAAGCGTGTCCAGTATTGTCTCGCATATGGCCTCCCCTATCTCTTCACTGGAATAGGAGCCTATCTTATGGTCCGCGACCTCACTGGAGGAACAGCCTACAACTATGGCGTCTCCAGGCTCCAGTCCTGCGACATCCAAAAGCTCCGTAAGTAGAGTCCTTGTCTCCTCTTTTATCTCATCTATGTTTTTGCATTTTTCGGTAGATATGCCAGCACCCATGATATGCCTCCTTAATTCAGCAATATTTAACCATCCTTATGTATTGTACCACTAAAGACTCTTAATTGGACAGATTGATTTGAATGCCGGCCGCTCCCGTATGCCGGCTTTAATAAAAAGTATAGGATTACTTAAGTTGTCTTGCCTTTGGCCCTTTGATATACTCAGGTCAAAGAAGTATATATTTCATATGGCATTTCAGCCTTCAAATATACGGAAAGGAAATGAGATAATCATGAAGAAAATATTGATACCGGCCGCTGTTATATCGGCTGCCTCAGTTTTATTTACGGGCTGCGTAGTAGCGGGCCAGCAGGCTCCCGGGAACCCGGCCATAACCATCGAATCCGCAGGAAGCGCAGTCTCAGCCTCTGAAAATGCAAAGACCATAACCGTTTCAGCTTCAGAAAATGTTCAGGTGGAACCTGACATGGCAGAGCTCAGATTCGGAGTTGATTCAAAGGCTGCCACCGTGGAGGAGGTCACAAAGATCAATTCAGAGACTCTCGACAGCATAGTAAGCTATCTTACCGGCCTCGGATATGAGGAAAGCTCCATCAGCACCTCGGATTTCTCCCTTTACGGAGATTATGATTATTCCAACGGCGCTTCCACTCTCATCGGTTATCAGATGCGCACCACCGTAGTGCTCAGCGATGTGGCAAAGGATGCCGTGGGCGACGTGCTCGACGGAGTCCTTGAAGCAGGCGCCAACAGACTGGACGGAGTACAGTATTACTCCAGCACATATGATGAGGCTTATGCTGAAGCGCTTGATAAGGCGATCAGCCTTGCCTCTCAAAAGGCCGAAAGCATCGCTTCATCCATGGGCTCCGAGATCTCGGGCTTTGTAAGCGTTGATGAAAGCCTGCCTAACGACCGTGCAAGATACAGCAGCACCAGCGGCTATGCAGACTATGGAGTAAACGAGACCGCGGCGCCTGCAGGAGGAGTATCCACATCCTCAATGAAGGTCCTTCCTTCTGAGATAGATGTCTCCGCCACGGTGACCGTTACTTATAACGTAAAATAAGCCTTGCTAAAATCAAACTTAACTCTAAATTTCCGTTAACATTTATGTCAAAAACTCAATAAATTAAGTTTAAAAATACTTCAATAAAAGATATGACCCGCTATAAGCCTTATATACTTAGCTTATAGCGGGTTTTTACCAACACGTTTTGTCCTATAACTCAAAAATCCCGAAAACCAAGCTGTGCAAGGCTCTCGGGATCTTATAACAAGTAGCGGAAGGGAGACTTGAACTCTCGACACCACGGGTATGAACCGTGTGCTCTAGCCAGCTGAGCTATTCCGCCATATGTATCTGATAAAGGAATGGGGCCTATAGGGCTCGAACCTATGACCCTCTGCTTGTAAGGCAGATGCTCTCCCAGCTGAGCTAAGACCCCTTAACATTTAACAGAACATTTAGAATAATACAAAACAATATACTTTTTGTCAAGCACCGAATTATTGTTTTTTATTCTTTTATGTTTTCACGATGTTTATGTGCTGCGTCTGCTGCCGCAGTATTAACCCACGCAAGCCATGTGTGATCCACGTCCGTAAAGCCATTTGGCCTGGTCTGTACAGACCCGCAGTCCGAGCTGTTACAGCCATGCGGTCCTGGCCACTACAGCCCTGCGGTCCAGGTCAGTACAGCCCCGCGGTCACCCTGTGAGGGAGGCAGACTATCACTTCTCCCGGGAGCGTTATGACTCCGGTATCGACGCAGACTTTATCCGGGCAGTCCGCTGATTCGCAGGACACGCCTATGCTGCCGTCTTCGAGCCTTTCGGCCCTGAAAATGTTCAGGCCTCCGTTTTCAGTTTCCACCTTATATGTAAAGGGCAGTTCAAGATCCTCTGTTTTTTCCTTAAACACCGTGCTGCCGTCAACGGTTATCTCCAGTATGGTATCTGATGAGCCCGCAGCATTCTGCTTTTTGATACGCCAGCCTGCAAGCATGATGACGGCGGCGATGATAAGGACCGCTATGAGTATCATATCAGATCTTTTCTTTTCCATTGCCGCCGCCTTCTCCAATATATCATCAGCAGGCTTTTTTCTGCTGATATTTACATGATCGCTGTCCGCACCGCTCTCTGCTGTTTCTGCAAGTCTTACCTGTAAAATGCACAGTATGCCTTATAGGTGTGATACAGGTCAAGCTTTGAGGTCACCTCAAACGGTGAATGCATGGCAAGCACCGGTACTCCGAGATCAACGGTATCGACATCGTTATCGCCCATAAACAGGGCGATGGTCCCTCCTCCGCCTTCATCTACTTTTCCAAGCTCGCCTATCTGCCAGATGACTCCTTCTTTTTCCATGCAGCTTATGACCTTTGCCATGGTTTCAGCCGAGGCGTCGTTCGATCCTGACTTTCCTCTTGAGCCGGTATATTTTGTAAGTACCGGACCATGCCCAAGGTAGCTTGAGTTATTCACCTCAAAAACATCGGCAAATGTCGGATCAAAGGCCGGGTTGACGTCTGAGGAAATGCATATGGATCTTCTGTATACATTTCTCGTCTTAAGACCGTAAATGTCGCATATATCCTCAACAAAATGATGCAGTGCCTTTGAAGCCATGCCGGTGTTGCCCTCTGAGCCGATCTCCTCCTTATCGGTAAACACGGTCAGGGTCGTATACTCCGGCTCCTTTATTTCAAAGGCCGCAATGGCAGCAGCATAGGCGCAGACCTTGTCGTCCTGGCCGTAGGCTCCTACCATGGATCTGTCAAGGCCTATGTCCGTAGCCTTTGCCGCAGGCACCATCTCTATCTCGGCCCTTACAAAATCCTTTTCCGTCATGCCGTATCTGTCGTTCAGTATCTTAAGAGCCGTGAGCTTATATCTCTCCGCAAGGTCCTGCTCATTAAAAGGTATATTTCCTATGATAATGTTAAGCTCCTCGCCCTTAAGGCCTTCATTTAACGGCCTCTTATTCTGCTGAGCGGAGAGATGCGGCAGCAGATCCGATACCATGAACTTAGGCTCGTCGTCTCCCTCACCAATGGAAATATCCACGCGGCTTCCGTCCTTAAGCATTACTACTCCGTGCATGGCAAGGGGTATGGTGCCCCACTGATACTTTCTTATACCGCCGTAATAATGAGTTTTGAAATATGCTATCTCCGTATTTTCCATCACCGGATTAGGCTTTAAGTCAAGCCTCGGGCTGTCTATATGGGCTATGTTGAATCTTATGCCGTCAGCCACAGGGCGTTTTCCAAAGGTCAGAAGGAAAATGTTCTTATCTCGGTTTACGAAATACACCCTGTCTCCGGCCTTATACATATTGGAGGCGTCAAATTCGGCGTATCCTTCCTTTTCGGCCATTTCCCTTAATACCTTTACGCATTCCCTTTCGGTCTTGGAACTGTTCATAAAGCGCTTATAGCCCTCTGCAAATTCCATGGAAGGGCTTATGTCCTCCGGCTTTAATTCCGCAATGTGCTTAAATTTAAAGCCGATCTCCTCCTTAAGCTTTTCTCCCGGAGTTTTTTCTTTCTTATCCATCATATGCTACCTCTTGATTTATTTATCTGCTCCAAGCATCAGCTCCTGGCTGCGCTGTATAAATTTCTCCATCCTGTCCGCATTTAACGAGCCTCTTGACAAAAGCGCAAGGTCATAGAGCTGCTCCGCTACCTTTCTGTCTTCCTCGGTGACGCTTCCTTCCCTGTTATCGTTGATGAGTCGCTTTACGAGCCTGTTTCCGGAGTTAAGCACCAGGGTCTGGGCGCTGTCGTCCGCACCCATGTCCATTCCGTAGGCCGCATACATTTTCATCATCTCCTGCATGCGCCTTCCCTCCTCTGACATGGTCATAAGGGAAGCGACTGAATCATCCTTAAGCTTTTCTACCCTTACATCCAGCTCCTTATCTCCAAGCACGTCCCTGAACAGCTCTATGAGGCTGTCATTATCCTTTTTCTCCTCCTCGGTAAGCTCTTCTTTGTCCTTGAAATCCTCCGTGAGATCCGCATCGATCCTTATAAAGCTCAGGTCGTCATGCTTTAACTCAAAGTACGATATGAAAGGCGTGTCTATAGGATGATCGAGGATGACCGCGTTCTGTCCGGCCTTTTTAAACATCAGGATGTACTGGCTCTGTTCCTTTTTATCCGTTACATAGTATATCTTATGTTTTTCCTTTTTATCATCGGCTTTATCGGCAGAACCTGCGGTATCTGCGGCAGTATTTTCAGTTTTATCAGCTGCGCTGCCTGCAGTATCGTTTGTGCCGCCTTCGGCAGCATTTGCGGTGTCATTTACCGTATCATCAGCAGCTCCGGCGCCCGAGCCCTTTATATAATCCTCCGCCGTAACGAACCTTCCCTCAAGGTCCTCAAATATGACGGCGTCCTTCATCTTTTCTCCGAACTTTTCGTCCCTTATGCAGCCGAATTTGATGAACGGACTTATGTCATTCCAGTATTTTTCGTAATTCTCCCGGTCAGTCTTAAACATGCCGGTGAGCTTGTCCGATACCTTTTTTGTAATGTAGTCAGATATCTTTTTTACAAAGCCGTCGTTCTGAAGGGCCGACCTTGACACATTCAGAGGCAGGTCAGGGCAGTCTATTGCGCCCTTTAAAAGAAGCAGATACTCAGGTATTACCTCCTTTATGTTATCGGCTATAAATACCTGATTGTTGTACAGCTTTATCTTTCCTTCGATGTTGTCGTATACTCCGCCTACCTTTGGAAAATACAGGATGCCCTTAAGATTAAATGGATAATCCATGTTCAGGTGTATCCAGAATAACGGATCCCTGTAATCTCCGAATACTTTGTGGTAGAACTCCTTATACTGTTCCTCTGTGACCGCTGAAGGATTTTCGTTCCAGAGAGGATGAATATCATTAAGAGGCTTTTCCTCCGGCTTTTCCACAGGCTTTTCAGCAGCGCCTTCCTCTGTATTTCCGGCTTCCGCCCCGGCCTTCTCCTCTTCCTCCTTTTTCAGCTTTGAGATATCCTTTAAGTATATCTCCACAGGCATGAAGGAGCAGTATTTTTCAATAACCTCCCGCGCCTTGTAGCCGTTACAGAACTGTATCTCATCATCGGTGATATGGAGCTTTATGGTTGTGCCGTGGGTCTTTCTACTACCCTCCTGCATCTCATAATCGCTTCCGTTTTCCGATGTCCAAAGCACCGGCTCTGCGCCCTCCTTATACGAAAGCGTATCAATGGTGACCTTGTCGGAGACCATGAAGGCCGAATAAAAGCCCAGACCGAAATGCCCTATGATCTGGTCCTCATTTGCCTTATCCTTGTATTTCCTGATGAAGTCGGAAGCTCCGGAAAATGCCACCTGATTGATATAGGAATCCACCTCGTCATAGTCCATTCCTATTCCGTTATCCTCAAAGGTTATGGTCCTTTCATCCGGATCCACCGTGACGTCTATCCTGTAGGCTTCATCCCCCTCAGGCGTATACTCCCCTATAAGCGCAAGCTTTTTAAGCTTTGTCACCGCATCGCAGCCGTTGGAGATCATCTCCCTGAAAAAAATATCATGATCCTGATAAAGCCATTTTTTGATTATCGGGAACATGTTTTCACTGTCGATGTTTAAAGTTCCTTTTTTGTCAATTACTGACATTTTATCATCATCTCCTAATCCTTAATATTCATTGTATATATCAAAAAAATCATCGGCTTCGGAGCCGTCAGGCTCACTGAAATCCATATTGTTCCAGAATCTCTCCACAAACTGTATGTTGTGTTCGTTCCTGTATGGCCCGATGATGTCCATTACAGCCTTATTGTTCATGGCCTCTTCAAGCCTTGCCTTTCTAAGAAGAGTATCCTCTTCGGCATAGCCGTCAGTACACTTTATTATGTAGTACAGTCCATCCTTGAATAATATATTTGATACTTCGTTTTCCTCAAGGCTGAAAGCCGTCCTCGTTATAAGATCCTCATCGTTATCCGAGCGCATAAGCTTCAGATCTATCTCCTCGTCCTCGGTGTAACGGCTTGCCATGGAATTAAAATTTTCACCGTCGATCTTGATCCTTTTAAGTATTGCCTTGGCCTTTTTTTCATCGGCGGTCACTATCTGCTGTATGCTTATCACCTTGGCCTCCGAGTCGCTGATCTCCGAATCCACCGTGCCGGTTATGCTGTTTATCAGCTTCTCCGCCTGAAATATATCAGTATACATTTTCTGTACGTCTTCTCTCGTACAGCCTATGTACTCAAGATCCCCCTCATCCAGGCCGGCCATATATTCGTCGGTCATCTGCCGCACTATATCCCTCTCAGTGCTTGTAATGCTGATGCCTCTTTCGTCTGCCAGCATGCACAAAAGCTTGATCTCCTCAAGATAGCTTTTGACATTCTGGATCGTCAGCTTGTCAAAGCCCGTACCCTCGTCATCCACGGATATCTTCCAGATGTCCTCCGAGTAGGCGTTCTCATACCTGTTCCTCTCGTTTGAGATGATGACCATTGCCTGCTCTTTTGTGTATTCCTCTACCTGTTCGGTCTTGTTCTCAAGCTCAAGGCCCTTGCATGAAGGCAAAATAAATACCGCCGCTGTAAGGACCGCGGCGCATTTTATTTTTCTGAAATTATTACTGTTTCCGGATCTCATATAAGCCTTTCCTTAAATTCCGGCTCTTAACCAAGGTCCACCGCGATGAACTGAATCACTGCCGCAACGACAATGCCGAGTATAGCCCCGCAGACTACCTGAAGCGGAGTATGTCCCACCAGCTCCTTTAACTTCTGATCAAAGACCTCTCCCTTAAGCCCGAAGGGATTATCCATAAGTATGGCGTTTATTATCTGCGCCTGCTTGCCTGTCTCAAGCCTGACTCCCATGGCGTCATGCATGACTATTATCGCAAGCACAAAGCTTATGGCAAATTCAAATGAATGTATGCCGTACAGAAAAAATGCCGTCACCGCAAGAGCGCATACCGTTGAGGAATGCGAGCTCGGCATCCCTCCTGAGCCTATCAGTCTTTCCGCACTGAAATGCCCTTCCAGTCTGAGATAGAGAAAGGTCTTTATAAGCTGGGCAAGAGCCCAGGCAACTATGACCGATATTAAGATCTGGTTTCTTATAAGCCACTGTGTCATGATCCACCTATGCCTGCTTTTATCCTGTCTGCAAGTTTCTTCATCTCAAGAGCGTTTTCCTCCACCGCCCTTGTTATCTCGGCTCCCTGAAGGAGCCTTGCAAGCTCCCTTAAGGACCCTGCACTGTCAAGCCTGTCAATGCTCGTAATGTTTCTTCCGTCTTTTTCTTCCTTGCTTATCACAAAATGAGTGTCCGCCATGGCCGCTATCTGCGGCAGATGTGAAACGCATATGACCTGATGCTTCCTTGCGATCTTGGCCATTTTTTCCGCCACCTTCTGCGCTGTGCGCCCGCTGATGCCGGTATCTATCTCATCGAATATCAGCGTCGGCATGTCGTCGGTTTCCGCCAGGACCGTCTTAAGTGCCAGCATCATTCTTGAGAGCTCTCCTCCGGAGGCCACTTCCTGAAGCGGCTTTAAGGCCTCTCCCGGGTTGAAGGCCGCAAGGAATGTCACTTCATCCGTGCCGTTAAGGGATGGCTCGGCGGCCTTGAATTCCATATCTACCACTGCCTTATCGAAGCCCAGCTCCTTAAGCTCTGAAATGACCGCACCGCACAGTTTTTTTGCTCCTTCTTTTCTGTGAAGGCTCAATCTGGCGCTCAGGTCAGAGAACCTTTTAAGGGCATTTTCCGCATTCTCTTCAGCCTTCAGCATGTTAGACTCATAATTTGAAAGCTCTTCCATACGCTTTTCGATGCCGTCGCGGTAAGCCTTTATCTCGGCATAATCCCTTCCGTACTTTGCCTCAAGTCCGCGTATCTGATCCAGTCTTCTTTCGACTCTATCAAGCTCCCCTTCATCTACTTCAAGGCCGCTGATATAACCTCCGAGATCCTTAAGCACCGCGTCCAGTATGGACTGGGCATCCAGCAGCTCATCATAAACAGTTTTAAGCCCCTCATCATACTTCATTGCCTGCTCTATATTTGAAATGGCTCTTTCCAGTGCAAAGGAACTTATGCTTTCGTTTGCGCTTCCCGCATATTCCATTATGTTCCTCAGGTTATTGAGCTTTTTGAAATATGCTGAAAGCTCCTCCTCCTCGGATTCCTTAAGATCCGCTCCGTCTATCTCCTCCAGCTCATAGGCGAGCATATCGAGCTCCCTTTTTCTTTCCTTTTCATCCATGGTAAAGGATCCGGCGGCCTTCTTTGCTCTTGAATACTCCCTGAAGGCCTGCTCCGTTTCCGCCTTAAGTATGCCTATGTCGTCTGAGATATATGAATCCAGTATCTTAAGATGCTGTTTTTTATCCATCAGGGTATGGAATTCATTCTGTCCGTATATATCTATCAGAAGTCCCGTGATCTCCCTTAATCTTGACAGGGTCACGGTTTCGTCATTTATGCGGCTTACGCTTCTTCCCTGCATGATCCTGCGGCTTATGATCACTTCGCCGTTTTCATCAGGACATACTCCAAGGTCCTTAAGCCTTTCCAAACGGTCGCCTGCATCAAATATAAGCTCTATATACGCGTATTCGGCTCCCGACCTTATGATATCCCCCTTTGCCTTGCCGCCGAGGGCCAGCATGACGGAATCTATTATCACGGATTTTCCGGCTCCGGTCTCTCCGGTAAGGATATTGAGCCCGTTTCCAAAGGACACGGACGCCTTCCTTATCAGCGCTATATCTTTTACGTTTAATTCAAGCAGCATAAACCGTACCCGTCAGTCAACTATGTCCCTGAGCTTCTGCATGACGTCAAGACAGCCGTCCACTGTCCTGACTGCCACCATTATCGTATCGTCTCCGGCTATGCAGCCTACGACCTCCCTGTAGTTAAGAGAATCTATGGCCGCGGCCACTGCCATCGCCATGCCTGCCACCGTCTTTATGACCAGTATGTTCTGAGCCATATCCATGGAAACATATCCATTCTTTAATATATTGAGATATTTCTGTGAAAAATCTGTGTTTCCGGCCATGGTCCTGTATACGGATCTTCCGTCGCCGTCCGCCACCTTCGTCAGCTTAAGCGCCCTTATATCCCTTGATACGGTCGCCTGAGTCACCTCGTAGCCTTCTTCAATAAGCTTTGCGCACAGCTCCTCCTGGGTCTCTATGTCATATTTTCCGATCAGCTCGATTATCTTTGCCTGTCTTCCGACCTTCATCTTTTAACCTCAGACTGTTCTCATCCTTTCCCTAAGCGTATCCAGGAAGGAAGTTTCCTTAAACTTTATGAATTTCATCGTGGTCCTGGAGCGCGTTACCGTTATTACATCCCCGCTGTTTATCGGCGTTGCGTCGGCTCCGTCGCAGGACACTAACTGCTTTTCGTTTTTAGGTATTATCCTTATTTTTTCTTCGGCGGAAAGCACCATGGATCTCGTGTTGATGGAGTGCGGACATATGGGAGTGAGTATCAGGAGCCTGGCCTTGGGATCCGCTATCGGCCCTCCGGCTGACATGGAGTACCCCGTGGAGCCTGTTGGACTGGATACTAAAAATCCATCCGCCCTGTAGGAATTTAAAAACACATCGTTTACGTATACCTCGTACTCCATCATCTTTACGGTATCGCTCTTGCAGAGCAGGACATCGTTTAAGGCAAAATCCTTATATATGCATTTCCCGTTCCTGTCCGCCCTCGCTGAGAGCATCATGCGTTCCTGGATGCTGAATTCATTATTGACGAGCCTTGCGGCAAATTCATCATAATTGCTTATATCCGAGACTTCCGTAAGATACCCCATATGGCCGCGGTTTATGCCGAGGAACAGGACTGAGCCTCCAAAACCTGCCCTTGCTGCCCTCAGCATGGTTCCGTCGCCTCCTATCGTTATCACGCATTCAGCGGATCTCGGGACCTTAAACCCCCTGTCAAGGAAGCCCTCATGAACATCGACATTTACATCATCGTATTTTTTCAGGGCTTCGATGACCCTGTTCTTGACAAGATTTACCCTCTTTGAGCTCTTCCTGTCATTTTCACTTACTATGAGATAGAAATTTTTCATTTATCCAATTCGTCATGCGCCTCATCCACGAGCCGTGATATCATTGCCGGGTCTATGCTTAATCGTCTTTCATCCACCTGGTCATTGGACAGGTGTATAAGATACTCTATATTGCCCTCTGGTCCCTTTACCGGGCTGAAGGTAAGTCCGATTATCGAAAATCCGAGGTCCTCTGAAAGCCCGGCTATGTCCGATATGACGGAGGCGTGTACTTTTTTATCCCTTACCACGCCCTTTTTTCCTACCTCATCCCTGCCGGCTTCAAACTGAGGCTTTATAAGGCATACCATGCAGGCCTCAGGCTTCAGCAGCGGCTTTACTGCCGGAAGTACCTTGTCAAGAGAGATAAAGGACACATCCGCGGAGGCAAAGTCCAGCTTACAGCCTCCTATATCCTCCGGGGTAATGTAGCGTATGTTCATCTTTTCCATACATACTACCCTGTCGTCGTTTCTGAGCTTCCAGGCAAGCTGTCCATGTCCCACGTCAACGGCAAATACCTTTACCGCTCCATTTTGCAGCATACAGTCCGTAAAGCCTCCTGTGGAAGCCCCGATATCCATGCAGGTCAGTCCGCTTAAGCTGATGCCAAACTCATTTACCGCCTTTTCCAGCTTAAGCCCGCCCCTTGAGACATACTTAAGCCCGGTGCCCCGGACCTCCACATCAAGCTCTCCGGTATCCTTAAACATGGTTCCCGGTTTATCCTCTCTTGAGCCTCCAACGTAGACTATTCCGCTCATTATAAGGCTTTTCGCCTTTTCACGGCTTTCCGCAAGGCCTCTTTCATATACTATTACGTCAAGTCTTTTCTTTTCTCCCATTTATGACTGCCTGTCCGTAAGATAGTTGATAAGCTCAGTGAAGAAAGGATATTCGCCTATGGAGCCGACTATATCCACTGCCTTTTCGGTATACATCCTCACGTCCTCCTCCGACTTATCCATGCCATAGTATGTAAGCCAGGTCACTTTGCCGTTTGCTATATCCGAGCCTATCGGTTTGCCGAGTTTTTCCTCGGTGCTTGTCACATCAAGGATATCATCCTCTATCTGATATGCCATTCCTATGGCGTCTGCTGCTTCCTCGAGCTTCGATACCGTTTCAGGCGAGGCTCCTGCAAGGACAGCTCCTATCATGAAGGAGCCTTCTATGAGAGCTCCGGTCTTAAGCTGGTATATAAATTCCAGCTGTTCCTTTGTCGGCCTCTTTCCAGTAAGCTCCACGTCCACGGTCTGACCGCCTATCATGCCGTAGATACCAGTCTTCTGCGCAAGTATCTCCATGGCCCTGCACTTAAGCTCCGGGGCAGCCTTGGATTTTGCCGCCGTTTCAAAGGCATATATCATGAGTCCGTCCCCCGCAAGGGTACCCATATCCTCTCCGAATTTTGCCCAGGTGCTCTGTTTGCCTCTCCTTAAAACATCGTTATCCATACACGGAAGGTCGTCATGGACCAGTGATGAGGAATGTATCATCTCCATGGCAGCCATAAAAGGTACGATAACCGCCTTATCCTCATTACTCAGCTCCTTTTTTCCGCTGCATAACATATAGGCGCACTGCATCATAAGAGGCCTGAGCCTCTTTCCGCCGTTTATCACTGAATAATTGCATGCCTCGAATATGATCTTCTGGAAGCCCTCTTCCTTTGGAAGATAGGCGCTTATCTCTGCAGATATCTCCTCTGTCTTTGCCTTAAGCTCGTCCGTAAAACTCATTTTTATTCCTCTTCTTCAAGTATGGTGATCTTCTTTTCCACTCTGTCTATGCTGCTGCTGACGTTTTTTATGAGCCTTAAGCCCTTCTCGTAGAGCCCGAAGGTTTCCTCAAGCCCTGTTTCATCGTCCTCCATCCTGCTTAAGATCTTTTCAAGCTCGTCAAAGCTCTCCTCAATGGAAAGCTCCTTATTGGATTCATCCTTCTGCATGTCAGGTTTCCTCTGTGTTTAAAACTTTTCCCTCTATGTATCCGTCACTGATATAGGCCTTGAACATATCCCCGTTACTTACATCCCTTACGCTTTTTACAGAGCCCTTATCTGTCATAAGGTACCCGTATCCTCCGCTTATCCTCTTAAGGGGTGACAATCCGTCAAGCCTCGAAGCTAAAAGCTCATATCTCCTTTTAGAGTCCGCTAATCCGTCCTGCATGGCCTCCCTTAAAGATCTGTCCAGATCTGAAAGCCTGCTTTGCGTTTCCCTTATCTTTAAATCCATGGCCTTCTTCATCCGCCCGGAAAGCTCTGACATCCTGCGTTTTTTCTCAGCCATGACATTTTGCGGTGAAAGCCTCAGGAGCTTTTCATTATAGGCCTTAAGCTCCGCCTTAAGATTCCTGATCCTGTTTAGCAGGCTGCTCTTAAGCTCTCCCTTTAATGCATCCAGCTCTTCCATGAGATCGTCATATACAAAATTTGCCAGCTCCGCTGCTGCCGATGGCGTTGGCGCCCTCAGATCAGCCACGAAATCCGCTATGGTATAGTCCGTTTCGTGGCCCACCGCAGAGATAACGGGAGTCTGCATATCAAATATGGTTTTCGCCACCTCAGGCTCATTGAAGGCCCACAGATCCTCTATGGATCCTCCTCCGCGTCCAACGATGATAACGTCAAGCCCCATGCCGTCAAGCCTTTTAAGGCCTTTAGATATACTGTCAGCGGCTCCGGCACCCTGCACAAGGGCAGGACACAGCACCAGTCTTACGTAAGGATTCCTTCTTGTACTGATATTGATTATGTCGTGTATGGCAGCTCCCGCAGGCGCCGTTACTATGCCTATAGACATACAGTATTCCGGTATAGGCTTTTTATACATGGGGTCGAACATGCCCATGTTTTCAAGCTCAGCCTTAAGCTTAAGAAACCTCTCATAAAGCTCCCCGGCTCCTTCAAGCTTAATACTCCTTACATGCAGGCTGTAGCTCCCGCCCTTTTCGTACACGGCAATGCGGCCCTGGGCTTCTATCTGCTGCCCGTCCGAAAGCCTTATGGAAAGAGAGCTTCTCTCCCTTGCAAACATGATGCAGTTAAGCTGAGCCGTGCTGTCCTTAAGGGTAAAATAGATATTGCCGTTGCTGTGATACCGGCAATTTGATATCTCTCCGCTGACAGAGATCCTGTTTAAAACATAATCCCGTTCGAACAGATTCTTTATGTAGTTTGTGATCTGTGAGACCGTATATGCTCCGGACATCCTGATTTTAAATCCCTGTTCCTGCGTCACACAAAATGCGCGAGCATACCGTTTATGAATGCCGGCGCATCAGCGTTGCAATATTCCTTTGCGAGCTCGACGGCTTCGTTGATAGCCACCTTGACAGGTACGCTTTCATCGTATTTTATCTCATATATCGCGATCCTTAAGATATTCAGCTCGGCCTTGCCCATGCGGTTTGTCTTCCAGCCCCTTGCCACCGAATCTATATCCTCATCAAGCTCCTCAAGCATGCTGCCTATTTCGGCCGCCTTGGTATAGATGAGGTCCGCCTCCTCATCGGTAAGCTCGGCATCACAGGAATCCGTGATATATTTTTCTACTATATCCGAGATATCCCTGTCACCGGATGCCTCCTTCTGCGCATCAATGCTGAATACGGCCTTGAATATCTCTTCTCTTAATTCATGCTTAGTCATATTTAAACGTTCTCCGGCACCTTTATGCCAGCTATGGTCACATCGACCTCGCTGACGGTAAATCCAGTCATGTTTTCAACTGTTGTCCTTACCTTATCCTGCACTGCCCTGCACACCTCCGGTATGTTGCATCCATACTCGGCGATTATGGCAAGTGAAAATCTGACATCCTCATCCTGAACTATGGTCTTGATGCCCTTTTTTATATTTTTGCTTCTGAACACAGCTGCCAGATCATCCGTGGCAGTTCCTGCCATACCGGCAACTCCGTCGACATCTGACGCCGCAAGCACGGCGATATATCCTATAACGTCGTCCGCGATCTTTATGTCGCTTTTAAATCCCCTGTCCTCACCGGTATAATTTTCTGTCATGGAAACCTCCTGAAAATGTCTTCAACATAAAATCCCGCGGTTTTGATAATAAAAATGTTGATCCCAATTATCCGCGGGCCTGTAACAGTAAGTATATCATATTAATGTATTTTTATACATATATC
Organism: uncultured Lachnospiraceae bacterium; assembly: GCA_944381575.1. Lineage (GTDB taxonomy): Bacteria > Bacillota > Clostridia > Lachnospirales > Lachnospiraceae > Avilachnospira. Next base: position 154,049 of record CALWLS010000003.1, on the reverse strand, counting down.
TTATCTTTTATCCTGTTGAAAACAGCCTCCTTTATGCCGCTTACGTTCATCAGCTCCTCTATTGAATTGAAGCCTCCCATTGTCTCCCTGTAACTTATTATGTCCGCCGCCCTCTTTTCACCTATTCCCTCCAGCTTCATAAGCTCTTCGACGCCTGCGGTATTTATATCCACCATCCCACTTTTTTCCTCAGCCTCCCTGGCCATCAGACTCTCGGCCTCGTTCTTTGCCCTTTCAAGATAGCCTTCCTCCCCGAGCTTCAGCATCTCTTCTCTTAAGGCCGAGCTCACCTCCTCTTTCAGGGTGCTATTAAGCGCCTCGGAAAATATCTCTTCAAGCTCCTGTTTCTGCTTATCGGTAAACCCTTCCTCAAGGGATATGCTTCCGTTTTCGGATCCCGTGGTTCCTTTTGCATTTTCTGCGCCTTCAGGATCTCCTGTTTCTCCGGCTGCGCCCTCTTTTGTGAGCTTTTCAAATACTATTCCTTCGCTTTTTGTTTTTCCCTCAATGCCATTTCCAAATATATAAAAAGCAACCGATGCTGTAACACCGGCTGCTATTACCATATGCTTTATATATTCCTTTTTTATCATAGATAAACTCGCGGCCAGGATTTCCGCTCGCCCATATCGTATGATACTAAATTTCAGCTTCCTTTACAAGCTCCTTAAGTTCCTCCGGGGTAAAGATATATTTCCTGCCGCAGAAATGGCATTCCATTTCCACGTCCTTATTTTCCTCTATCATCTCCTCAAGGTCCTTTTTTCCAATGCTTAACAGGGCTCTTAATACCCTTTCCCTGCTGCAGTCGCACCTGTAGGAGCAGTCCGTCCTTTCATTGATCCTGAGTCCGAAATCCCCCAGGATATATGTAAGGATATCCTCAGGGGACATGCCCTTATCGAGCATCGAGGTTATGCCGTCTATCTCTCCTATCTTTTTTTCAAGGGCCTCAGCTGTCTCATCCCCGGCTCCCGGCATAAGCTGTATCATGAACCCTCCGGCCTGTCTGACCGTATTATCCTTATTCATCAGAACGCCCAAGGCCACCGATGAAGGGATCTGCTCAGAGGTCGCATAGTAGTAGGTTATGTCTTCGGCTATCTCGCCTGTTATAAGTATTGTCTGTCCTATATAAGGCTCCTTCAGCCCTATGTCCTTTATTACAGACAGGACTCCAAGGTCAAGAGCGCCTCCCACATCAAGCTTGCCCTTATCGTTTGGCGGCAGATCCACCGCAGGATTGGATACATAGCCCTTTACATGGCCGTTCCTGTCAGCCGTTGCCAAAAGCCCCTTTATAGGCCCCTGGCAGTCTATCTTTACCGTTATCAGATCATCGTCGTCCTTCATGTCGGCGCCCATCATAAGTCCTGCCGAAAGCAGTCTGCCCAGCGCCGCCGTAGCCGTAGGATATGTATCATGTATCTGCCTTGCGGTCTCCACCGTGTCCTTAGACGTCACCGCAAAGGCTCTGATCTCACCATCCATAGCCGTGGCTCTCACCATATAGTCCTTATATACTTCCTGCATATCATTCTCCATCGGTCCTGTCAAAATCCTTAAGCATGCTTATCTCTTCCTCAGTAAGAGGCCTGTATTCCCCCGGTCCCAACGAGGGATCCAGAGCAAGCGGCCCCATGGATATGCGCCTAAGCTCCTCCACGTGCAGTCCTTCCGTCTTGAACATGCGCTTTATCTCATGATATCTTCCTTCCCTGATGGTTATAAAGCATGTCGTATCCGACAGTCTGCTTATCACGCAGGGAAGCGTGGGCTTTTCATCCCCTATGTCAACTCCCTCCATGAGTCTCGACGCCGCCTCTCCCGTAAGCCTTTTGTCAAGCTCCGCATAATATGTCTTATCCACGTGTTTTTTTGGCGACAGCAGCCTGTGAGCCAGCTCTCCGTCATTGGTTATGATCAACAGTCCCTCCGTATCCTTGTCGAGCCTGCCCACCGGGAACAGATCCTTTCTGATCCTTTCATGAATAAGATCCGTTACGCAGACGTTACCCTTCCTTGAATCTCTTGTGGCGGATACAACTCCCTTTGGTTTATTAAGCATGTAATATTCCATGGCGAGATACCTGACATCTTCGCCGTCTATTGTCACCTGATCGTTATCTTCGTCTATTTTATACGCCGGATCTTTGACCTGACTGCCCGAAACCCATACCCTGCCTCCGGAGATGAGTTTTTTTACTTCAGTCCTCGTTCCTTTTCCGGCCTCGCTCAAATATTTATCAAGCCTGATCAATATCAGTCACTGCCTCTCCTTTTATATATATCAAAGCTGTAATGAATTCCTTCATGTTCCTTTGTTTCACCCTTTTCAGCAAGCTCCCAGCCGCCATCCGCCTTAAGATCCGGGAAGAATCTGTCGGCCTTATAATCCGCGTCATTTTCAGTGATCAGGCAGGTATCGCAGCAGTCAAGGAACAGGTCATATATTGATGCGCCGCCTATGACGAATACATGGCTGTCCCCCATGCCGTCATCTCCGCCTGAGATCATGTACGCTTCCTTTAATGCCGCTTCCTTTGTCCCGGCAAAAATAAGGACGGTCTCCATTTCCGAGGCCTTTGCTCCCTTAGCTGCCTTATCGAGATTGCTTAAATATATGTTTTTAAGCCTCTCAGCTTCTCTTAACGCTTCGGCTTCGCCAAGACAGAGGTCCGCTCCATCCCTGCTTTCAGAGTCTATCCTTGAAGGATCCGATGTAAGGACTATGTTTATCCTGCCCTTAAGGGGCTTCTGCCCTGGAAAGCTGAGAAGGGTCTTTCTTCCCATTATGACCACGCCTCCTGAGGTGGTCTTACGGAAATACTTCATATCCTCCGGAATATTGACTAAAAGCTCTCCGTCGCAGCCTATTCCGCGTTCTTTATTTATATTTACTATTATCTTCATATCGTCAGATGGCTATAGGGATGTTCCTGATCTGTTCTCCGGTCACATAATCCGTTACGGTAACATCATCCTTGGTAAAATCATAAAAATTCCTGATCTCAGGATTAAGCTCAAACTTAGGCGCCGGATAGGTCTCTCTTGATATCAGCTCCTTTATTATCGGAACATGCCTGTCATAGATATGAGCATCGGCGATCATATGTACAAGCTCTCCGACCTCCATATCGCTCACCTGTGCCATCATATGCATAAGCACGGCGTACTGCACCACGTTCCAGTTATTTGCCGCAAGAACATCATTGGATCTCTGATTCAGCACCGCATTAAGCACAAGCTTTCCGGTCTCATTGTTCTTAGTGCAGTTAAAGGTCATGCTGTAGGCGCAGGGATAGAGATTCATCTCATGCAGATCCTGAAAATTATAAATGTTTGTCATGATGCGCCTGCTGTAAGGGTTGTTTTTAAGGTCGAACAGCACTCTGTCCACCATATCGAACATTCCCTCCTTATACTGGTGCTTTATGCCCATCTGATATCCGTAGGCCTTGCCTATGCTTCCGTCTGCATCCGCCCATTCATCCCAGATATGTGCGTCAAGATCATGTATATTGTTGGATTTTCTCTGCCATATCCAAAGGATCTCCTCCGTTGCGGTCTTAACGGCTGTACGCCTTAAGGTCAGGGCAGGAAATTCTTTTTTCAGGTCATAACGGTTACATATACCGAATTTTTTGATGGTATACGCCGGCGTACCGTCCTCCCAGTGCGGTCTTACTTTTTCACCGGTTGTATCCTGACCGCTGCTTAGGATATCCCTGCACATCTTTATAAATACTTCATCAGCATATGCCATGACCAGTCCTCCTTAACTATAACGTACAGATTATATTATAATAAAAAATAATCTTTAGCAAGAAAGGATGGAGAGTTTCCCCTCCATCCTTTTGACAGGCCCTGCGGCCTATTATGGTTTTAAATTACCTTTGTTTCAGATCAAACAAGCTCGATAAGAACTTCCATTGCAGCATCGCCCTTACGCTGTCCGATCTTGACGATACGTGTATATCCGCCGTTTCTTCCAGCGTACTTTGCGCCGTACTCATCAAAGATCTTGTTTACGATGTCTGCCTTCTTTGTGCCTGCCTTGCGTCCAGGACCCTTTGCAGGAACCTCTGTAACGTCATAAAGCACTGAAAGGATCTGACGTCTTGCATGAAGCTTTGAAGGCTTATCCTTCTTTATCGTCTTTTCAACTTCCTCGTAAACAGTTACCTTCTTCTGCTTGCCGTTGATCTCTCTGACTTCCTTTACTCTCTTACCGTCGGCATCCTTCTTTGCGACCTTTGCCTTAACGGAAACCTCTTCAAAGTTGTCCTTTTCCCTGATGCCGAGTGCAATAAGCTTTTCTGCGATCTTGCGAATCTCCTTTGCCCTGGCCTCAGTTGTAACTATCTTTCCACGGTAAAGAAGCTGTGTAACCTGATTTCTCAGGAGAGCCTTTCTCTGTGAAGCTGTCTTACCGAGTTTTCTGTACATTGCCATTTTGTTTTTCCTCCTATTGTGCCTGCGGTCTTATCAATGGGATAAGCATAGGCCTGATCAGATTTCTTCCTGATCACTGAGTGAAAGTCCAAGCTCCTTAAGCTTAGCAAGCACCTCCTCAAGGGACTTGCGGCCTAAGTTCCTGACCTTCATCATATCGTCAGGTGTCTTTGAGCAAAGCTCTTCGACAGTGTTGATGCCTGCCCTCTTAAGGCAGTTATACGACCTGACCGAAAGCTCCAGCTCGTCGATGTTCATATCAAGGATCTTGCTCTTTTCATCATCTTCCTTTTCAGTCATGACAACAACTGTCTTTGCATCCTCTGAAAGATCGATGAACAGGCTCAAGTGTTCACTTAAAACCTTTGCGGCAAGGCTCACTGCATTATCAGGCTTGATAGTGCCGTTTGTCCAGACATCGAGAGTAAGCTTGTCGAAATCGGTCTGCTGGCCGACACGCGTGTTTTCTACCGTCATGTTGACACGCTCTACCGGTGTGAATATTGAATCTATGGCGATGCTGTCTATTGGAGCATCCTCTGATTTGTTTTTATCCGCACCGACATATCCGCGTCCGTTAACGATCGTCAGTTCCATATTGAGCTTGGCATCAGGACCGCTTAAGGTTGCGATCACCTGATCAGGATTCATGATCTCTATATCCTGATCGACCTTGATGTCTGAAGCCCTGACGATCCCCTCTCCGGAAGCTTCGATATATGCTGTCTTAGGCTGGTTGTCACTGCTTGAATTCCTGATGGCCAGCTCCTTGACATTCATTACTATCTCCGTTACGTCTTCCTTCACACCCGGGATAGATGAGAACTCATGGACTACACCGTCGATCTTAATACGGCTTACGGCTGTCCCCGGAAGGGATGAGAGCATTATGCGCCTCAGTGAATTGCCGAGGGTTATGCCATATCCTCTCTCAAGAGGCTCGCATACGAACTTGCCGTATTTTTTATCTTCTGAGATCTCCACGATCTCAATGTTTGGCTTTTCAAAATCGAACATGCGTTTTATGAAGCCGGTACATTACAAAACGTACCGCTGTTCCTCCTTCCCTAGAACGAATAAGCAAGAAATATACGGATGCATTATTACTTGGAGTACAGCTCGACTATAGCCATCTCATCGACAGGAACATCGATAGCTTCTCTCTTAGGAAGCTCAATAACGCGTCCTTTAAGCTCTTCCTTATCTGACTCCAACCACTCAGGAACGAGGCGTGCGCCTGTAACCTCAATGATATCCTTGAAGCGCTGTGAAGACTTCTTCTTTTCCTTTACCTCGATGATGTCCCCAGCCTTTACAGCGTATGAAGGGATATTGACCTGCTTGCCGTTGATAAGGATATCCTTGTGGTCAACGATCTGTCTTGCCTCTCTTCTTGTACGGGCCCATCCAAGGCGGAAGATCACGTTGTCAAGACGGGTCTCAAGCATGACCATAAGGTTCTCGCCTGTCTGGCCAGGCTTTCTCTCTGCCTTGGCATAGTAGTTGCGGAACGGCTTCTCTAATACGCCGTATATGAACTTTGCCTTCTGCTTCTCGCGGAGCTGTGTTCCGTACTCAGAAAGCTTCCTCTGCTGATGAACAGATTTTCTGTTGGATTTTTTGTCGATTCCTAAATATACAGGATCCAGGCCAAGGGATCTGCATCTTTTAAGAACAGGAACTCTATCTACTGCCATTTTTAACCTCCAAAATCAGACTCTTCTACGCTTTGGTGGGCGACAACCGTTATGAGGAACCGGTGTCACATCCTTAATGCTGGTCACCTGCAGACCGGCAGCTGCGAGTGCTCTGATCGCAGCCTCACGTCCTGAACCAGGACCCTTTACCATAACATCTACTGTCTTTAAACCATGCACTAAGGCTGCCTTAACAGCAGTCTCTGCAGCTACCTGCGCTGCATATGGAGTAGATTTCCTTGAACCTCTGAATCCCAGGCCGCCTGCACTTGCCCATGATAAAGCATTGCCTGCAGCATCCGTCAGAGTAACTATTGTGTTGTTGAAGGATGCCTGGATGTGTGCCTGGCCGTGTTCAACGTTCTTTTTAACGCGCTTTTTCGTTATCTTTTTAGCGCCAGCTGACACTTTCTTTGCCATATCAAACTAACCTACTTTCTTCATTAAGTCCCGGACGGAAATACAAAGAACATTTCCAAATCCACATTTGAAGCTGATCTCCATATGTCCTCCGGCCAGTTTAACCGTATGTACCGCATACATAAATCCGCCAGTAAGGTATTTCCTCTTAGCGGATACCCATCCTGCGGCTTCACGGCTCCTGCCCGCAAAAGATACAGATCTCTTGCTTACTTCTTCTTGTTTGCTACTGTCTTCTTAGGACCCTTCCTTGTACGCGCGTTTGTCTTTGTTTTCTGTCCGCGAACCGGAAGTCCCTTTCTGTGACGGATTCCGCGATAGCAGCCTATCTCCTGAAGCCTCTTGATGTTTGTAGCGATTTCTCTCCTGAGATCACCCTCAACCACCTGAGTCTCTGCGATAACCTCTGCCAGTCTCTTGACCTCATCGTCCGTAAGATCCTTGACACGTGTATCCGGATCTACATTTGCCTCCTTAAGGATGCGCTGTGATGATGGACGGCCGATACCATAGATATAGGTAAGACCGATCTCTACGCGCTTTTCTCTCGGAAGGTCCACGCCTGCGATACGAGCCATGCTTTTCCTCCTTAATTAACCTTGTCTCTGTTTGTGTTTAGGGTTCTCACAGATTATCCTGATTACACCCTTTCTCTTGATTACCTTACACTTTTCGCATATAGGTTTTACTGAAGATCTGACTTTCATTACAATCTCCCTTCTTTTATGACACACTAAACCCATCCCGGATAAAGTTGCCATAGCATTATATCAATTATTTCTGATCGCTGCAAGGGCTACATTTATCCGGCATGGCCGGTTTCATGTGTTTTTTTTGATTCACACCTTATTACTTGTCTCTCCATATGATCCTGGCCTTTGAAAGGTCATACGGACTCATTTCGAGCGTGACCTTGTCACCCGGAAGGATCCTTATGTAATTCATGCGCAGTTTTCCGCTTATGTGAGCCAGTACGTGATGTCCGTTCTCAAGTTCTACCGAGAACATTGCGTTAGGAAGTTTTTCTATTACGGTACCTTCAAGTTCAATGACGTCTGCTTTAGACATCCTTACCTCCCTTATAAAACTCCGTATAATTTCTTTTCTTCCGGAAGGAGTGACAATACCTCCGGTTCGCCTTCTCTTATCAAAATGGTATTTTCGTAGTGGGCCGAATATTTTCTGTCCACCGTCACAAAGGTCCAGCCGTTATCCAGCTCCTCCACGGCATAGGTGCCGAGGTTGATCATAGGCTCGACGGCTATGGTCATGTTTTTCCTGAGCCTTATGCCCCTTCTTGCCGTGACAAAGTTAGGTACCTCAGGCTCCTCGTGCATTTCCTGTCCGATTCCATGACCCACAAGGTCCTCAACAATTCCGTAACCGAACTGGCTGATATAATCCTCAACGGCGCGTCCTATATCACCCACGTGATTGCCAGCCACCGCTGCCTTGATTCCGACAAAGAAGCTTTCCCTTGTGCGGTCTATAAGATCCTGATGCTCTCCTGAAATTTTCCCTACGGCATGTGTCCTTGCGGCATCCGACTGCCAGCCCTTCCAGATAACTCCGGTATCTACCGAAACTATATCCCCTTCCTTTAGTATCCTGTCATCCGAAGGTATGCCGTGTACGACCTCTTCGTTGACTGATACACAGGCTGAGGCAGGAAATCCGGCATACCCCTTAAATGACGGCAGGCAGCCGTGGCTCCTTATGAGCTTTTCACAGGCCCTGTCGATATCAAGGGTGCTTATGCCGGGCTTTATAACGCCTTCAAGCTCCTTATGGACCTTTGCAAGGATCAGCCCGGCTTCCCTCATCAGCTGTACTTCATGATCAGACTTGATAGTAACCATTTATTTAAGCGCTCCTAAAATATCCTCAAGCACCTCTGAAGGCTTTTTCGTACCGTCAACGGTCACCAGCACTCCCTCATTTTCATAAAATTCAATGAGCGGCTGGGTCTGCTCGTGATAGGTCTTAAGCCTCTGAAGCACTGTCTCAGGCTTATCGTCAGCCCTCTGTACAAGCTCAGTGCCGCAGGCATCGCATATGCCTTCCTGCTTAGGAGGATTGAACGTTACATGGTAGGTGCCTCCGCAGTTAGGGCATGAGCGTCTTCCGGACATCCTGTTAATTATGTCCTCATCCGGAACCTCGATATCTACTGCGCAGTCTATCTTGGCTCCCTGCTCCTTAAGGGCCTTTTTAAGTGATTCAGCCTGAGGTATCGTACGAGGGAACCCGTCCAATACAAAACCGTTGTCGCAGTCCTTATCAGCTATGCGGCTTAAGAGCATGCCTATGGTTATCTCATCAGGGACCAGCGCCCCCTTATCCATATACTCCTTTGCCTTCATGCCGAGCTCAGTCTGATTTTTGATGTTTGCCCTGAATATATCTCCCGTGCTTATATGCGGAATGTTATATTCCTTTGCTATATTGACCGCCTGAGTACCCTTTCCGGCACCCGGTGCTCCTAACATTACGATCTTCATACCGTACCCCTTACTCGTTCAGGAACCCTTTATAATTCCTTACCAGAAGCTGTGATTCGAGTGATTTCAGCGTTTCGATTATAACTGATGTGATGATTATGAGCGATGTTCCCGTAAACGACAGGTGGCTCAGTCCGAATATGCCTGATGCCGCGATAGGCACGATGGCAACTATGCTTAAGCCCGTAGCTCCTATAAATATCACATACTTAAGCAGATTGCTGAGATAGTCGCTGGTCTGCTTTCCAGGCCTTAATCCCGGAATGAAGCCGCCGCCCTTTTTCATGTTGTTGGCGACCTCAAGCGGATTGAATGTGATGCTCGTATAGAAATACGCGAATGCGTATACTAAAAGGAGATATATCACAAGTCCTATATTAGCCCATGGATAATCGGCCCTGCACCAGTATGTCGAGGTCATGACCATGAGTATCTTTCCGCCTATGGTCGAATAATCCACATTAAAGAACTGGCTTATTATAGACGGTATCGACATAAGGGAGGAGGCGAATATTACAGGCATTACGCCGGCGGTATTGACCTTTAAAGGTATATTGGAGCCGTTGCCGCCTACCTGTCTCCTTCCCTGTATCTTCCTCGAATACTGTACCGGTATCACTCTCTTGGCGTCGTTCAATACTATCGTGAAAATGAAAAGCGCCGCGATGCATGCCGCTACTATAAGCGCCATTACCACGCCCACCGCTATGTTGTCATTCCTTACAAAGGTATTGAACAGCGAAATAAGATCGTCCGGCAGTGATGAAAGGATATTGAACAGGAGCACTATGGATATACCGTTTCCTATACCCTTGTCGTTTATCCTCTCGCCGAACCACATCAAAAGGGCAGATCCCGTTGTCATCGTTACTATGCAGACTATAATGCTTACCGCGTTGTAATCATACAGCAATCCGCGTCCTCCAAATCCTACAGCCATGGCCGTGGATTCGATAAGCGCCAGCGCAACGGTGACATATCTTGTATATTCCGCGATCTTCTTTCTGCCCTCTTCTCCGTCCTTCTGCAGTTCCTCAAGCTTCGGTATCGCTATCGTGAGGAGCTGCATGATGATGGATGAAGTTATATAAGGTGTTATACTTAACGCAAAGATCGATAGATCTTCAAAAGATCCACCGGTCATTGCATTGAACCATCCGAATGCGTCTGTACCGCTCAGATTTCCGAGCAGGTCTGCAAAGTACCCGGTATTCACTCCGGGTACCGGAAGTACCGAACCGAATCTGATGACCACAAGTATCATCAGGGTATAAAGTATCTTCTTACGTACCTCTACTACTTTCCACGCATTTTTCAGAAGATTCCACATATCAGATTACCTCACAAGTACCGCCTGCAGCCTCTATCTTCTGTCTTGCCGACTCTGAGAAAGCGTTTGCCTTGACGTTAAGCTTCTTAGAAAGCTCGCCTCCGCCAAGTATCTTAAGTCCGCTCTTTAAGTCCTTTATGATGCCCATGGTGCAGAGTGTCTCCACATCCACTGTCACGCCGTCCTCAAATGCGTTGAGTCTTGCAACATTAAGCTCAGCATAGTCGATCCTGTTCCTGTTCGTGAAGCCTCTCTTTGGAAGTCTTCTGTAAAGAGGCATCTGGCCTCCCTCGAATCCCGGTCTTGGAGCTCCTGAACGGGCCTTCTGTCCCTTATGTCCGTAACCTGCTGTCTTGCCGTTTCCGGATCCGGTACCGCGGCCCTTTCTGAAGTTAGCCTTATGCTTTGAACCCTCAGCCGGTCTTAAATTTGATAATTCCATTTTTTACCTCCGATCAAAGCTCTTCTACTTTAACCATGTGTGCAACCTGTCTGAGCATGCCTCTAACGGCTGCGTTGTCAGGAAGCTCATTGGTAGAATTGATCTTGCGAAGACCAAGTGCGGCTACAGTTTTAGCGTTTTTAGGCACTGCGCCGATAGGAGACTTGATAAGAGTTACCTTTAATTTTTCTGCCATCTCTTTTGACCTCCCTATCAACCAAGTATCTCGCCTACTGTCTTGCCTCTTAAGGCAGCATACTGCTCAGGAGTCTTCATGGAAGTAAGTCCGTTAATGGTTGCAAGTACGCAGTTTACCTTGTTGTTTGAGCCAAGAGCCTTAGTACGAATGTTCTTAATTCCTGCAAGCTCTATAACCGCACGGGCAGGTCCGCCGGCGATAACACCGGTACCTTCCGGAGCTCTCTTTAAGAGAACGGTAGCGCTTCCGTAGATTCCCGTAAAGTCGTGAGGTACTGACTTGTTCTTATCAAGAGGTATGGAGACAAGGTTCTTCATTGCTGACTCCTTACCCTTTCTGATAGCCTCAGGTACCTCGGCAGCCTTGCCGATGCCTGCGCCTACATGTCCGTTTCCGTCTCCTACGACTACAAGAGCCTGGAATCTCATGGTACGTCCGCCCTTGACAGTCTTTGATACACGCTTGATGGCTACGACCTTGTCGTTTAATTCTAATGACTTAGGATCGATAATTTCTCTTTTCATATTGTTCCTTCCTCCCTTAGAATTCAAGGCCGGCTTCACGTGCCGCATCTGCAAGCGCCTGAACCTTACCGTGGTAAATGAATCCGCCTCTGTCGAATACCACCTGCTTGATGCCCTTTTCGATGGCCTTCTCTGCGATAGCCTTTCCGACAAATGCTGCTGCTTCTACTGTATCAGTATGCTCAAGCTCCTTAGCGGCCTTATCAAGTGTTGATGCTGCGCAGATGGTATTTCCCACAGTATCATCGATAATCTGAGCATACATATGATTATTGCTTCTGAACACGCAAAGACGAGGTCTCTCGGCCGTACCGGAGATATGATTGCGGAGCCTTGCATGCTTCTTCCTGCGAATCTCGCTCTTAGACACTTTATTAATCATCTTATACTCTCCTTAGATTACTTCTTACCTGTCTTGCCGACCTTACGTCTGATATGCTCCTCAGCATACTTGATACCCTTGCCCTTATATGGCTCAGGCGGACGTTTGGTACGGATCTCGGCTGCATACTGTCCAACCTTCTCTTTTGAGATGCCCTTTACGATTATCTTGTTCTGTCCGTCGCAGACAGTCTCGATACCTTCAGGATCGGTCATCTCTACAGGATGTGAATATCCAAGGTTCAGTGTAAGCACCTTGCCCTGCTTTGCGGCCCTGTAACCTACACCGTTGATCTCAAGGACCTTCTCATAGCCCTCTGAGGTTCCGACTACCATATTGTGTATAAGTGATCTTGTAAGTCCGTGAAGAGCCTTGATCCTCTTAAGGTCATTAGGACGTGTAACAACTACCTCTCCGTCCTTTACCTCAATACCGAGCTCGTGGGCGAATGTCCTTGTGAGCTCTCCCTTAGGGCCCTTTACGGTCACTGTGTTGCCGTCTCCTACCGTTACGGTAACACCTGCCGGTACAGGCACCGGCATTCTTCCTATTCGTGACATTTGATTTTCCTCCTTCTTAGATTGTCGTGTCATAATGACACGTTTTCAGATATTACCAGATGAAGCAGAGGACCTCTCCGCCGACGCCTCTCTTGCGTGCTTCCTTATCGGTGATCACGCCCTCATTGGTAGAAACGATAGCTATTCCGAGTCCGCCGAGAACCTTTGGCATATTCTCCTTGCCTGCGTATACTCTTAAGCCCGGCTTGGAGATCTTCTTAAGACCTGAAATAACTCTCTCAGTCTTGTTTGCACTATACTTTAAGGTTATTCTGATGGTTCTCTTAATGCCCTCGCCAACGATCTCATACTTCTCGATATATCCCTCGTTTACAAGGATGTCTGCGATGGCGATCTTCATCTTTGATGCCGGTACATCGACTGTGTCATGCTTACGCATGTTAGCGTTACGGATTCTCGTAAGCATATCTGCTATTGGATCACTCATTTTTCTTTTCCTTTCCTAAATGTGATATCCTTTATTTTTAAAAATTACCAGCTTGCCTTCTTTACTCCAGGTATCTCGCCCTTATATGCAAGCTCCCTGAAGCAGATACGGCAGATGCCGTACTTTCTTAAATAAGCGTGCGGCCTTCCGCAGATCTTGCATCTGTTATAAGCTCTCGTTGAGAACTTTGCAGGGCGCTGCTGCTTTATTTTCATAGAAGTTTTTGCCATGTCTTACCGCTCCTTCTTACTTGGCAAAAGGCATGTTGAACAGTCTCAACAGCTCTCTTGCTTCCTCATCAGTCTTTGCCGTTGTAACAAAGATGATATCCATACCTCTTGTCCTGTCGACCTTGTCAAACTCGATCTCAGGGAATATGAGCTGCTCCTTAAGTCCAAGAGCATAGTTTCCTCTTCCGTCGAATGAGTTAGGGTTTACTCCCCTGAAGTCACGGACTCTCGGAAGTGAAAGATTGATAAGCCTGTCGGCAAAATCATACATTTTCTCGCCGCGAAGCGTGACCTTGCATCCGATAGGCATTCCCTCACGGATCTTGAAGTTTGCAACTGACTTCTTTGCCTTGGTAACGACAGCATGCTGTCCCGAGATGATCTCCATGTCCTTGACAGCAGAGTCCAAAACCTTGGCATTATCCTTGGCCTCGCCTACGCCCATGTTGATAACTATCTTCTCAAGCTTAGGTATCTCCATCGGGTTCTTGTAGCCGAACTTCTTTACCATTGCGTCCTTGATCTCATTGTTATAGATCTCTCTTAATCTGGCCACAGTTTTTTCCTCCTTTCTATCAAGCTATTACCTTGCCGGTCTTCTTTGCAACACGTACCTTCTTGCCGTCCTCGATCTTGAATCCGACCTTGGTCGGCTGTCCCTCATGAAGAAGAACTACGTTTGATATATCAAGCGGAGCCTCCTTCTTGATTATGCCGCCCTGAGGATCAGCCATGCTTGGCTTTGCATGCTTTGTTATCATGTTGCAGCCCTCAACGAGCACAGTGTGCTTTGCCGTATCAACTCTGAGGACCTTGCCTTCTTTTCCCTTGTCCTTGCCGGCGATTATTCTTACCATATCGTCCTTCTTGATCTTCAACATAGGGTGGTCCTCCTTATAATACTTCCGGAGCAAGGGATACGATCTTCATGAACTGATGATCACGGAGCTCTCTTGCTACCGGCCCAAATATACGGGTTCCTCTCGGCGTCTTGTCGTCCTTGATTATAACCGCTGCATTCTCATCGAAACGGATATATGCTCCGTTTGCCCTGCGTGTCTTGTTGACAGTACGGACAACCACTGCCTTGACAACATCGCCCTTCTTAACAACGCCGCCCGGAGTTGCGTCCTTAACGGATGCCACGATCACGTCTCCGATACGAGCGTATCTTCTTGTCGAGCCGCCGCATACTCTGATGCAAAGGAGTTCCTTAGCACCGGTATTGTCAGCGACCTTAAGTCTGGATTCCTGCTGTACCATAATGTGACTCCTTTCTCTGATTATCTGGCCTTCTCGACTACCCTCACCAATCTCCATCTCTTGGTCTTGGACTGAGGTCTTGTCTCCATTACTTCTACTATATCGCCCTCATTGCACTCATTATTCTCATCGTGAGCCTTGAGCTTATATGTCTTCTTGACGATCTTACCGATCAAAGGATGTTTAACATTGTCTTCAATAGCAACAGTAATGGTCTTGTCCATCTTATTGCTAACTACCTTACCGGTACGTGTCTTTCTAAGATTTCTTTCCACGGTTAATGCTCTCCTTTCCTTTGATTATTCTGCCTTCTGCTTTGCAGCGATGACCGTCTTGATACGGGCAATGTTCCTGCGCACTTCCTTGATCCTTGCCGTATTGTCGAGCTGGTTGGTAGCGTTCTGGAACCTCAAATTGAAAAGCTCTTTTTTGGCTGATACGAGTTCCTCGTTTAAAGCCTGTACGTCTTTAGCGATAAGCTCTTCCAAATACTTCTTACTTTTCATTCGTATCACCGCCCTCCAAATCTGCTTTAGATGCGATCTTGCATGTAAGCGGTAACTTATGCATTGCAAGACGCAGTGCCTCACGCGCTGTATCCTCAGGAACTCCGGCGATCTCGAAAAGAACGCGTCCCGGCTTTACAACTGCAACATAGTGGTCAACGGCACCCTTTCCTGAACCCATACGTACTCCGATAGGCTTGGAAGTAACAGGCTTGTCAGGGAATACCTTGATCCATACCTGTCCGCCACGCTTGATGTAACGTGTCATGGCAACTCTGGCTGCCTCTATCTGATTTGACTTTAACCAGCATGACTCGGTAGCGACAAGACCGAACTCACCGTTGGAGATCTTATTTCCTCTGTGAGCTTCGCCCTTCATGGAACCACGCTGCTGCTTACGATATTTTGTTCTCTTTGGCATTAACATGATTATCTATCGCTCCCTTCTGTCTTTTTCTTCGGAAGGATCTCTCCCTTGTAGATCCATACCTTGACGCCAAGCTTTCCGTAGGTTGTATCTGCCTCAGCAAAGCCGTAGTCGATGTCAGCTCTGATGGTCTGAAGAGGTATGGTTCCCTCTGAGTAGAACTCTGAACGGGCGATGTCCGCGCCTGAAAGACGTCCGCTTACGGCTGCCTTTACTCCGAGAGCTCCTGCCTTCATTGTCCTCTGTATGGACTGCTTAACTGCACGTCTGAATGACGCACGGTTCTCAAGCTGTGCAGCGATGGATTCAGCCACCAGCTGAGCGTCCTTATCCGGCCTCTTTATCTCCTTGATGTCGATAAGAAGCTTCTTGTCTGTGTACTTCTGAACCTCAGCCTTAAGCTTGTCGATCTCAGCTCCGCCCTTTCCGATAACGATTCCCGGCTTAGCTGTGTAGATGATGATCTTAACCCTGTCAGCAGTTCTCTCGATATCGATCTTGGAGATAGCTGCTGCTTCAAGCTTTTTCTTGAGGAACTTTCTTATATTGTAATCTTCTATAAGATTGTCGGCAAAATCCCTGCCGTCTGCATACCATCTGGAATCCCAGTCTTTGATAACGCCGACTCTGAGACCGTGTGGATTAACTTTCTGTCCCATGCTTTCCTCCTAAATCACTTCTTCTCGTCCAATACGACTGTAATATGGCTCGTACGCTTAAAGATACGATAAGCTCTACCCTGAGCTCTCGGCTGTATCCTCTTCATGGTAGGTGCATCGCTTGCGTAGCACTCAGCCACATAGAGGGAAGCCCTGTCCATATTGTTGTTGTTTTCAGCATTGGCTGCTGCTGATTCAAGCAGCTTCTTGATTACGGAAGAAGCATATCTCGGGCTGTATGTCAGGATACCGAGAGCGGTATCAAGATCCTTGCCTCTGATAGCGTCCAGTACAAAGCATGCCTTCTGGACCGGCACTCTGGCATAAGAAAGCTTAGCGCGCGGTCTCAAATCCTTAACGGCATTTCTTTCTCTTTTTATCTGTGATCTATGTCCCTTTGCCATTTTAGAATCCTCCTTTCACGCTTAACTTATCTGCCTGTCTTCTTTTCGTCCTTGCCATGGCCCCTGAAGGTCCTGGTTGCAACGAACTCGCCTAACTTGTGTCCTACCATGTCCTCAGTGATAAATACAGGAACATGCTTTCTGCCGTCATGTACGGCGATCGTGAGGCCTACCATCTGCGGGAAGATAGTAGAACGTCTTGACCATGTCTTGATTACTGACTTCTGTCCCGAAGCGTTCATCGCATCAACCTTCTTTAAAAGAGATGCGTCGGCAAATGGTCCCTTTTTCAATGAACGATGTGACATATCCTTTATCCTCCTCTATTATTTAATGGCTCTGCCATCACGTCTTCTTACGATAAGCTTATTTGAAGACTTCTTTCTCTTCCTGGTCTTTAATCCAAGTGCAGGCTTGCCCCATGGTGTGCAAGGTCCCGGACGTCCGATAGGAGCACGTCCCTCTCCGCCTCCGTGTGGATGGTCGTTAGGGTTCATGACTGAACCGCGGACCGTAGGTCTGATGCCCATGTGTCTCTTGCGTCCTGCCTTACCGATGTTGATAAGGTTGTGGTCGCCGTTTCCTACCGTTCCAATGGTTGCACGGCACTCGATAGGAACCATGCGCATCTCTCCTGAAGGAAGCCTCAGTGTAGCGTAACGTCCCTCCTTAGCCATAAGCTGAGCAGAGTTTCCTGCTGAACGAACCATCTGGCCGCCCCTTCCAGGGATGAGCTCAATGTTATGTATGTTAGAACCAACAGGGATAACGCTTAACGGAAGGCAGTTTCCAACCCTTGCCTCAGCCTGAGGACCGCTCATAACCGTCATTCCATCCGTAAGTCCCTCAGGGGCAAGGATGTATGCCTTCTCGCCGTCCTCATAGCAGATGAGGGCGATGTTTGCCGTCCTGTTAGGATCATACTCGATTCCGATTACCTTTGCAGGTATACCGTCCTTGGAATTTCTCTTGAAATCTATGATTCTGTACTTCTGTCTGTTTCCGCCGCCGTGATGTCTTACGGTTATCTTACCCTGATTGTTACGTCCGGCTGTCTTTGTCTTTCCGGCAAGAAGTGACTTTTCCGGCTCGAACTTTGTGATCTCTGAGAAATCAGAACCGGACATCTGTCTTCTTGAAGGTGTATAAGGCTTATATGTCTTTATACCCATGACTTAATCTTTCTCCTTTTCATTTATTGTCGCAGTGAATGTCTGCATATTTATCAAAGTCCCTGATAGATCTCTATCTGCTTTGATTCCTTCGTGAGCGTAACTATGGCCTTCTTTGTCTTGCTTGTCTTTCCGAAGGTCATGCCTCTTCTCTTCTGCTTTCCGTCCCTGTTCATGGTATTTACTGACTCAACCTTTGTTCCAGGGAAAAGCTTCTCGACAGCCTCCTTTATCTGAGACTTTGTTGCCTCAGGAGCTACGAGGAATGTGTACTTGTTGTCCGCCATAGCGTTCATTGAAGCCTCGGTAACGACCGGCTTCAGGATCACATCATAGTATTCTAAAGCTGCCATTATGCATATACCTCCTCGATATCGGATACTGCCTTCTTTGTAACGACAACGGTTGAATACTTCATAACATCATATGTGTTAAGCGTTCCTACCTGTGTCGTCTTGACTGTAGGTATATTTCTTGCCGAAAGGATAACGTTCCTGTCAAGTGAGTCGAGCACTACGAGAGCCTTCTCAACCTTTAAGTTATCCATTACCTTTGCAAAATCCTTTGTCTTTATTGCGTCAAGCTTAAGTTCATCAAGGACGATGAGCTTGCCTGCCTCAACACGGCTTGTAAGAGCTGACTTTAATGCTGCCCTCCTTGCCTTCTTGTTCATTGACAGTGAGTAGTCTCTTGGAACCGGAGCGAAAACAACTCCGCCGCCTGTCCACTGAGGTGCTCTTGTCGATCCCTGTCTTGCGTGTCCGGTGTCCTTCTGTCTCCAAGGCTTCCTTCCGCCGCCTGATACCTCTGACCTTGTCTTGGCCTTCTGTGTTCCCTGACGCTTGTTAGCAAGATGAGCCACAACTGCCTCGTGTACAAGGTTTTCATTGACCTCTACTCCGAAAACGGCATCGTTAAGCTCAATGGTTCCGACCTCATTGCCCTGCATATTGTATACAGATACATTTGCCATTTCTTAGTCCTCCTTTCCTTCCATCAAATCACTTAGATGCTTTTACAGACTCTTTGATGGTTATAAGAGACTTCTTTGGCCCCGGAACGGAACCCTTAACCAGCAGAAGATTGTTCTCCGCATCGACTCTGATGATCTCAAGATTCTGTATGGTCCTCTGTACTGAACCCATGTGTCCAGGCATTCCCTTACCCTTTGCAACGCGTCCAGGAGTTGTTGCAGGTCCGTTTGAACCCTGGTGTCTGTGGAACTTTGAACCGTGCTTCATAGGTCCTCTGTGCTGTCCAAGTCTCTTGACTGCACCCTGGAAGCCCTTACCCTTTGTGATGGCAGTGGCGTCCACCTTGTCACCGACCTCGAATATGTCAGCCTTGATCTCATCCTTTACGTTGTACTCGGATGCATTGTCAAATCTGAACTCTCTTAAGTATCTCTTTACTGATACTCCTGCCTTGTCAAAAATACCCTTCTCAGGCTTTGAGACAAGCTTCTCCCTGCAGTCTGAAAATCCAACCTGCACTGCGTTGTATCCGTCTGTCTCCTCAGTCTTGACCTGAGTTACCACGCACGGACCTGCAAGCAGTACCGTTACAGGAATGAGCTCGCCTGTTTCGGCAAAGATCTGCGTCATTCCTACCTTAGTAGCAAGAATTGCTTTTTTCATTTTTTCCTCCTCAAATAATCTACAGCGGAACGCCGAACGTTGCGGCATTCATGAAAGACCAGCGCATCCCTTTATCAGTTCGCGGCCTTAAGGCTTAAGCAAGTCATCCAATGGTTTCCCCGTAAGCGGGACTTCTTGAAAGCGCCTATACCTTGCGGCGTTTCCTTTCAGGGATGAAAGGTGCTTCCTTTTATATATGACCGGAGATGTCCGGCCTTACTCCTCGGTCTTCTCGACCGGAGCTTTCTTAGGTGCAGGCTTCCTTCCTGCAGGCTTTCTTGCCGGAGCCTTCCTTGCTGCCGGCTTTGTGATGAGCTGTTTCTTAGGCGCTCTCTTCTTCTCGCCCTCAGTCTTCATCTGTACATCGATGTAAACTCCTGCCGGCATATCAAGCCTCTGGAGAGTATCCATGGTCTTAGGTCCCGGATTAACTACATCGATAAGCCTCTTGTGTGTTCTCTGCTCGAACTGCTCACGGCTGTCCTTGTACTTATGAACAGCGCGGAGGATGGTGATTACCTCCTTCTTTGTAGGAAGAGGTACAGGTCCGTTGACCTCTGAGCCCGTCTTCCTGCAGCTCTCTACGATCTTTGCAGCTGACTGATCAACAAGTGTGTGATCGTACGCCTTGAGTGTGATCCTCATGATCTGGTTTGCCATAAAAAAAGTCGCCTCCTATTCGTACTTTTTGACTTAGTACGACAAGTGGTGACTGTACACGCTGTCGGGTGTGTCGTATTTTTCAACATCCCACTCCCGGCATCCGGCTTCCGGCCGGAACTATTAACTGGTACAGTGACTTGTCGCCAACGATCTGTCTTGACATTCGCTACCCGTAAAAACCCTCGAATGCTTATGATTTTGCAGTCCGAAGCAACCTCACGGATCATCGCTATCATGCCACAGCTCGAATAGGATAACACAAAAGCGCCTGCATATGCAAGCGCTTTCACCCGTTTGTTGTATTTTTTTTGTATTTTTACAGATTATGATCCAGTTTTCCTTATTACGGAAAGATCCATAGGATCAGGATCAGATCTCAGTGATCTCAAATACCGGCTCCTCAAGCTCCGAAACCTCTCCGTAGCCTCCGTCCCTTCTGCCCTGGGAATCGGATCTGAACTCAACCTCGTCAGGATCCTTCTTGGAATTATGGTTCTTGACCACGCTTCCGGATCTGCTGACAAGATAAGTCACTCCCTCTACGGTGTAGTATGCGTAGGAATCGTCCATTGCCTTCTGAAGCTTACCCATATAGTATAGCTTGTTATTCTTAACTCCCGTAGCTCCGTATCCACTGTCCTCAAATCTGAATGTTGATTCAGTACCATCGGCTTCCGTGACTGTCTTCGCTCCGTACTGCAGGCAGCACTCCTGTCTTGTTCCGAAGTACATGCTTGTCACCTCTCCGTTGGATCTCCTTACCTTCCTGAGCCCGTAAACAGGATTTCCAAGCTCGTTGAAAAGATAGGTATAGGTCTTGCCGTTCCTTGTGATCCTTCTGAACTTTGCCTCCAGAGTCTCATCGTTGTCGCTGGTGGAAACATCCGTTCCGTAGTAAGGAGTTCCTCTGTAGTCAAAGTAATACCATACCACGTCCTGTCCAAGGCTCTCCTCATCCTCAGGCGGATAAGCTGACAGCCATCCCGTATGGGCTGCGCCGTAGGTTCCTAAAGACTCATCGTCATTATAATACTTGTATCCGGCGATCACCGGCGTGGTCTCCTGAAGCTTTGTCCAGCCCGTCACCATCCTGCCGCACTGATCAAAGGCATATCTGTTTCCGTTTATGGTAGCTTCCTCATAGTCCTCGGAGCCGTCCGCTCTCGTCACACGGCCGTTGGCCTTGAAGTAGAACCAGTAGGTGCCGTCGTCTTCAATGTTTACACGGCTTGAATCAACGTCATCCATCTCAGGAGAAGCCTCAAGTCTCTTCCATGTATTGACATACATGTGTCCGTCGGACGGATCGCAGTAATACCAGTCCCCGTCTCCGTCCATCACCCAGCCGGTGAGCATCTCTCCGTCATCGCCAAAGAAATAATAAGCTCCGTTTATCTGCTTGGACTGATCGGTGACGAGCTTGCCGTTGGAATCGAAATAATACCATCTGGAGTCTATCTGCCTCCAGCCTGACGTTACCATCCTGCCGTCGGAATCCACATAGCGCTCTCCGTCTATAAAGCTGTTGGTGACCATATTGCCCCATCCGTCAAGGTAATAATAGCCGCCGTCGGCGCTGGTCTTCCACTCATTGGCTGCCTTGGAACCGTCGTTATTGTAGTAGACCCATGTGTTATTTTCCACTGCCCAGCCGGCAGCAAATGCCGACATGGATAAAGCCGCCGTAAATCCAGCCGCAAGAACAGCCGTCTTTATAATACTCTTCATCACCGCTCACTCCCGTATATATTGTATGTATATAGACATTCTATACCTTATTTTGCAGTATAACAACAATATGATGTATTCTCAATAAATAATTTCAGTCAAACTATTACAAAAATCTTATTAATATAAGGTAAACTGCAACATAAGCCATTTTATGTTATCATAATTAACATCTGATATTTAATTATACGGAGGATCAATATATGTGGACTGCCGAAAACTGGAAGGATTACAGGGTGCTCGACACCTCTGACGGGGAAAAGCTGGAAGACTGGGGCGGATATAAACTGATAAGGCCCGACCCTCAGGTGATCTGGCAGTCTGAAAGGAGCAATCCTTACTGGAAGCATCCCAACGCAAGATATCACCGCTCCTCAAAGGGCGGCGGGGAATGGGAGTTTTTCGATCTCCCGGATACCTGGGACATAGGCTATGAGCTCGGCACCGGACTTCCCTTCGAAAAACGGAGGATCAGTTTCCGTCTTAAGCCCTTTGCCTTCAAGCATACGGGAGTATTTCCGGAGCAGGCGGTAAACTGGGATTTCAGCTACGGAATGATCAGGAAAAGACTTGAACGCCTAAAAGCTGAGGGAAATAATTCCCCCGTAAGGGTCCTCAATCTTTTCGCCTACACCGGCGGCGCTACTCTTGCAGCAGCGGCAGCCGGCGCCAGCGTTACACATGTGGACGCCTCCAGGGGCATGGTATCCTGGGCTAAGGAAAACGCCGCGCTGTCCGGCCTTTCAGAAGCACCGGTACGGTGGCTTGTGGATGACTGCACAAAATTTGTAATGAGGGAATTAAGAAGGGGAAACCGATATGATGTGATAATAATGGATCCTCCGTCCTACGGCCGCGGGCCGAAGGGAGAGATATGGAAGATCGAAGACAGCATCTTTCCTTTCTTAAAGCTGTGTTCAGGCCTCTTAAGCAGCGATCCTCTGTTTGTCCTAATAAACAGCTATACCACGGGACTGCAGCCCGGAGTGCTCACATACATGTTAAAGCTTGCTTTCGGTGACAGCTTTGAGGGACACGCCGAGGCCTCTGAGATAGGCCTTCCTGTAGACATCGGCGCCGGCGCCGGCCAGAGGGGGCTCATCCTGCCGGAGGGAGCCTCCGGACGCTTTATCGGGAATATTTAAATCAATCGCCCGAAGCCAGCAACTGAAGCCAACGTCCGAAGCCATCTTAAATAATGTATTTTCAGGATCTGCCTCCGGTAACTATACGGTACAGGTCAGGCATCAGACGCTTTATGACCGATCCCACCGCATAAGATGAGGCTATGCACAGTGCCGGCATTAGAATAAAGCCCGCAGTCTCCGTAATGACCGGCCCTGCCCCAAGGAGTACGAACAGCAGCCTGAAAAATCTTATCTCGAGGTAATGGGCAGCATATACAAAGAAATTAAAGTACATAAAGCCTGGGAGGCGGTCTTTCCCCTCCCGGGCTTTTATCATGCCCGTTATCAAAAAACAGGCTGCCGCGCCGGATATCCTGCCAAGCACCGCTCCGAACAGGGCGAAGCGATATCCGAAGGGCACTGCAAAATACAGATACTGTGAGATCAGAAAGACAGCCATAAGCAGGGCCGTTAACGCTGCGCGGCATTTAAGGCTTAAGTTCTGTCCGCCTTCAGCCCTGTCCTCTATCATATCCTTAAAATGCACAGCAGAGAATGCCCCTGCTGCATAATAGAAATAAGCGTCTTCATTCACTATATGAAAAGGCAGAAGATCATAAAATACGGCGGACATAAATACCGCTGCCAGCGACAGGACCCCTACGGGCCTGATGGTTATGATGAGGGCAGTAAGGGGCGTAAGCAGCGTCAGTATGATAAGCTGTTTTATATACCAGAACACCGGATTATAAGCATTATCCACGGCCGCTTCTAAAATCCCGGCAGGGCTTAACTCAGCCTTTCCGCACAGGATATATACCATATAGTAAAAAATATTCCATATCAAAAACGGAAGCAGCAGGGAAAAAAACCTGCTCTTCCATTTCCTGATAAAGAATCCCGCAGCCGCAGCCGGATCCAAGCCTATGATCCTGATGTCGTAATTCCTGAAAAAAAGATATCCGCTCAGGCAAAAGAACCCCGGGACAGCGATCTGCCCGAGGCCAAGGCCCAGGATGTCCTGAAGGACATTTCCCGGAAAAGGCGCCGGTCCCGCAGGACTCACGGAATGTATCCATACGACCAGCACCGTCAATATAAAACTGTATAACGAAACCCGTTTATTAAAGGATATCACTCCTTAATGATCCCCTTCTTTTTCTGTCTTTCCTTATATTTTGCAAGGAATCTGTTGATCCTGTCCGTAGGCGTCAGCAGCGCGCTTATGGAATCGTCATGATTAAGGTAGTCTATAAGCAGTGCCACGTATTTGCCCATGTTGACATTTGAATACCATTTCCTTGAGAGAAGTTCAGGAGACTGATATATGAGGTTTGTGGTAAATACCCTGTCGAAAATGCCGTCCTCGTAAGCCTCATCGAACATGCTCAAGCCGTTTGTGAACAGGCCGTAGCTTACACAGCAGAATACTCTCTTGGCATTGCGCTGCTTTAAGTGTCTGGCAACATCAAGAATGCTGTCTCCCGAGGAGATCATGTCGTCTACGATTATCACATCCTTGCCGTCTACCGGTGCTCCGAGATACTCATGAGCAACTACCGGATTCCTTCCGTCCACTATCCTCGAATAATCCTTCCTCTCGTAAAACATTCCCATATCCACACCAAGCACGTTGGCAAGATATATGGCCCTGCTCATGCCCGCCTCATCCGGGCTTATGGTCATTAAATGGCCGCTGTCTATGATGATATCATCATACTTATTGCAGAGGGCCTTAATATACTGATAGGAAGGCGAAATGGTGTCAAAGCTTCCAAGAGGTATGGCGTTCACCACCCTTGGATCATTCGCATCAAAGGTTATGACATTATCCACTCCCATGGATACCAGTTCCTTGAGCATCTGGGCGCAGTCCAGAGACTCCCTGTTTTTGCGGTTGTGCACTCTGCCTTCGTATAAGAACGGCATTATGACCGTCATACGCTTGGCCTGGCCTGCCGCAGCCGCAATGATCCTCTTGAGATCCTGATAATGATCGTCCGGAGAGTAATGGTTCTGCATCCCTCCCATGGAATAGCTGATGGAGTGGTTGGTAACATCCACAAGAAAATACAGGTCATGTCCTCTTGCCGTGCTCTTCAGCACTCCCTTACCCTCGCCGGATCCGAATCTTGGAACGTCATAATCAAGTATGTAGCTGTCCTTATTGTACCCCGCGAAGGCTATCATGTTTTTTTCATCATTGAGGCGCTCGTTCCTCCAGCCCACAAGGAAAGAATCTATAACCTGGGCCATAGCTTCGGTACCTCTCATCGGTATGAGGCCTATAGGCCCTACCGGTATCGTCTCCACCTCATAATCACTTGATTTTGAAAAAATCTCTTTCTCTTCGCCCATCTTATACCTCTTTACTTATTACCGTTCTCAGATCCCTGCCGTAAAACGGGATCAGCATATACTCGCCGATGAATCGTGAGCTGACCCTCTCGCCATACTGCGACTTAAGCTGGCTCATTGACATATTTGTAGTTATTATAGTCGATAGCTCTCGCGAAAGTCTATTGGAAATTATTGAAAAGAGGCGTCCCTTGGTGTATTCCGTGGCGAACTCCGTTCCAAGGTCATCCAGTATAAAAAGATCGCAGCTGTTTATCCTGTCCCCAAGGCTTTCATCCTCCGGCGACGGAAGCCTTGAAAACTCCGCCCTCGACATCGATCTGAACATATCCCCTGCACGTTCATATACCACTGAATATCTTCTCTCTATCAGTTCCTTCGCTATGCAGTTACTTAAAAATGTCTTGCCGGTTCCTGCCGGCCCGAACATAAGGATATTCCTGCCGCTCTTTCCGTCAAAATCCTCAAGATACCTTTCAATATCCGGCAGCACCTTTTTAAGCATGTAATCATACTGGGTTATCTCTCTCGGCTTAAGCTCCTCAATGTAAGTATTTTTATCGTAGATCCCCATATCGAAGGAGGAAAAATTTTCCTTTTCCATAAGGGCAGGAAGTCCGGAATCCCTGTTCAGTATCCGTGACTCCAGTTCCTTGAAGCATCCGCACTTTTCATTCCCTGCGTACCCTGTATCACCGCATATCTCACAGTAATATTTCAGGCTGCCGTAATCCTCAGGATATCCTGCCCTCTTCATGAGCAGATTCCTTTTTCCGACCAGCTCCCTGCGCTCCCTTAAGAAGTTCTCTGCAAGTCCTGTATTTTTTCTTATCCTCGCTTCAGCCTCCCGAAGGCACAGATCCGCGATCCTCTCATTCAGATCAGCAACCTCCGGAAGCTTTGACTTTATCTCTTCCTGCCTGATATTGCTGTTCCTTACAGCCGCCTGATGCCTTCCGGAAATGATCCTCATTATCTCATCATACTGTTCCCTGCTTAAAGACATGCTCAGATCCTCTCAAGTATCCTCGTGCGCACCAGGTCGTCCAGATCGGTGTTCCTTGTTATCCCCTGCCGTTCCGTATTAACGGTCCTTCTTTTACGGGATATGTTCTTTGCCTCCTCAAACTGCTCCGTGCGCCTCCTTGCCGCGCCTACGTCCCTGATACCTATATTGGCCCAGTCCAGCCCGGTTTTTTCGATATAACGCATGTTGTTGTGTCCGGTCTGGACACAGTAAGCCACAAGATAATCTATAACATCGCATGGAAGCTTAAGACCGTCATAAAGATAAGCCAGTACCTCCTGCTCTCTCTCACTGAGTATTTTCGACCTGTATTTCTGCACGATAAAAAGAAGCTGGCTGAATTCCTCGTCACTGCCGAGGGCGTTGAGCACCGCTTTGCCGTCAGCCCGCTTATACCTGTCTCTTAAATCGTCTGATGCGGATGCTTCAGACGCTGTGGACTCAGACCTTGCTTCATCATCTTTAATATTTTTCCCTGTGCCTTCTTTTCCCGTGGCCGAAACTATCCCCTTATCCTCCCAGTACTTAAGGGCACGCCTTACGTCGCCCTCGGTCAGGTGCAGTTTTTCCGCTGCCTCGGATATGCCTATGCCAGACTCCCGGTTCTTAAGCATGTACAGATAGACCTTTACATAATCACCATTGGCTTCAGGCATATATTTATCTATGAATTCATTTGCGACTACCGTCACATCGACTTTCAAAAAATCAGTACAGCCCATAAACATTCAACTCCCCTTTTACTGGGTCATATTTTAACACATGCCATCCTAAAAATGAATACAGCTCAGGTTTACATAATAATATTGTTGACAGAGTTGATCATTTTTAAAAAGCCCCATAAAACAACACTTTCAGAAACATAAAAATCCACCTGACAGTGCAGGTGGATAACATTATGATGATGTTGATGAGGTTGATAACCTTATTCTTTTACCAGCTGGTCCGCTATATCGACCACATTTCCGGCCCCCATAGTTATCAACAGATCCCCTTCTTTTACATTGTCATAAATATATTCTTTAATGCTTTCAAAGTCAGGGATATAGATGGATCTTCCTCCCTTTTCGGCTATAAGGTCCGCAAGGTCCCCTGAGCTTATGCCTATGGTATTTTTTTCTCTCGCTGCATATATATCTGCAAGTATCACCTCGTCCGCTCCGCATAACGCATCGGCAAACTCATTTAACAGAGCCTTTGTCCTTGTATACGTGTGCGGCTGGAACACTACAAAGAGCTTTTTATGCGGATACATGGCAGCTGCCTTTAGCGTAGCCTCTATCTCCTGAGGATGATGAGCGTAGTCATCAATAACGTCAAAGCCCCTTACATTTCCCTTAAGCTCAAAACGTCGCTTAGTACCCGTGTATCCCTTAAGGGCCCTGATAATGGTATCCAGCCCGATACCAAGCCTGAGTCCTACCCCTATGGCCGCAAGGGAATTGTATACGTTGTGCTCTCCCGGCACGGAAAGAACGACCCTGCCATTATTCTCGCCCTTTACAATGAGGGAATAGGAAGCGCAGGCCTTATCGTCAAATTCAAT
Organism: uncultured Lachnospiraceae bacterium; assembly: GCA_944381575.1. Lineage (GTDB taxonomy): Bacteria > Bacillota > Clostridia > Lachnospirales > Lachnospiraceae > Avilachnospira. The sequence continues at coordinate 126,344 of CALWLS010000003.1, read as the reverse complement.
GTCCGCAGCAGTAAGATCGCATCCGGGAGCTTTTCCAAAGGTCAGACATCCGCATTTAACCGCATCCGTAAAGTAGCTGACATCCCTTATGTCACCGTTTATTATGAGATATCCCCTGTCATCCTGCGGGAGCGTCAGGGCAAACCTTTTAAAGCTCGACCTTATATCATCTATGTCCTTAAAGAAATCAAGGTGATCGGCCTCCACATTAAGTATTACCGCTATGGTAGGATGGAAGCTCAAAAAGCTGTTGGTATATTCACAGGCTTCAGCTATAAACAGATCCCTTTTGCCTATCTTGATGTTTCCGCCTATGGCATCCAGCATGCCTCCCACAGTGACCGTAGGCTCCTTGCCGGCCTCAAGCATAATGTCCGTTATCATGGAGGTGGTCGTAGTCTTGCCGTGAGTTCCTGAAACATTTACGGCTTCGCCGTAGTTTGCCATTATCTCCCCCAGAAGCTCAGCTCTTGAGAGCATCGGGATACCCTTTTTCACAGCCTCGGCATACTCAGGATTGTCCGGATGTATGGCTGCGGTATATACCACCAGATCAGGATCGGATATGTTTTCCGCCTTTTGGCCTATGCTTATCACCGCTCCTTTTTTCTCAAGGTTATCCGTAAGCTCGGAGCTCTTCATATCCGAACCTGACACCCTGAAGCCCTCGTTCATGAGTATCTCGGCAAGCCCGGACATGCTAATCCCGCCTATTCCAATAAAGTGTACGTATATCGGTTTTTTAAAGTCTATCTGATACATATAATCAACCCGCCCTTAAGGCAATAATTCAAAGCGGTCAAATGTCCGCTGCTTCCATAACGCTCTTAAGACCCGGCAGCAGCTGCCGGGTCTTAAACCTAAACTTATCTGGCCGTAGCCGTAGCTCTGGTCTCACGTATAACGTTGACCTTGATCTGGCCCGGATAAGTCATTTCTTCCTCTATCCTCTTTGCGATATCCCTTGACAGTATGACCATATCGTCCTCGCTCACCTCGGACGGGATTACCATTATGCGGACCTCGCGTCCTGCCTGGACTGCAAAGGATTTTTCAACTCCGTCATAGGAATTGGTGATCTCCTCAAGCTGCCTTAAGCGCTGAGTATACGCCTCCAGGGATTCCATCCTTGCGCCAGGACGCGATGCGGATATTGCATCCGCTGCAGCGACCAGGAATGATATAGGATTTGAAGGCTGTACGTCTCCGTGATGCGACTCTACGGCATTTATCACTATGGCAGGCTCCTTATACTTCCTGCAGAGCTCGGCTCCAAGCTGTACATGGGTACCCTCCTGCTCATGGTCGACTGCTTTTCCTATGTCGTGCAGAAGACCTGCTCTCTTTGCCATGCGCACGTCATATCCCAGCTCCGACGCAAGAAGACCTGATATCTGCGCCACCTCTATACTGTGCTTTAAGCCGTTCTGTCCATAGGAGGTCCTGAACTTCATGCGTCCCAAAAGCTTTATAAGCTCCGGATTAAGTCCGTGGACTCCCACCTCGAGCACTGCAGCCTCGCCTTCCTCACGTATGGTATTTTCCACCTCGGCACGCGCCTTTTCGACAGTTTCTTCTATGCGCGCAGGATGTATCCTTCCGTCAAGTATGAGCTTTTCGAGGGCGACCCTTGCCACCTCTCGCCTTATCGGATCAAAGCCCGAAAGAACAACTGCCTCAGGAGTATCGTCTATTATAAGCTCAACTCCCGTAAGTGTTTCAAGAGTCCTGATATTCCTTCCTTCCCTTCCGATGATCCTTCCCTTCATGTCATCGTTAGGAAGCTGTACGACTGAGACCGTGGATTCTGCCACATGATCCGCAGCGCATCTCTGTATTGCGGTGACTATATAGTCCTTGGCCTTTTTATCGGCCTCTTCCCTGGCGATATTATCGTATTCCCTGATGATCTTTGCAGTTTCATGCTTAACGTCATCTCTTACGGAATTTAACAGCTCCTCCCTGGCCTGCTCCGCCGAAAGCCCGGAAACCCTCTCCAGCTCCATGACCTTCTCGGCCTGAAGCTGCTTGATCTCCTCAGCCTTTTTGTTGAGAGTGTTATCCTTGGTATTGAGCTCCTTTTCCTTTTTTGCAAGCTCAGCCTGCAGCCTGTCGGCATTTTCCTCTCTCTTTATGAGTCTCTGCTCCTGCTGCTGCAGCTCGCGTCTTCTTTCGCGCTGCTCCTTTTCAAACTCATTCTTGTGCTTTAGAGCCTCTTCCTTGGCCTCGAGCAGAGCCTCCCTCTTCTTTGTCTCAGCGGTCTTTACCGCGTCGTCAATGATGGAACGGGCCCTGGTCTCAGCGGAACCAACTTTAAGTTCCTGCTCCTTAACTGCCGTCTTCTTGCCGAATGTAAAGGTTACAAATCCGACGATAGCAATTATCACAAGAATGACAACAATATAAAGTATAAATGTCATCATTCTCAAGTCCCTCTTTTCATTATCAGATTGTCAATGTGCGCTTTATGTAAACTAAATTTAAACTTAAGCACAAACATACACGATTAAAAATTATAGCCTTTAAAATTTTATATGTCAATCATAATACATTTTGCACACAAATGTCCCGTTTTCGTGGTATTTTTATAAATTTCTTCATAAAAAAAACAGCCGTTACAGTGCGGAAATCACCATAACAGCCGCTTTAAATGTCTTTATAACGATTTTACTGTACCTGCATAAGTCCCCTTACGGCAAATCTGTAATTTTCAATGGCCTGATGGAGGTTGAGCTCGTTGATCTCAGCTGTTGCCCTGGCAGATATATACTGGAGCTTCTGCGCTTCATATTCGCTCTTTGAAAGCATTCCAAGGCTGTATTTAAGGTCGGCGGACCTGTTTATGAGCTCTGCCTTCTGAAGGGATGTATCCGAGGCTTCCGTAAGCAGCACCTGCTCCTCAAGCTCAGCCGCTATATTGTCGAAAGCAGAGGCGGCTTTGCCCTCCATGGCATTGGCGTTTATGTCCCTGTACTTCAGCACGTCTCCGCTGTAGGATGAAACGCTCCAGCTTGCCTGAACCGTAGAATTGGCTTCAATGGCGGTTTTTTTATCAGCCTCACGGTCGCGTCCCTCAAGAAAATGCCTGTCGGCATCCGGGAGATCTGCTATCGTCACCTCAGCCCCCGGTTCATATCCGCATTGTATGAGGATATTGTCCCTGATCCGCGCAAGGCTGCTCTCGACCGTCGAAAGCGTTGTCCTTGCCTGTTCGAGCTGGTTTTTATAGGAGGCTGTATCCTGGGCCGTGGCGAGCCCCTGCTTCTGCATGGCCTGTCCGCTTTCGTAGAGCGTTTCATACAGACTCACCTGCTCCTTAAGCATTTCAGCGTTTATCTCCAGCGTCTTATAGGAAATGATCAGGCTTTCGATGGCAGATATCAGCTGATCCCTTAAGGGTCCGAGGCTTAAATCGGCATTTTTATCCGAATACCTTAAGGTCCTCAGTGTCCCTCCCATATCGGCAAGCGCCGCTTTAAGCTGGGTCCTTCCGGCTATGGACTGATTCAGGCTTTCTTCGAGCTTTTTCCACGCCTCCGAGTCCTCTGCCCCTGCTCCGGCAAGTTTCTGCTGGGCATCCTTTATTTCATTTATCACATCATCTATATCGTCGATCTGATCCTTGTATTCGGAGATATCATATCTCGCCGCGCTTGTCATATCATTCAGCGAGTCGTCGACCTGATCCGTATAGATCCCGTAGGTAGGATTTTTATACCTGACTATGTCCTCTATCTCCGACCATTCGATGCTCCCGTCCGACAGGGCAGCATAAGCTTCTTCACTGATTCCCTCCGGTATGCCTGTTTCCCCGGGACCGCCTGATGCGGCAAAGGTGCTTAAAGTACCCATGGAAGTGCCCACGGCTCCAAAGGCCATGGCAGCTGAAAGGATCAGGGCTGTTTTTCTTATTTTACTATCTCTTTTCATTTAAGCCTTTCCCGGACATATAAATGCCTGCCTGCTCAAATTATACCAAAGATCTGTCAGAGGATCCCGTCATTTACGGCTGCGTCATAAGAAGCTCTTGCGCTTACCATGTCGTAATACGCCGTCTTGACATTAAGCTCCAGCGATCTTTTTGTATTTTCAGCGGTCATAAGATCCACGTCGCTTATAAGTCCCATCTCTCTCTGACGCCTTGCGTATTCAAGATCCCTGTCTCCGTTGGCACTGGCGTTCACTGCGTTCACATAGGCCTCAGCGCAGGTTTTGAGGCTGTCATAGGCTGCCTTGAAGCTGATGCCGAAGCTGTCCGTATCGTTTTTCAACGTGGTCTCCTGCTCGCTCACGAGAGCGGAGGTCCCCATTTTTTTAGCGTTTTCAAGCCTGATATTATCCATCCTGAGAGTTATGCTGTTGGCCCTGGCCTTTTCGAGGTCAGCTGCATAATCGACATTCACCGCCTCCTCAGCCGTCATCTCAGGCAGCGGGCCTATTACAGGCTCAGCGTCATATTTCCAGCCGCAGAGCACTATAAGGCTCTGGAGATTTGAGCTGATGCTGTTTTTATTGACGGCGGCGGAAGCCCTGGCGTTTTCCCAGGTCTCCTTTGCCGTAAGTACATTAAGCTCAGTGGACATATTGACGTTATATTTATTCTGTTCCGAAACGTAAAGTCTCTCAAGATAGCTTAAGTTCGGCTCATTGTATTCATCCTGGGCCAGAGCCCTGTAATACTCTATGAACTGCTGCTTCGCGCTAAGCGCAGTCTGCTTTTCTATCTGCTCATAGCTCAGCTTTATTATCTCATAGTCATCCAGATTACTGTTGGCCTGCTGCCTTAAGGAGTCCGCCTGACTGCGGTATGTGGCCGCAAGGGCAGCACTGGTCTCTTCAGCTTCATCTGCGTCCGCGTCCGCGTCATCCGCCATGTCCATGAGATATTCGCTTATCTCTTCGGCATCCATGGAGCGTCTTTCGTCCTTCTCAAGCTCGCTCCTGTTTGTTATTACCGTGGCGTTATATTCATGGATAAGGTCCGGGATCTCCTCCCAGTTAAGATTATTATCCTCAAGAGCCGCCCACTCCTCAGCGCTTCTGGAGAAATTATTCCTCGTAATGACGCTTGAGGATGTGCCCGAGGAACCGTAATCAGGATAGACCGCATAGCCCTCGGCATATGCATTTATCTGAGGCAGCAGGGCTCCGTTTACCGTCATTACAAAAGCCGAGGCCGCAGCAAGCATTATCTTAGCTTTTCCTTTTGGGTTTTCCTTAATCATATAGCTTTTCCTTTCGGGCGCCTAAAGCGCCCGCAAAATCATCCATATATATCAGTCTATTTCTACCTTCCTCTTATCACGGTTTCCATTAACATAATAGAATATGACCGGAAGTACGAGGAGAGCCATTACTGTAGAGGTTATAAGACCTCCTATATCCACCATGGCAAGTCCCCTCATCATGTCTCCGGAGCCTCCGGTTCCTACTGCCATAGGCACCATGCCTATTACCGTAGTAAGAGTCGTCATGAGTATAGGCTTGAGCCTTATGACTCCGGCCTCGACCAAAGCTTCGTCAAGACCCATCTCTTCCCTTTTCTGGTCTACCGTATCAACATACAGGATACCGTTATTGACCGCAGTTCCTATAAGTATCAGGAATCCCATGAGCGAGACCATGGATATCTCCAGATCGAATATCCACAGGAAGGCCAGGGCTCCTATCATGGAGAACGGTATCGTGGCCATGACCATGCCTGAGAACCTTAAGGACTCGAACTGGGCTGCCATTACTACGAATACCAGGAACACAGCAACAAACAGGGTGAGCCCGAGGCTTGAGAATTCCTCATTCATCATCTCCATCTGTGAGCTCTGCTGCTCAGTGACATCAATGCTCAGATTAGGTATGACATAGCTGTTCCTTATATCCATCATGGTCCCGGCATCCGCAAGATCAGTATAGCTTGCGGAAATCTCAGCCTGATACTGCTTATCCATGCGGACTATGGATGAAGGGCTGTCTTCAAAGCCTATATCTGCAATATCCTTAAGATATACGGTATTACCTGTGGCTGAGGTCAGCATTATGTCCTCTACCTTGGAAAGCTCATCGAATTCATCCTCCGGATATTCCACCATGACCGACATGTCCGTTCCTCCGACAGTCATGGTATCAGCCTCGGTTCCCGAGATCATGCTGTAGAGACTTCCTGCAACCTGGGCGCCGTTAAGCCCCTCAGCCGCAGCCTGGACCGGATCTACCTTGATCTTGATTATCGGAGAGGTATTCGCCAGGGAGGAGGATACCGCCGTGACACGGTCATCCATCTGCAGTGCATTATATATATTGTCCGAGGCCTCTTTCAGCTTATCATAATCCGATGATACGAGGTATACGGAGAAATCAGTCCCCATATTCATCATACTGGTGGTGGAATATGATTCGACCGTTATGTCGCAGTTATCCACGGACTGAAGCTCCCTCTTCCACTGCATGACATGGTCATCCGTACTCATTTTACGGTCCTTCTTAAGATATACCGTCATGGATGCCCCGCCCATGCTTGAGGAGCTTATAAAATAATCCTCCACATCCTCATCTTTGGATATTATCTCCTCTATCTCCCTGTAAGTCTCATCCTGAGTCTCGAGATTGACATTTGCCTTCATATCCACTGAGATGGAAACAGTTCCCTCATCTGTAGCCGGCATAAGGTTCATCTCAAGCTGTGTGGCAAGGAACAGTGAAAATACTATAAGGGCTCCGGTTATGGCAAGTGTCCTCTTTTTGTGGGCCATTATGGACTTCATCATACTCCTGTAACCGGTCTGCATGCGTCTTATGGTCTTATAGGCCGGAGCTTTTTCCTTTTCCTGCGGCTTATAATATACATAGCACAGCGGAACTATGGTACAGGCCGATATAAGGGATGCCACCATACAGAATACTATGGTAAATCCCAGCGGCTGGAAAAACTGGCCTGACAATCCGCTTACCAGTCCCAAAGGAAGAAATACGACGCAGGTCGTTATCGTGCCTCCGAGTATCGACGCCGCCACCTGATCGGCCCCGTGTACCGCCGAGGTTATATAATCCTTGAACTCCTGCCCCGGATTTTCCTCCTTTACCCTGAAGCATGACTCCAGTACGACTATGGAGTTGTCGACCATCATGCCGACGCCGAGGACTATGGCTCCAAGAGTGATTACATTAAATGAATAATCCATTACCCACATCAGGATAAATGCGGTAAGTATCGATATAGGAATGGAGGTGCCGACTATCAGCGAGGCCTTGATATCTCCATAGAACACGAACAGCACTATGGCTGAAAGCACTATGACCATGACCATGGTCTGAAGCATGGAGTCTATGGAATCATTTATCTGTTCTGCGCTGTCCTGTATGATCGTAAAATCCAGAGTAGGATTCTGGGCCTTCAGATTATTGAGGGCCCTCATGACCTGATTGGATACGTCAACAGCCGTATACTGGGTATTCCTGTTAACGCCGACGACTATGGTATCCTCTCCGTTATAACGGCCTATGGCGCTGGACTTTTCCTCAGCCCTTGTCACTTCCGCTAAATCTTCGAGATATATGATATCCCCATTACCGAGAGTGATCGGTATCTGCTTTAAGGAATCCGGAGAATCAAAATCCACGCCCATGGATATGCTCATCTCAGTGCTTCCCACATTTGTGGAACCCGCCGGTATTGTAAATGACGCAGATCCGATGTATTGCGCTACCGTCTGGAAATCAAGCCCGTACTGTGCCAGCTTTTCCGGATCCAGCAGTACCCTTATATACTCCTTGTTGCCTCCGGATATATCCACGGAGCCTACGGCTGAAAGCTTTTCAAGCTCAGGAGCTATGGTGCTGTCGGTAAAGTTATAAATATTGTCTACAGCGCTGTTATTTACTGCTATGTACATGGAAGCCATGGAATTGACGTCCATCTCATATATCACAGGCTCATCCGCATCCTCCGGCAGCCTCGACTGAGTCCCGTCAAGGGCCTTTCTGAGGTCCGAGTAAGCGTTATCCATATCAGTACCGTAGTCGTACTGTATAAGGATCATTGAGAAATTTTCCGAGGACTGTCCTGTTATGCTGTCTACATCACTCAGTGAATTAAGATCCTCTTCTATTTCCTTTGTTATAAGCTCATCTATATCTGAAGGGCTGGCTCCGGCATACGTTGTCTGCACCACCAGCATGGGCATATTGATCTCCGGAGTAAGCTCTATCCTTGAGGTCGTAAGGGACATGACACCGAAAAATATCAGCGAAAGTACACACAAAAGCGCCGTTACCGGCCTTTTTAAAACAAATTTTGTAAGCTTTGTCATGCCATCAGCCCTCCGCAGGCAGCACCTGTACCTGAGCGCCCTCATACAGCTGAGAGGTCCATGTATTGACGACAATGCTGTCTTCTTCTATACCGCTTATTATCTCCGTCTTTTCCATGTTTGAGATACCCGTTTCAACGGCATTTTTATGTATCGTAGCAGCGCGGTTTCCTTCGCCTATGAGTATCTGAGACGTTTCCCCTGCAGTTTCTACGGCAGTTTCTCCGGCCTCCTCTGCCGAGGCCTTACCGGTTTCGCCTGCACCGGCTTCATCATTATAGGTTATGGTATATACATAAGGATTTCCGCCGTCATAGTAAACGCTGTCGGTATTTACAAGTATTGCGCCTTCAGAGCTTTCAGAATCAAAATAAACCTTGACCTTGGCTCCCTTCGGTATACTGTCGCTGCCTTCGAATTCGGCCTCCACCGGATAAAGTCCCGTCTGGGCATTCGGCAGGCTCTCTATGCGGGTTATGGAGCCCTCATAGGTCTCTCCCTGCTTGGAAACCTTGATCGGAGTACCCGTGGATAACTCGGAAAGCAGCCTGTCGGTTATGGAAAATGTGAGCTTGTTTGACTCATCCGATGAAACAACGCATACCTCAGAGCTCTGGGAAGCCATGGCGTTCATGCTCATATTCGTTGACTCCACTCTTCCGTTCACCGGCGAGGTCACTGTGGAATATTCCACCTGGGTATCATAATTAAGCTGGGCGTTTTCCATCTGAAGCTTCGCGCTCTCTACGGCTGCAGCAGCCTGATCGTAGGAGCTTTTTGCGGACTCATATGACTGCTGGGATATATCCCCGGTATTTAAAAGAGCCTGCATCCTGTCAAGATTCGTCCTTGCAAGGGCCTCTCCCTCCGTCGCAGAATCCAGTGCAACCTTTGCCGAATCCAGAGATACCTTCGCCGAATCCACCATCTTGGAATTATCTATATCGCATATAGGATCCCCTGCGGCCACGGTATCCCCTGCCTGTACGTATATATTCGTTATCTCTCCCGCCGCCTTTGGCATTACATAATATACGTCTCCGGGTTCCACGGTGCCCACAAGGCTCGTTTCAACGGAAATGTCTCCCACCTCGGGCGAACCCACTGATACCGTAGGCAGCGGGGTGACCTCTATCACCGTTTCCTTGTTCATAAATCTGAAGATAACATACAGTGCCGCCAAAACCACTACAACTATCATGATTATCTTCTTTTTCGGACTCTTTTTCGTCTCGTTTTCCATACCTTACCTCTTTAAAATGTTTTATCGGCAATATGCTCCTTAGACCGCTCGCGGTCCAGGAACATTTTCCTTAAAAATAACGCAGAACTCATGCCTGCAGATTACAAATTTATCATAAATCATTAAAGTATTAAAGCTTGCCCTTATCAATTTGCAGAAAGTTCAGATTTTGTAGTGGTTTAGTTTGCACGAAAAATACCTGCCGTTATGGCAGGTATCATAATATTTGCTCTTGAATTTCATTTTAAATTTATTTGGTCTTTTTCTGGCTGGCCGCAGCATCCTCCTTGATCTTTTCGAGGATAACGGTTTCCTGATTGTGGATGTGCTCCTCCACGATCTTGAGTCCCTCCACGGAATCACGCCTTACAAAGGTATCGATAAGAGCGCTGTGCTCCCTCGTGAGCTTTTCCCTTGACTCACGGTTCTTGGCATACTCCATGCGGTATCTGTACATGTTCTCACGCAGATTGGTAAGTATCTCCTTAAGCTTATCGTTCTGCGCGGCGTCGTAGATGATGAAATGAAATTTCTCGTCAGACTCGGCGATCTTTACCAGATCATTTTCCCTGATGGCAGTCTCAAATTCCCTTTCGGCAGTTTTCAGCTCTTCGATCTGCTCATCGGTTATGTACTTGAAAGCACATTCATACGCCATCTTTTCCAGGGTCATCCTTACCTGAAGGACGTCCATCAGAAGTTTTTCCGAGATGCCGGCGACGATCGCGCCCTTTCTCGGTATCATGGTAACAAGTCCCTCGTTGGCAAGCTTTCTGATGGCCTCCCTGATAGGCGTACGGCTCACTCCCATTTTTTCAGCAAGCTGTATCTCCATGAGCCTCTCGCCCGGCTGTATCTCTCCCTTAAGTATGGCCTGGCGCAAAGTCGTAAATACCAGCTCTCTTAAGGGCATATACTCATTGATGATAACTGTAAAATCAGAACTCATTGTCTCACCTCACCTGATTAATATATCGTATTAAAAAAAATGCAAAATTACAAGCTTTTTTTTGCTTCGATTTTACATTATTAAGATAGTCTTAATACTATGTATCTGAAAAAAAGCCATAACAGGAAAACCGGCAGGACGCAGCTTTTTATAGTCGAGGCCTACCGTGATAACGAAAAAAGGCCTAAAGCCAAGGTAATAAAGACTCTTGGCTATCTTGACGTGCTGGAAAAGCAGTATGACGACCCCATAAAATATTTTTCAGACATGGCAAGGGAAATGACGGCAAAAAGAAAAAAGGACCTTTCCGAGATACTTGGACCGGCCGATCATGAATGTGACGGCAGACTTGAATTTCCTGTACGCATTAATTTCGGCTTCGCCGCACTTCTTAAATTATGCAGCATCCTTAAGCTCACCGAATTTCTGTCGGAATTCAACCGCAGTACAAAATCGGATTATCATAACAGCACAATGCTGACTATCAATATATGCGGCAGACTTCTCTTTGACTTTTCCGAGCCTGATGCCTTAAGATCCCTTGCCCGGCTGTTCGGCGGCTTAAAATTTACCACGGCCGACTTTTACCGCGCCGTTGACCTTATATCCAAGCAGAGCCGTGAGATCGCAAAGATAATGTCCTGCGGACTGTCATCCTTTTACAGCTTTGATAAATACAGGCTTTTCCTCCTGTCAGAGCTTACGCCGTACAAATTCGCCTTCCGTTCAGATCCCTTTGCAGACGATTTTTTCGGCAGATACTCCTGTAAAAGCTGCTATGGTCTTATTACCGATGGTAATGGACTGCCCTTTGACTTCAGATTTTTAAAAAAGCGGCTTTGCGATACTGATCCGGTGGATATGCTGCATTCAGATAAACAGCTTCCGGAAGATCATGAAAACCTGAAAACACTGATAGTTTCCGGCAGCATACATGAAGACCGTGAAGGTGTCGTCCGCAGGATCATTCATGCAGGGTACGGCTATCTGCTCGGTTTTCCCCTGTCATATGCTGATGAGGACTTAAAAAAATGGGCTTTGGATAAAAAGGATTACAGCACTGACCTTCGATCCGGCTGCATGCATATCAGTGATACAAACCGCCCTGCCTCCGTCACAGCCTTTGCAGAGGATATCAGAAATGGACGGTTCTCATTTAAGGAGCGTGTCGTTGAGAAAATTATAGAAAATAACGGCAGCAGGCATTTTTACAGTGAAAAGCAGATCATAATATATTCCCCAACCTATGCCGATATGGAACGGAATCATACGTCCATGACTGGCCCTGACAGCGTTTCAGGGTATTCTTTTGAGGGATATGCCGTCATCGTTACCAGCGAGACCGGCCTTGATCTGCTGAAAGCAGGCGAAATATTTTCTTATTATGAGGAAATGACATATTTTTTTGATTTTTACGGCAATATGGACACTCGGCCATCAGCTAAGACCGGTCTTAATAATCACCGGGCCATGGATGAAAATTCAGAATTCCTGCTGAACTTAATGAGCTTCACCCTGATCAAGCTGTTAAGCCGGATGACCGATACCGGATACAGCTTATCCGACATGATCGAAAGCCTGAAAAAATGCGAGTATATACATGTCCGTGACGACATATACATACTCGCATATTCCGACAGCCTGCTTTCAAAGCTTGGTCAGAGCCTCCACCTGGATCTGACTAAGAAATTCCGTAATTTCAACGAGATAAAAAAGCTCATACGCAGCCTCGCCGTCACCTGAACCGTGCTGCGGCTGCCATTATCCGCTCCTCCTGCGTATTTTTAAACGCCGGTCGTTTTCCTTATATTCGAATCCAGCAGCTTATTAAATCCAAGCCAGCCATCCTGATTCTGTGGTTGCTTGGACATAAACGCCTCATGCATGGTCTCCACCTTGGCGTCGATATTATCCACGTAGGCAAGGATTATGGCCTCGATGAGCGCAGGCTTTTTAGGAGATCCGAACTCATACTCTCCATGATGGGAAAGTATAAGATGTATAAGCTCGTTTTTGAGTTTTTCAGGAAAGCCCTGTATGCCGGCTGAGGCCCTGTCTATCATCTGTGAACCTATTATTATATGCCCTAAAAGCTGTCCCGGATCGGTATATTCATTGGTCGGGAAGCCCGAAAGCTCCTTTGTCTTTCCTATATCATGCAGCAGGGCTCCCGTAACCAGCAGGTCCCTGTTCACCATATCCTTTCCATAGTGCCCGGCCATAAGACTGCATATCTTTGCCACGCTTAAGGAATGCTGCAGCAGACCTCCGATAAATCCATGATGCACCGATTTGGCCGCGCTGTGCAGGCTGAATACATGCATGAAACCTTCGTCATCAAAAAATCTCTTTAAGAGCTGTTTAAGATATGGATCAGATATGGTGTCCACTAAAGCGTGGACTTCCTTTTTCATCTCCTCAATATCCATGGGAGTTGTAGGGAAATAATCCCTTTCGTCGTACTGTCCCTTATCCGCTCTCTGTATGCGTCTGATATTGAGCTGGTTGGCTCCGTTGAACACCGTTACCAGCGCGTCTACCTCCACAAAATCCATGGCATCGAAATCCCTTATGGCTGGGCTTCCGAGATCCCAGATCTTGCCCTCGATCTGACCGGTCTTATCCTGCAGTGTCAGGTTGCCGTATTCCTTACCGTTTTTAGTCACGGCTATGGTCCTGGTCTTGCAGAGATATATTCCGTTTATATGCATTCCGTCAGTAAAGCTTTCTATATATTTCATTTATCCAATTCCCCTCTTTAAGGATCAGTTTTGTATCTATACCCGCGTATCACGATATATTTTATAACAATGGCCCGAAACGTACCAGCCGCAATTTGTCATGGATCAATATCCCAGCCAAAGTACCGGTGATCTCGGCGAATATAATAAGGAGCTCGTCCGACCGTATCATACGGTTGATTCCCATACTCTCATGCATCCATACTTCAGCATGTACCTGTTTCAATGACTGCCTTAAGCCTGTCCTTTAGATCCGACTCCCTTAAGCCCCTGGCTGCAGTCTCCATTTTCTCTTTATCCGTAAATAGCCCGTATACAGCTGAGCCGCTGCCGCTCATGCAGCTCGTTATGGCGCCAAGCTTTAATAATTCTGTTTTTATTTCTTTTGTAATAGAATAACTTATTCTTTCGTCAGCTTTTTCCAATACATTAATATTATTGCGCAGCAATATCTCTGTTAAAACAGATGTTTCGCTGCTTCCCGCTCCTGCAAATGCTGCTGTTTTACAAGCTGTCCTGTCAGTTTTATTACTTGAAATACCGTTTACCGCGCTGCTTAAGGCATCAATATCCGGTCTCTCAAAGTCCTTTGCTTTTGATCCGGCAGCCGCGTTATCATACTCCCTGTATATAAGCGGCGTGGGATTCCCCGTAATCGGCTTTGCTATCACCACATAAAACATATCCCCTATCGGCCGCAGCTTTTCTATATCCGTTCCGGTCCCTGTGCAGCGCGCAGTACCTCCGCTGATAAAAAACGGAACGTCCGAGCCAAGCTTAGCAGCGATGTCTTTGAGTTCTTCTTCTGTAAGCAGGCTTCCGGTAAGCTCATTTAATCCCTTTAAAACTTCAGCGGCATCCGATGAGCCTCCTCCAAGGCCGGCGCCGGAAGGTATCCTTTTATGCAGCTTTATATCCGCCCCGGCTCCTGCTATGCCGACTCCTGCCGCGCCGGCTCCTGTCCCTACAAACCGGCTTCCATCTTTCTTATTTTCCAATTCCTTAAAAAAAGCCGTCGCAGCCCTGTATGCCAGATTGTCCCTGTCAGTCCCCTGCTCTGTAAGCTCACCTCTTACCGCTTCATCACAGGTCACAGCTAAATTTATCCTTCCCGTATCGTTTAAGGATATCTCAAGATCGTCATGCAGGTTTATCGTCTGCATGATCATATCGACCGTATGGTATCCGTTTTCCTGTATTCCCGTAATATCGAGAGCAAGGTTTATTTTTGCGTAAGCCTTCCTGTTCATCGTTTGTTTACAAACCTTTTAAATATCATTAACTTATGAGGCATAGATTTGACATTATTTGACTTTATCATAATAAACGTAGATAGCAATAAGCTATTACTGCATTGCTTATAATTTTTTCATAATGCTTTGCCCCGGTAAAATGATTTTTACCGGGGCACCTCCCATTTATGGGGCTTTTTTATAAAGCCGCTATATCATCTATACATGGCTGCGGGATCAGCCGTATCATATATGGCGATATAAGTATTTCCCTCGCTATAAAGCTTCATTATCTCCGTCATATATTCCTTTGGTATGGCTATGCATCCGTGAGTATGCTCGTCATTTACCACACAGTGTAGTAATATGGCCGATCCGCGGTACGGAGTTCCCTCGTAATTATATCCTGTATCTATGCAGTAATCATAGTATCCTGAGTAATTAATAAGATGCTCTGACGCACTGCGGTCAAAGGCAGTATATTCCTTTGCATTTACAAGCTTATTATACCGGTCTGAGGCTGAATCTCCGTTCCAGTACATATCAGAATCGACCTTTATATAATTATCCGGAAAGCCCTCGACGCTGTCCGCTATGCCAAAGGGAGTGTTCATCTTAAATACGCCCACAGGAGTCTTTGAATCCCCTTCCTTTTCCTTATAAAGGCCGTTCATTCCATACTTTGCGCGAATACCCGCATATACGGTCTTCCAGGCGCCGTCATCTCCCTTTGTGTATACGTTTAGCTCCCCGGTATCCAAGGTACTGCTTCCTGCAAGGGTGATGAGGACCTGTGAATCCGCAGGGATATTTATCTTATCTATCTCAAGACCTGAAGCCTCGATAATGCCGCTGTTAGACGCGGCAGTTCTTTCCTCACTGTTCTCACTTAGCTGTACTTCGGCGTTTACAGCATCATCTGCTGAACCATTATTTGAAGCAGAGTCTTTATTTTCCGCTTCAGCTCCGGCATAAATGATCTTTACAGCTCCGCCTCCTGCGGCGTAGGCGTCAATAACAGCGCCTCCATCAGCTAAACCTGCTGCCATGAAGGTTATCACAAATGCAGCTGCAGTAATGCGCATTCCTAAGGAGTTCAGGATTCCTCTCGCGAAAGAAAAAGCATTTCTCATATTAAACATAACTCTCCCTGATCATCATTATTTATCTCATTGCAATTTTGCACGGATTTCATTATATCATCCCAGTCCATCTTAGCACAAAGCATCTGATCATTTATTACGAAAAACGTAAACCTTGCCGACACATTTATTATAAAAAAGCACATTTCTTGATAAATTAGCTATATACAAAAAACACTCGAATTCACTCCAGATATTTCTTCCTCCGATATGATCTGCCTAATAAAAAGTGTCACCGATTTCTCAGTGACACATTCAGTGATTTCGACATAATGTATGTAACATATATCATCCATTTGTGGAAAATGTAAAATTTTATCCGCTTTTTTAGATGAGAGACGCTAATATATGCGTAAATGCAGTCCTTGGCAGGATCCAAAAGCACCTACTGCCGTTTTACCTGCTGCTGTCAAGATACTGGATGAGCTGCTGGGCTGCCCTTCCGGAATAACCGCCGTGGCGTATCTCCCAGGAATTGGCGATCTTTTTCAGCTCCTCCTCCTCAATATCTATACCGTTCCTTTCAGCAAGAGCCTTTACTATCTCATGGTACTGCTTAGGCGAAGGCGCATTATAGTTGATTGAGAGTCCGAATCTTGCCGCAAGGGATGTCTTTTCTTCTATGGTATCGGATCTGTGGATATCTCCGTTGTGCTCCATATCGTCGTGATCCTTCCAGGTCTCCCTCACAAGATGCCGCCTGTTGGAGGTTGCATAGATCAGCACGTTCTCCGGCCTGGTCTCTACTCCGCCCTCTATGACCGCCTTAAGGAATTTGTATTCTACTTCATTTTCCTCAAAGGACAGATCGTCTATAAATATGATAAAGCGGTAATTTCTGTTCTTTACCGTTCCTATAACGTCCGAAAGCATCCCGAACTGGTGCTTGTAGATCTCTATCATCCTTAAGCCGCTGTCATAATATTCATTTATAAGGGCTTTGACGCTGGTGGACTTTCCCGTGCCCGCGTCTCCGTACAGCAATACGTTGTTGGCCTTCTTACCTTTTAAAAACGCCACGGTATTGTCGCGGAGCTGTTTTTTCTGCTCCTCATAGCCGAGCAGATCATCGAGCATCACGTTATCCACGTTGCTTATAGGCAGGAAGCTCAATTTTCTGGCGCCGTCCTCTATGCGGAAGGCCCTGCTCATGGCAAAAAGCCCGTATCCGTAACGGCTGTAATAATCCGTTATTATATCGAATATCTCCCCGCCGGAGGAGGCATCCTTTAAACGATCCCTTACAGCCCTTACCTGGGTACTTATGTCATGATTATAGAGCCTGTCCCGCTTTGGTATCGCCCTGTAATCGCATATGGTGCTGAAGCAGTCGATGCCGAGCTTTTTCTCGATCCATCCGAAATCATAATGCAGCAGCCTGTGGAATATCTCAAAATCATTTACCGCAAAATGATTTACTGAACCCTCACGGCTGCCCACCCTCTCGCAGGTCTTTGTAAATGAGTTCTCATTTGTCATGAGTATATAGGCCAAATAGCACTGCCACAGATTTTCATCAAAACCGCAGTCAGTGGAGAGGTCAAGTATCCTCTTGACCTCCCTGTAGGAACGCCTTATAAGCTCGTCCTTATCCGCCCTGTCATGCTCGGCGTCATGGATTATACCGGCAATGTTTTTTAAAATGCTGTTTTTCCCGAGGTCACTGAACAGTATCAGCCTCGATATCTCCTTATACATCAGCTTAATATCGCTCCTTTATCAGCGGATGAAACATACTTTGCATATCTTGCAAGATAGCCCGTCTTTACCTTAGGCTCAGGGCATACCCATTTCTCACGGCGGGCTTTGAGCTCCTCGTCGCTCACCTTAAGCTCTATGGTATGAGCAGGGATATTTATGGAAATGATATCCCCTTCCTCTACAAGGGCTATATTTCCGCCTGAAGCCGCCTCAGGGGATACATGTCCTATTGAAGCTCCCCTTGTGGCTCCTGAAAATCTTCCGTCAGTGATAAGAGCGACCTCCTTATCCAGTCCCATGCCGGCTATGGCAGAGGTAGGATTAAGCATTTCTCTCATGCCCGGGCCTCCCTTAGGACCCTCATAACGGATTATGACAACGTCTCCAGCCTTGATCTTTCCGGCGTATATCGACGCTATGGCGTCATCCTCGGAATCAAATACTCTTGCAGGGCCCTCATGCACCATCATCTCCTCGGCCACTGCGGACTGCTTTACCACGCAGCCGTCAGGAGCAAGATTACCCTTTAATACCGCAATTCCTCCGGTCTTTGAGAACGGGTTGGAGAGAGGCCTGATTATCTCCTCATTGCGGTTTACGGCATCCTTAATATTTTCCGCTATGGTCTTTCCGGTGCAGGTTATAAGTGATGTGTCTATAAGTCCCGCATCCGCAAGCTCCTTCATGACCGCGTATATTCCGCCGGCCCTGTCCAGATCCTCCATAAACGTATCCCCGGCAGGAGCAAGATGGCAGATATTAGGAGTCCTTGCCGATATCTCATTGGCCATGTCGAGATCCATCTCAATGCCGCACTCATGGGCTATGGCAGGAAGATGAAGCATGGTATTGGTGGAACATCCGAGAGCCATGTCTATGGTCTCAGCGTTATGGAACGCCGCCTCAGTCATTATATCCCTCGGGCGTATATCCTTTTCAACGAGCTCCATTATCTTCATGCCGGCATGCTTTGCGAGCCTGAGCCTTGCCGAATAAACTGCCGGTATCGTGCCGTTGCCCTTAAGTCCCATGCCTATTGCCTCTGTAAGACAGTTCATGGAGTTTGCGGTATACATTCCTGAACATGAGCCGCAGGTAGGGCAGGCATACTCCTCATACTCCTCGAGGCCTGCATCATCTAACTTTCCGGCAAAATGCGCGCCTACTGCCTCGAACATATGGCTTAAGCAGGTACGTTTTCCATTTTCAAGGGTACCTGCAAGCATAGGGCCTCCGGAAACGAATATGGTCGGAATGTTAATGCGGGCTGCTGCCATAAGCAGTCCCGGCACGTTCTTATCGCAGTTAGGTATCATTACAAGACCGTCAAACTGATGTGCCATAGCCATGGCTTCCGTTGAATCGGCGATCAGGTCCCTCGTTACAAGGGAATACTTCATGCCCACATGGCCCATGGCTATGCCGTCGCAGACAGCTATCGCAGGAAACTCAACAGGAGTTCCGCCGGCCGCTCTTATCCCGGCTTTTACGGCCTCGGCTATCTTATCGAGGTTCATATGTCCAGGGACTATCTCATTAAATGAGCATACCACTCCTATGAGGGGACGCTCTATCTCCTCCTTAGTATATCCGAGGGCGTAAAGCAGGGAACGGTTAGGCGCCGCCGGTACCCCTTTTTTTATAACATCACTTCTCATAAACTTATCTCCTTGCAATTTGCCTTGTTCTCCGGCATAAGATACCGGTCTGTTACAGGTAAATATAAAATTGTACCGTATCCTGTATTTACCTATAATTTCAGGCGCCCGCTTATTACACGGACGCCTGATATATGCTGAAAATATATTAGTTGGAAGCTGTATCAGGATCCACGTCATCTCCCCAGAGCATGTTCTTACGAAGCTCTGCTCCGACGATCTCCATTGGATGCTCTGCTAACATTGCACGGCTGCGGTTAAAGAAGGTGCGTCCGTTGTTATTCTCTGCGATCCACTTTCCTGCAAATGTGCCGTCCTGAATATCCTTAAGTACGGCCTTCATGTTGGCCTTTGTCTCAGCCTCAGGAAGTACTCTTGGGCCTGAAACATACTCGCCGTACTCAGCCGTATCGGATACTGAATAGTTCATCATTGCAACTCCGCCCTTGTTGATGAGGTCAACGATGAGCTTTACCTCATGGATGGTCTCAAAATAAGCATTTTCAGGAGCATATCCGGCCTCTACGAGGGTCTCGAAGGCAAGCTTCATAAGCTGTACGATACCGCCGCAAAGCACTGTCTGCTCTCCGAAGAGGTCTGTCTCAGTCTCTGCCTTAAATGTGGTCTCCATAACGCCGGCTCTTGCTCCGCCTATGCCTGCTGCATAAGCAAGTCCGATATCGTAAGCCTTTCCGGTAGGATTCTGCTCAACACAGATAAGGCAAGGAACTCCCTTACCGTTCACATACTGGGAACGTACGGTGTGTCCAGGTCCCTTAGGCGCGATCATGATAACATCTACGTCAGCCGGAGGAACGATCTGCTTGTAGTGGATATTGAAGCCGTGAGCGAACATAAGGGCGTTGCCCGGCTCAAGATAAGGAGCGATGTCGCTCTTATAAACCTTTGCCTGGACCTCATCGTTGATCAGGATCATAACGATGTCTCCCCACTTTGCCGCCTCAGCTATCGTCTTGACCTGAAGGCCTGCCTCCTCCGCTTTTTTCCAGCTCTTTGAGCCCTCGCGAAGTCCTACGCAGACATCGCAGCCTGAATCCTTAAGGTTTAACGCATGCGCGTGTCCCTGTGATCCGTAGCCTATGATAGCGATCTTTTTGCCGGAAAGCTTTGTGATGTCGCAGTCCTTTTCATAGTACATTTTTGCCATAGTTGAATTCCTCCTGTATTTTGTCATCATCATATATTGTGCTGCGCCCTCTTTCGATGGCGATGTTACCTGTCTTTGCTATCTCAAGTATGCCGAATTCCTTAAGGAGCTTGATGAGCGCTTCATTTTTCTCCCTGTCTCCGAACACCCATATCGTTATGGCCTGAAGGTCCACATCTATTACCTTGGCGTTAAATATCGTGGTAAGCTGTATGACCTCATCCCTTGCGGATCTGTCGCTCACTCCGACCTTTATTATGGCTATCTCCCTGCGGATGATGCTGCTGCTGTCAAGGATCTTTACATTCTTGACGCCTATGAGCTTCCTGCACTGAGCTGCTATCTGATCGATCATCAGCTCGTCGGCTATGACCTCTATGGAGATACGGGTTATCCCCGGCCTGTCGGTCTCACCTGAGACTATGGATTCTATATTGTAGCCCTTCCTCGAAAACAGCCTTGCGACCTGGCTTAAGATCCCGGCTATATCCTCGACTAATATGGCCAGAGTATATATCTTTTTTTCGGTATCGAACACTCTCCTCATATCAGCACTGGCCTCCTTCCGACAAAAGGAAATCCGTAATATCGTGGCCGGCAGCCACCATAGGGCTGACCATCTCATTGATGTCGAGCCTGCAGTCTATGACACTGGCCTTGTCTGAAGCGAGAGCCTTTTTAAGAGCCTCCTCCATTTCCTCCCGGTTGGTGACCCTGAAGCCGTTCAGCCCGTAGGCGTCTGCTATCTTGACGAAATCAGGCCCTCTGTCAAGGGTAGTCTCTGAATACCTCTTTCCATATATCAGGCTCTGCCACTGCCTTACCATGCCGAGGGTGCCGTTATTAAACACTATCGTTATGATAGGAAGGCCGTAATGCTCCGCGGTCGCAAGCTCGTTAAGGTTCATCCTGAAGCAGCCGTCGCCCGTAATGTGTATGACCCGTTTATCAGGACAGCCTATGGAGGCCCCTATGGCCGCTCCAAGTCCGAATCCCATGGTGCCGAAGCCGCCGCTGGTAAGCAGCTGACCAGGATAGGTAAAGTGCAGATATTTTATGGACCACATCTGATGCTGTCCCACATCCGTCGCCACTATCGCGTCCTCAGGCGCCGTCGTCCTTATGGTCTCCATTATCTGCTGCGGAGTGAATCTTCCAAGGTCAGGGGCTGTCTGCGGCTCCCTTAACGGAAGTATACTCTCCTTCCACTCGCTGTGATCATACTGAGGCAGCCTTTCGTTGAGCATCTCCAGGACCTTTGCCGCAGATCCTATTATATGGTGATCCGTAAGGACATTCTTATCTATCTCGGCCCTGTCGATGTCTATCTGCACTATCTTTGCCTGGGATGCAAATGTAGCCGGGTTCAGTGCCACCCTGTCCGAAAACCTGCATCCCACCGCTATCAGCAGATCGCACTCGCTGCAGGCTGTATTGGAGGCCGTGGAACCGTGCATGCCTATCATGCCTGAGGTAAGGGGATGATCCCCCGGAAATCCTCCTCCTCCCATTACCGTAATGGCAACGGGAGCGTCGAGCTTTTCGGCAAATTCCCTGAACTGTCTGTCAGCCCTTCCTCTTACGACTCCTCCTCCGCATATGATAAAAGGCTTTTTTGAGTCCGCTATCATATCCACGAGGGTCTCCACATCCTCTTTATTTACCTCCGGCTGGACTACGCTGTGCAGTCTTCCAAGCTTCCTTATAGCCTGACAGCTCTTATTGTCTCTTGCCGGCAGGAACTCATAATCCACCATCTGGTCAGGATTGGTCACGTTTTTAAGAAAATCTATCAGCACCGGTCCCGGACGTCCGCTTACCGCCACCGCGAAGGCCTGTCTCATGACCTCCGGTATCTGTGAGGCTTCCCTTACAAGGAACGTTGCCTTGGTTATTGGCATTGCAATGCCTGTTATGTCGACCTCCTGAAACGCATCCTTTCCCAAAAGCGATTCGCCCACGTTGCAGGTTATGAAAACCACCGGTGATGAATCCAGATAAGCCGTCGCGATACCTGTGGTAAGGTTTGTGGCTCCCGGTCCCGACGTGGCGAAGCAGACTCCGGGCCTGCCCGTCGCCCTGGCGTATCCGTCAGCCGCATGGGCCGCCCCCTGTTCGTGGGACGTCAGTATATGTTTTATCTTATCCCTATAGCGATACAGTTCGTCGTAGACATTGAGGATGGTGCCGCCGGGATATCCGAATACGGTATCCACCTCCTGTTCCAAAAGACATTCCATTATCGCCTTTGTTGATGAAATCTTCAATCCTGCCCTCCTCAGATCTTATTGGCACCTCTCTGCAGCGCAACCATGCCCGTGCGCGCAGTTTCCATTATACCATAAGGCCTCATCATTTCCTCAAAGGATCTTATGAGATCAGGGGTATTGACTATCTCTATCGTTACCGTGCTTGGAGTGATGTCCAGCACCTTTGCCCCGCATACATTGCAGATGGTCATGATATCCGGCCTTGTGGTGGTCGTGGCGCTGACCTTTATGAGCATCAGCTCCCTGCCTATCATGGAATGCTCGCTTAAGGTCCTTACCTTTACTACGTCCACCAGCTTGTTGAGCTGCTTTTCCACCTGCTCCACCACGCTGTTGCCGCTGTCGACTATAATGGTTATCCTTGACAGAGTAGGGTCATCCGTCACTCCCACCGCAAGGGAATCTATGTTGAAGGCTCTCTTTGAGAACAGCCCGGTTATCTTGTTCAGCGCTCCTGCGCGGTTCTCGACCAGTACGGAAATCGTCTGTTTCATCTTCAGCCCTCCTATCATTCAGTAGTGGCGCACATGGCGTCAACATCCACTATCAGGACAGCCGCGCCGTCCGTGTTTAAGAATTCCCTGATCTTATCCTCCATGTCCGACTCATCATGGAGAGCCATGCTCTTTATGCCGTAGGCCGAGATAAGTACATGGAGATCCGGATCTCCATCAAGCTCAACCCCGTAGCTGCCATGATATGGCGGGAGCACCTGACTCTGGTGCACCAGTCCAAGGACGTGGTTCCTTATTATCACTATCTTTACGTCAAGCTGGCCCGCCCTTATGGCTGCAAGCTCATTCATGCTCATCTGGAAGGATCCGTCTCCGTTTATTACCACTGACTGACGGCCTGGATCCGCTATCTTGGCCCCTATGGCCGCCGGTATGGAATATCCCATGGTACCCAGACCTCCGCTGGTCATAAATCTGATACCATGCATGAACAGATGCTGGCAGGCCCAGATCTGATTCTGTCCGACATCGGCGCATACCACGGCGCCTTCCTTAAGCTGCCTTCCAAGGGCCCTCATGAATCTCTGAGGGGAAACTCCCGGATGCTCAGGGAAATCTCTCGTAAGCTCCGTCTCCCTGTAATCCTTAAGGAACTCTCTCCATTCCGAGGTATCGTAAGGCTCGCATTTTTCCATGAGCTGCTCTAAGATCAGCTTCGCGTTCCCCACAAGAGGGATGTTTGCCTCCATGTTCTTGCCTATCTCCGCCGAATCCACGTCTATGTGTATGGTGGTAAGCCTCTTTTTTACCTCTGCAGGCTCCATTATGGCCCTGTCCGCCACCCTCATGCCTATCATGATCATAAGGTCGGCCTTGACCATGGCTTTATTGGCGGATCTGTTTCCGAACTTTCCTATCATTCCCATGTTTAACGGATCATCGGTATCAAGGAGCGAAAGTCCCATCATGGTCGTCACCACCGGGATCTGCATCCTGTGGGCAAATTCCTTAAGCTCCTCTTCGGCATGGGCAAGGAAAACTCCGCCGCCGGCGCAGATGACCGGCCTTTTTGCCTCTGATATGGCCCTCACCACATGTGAGAGCTGCTTTGTATTGCCCTTGATGCTCGGATTATAACCCCTGATGTGCACCGACTCCGGAAATACAGGATCCTTTACCTCCTGAGCCTGTATATTCTGCGGGAAATCTATCAGCACAGGTCCAGGGCGTCCTGTTGAAGCTATATAAAAGGCCTCCTTGACGATCTGCGGTATCATCGCCGCATCCCTCACAAGGTAGGTATGCTTGATAAAAGGCGTAACGGCTCCTATTATATCCACCTCCTGGAATATATCCCTGCCTAAAAGGTAGGTCGGCACCTGTCCCGTCACCGCCACCATAGGTATGGAATCCAGATAAGCCGTGGCAATGCCGGTTATAAGGTTGGTAGCGCCGGGACCTGACGTTACCATGCAGACTCCCGTCTTTCCTGTTATCCTTGCGTAGCCCGACGCCATGTGTCCGGCATTCTGCTCCTGTCTTACGAGCGTATAATTTATCCTGTCACTTGCGAGCTTCATCTCGTCCATAAGCGAGCATATGGTAGCTCCCGCATAGCCGAATACCTGATCCACGCCCTCATTGATCAAACTCTGGACAAAGATCTGTGAGCCTGTCATATTTGGCATATCTTACCCTCCTGAAATATCTTTGTCAGGGCATTGCCCCGCTGCCTCATATCGTCCCTGGATCCGCTCCGCCCCCGCACCAGATCCC
Source organism: uncultured Lachnospiraceae bacterium (assembly GCA_944381575.1). GTDB lineage: Bacteria > Bacillota > Clostridia > Lachnospirales > Lachnospiraceae > Avilachnospira. Next base: position 101,706 of record CALWLS010000003.1, on the reverse strand, counting down.
CCGGAAAATAAAAAGCCCGTGAACTTGTGCGGTCACGAGCTTATGATCTTAGATCAATATGTAAAAAACTAAATCCTGCTTTCAGTTTCTGCTTCAACAAGCGCATAACCATAAACACTATCAACTTTTGTCTCTGTGACGTCCACGACGAGGCCGATAATGCTGATTAGGATTATGCTGATGTTTACCACTGAAAATATCACTGCTGACACCTTCCTGATTAGTGCTTCATGATTTTCTCTATATTATAACTGGCTTTAAGAAAAACTCAACAGCAATATTACAATTTATAATAAATTTTTTGCTTTTGTGCTTATGATATTACCTGAGGTTATATATTGTATGGGGTATCCCGCCTTTTTACGGCATATCTTTACTTTTACTGATGTCTGAGACGGTTTTATATATCACCTCTGAAATTAAAGTAAGCCTTTGATATCCGAAGGCTTGCTGACCAGGGCGTCAGCTCCGTTTTTTAAAAGCTCTTCCATATCCCTGAAACCCCAGAGGACACCCACCGTAAACATCCCGGCGTTCCTGCCGGTCTTCATGTCTGTGTCCGTATCCCCAAGATACATTATCTCTTCCGGCTTAAGCCCGAATTCCTCGGCTATTAAAAGAGCCACCTTCGGATCCGGCTTTTTTGGAAGCCCCTCCTTTTTGCCGTAGACTATGTCAAAGGTGCTGCCGAAAAACTTTTTTATAAGCCCTGCCGCTGCCCGGTCAGGCTTATTGGAAAATACCGCAAGCCTTAAGCCTTCCTCCTTAAGCTCCTTAAGCAGCTCCGGGATACCCTCATAGGGCCTTACCTCATGATCCGAATATCTGTCGAGAAAGCCCATATAGCTTTTATAGTAATACTCAAGGTTTGCAGGATCATGGGGATCCGGCGGCAGCTTTAATGGATCGATGATCTCGGTATCCTTAAGATACCTCTCCACCTGCTTTAACGCCCCGTCCCCTACATAATACCTGAAATTCTCCCTTGGCAAAGGCTTAAGGCCCTCCTGCTCAAGAGAGCATTTTGAACAGTACCAGAGCGAGGTGAGCGTATCTAAAAGCGTCCCGTCCAGATCGAATATAAGACCTTTTATGTTTTTTCCGGATTTCATTTTCAGGCTCCTTCACTCAAATATAAATCATCTTTAAAGCATCGCCGTGGTCCTGACGGGATAAGAAAATTTCGCAGGCACAGATCCTGACAGATCAGAAGCACTTCCAGGTATTTCTCTTAAACATCGCAAGTATAGGATATATCTCAAGCCTTCCTATCAGCATGTCGGCGCTGAGCACTAATTTGCTCAGGTTCGAAAAACTGCTGTAATTTCCCATGGTGCCGTTCTCACCAAAGCCCGGACCGACGTTTCCAAAGGCGGATATTACCGATGTTATGGTAGCGTTCCATTCCTTGCCGTCTATGGATACAACAAGTATGGACATGATTATGAAAAACATCCAGAGAAAACAGAATGTTCCCGTATTCCTTATGACGCTGTCCTCCACGGGCTTTCCGTCTATGTGTATCTTCTTTACCTGCTCAGGCCTTAAATGTATGGCCATTTCCTTATTGAAGGCCTTAAGCATAATATTGAGCCTGGAGACCTTGATGCCGCCTCCCGTGGAGCCCGCGCAGGCTCCGCTTATCATAAGTATCACAAGTATGCACTGTGAAAATCCCGGCCAGTAATTGCAGTCCTCAATGGCAAAGCCCGTTGTGGTCATGATGGTGCCCACATTAAACGCCGCCCTGTGCAGAGCCATTAAAGGCCCGCCGTTTACGGTGCCGTCTCCCTGAGCCATTAGATCCACGGTTATAAATATCGTAGCTAAAGCAAATATCAGCAGATAAAGCCTGAGTTCTTCATTTTTTACCGCTAACTTAAACTTTCCCATAAGTATAAGAAAATACAGGGTAAAGCTCACTCCAAAAAACATTGTGGCCGTATTTAATGCCACCTGCTGGGCTATGGTATAGGAGGCGCAGCTGTCGTTAAGCACGCCGAAGCCTCCGGTGCCCGCCGCGCTGAAGGTAAGGCATATAGCATCAAACAGCGGCATTTTAAGTATCAGCAGTATTATCAGCGTGATCACCGACATGGCCGTGTATATGCCGTACAGCACCTTAGCCGTGCTGTCAGCCTTTGGCACCAGCTTTGAAACTATCGGTCCCGTGCTCTCTGCCTTGACGAGATTGATCTGGGAGCCTCTTGCGAAATGCATTATGGCCGACATGAATACAAGTATGCCCATACCGCCTATCCAGTGCAGGAAGCTCCTCCACATAAGCAGTCCCTTTGGCAGTGATTCAAGATCCGTAAGCACAGTGGCTCCGGTAGTGGTAAATCCCGACACCGTTTCAAAAAACGCATCTATCGGGTTAGTCATGGCCCCTGATATGAGAAACGGAAGCATTCCCGTAAGTGACAGGGTTATCCATGTAAGTCCCGTGGATATAAAGCCTTCCCTTGAAACTATGTCCCTGTCCTTATCAGCAATAAAGTACAGGATGCCTCCTATGGCGCCCTCTATCAGCATGGGGATCACGAACAGCTTCAGATCCTCCCCGTGCACCACTGAACAGCCAAGGGGCAGCAGCATGAGCACCGCCTCCAAAAGCAGCGCTCCCCCGATTATCTTTCCGATAAGCTTTGGATTCATGGCGCCACCTCTATTCCAGCATGCCTGACAGGCTTGTAAGGCCCTTTTCAGTCGTTACGACTATCACGTAGTCGTTTTCCTTTATCACGCTGTTTCCGGTAGGCACCGTATAGGTCTTATTGCTTATAATGCCTGCAAGTATCAGGTTCTTCTTAAGCTTTAAGTCCTTTACCGGTATGCCCGTCACCCTCTTATCCGCATCCGCCTTAAATTCAACTATCTCAAAGGCGCTGTCCAGATATCTGTACAGCGTTGCAAGATTGCTGCCCGCTCCGGCCTCCTTGGCCCTTACGTACTGCGCTATTATATCCGCACATAAGAGCTTTGGCAGCACTACGGAATCGACGTTAAGGGTCTTTATCAGGTCACTCATATCCGTCCTGCTGATCTTTGTTATGACCTTGGCGTCGGAATAGCTCTTGGCGTAGGTGGCGGTGACAAGATTCTCCTCGTCTATGCCTGTCAGCGGGATAAAGGCGTCAGCCCTCATGAGACCCTGCTTTGCAAGGAACCTCCTGTCGGTTCCGTCTCCGAATATGACCTCAGCCTCAGGAAAATGCTCAGAAAAATAATTGCATTTCTTCATATCATTATCTATGACGCGCACCCTTTTTCCCTTTTGTGTAAGGAGCTTTACGAGGTAATACGATATGGTTCCCGCTCCCACTATAAGGATGTTGTCAGCCGGTACGTTTTTTACCCCGGCATTCTTAAGGAAACGCCTTATATCCTCCCTCGTCGCAACGATGGTTATGTCGTCACCTTCCCTTATGACAAAGTCACCTCTCGGAATAATGCTCTCCCCGTTTCTTACCACCGCACACACCAGGGTCTTGGTGCCGCGGTTATCTCCGGTTATCTGCTCAAGGCTCTGGCCTATGTATCTGAACTCACGGCCCACATGCAGCACGGCGATTATGACATTTCCGTCCTCAAAAAAATCGATGCGGCTTAAGGCCGGAAATTCCAGGAGGTTAAATATCTCCACAGCGGCAAGGGATTCAGGGTTGATTATCTTGGAAATACCTAATTTTTCCTTAAAATACTCCACCTCTTTTGAATAGAGCGGATTCCTTACCCTGGCTATGGTCTCGCACCTGGTCTCCTCCTTTGCCATAAGGCAGGCCAGAAGGTTAAGCTCATCCGACGTGGTCACGGATATGAATATGTCCGCATCGTCAAGTCCAGCCTCCTCAAGTACCTCAATATCGGCTCCGTTTCCAAGGAAAGCCATTACATCAAGATCACCTGCAACCTCATCCAGGGATTTCTGCTGATTATCGATAACGGATACGCTGTGTCCGTCATTGACCAGTGTCCTGGCAAGCTCGCTGCCGACCTTTCCGCAGCCGACTATAACTGCATTCATCATTTCCTCCGATCATCTGACAAAGCCCGCTTTGTCAGTATTCCATTAACATAATGCATCATGGTAACTCTAAATCCGGGCTTATTCAACTAATTACTCAGTTTTATACAATAACCCTGTCCATAAGCCCTAAATGTACTGAAAATGTATCGGTACATATAAAAATACCGCGGACATCTGCTGTCAGCGGTATTAAATACACCTAAATCAAAAGGGAGACGTCTCCTCCCACTATCTTTCTTGAATTGCCGTTTTCATCCTCGGCGATAAGCGTAAAATCCCTGTCGATGCTGCGGGCCTTAAGCCTTTCGCTGCCGCAGGGTCCGAGCACCGTTATATCCCTGCCTATGACTATGCTGTCGGCAAGATATCTTTCATAATAGAGCTCCTTATCATAAGGCCAGCCCGAGGACATACGGTCCAGAGCAGCGATCAGACATGCAGCCAGCTCCGGCCTGTTCACTTTTTTCCTGGTCTCCGAAAATATGGAGCCCGCCTTATCCTGTATTTCAGCCGGAAAATCCTCCCGGCCTTCAGACACATTTATGCCTATGCCGATGATTATGCTCTCCACCTCCATTATCTCGGCCGAGGTATTCATCTGCGTAAGGATGCCGGATATCTTACGCCCGTTTATATACAGGTCGTTCACCCATTTTATCCCTGGCCTTACGCCTGATACCTTTTCTATGGCGTCTGCCGCGGCCACTGCCGTCCAGGAGGTTATGCTCGCCCAAATGAGCCCGCCGCCTGAGCCTCTTACCTCCTCCTTCACCTTGTCCGAAGGCTTGAAGAGATACGAGAGATACAGACCTGAACCCTCTGGCGAAGCAAAGGGGCGTCCCTTTCTGCCCATTCCTGAGGTCTGGGCATCGGATATGACCACCTGCCCGTTTAAGGCTCCTCTGGATATCCTCCTCAAGAGCTCCATGTTGGTGGAATCAACGCTTTTAAGGACGACTATATTTTCCATCCTGTCCCTGTCCATATATGCGCCGATGCCTTCCTCTGTAAGACGGTCCGACATGGCCATAAGCCTGTAGCCCCGGTTCGTGGAGGAGCTTATATCAAAGCCGTCGGCCCTTAAGGCCTTGACGGCCGTATTGACCGCAGCCCGGCTTACGCCGATCAGCCTGCTCATTTCCTCCCCGGAGACAAAATCATCATTATTATTTAAAATTTTCAAAACCTCTGTTTTGGTATTCATTAAAGCCCCGACCTTTTAAGACGTTTCCTTAATATAATACCCGTTATGCCCGCCGCAGTCAATTTTATAAGATCGTTTATCACAAAGGGCGCTATGCAGGCCGTGACTGCAGCCATGATCCCGCTCCCTGTGACTATATCAAACCAGAGGGCTCCTACGGCATAGTTAAACAGCATTCCCGGTATGAGCCCGGCAAAAAATACCTTTGACCAGAAGGCTGCGCCGCCGGATATTGACCTTACGGCCCGGTCTGAAGCCATGCCCGCAAGATAAGCCATTACCGGAAAGGAAATTATAAAGCCTCCCGTCGGTCCGAAAAGCACGCCCGGCCCTCCCTTAAAGCCGCTGAAGACCGGCACTCCCACAAGCCCCAGTACCAGATAAACTATACAGGCCATGGCTCCGCCCCGGCCTCCCAGCACTATGCCGGAAAGCACCACCCCGAAGGTCTGGAGCGTCACCGGCACGCCTCCCGCCATGGGTATGCTGATCTGGGCCAGTACCGCAAGCACCGCGGTAAATATCGCCGTCCTGCACATTTCCTCTACATTATATTTTGATTTTGAAACATTCATCTCCTGCTGCCCTTATTAAAAAACTCGTGCCGATTCCGGCATCCCTTCATATCCGCCTGAGCCGGCCCATCCATCGATCATGCCCCCTGCTCCTTAGGATATTATTTCAACGAGCTATTGTCAACTAATTTTATTTTTATATTTACAATATAGCAATAAATGAGTTTTTGTCCTAAGCAGATCCAGATCCAATGTTGATTCAGAGTGATTAGGCAAACCTCCTCTCAGGCGCTGCACATAAAAAACTCCCTGCCGGTCTGCCTGATACGTACAAGTTGGAACAGGTACATATCGGTTTATCCGGCAGGGAGGGTATATAGTTCCCTTTTATCTTAATTTGTCTTAAATGTCAGCTTACATCAATCATCCAGCAGCGCGATATCCGCTATCAGCTCGTCAACCTCCTCATCCGTGGTAGCCCAGCTTGTGCAGAAGCGCACGCAGGAATATCCTGTATTGGTTTTAAATTCAAACTCATAGAAATATTTCTCACTGAGCTTTTCTGCCTGCTCCTCAGTAAGAAGTACAAACTGCTGATTCGTAGGGCTCACCATATAGAACGGTATGCCCTTTTCAGCAAAGGCGTTCCTGAGCCTTATGGCCTGCTGCACAGCCTTTTTTGTTATTTCAAAATAAAGACCGTTTTCCATCAGCGCGCAGAACTGGAGTCCTATGAGCCAGCCCTTTGCGGTCATTGCTCCGTTCTGCTTTATGCTGCTCCTGAAGCTCTTCTTGAGCTCGTCGTTGCATATGACAACGGCCTCTCCGAACAGGGCTCCGCATTTTGTACCGCCTATATAAAACACATCCGCCAGCCTGGCTATATCCTCTATGCTGACGGTACCGTCATATGCGCCTACGCCGTAGCCCATCCTTGCGCCGTCTATGTACAGATATATACCCTTTTCCCTGCAGACGGAGCTTATATCCTCAAGCTCCTTTTTGGTGTATACCGTTCCATACTCCGTAGGGAAGGAGATATATACCATCTTAGGCTCTGTTATATGCTCCTTAACGATGCTCTCATTGAAGCCGTCCGCCGCTTCCGCTATCTGCTGCGCGCTAATCTTGCCGTCCTTTGACTTAAGCAGCTCTATCTTGTGGCCGGTATGCTCCACGGCACCCGTCTCATGTACATGTATATGGCCTGTATCAGCCGCAAGCACGCTCTCATAAGGTCTTAATGCGGCGGCTATCACCGTTACGTTGGAAACGGTGCCTCCCGGAAGAAAATGCACGTCGGCATCAGGCCTGCCTATGCAGTCTCTGATCATTCCTGCAGCTTTTTCGCACCACGGGTCAAGACCGTAGCCCGGATAGCTCTCGTCATTATGTCTGATCAGGGCGTTCAGCACCTCAGGGTGCGCTCCCTTGTTGTAATCATTGTTAAATCTAATCATATCCTGACCTCAACTCTGTACTATTATCTCTATAAGCTGCATCGGGTCTTCCGCTATATAGTCTGCCTCAGCCGCCGTAAGCTCCTCCCTGCTGCCGTATCCATAGGCTGCCCCTATCGTTTGAAGCCCGAACCTTCTTGCGGCCGTGATATCACTCCCCCTGTCACCTACCATGACTGCATTTTCAGGATCAAGTATATCGTTGGTCTTAAGGATGTAGTTTATCACATCCTCCTTAGTGGAACGGATCTCCGAATCCCCGAATCTCTGATTTCCCTCAAAGGTTATGCCTGCCACAAAGCAGAACTGATCGCTCAGGCCGAAATGCTCCAGCACCTGCTTTGCCATGTGCTCAGGCTTGGCCGTTGCCACCATCAGCTTTTTACCATGGGCATTGAGGGTCTTAAGCACATTTTCAATATCCGGATAGAGCCTGTTCTCACTGTAGCCCCGGGTTTCGTAATACTCCCTGAACAGCCTGAGCCCCTCTGCAGCGGTCTCCTCACTCACGCCGTAATACTTCATAAGGGACTCCACCACCGACGGGCCGACACATTCCCTGAAGGTCTCAGGCTTAGGCTCTATGCCAAGCCTGTTAAGCGCATACTCAAAGGAGCGGCAAATGCCCTCATAAGAATCCGTAAGCGTACCATCCAGATCAAAAAATATATAACGTTTTTCCATAATACATAAACTCCCTGACCTTAAGGGGCATCTCATGGCTTTCATACGCCCGCGTCTGCCACTTTACGTCTAATTTAAATGTATCAATTTGATTATAATACCACTGTGGCAGAAATATTTCAATAAAAAGGCGTTTTTCAGGAAAGACAGGCTTATGCTTAAGCCCACAGATCAATAAAACTGATTAAAAAGGCGTTGGAATTGACATGAAAAAGCTAAGCAAAAAACAGGAAAGCCTTATTAGGTTTTCCTGTTTTGTAAGCAGCGCTACAAGGATTCGAACCTTGAAATGACGGAGTCAGAGTCCGTTGCCTTACCATTTGGCGATAGCGCTAAATTTTCAAGACGATGAATATGATAATATAGTTGGAGCTTCTTGTCAACCGTTTTTTAACGTTTGCTTTACCGGTTTGATCAGCGCTGAATTATTATATGATCAGCGCTATGCGCGCGCTGTCCGCTGCAGGCTAAGACTTTTTTTGCGGCTCTCCAGGAATCTTCCCATGCGCACGACCCTTTCCTCCGATGAAAATACTCTGTCGAATATCCTTGTCTCAGCCATGAGGGCGCTGTCCATATCCATGCTCATGCCTTCCCTTATGGATTCCTTTACCGCAGCAAGAGCAGCCGGCGAACGCTTCAGCATTTTCTCTGCTATCATGTCCGCCTCGCTCATAAGCTCCTCCTCCGTATCGAGGACCTTTGCCACCAGTCCAAGCTCATAAGCCCTTGCAGCGTCCATGCGTTCTTCCGTAAGGCAGTAATACTTCGCCATTCCGTAACCGATGACACGGCCAAGCCTCTGGGATCCCCCATATCCGGGGATTATGCCCAGCGAAGGCTCAGGGAATGAAAAGCTTGCGGAAGCGGAGGCTATCCTTATATCGCAGGCAAGAGCCAGCTCCAGACCGCCTCCTATAACGTAGCCGTTAAGCGCGGCGATGACAGGCTTATCCAAAAGCTCTATCTCCCTCATAAGCGCCTTGCCGTTAGCTATCATTTCCCTGCCGCCCTCCGGCGTAAGCTCGCGCATCTCGGCTATATCGGCGCCTGCGGCAAAGGCCCTGCCTCCGGCGCCGGATATTATGACGACCCTTACCTCATCGCTCGCCGCCGCATATTCCACGGCCTCCCTGAGCTCCGATACGGTATCTATGTTTAGGGCGTTAAGGACCTTTGGCCTGTTGAGCACTATATACTCTATGTTATTTTCCACACTTACGATAATATTTTCAAATTCCATGTTACATTTTCTCCGGGGCCTTAAATCCCAGCATATCGATGGAATCGCTGAGCACCCTCTTTAAAAGCACGAGCACTGAGGTATAAGCCCGCTTTTTATCCTCATCTTCCTCAGAGATGATCTTTACATCATGATAGAAGGTGTTAAAAGCATTGGAAAGCTCATAAATAAACTGGCAGAGCTTATGCGGAGCCAGCTGCTCCCAGGCCTGCCTTGCAGCGTCATTATATCTTGACAGCACAAGACAGAGCTCCTTAAGCTCTCCCGAATCTGCAATGGCTTTCTCAAGATCTTCCTTTTCTGCTTCCTGTACCGTGGACTGCTCCTTAAGCATGTCATCGAGGGAAGCATCGGCATCTCCGAACAGCTTTCGGAGTATACTGTTTATGCGGACTATCGTATAAAGGATGTAAGGACCGGTATTTCCTTCGAAGCTCGTGAACCTGTCCACATCGAATATATAATCCTTGGAAGCCTGATTGGAAAGATCCCCGTACTTAAGAGCGGCAAGTCCTACGATGCCGGCTATCTCACGGGCTTCCTGATCCGATATCTCCGCCTCGCTTCTGGACGCCCTTATCTTATCATATACGGCGTCGGATATATCCTTTATAAGTTCCTCAAGCCTCATGACTCCGCCGGCGCGGGTCTTAAACGGCTTTCCGTCCTTTCCGTTCATGGTGCCGAAGCCAAGGAAGCTGAGCTCCTCCTCCGGCCTTACTATCCCGGCCTTCCTTGCCACCCTGAAAAAGCTTAAGTAATGCAGACTCTGCCTTAAGTCCGCTACATAAATATATGCGTCAGGACCGATGTTAAGCTCCCTGTCTATCATGGTGGCAAGGTCTGTGGTGGCATAGAGCGCGGAACCGTCCGACTTTCTCACTATGCACGGAGGTATCTCCTTTGAATCCCCCTCCTCCATGACGTCTACCACTAAGGCCCCGTCAGATATATAGGCTATTCCTTTATCCTCGAAGCTCTTAAGCATGTCAGGGATATATTTCTGGGCGTCGGATTCTCCCTTCCAAAGCTCGAAATGCACATCAAGGGCGTCATAGTTCTTTTTGAGATCCGCAAGAGAAAGCTCCATTATCCTCCTCCAGACCTTCAGACACTCCTCATCTCCGCTCTGGAGAAGCCTTGTGGATTCAAGGGCCCGCTTTTTGAATTCCGCCGCATCTGCCGTAGGCTTTCCGTTTTCATCAGTTTCCTTGGATCTTTTTGAAGCCGCAGGATATATCTCCTCAAGGTCGGAAAGGTTAAAATCCTTCATGCCGCGGGACTTGAGTTCTTCGATTATGAGCCCCATCTGAAGTCCCCAGTCACCAAGATGTACGTCCCCCGTCATATCGTTTCCCATTTTTTCGCCTATGCGCTTTAAGGCTTCACCTATGACCGCAGAGCGGAGATGTCCTACATGCAGAGGCTTTGCCACGTTTGCCCCGCCGTAATCCACCACGATCTTTTTTCTTTTTTCATCCTTTATGATCCCGGCCTCTTCATCCTCCTGCATCTCATATATATAGGAGGCAAGGGCCCCATCGCTCAGATCAAGGTTTATAAAGCCCGGCATGCATGCTTCGACCTTTGAAAACATTTCAGAGCCCTTAAGGATCTCCACCACCTCCGCGGCTATATCCATGGGCTTTTTGTGTTCTCTCTTTGCCAGCGCCATCGCCCCGTTGCACTGATATTCGCAAAGATCAGGGCGATTGCTTATATTAACACGACCAAAGCCGGCTTCATAGCCGGCTTTGACAAATGCATCTTCTACTGTTGCATTAAGTAAATCAATAAGTTTGATCATCTTTACACTCTCTGAATAAAGCTTTCCCAAATGGGATCTGTTGGCATCAAAGCCTCTTAAGATACTCTGATGTACGTGTATCGATCTGGATCTTATCTCCGATGTTGACGAAGAGCGGAACATTGACCTGAGCTCCCGTCTCAACTATTGCAGGCTTTGTAGCTCCTGTAGCCGTATCTCCCTTAAATCCAGGTTCAGTATCCGTAACCTCCAGCTCCACGAACATAGGCGGCTCTACTGAGAATACATTTCCCTTGTATGAGCATACCTTGCAGATATCATTTTCCTTTACGAACTTCATGGCATCCCCCACAAGGTCCTCAGGAAGCGCGATCTGATCATAGGTCTCAACGTTCATGAAGTTGTAGTTGCCGTCATTGTAGAGGTACTGCATGTCGATCCTGTCCACACGTGCGCTTGGGAATTTCTCCGTAGGCCTGAAGGTCTTTTCCACAACACCGCCCGAGATAACGTTCTTGAGCTTTGTACGTACGAATGCTGCACCCTTACCAGGCTTAACGTGCTGGAACTCTATTATCTGAAGCACCTGTCCGTCTATCTCTACTGTTACGCCGTTTCTGAAATCACCAGCTGAAATCATATTGATCACCCTCCGAATATATATGTACTGCATTTACCCCTGCCGCCATATATATAAGACAACAGGCAATATTAAAAAATAGACTAATATATTTTAGCTAAAATACTCATTGATTGCAAGTTTTTTATGCTTAAAGAAACAAATGATTACCGGCCTTTCAAGCACCCTCTTAAGCCTGATATGGGGCTCGTCCGTGGACCTGTCCACCGGCTTTACCAGGACGCTTGTGATGCCCGCTCTGTTCGCCCCCAGGATATCCGTAAATATCTGGTCTCCGAAAAACAGTGCGGTCTCCGTCCTTTCTTCCAAATCCGCCACAGCCTTTAAAAAGCCTGAGGGTAAGGGCTTTCCTGCTTTAAATACATACGGAACCTTCACCTCGTCGCAGAACATCCTGACCCTGGCCTCTCCATTATTGGACACGGCGCACAGCTTGAAGCCCCTGGCCTTAAGCCTCTCGATCAGCTCCTTTGACCTTCCGTCCGCAGGCGCCCCGTGAGGCACCATGGTATTATCTATGTCAAATAACACAAGTCTTTTGCCCTTAAGATAGGCTCCTTCAAAATCATAACCGTAAATACTGTCTGAATACTCTGCCGGAAACAGCTTCACTTTGTTACCTTCCTGACTGTCCCGTCGCTCTTCAAGAGCTTGCCTATCTCTTCTATAAATGTATTTACGTCCTTGAATTCCCTGTAAACGCTTGCAAATCTTACATAGGCCACCTCATCGACGTCCTTCAGCTTAGCCATGACCTTTTCTCCTATCACGGACGTCGGGATCTCCTTTTCACCTAAAGCAAATATCTCGTTTTCTATCTCATCTATCATCTTGGCTATGCTCTCGGTGGATACCGGTCTCTTATGGCAGGATCTTACTATTCCGCTCTCGATCTTGGACCTGTCGTAGGATTCCCTGCTGTTGTCCTTTTTGATCACCATCAAAGGCATGGTCTCAAGCTTTTCATAGGTCGTGAACCTCTTGCCGCAGTCCTCGCACTGGCGTCTCCTCCTGATGGAGGTATTGTCGTCTGCCGGCCTGGAATCTATGACCTTTGTGTTATCCGAACTGCAAAATGGACATTTCATTGTACCGTATCCTCCTTATCCGCTTCCCCGATATCGCCGGCATTATCATCTCCTCCGGCAGCCGGATCCTTAAAGACCTCCGAGATCCCTGCCTTTTTTGCGGCCTCCTCAAAGCTTTCCTTTTCCTCCGAAGACTCAGCCGCCTTAAGCTCCGGTTCAGTTTCATTGCTGTTATGGTCTCCGCTTACAGATCCTTTTTCCTGATATTGATGTTCATCCTCTGCCTCAGACATGGAGACATTTCCATCGTAATACGCGTAGTCAGTATCAGGCAGGAGATCAAGCTCATCCTTTGCCGCAAGGTAAAATACCGTCCTGCTGCATGAAATATACGGATATATCCAGATGGCTGCAAAAGGACAGAGCAAAAGCACGATCTGCCAGCCTATAAAGCTGAACAGTATAAACCACAGCGCCTTGAGCCTCTTTCCCTTCATGAGTTCCATGGATCTCTTAAGGCAGCCGAAAACGCCATATCCCGGCTCCTCAACTGCTATAAGGTCCGCTAAAAAAAGGCCGAGGCACACGTAGAGCTGTGCAATGATCAGCACTGCAAGGACCGCCGCGCATACGGCCCACTCGGTCATATTTCCGATACGCCAGGAAAAGCAGTATATGACTATGTTCTGCAGGATCGAAAACATGAGCGCTGTCACAAAGAGCGCTATCGTCACTCCTATGGCCCTGCCGGCATGCGACCCCTTTGTAAAGCCGTAAAAAACATCCGCAACGCTGTATCTCCTGCCATGGCATATATTGAGCATCAGCCTTGTGGAGCCTATATTCGCAAATACTGCCATAATGATGAACAGAAACAGAAATACCGTAAACAGCACTGCACCCAGCACTATCATAGGAGTATCAAGCTCTGCTCCCCGGTCGAATACATTTCCATATATAAGGGCAAATAACAGTGAAAAGCCCGCAGCCATAAGCAGGAAAAACTCTATTATGCCCGCCACGATACCCGCGCCTATGACCGTACCGTATCTGCCCAGCAGCGTTTCCCTTGCCAGTTTCTTACATTCCTTTATCTTTATCATATCATCCCATCCAGATTATTTTTATCCTTTAAATGGACAGCTCCCTGATAAGACCCAGTATGTCACCCATATAGACGATCATGACTGCAGCCGCAGCCAGTGCCACCGCGACGCTTACTATCGTCAGTACGATGCCGACCATCGCGATGGTGTTCATCCTCTTACCGCCTCTTGACAGAAGGGAAAAGGTGACCGATAGCCCTCCGAACAGCGGTACCGGGAATACAAGCGCCGAGAACAGCAGCGAAAATACCCCGAACAAAAGGCCCGCTATGCCAAGGCCGTTTACTTCCTGCTTTTCCATACGAATCATACCTGCTTTACTTAAATATTTATTATGATTTTACTACAAGCCCAAAACCCATTCAAGAATTTAAAAGCCTTACTATGGACATGGCATATATCACGGCCGCCTCTTTCAGCTCCGATACCGGCATGAATTCATCCGCCCCGTGCATGTGGGTATCAGTAGACTCTCCCACCGCCCCGAAGGCCACGCCGTTTTCTATGTCGTGTACGTAGGTGCCGCCTCCCGTGGAGGTGCATCTTCCCGGCTTTCCCGTAACCAGCTCGTACTGCTTTAAAAGAGTTTTTATAAATTCAGAATCCGCACTCACGTAATGAGGGCCCTTTATGGAATACTCAAAGGCAAAGCCTGCGTCCCTTATACGCTTTTCAGCCGCCCTCAGGGTATTTTCCTCATCGGCCGAGACTGCCGTTCTTGCGTCAAAGCTTAAACTTAAGCCCTCACTGTTTCCTCTGAATATATCCGGCGATACTGTGGTGGCCCCGGATATCTCATCTGAAACATCCATGCCAAGGGCCTTCCCGTAATGATCCCCGTAAGGAAACAGTTTTTCAAGAGACTTAAGCTTTTCATTTAATATCTCATCTTCGAACTTGAGCTTTGAAAGGATATTCAAAAGCACCGTCCCGGCGTTTACTCCCTCATAAGGAGTAGAGGCGTGGGCGCCGCATCCTGTGACCCGGATGCATATATCCTTAGCTGAACAGCTGTTATCATCTGTTATATCCGCGTCAGCTTCCCTGATATTTTTTCCACTGTATTCTAAATCAACTGTAAATTGTGTATTTTTTTCTTTAGAAATTGATTTAATTTCAGCCTCAGTCTCTGAAACAGCCTCCCTGACCTCTTCCATGTCAAAGCCGGATACTATGGCCCGTCCCTTGCCGGGAACTATGTTTATCGTATCCCCGCATTCCAAAGTCTTTAGTCTTTTTCCCGATGCATCTCCCTGGCTTTCCTGCTCACGGCTCCAGACTGCCTTTCCCTTTAAATGTCCCTTTTCTACATTTGCCACCGGAAATTCATGATCCGGAGAAAATGTCATAGGGGCTTTATCCTCTTCGGCAAAATAATATGGAAGATCAGATGAACCGCACTCCTCATCAGAACCCAGTACCAGCCTGCAGCTTCCGTTTAAATCTATGCCGAGCTCCTTTACGGCCCTCATGGCGTACAGGGCCGCCATGGCAGGCCCCTTATCGTCTGAAGCTCCTCTTGCATATATGCGGCCGTTCCGTATGACCGGCTCAAAGGGGTCCGTTACCGTCCATCCATCTCCTGGCGCCACCACATCCATATGCGCAAGTATATCCAGCTTCCTTTCCTTATCGTTAAGATCTCCCGAGATAACCCTGTTATCGTATATCCTGGTCTCAAAGCCATACTTACTGATCAGCTCATGGGCTTTCATAAGCGCGGTATATGGACCGTTTCCGTAAGGCCTTCCCGACTGAGGCTCTCCCTTTACCGACGCGATGCGGCAGAGCGTCATAATGTCCTCCACCATTTCATCTGTGTGAGCTTCAATATACTCCGTGATCAGGCTTTTTAATTTAATGTCATCCATATAGATACCCTTTCTCCTTAAGGCAGCAAAGCGCCCGCATACAGCTTTCTGCATACGGACGCCTCCTTACCGGCCCATATCAGCCGATATCCTTCATATATTTTGAAAAATTATCATTTATCCTGCTGAAGACCTTATAAAATATCATTTCCTCCTGATCCGAGAGCCCTTCCCTTATCTTTCCGACTATGCATTCCACGACTTTATTTATCTCTTCCGCCTTTTTTTTGCCTTCAGGAGTCAGCACAGCCCTTCTTCCACGCCTTTTTCCGGCGTTTGAATCGGCAAATCTGACATAACCCATATCCTTTAGGCTGTCCAGATTCCTTGAAACTGCCGCTTTATCCTCAAGGCAGAGGGATGCAAGCTCGGATACCGTCAGGCCGTTTTTATACTTGTTTAAATATATCATGCTCATGACGTGTATTCCCTTTATTCCAAAGGTCAGGCTCTCGTGCTTCTTTATCTGTGAGATATACTTATAAGCTCTCGTTACGGACGCAGTAAAATTCTCAAATACATCCTCCATGATGTTCAGATCCTTATCCTAAATGGTATTCCATCATTTATTATTCTTAGATTCAAGCGCCCTGAGCTCAGCTTTTTTGATCTTTCCGCTTATGGTCTTCGGCATCTGATCAAGGAACTCCAGCTGCCTTATCCACTTATACTCCGCTAATTCTGAATTGCAGAATTCCATGATCTCTTTTTTGAGCTGCGGAGTTTTTTCATAGCCCGGCATCAGCACGACTATTGCCTTTATGGCCTGTCCTCTCAGCTTATCAAGCACTCCTATGACGCTGCATTCCGCAACTGCAGGATGCTTTATAAGGACTTCCTCTATCTCATAAGGCCCTATGCGGTATCCTCCGGTCTTGATTATGTCGTCGAAACGTCCATGGAACCAGTAATATCCGTCCTCGTCCCTCCACGCCGCATCTCCGGTGTGGTAATAGCCGTTCCTCCAGACATACTTGTATTTTTCCTCATCATTAAGATAGGAGGTGAATACGCCAAGAGGCCTTTTCCCGTCCTTTGCAAAAAGACATATTTCCCCTATCTCGTTATCGCCTACAGGATTCCCTGCCTTATCAAGAAGCGCAACGTCATACATTGGGGAAGGCTGGCCTAAAGATCCGTCTCTCGGCTCCATTCCCTTGAAATTAGCCATGATGAGCGTCGTTTCCGTCTGCCCGTACGCCTCATGGATGCACATGCCGGTCTGTTCCCTAAACTTCTCAAATACCTCAAGGCTTAGGAATTCTCCGGCAGTGCCGACAGTCTTTACCGAAGGTATGGCCGGCGCGTTTTTCCTCGTCAGATACCTGTATACCGTAGGAGGCGCGCAGAATGAAGTGACACCGTACTGATTGATCACTGCTGCTATCTGCTTCGGCTCGAAATTATCAAAATCATATACAAATACCGCGCAGCCCATGATCCACTGTCCGTATATCTTTCCCCAGGAGGCCTTGGCCCATCCTGTCTCCGATATTGTAAAATGGAGCCCATTTTCTTCGTTCTGCTGCCAGTATTTTGCCGTGACGAAATGCGCCAGAGGATAGGTGAAATTATGCATGACGCCCTTAGGTGATCCGGAGGTTCCGGAGGTGAAGTATATCACCATGGTGTCGTCTGCCTTAGTCTCCCTGCGTTCAAAGCTCTCCTCAGCGTTTTTGCATTCCTCGGTAAGGTTCCTGAAGCCCGGAACGTCCTGCTTCACTGTCCAGAGCACCATTTCCTTTTCCCGTCCAAGCTTTCTAACCGCTCCTATGACTCTGTCCGGCACCTCGTCAAACGGCGTGCATATCACCGCCTTTACGTCGGCAGTCTTTATCCTGTATACAAAATCATTCTCAGTAAGCAGATGGGTCACCGGTATCATTACCGCGCCTATCTTATTTACGGCTATCGATATAGGCCAGTACTCATAGTGCCTTTTGAGGGCCAGTATCACCCGGTCTCCTCTTTTTATCCCGGCCTTTGTAAGAACATTAGCCGCCCTGCAGCTGGCCTTTTTTATGTCCGAAAAGGTGAATATATGCTCCTCCTTTTCAGTATTGCACCATACCAGCGCCCTTTTATCCGGCTCAGCTTCAGCTATTGCATCGACTATATCATAGCCAAAATTAAAGTTATCAGGCCAGTGTACGTTTATATCCGTAAGCCTGCCGTTGCTGTCTACAGTTTCATCAAAATATCTTTGATAGATATTCATTTAACCTCCTAAAACGGGTCATTCGGACCTTTCAAAACGCCCGAGTGAACGGAACCTCATATATCTTTTCTGGGTAAGTTCCTCCACAGATAATCCCGAAAGCTCTGAGAGCTCTGACTCAATTTTTGTTTTCAGCTCCTGATAAAACTCAGGCTTGCCGAGATTGTTCTCGCTTATCATTTCCTCTATTATGCCGAATTTAAGAGAATCCTTAGCGGTTATCTTAAGGCTCTCCGCGGCCTCCGGCGCACATGCGGCATCCTTCCACAGTATGGCAGCGCAGCCCTCCGGCGATATGACTGAATATACCGCATTCTCAAACATCCATACCCGGTCGGCTACCGCAAGGGCAAGAGCTCCTCCGCTTCCGCCCTCACCGATTATTATGGATATCACCGGTACCTTCAGTCCCATCATCGTTACGAGATTTTCCGCAACGGCTTCACCCTGGCCTCTTTCCTCGGCATCTACGCCGCAGTATGCTCCTGACGTATCAACGAAGCATATAACGGGCCTTCCGAATTTTTCAGCCTGCTTCATAAGCCTCAGCGCCTTTCTGTAGCCCTCCGGCATCGGTGCCCCGAATCTTCTGAAAGCCCTTTCTTTTACGGTATGGCCTTTCTCTATGCCTATCACTGTCACCGGCCTCTCGCCGAGATAGCCTACTCCTCCGATCACTGCCGCGTCGTCCGCGTAACGGCGGTCTCCGTGAAGCTCAACGAATTCCGTGAACATTCCCTTTATAAGATCTATGCTTGTCGGACGGTCATTGCCGCGGACGATCTTCACACAATCATATGCTGTCTTACTCATTATAAGTCCTCCGCTTTATTTCCCGTATGCATCTTCAACAGTCTTGCGATGATCTTTTTCTGCTTTGTCCTCGGAACTATGGCGTCTATAAATCCATGCTCAAGCATGGATTCAGCCGTCTGGAATCCCTTAGGGAGCGGTTTCCTCGTGGTCTGCTCCACTACCCTCGCCCCGGCAAAGCCTATGGTTGCTCCCGGCTCTGCCAGGATGATGTCTCCGTCCATGGCAAAGCTTGCGGTGACGCCTCCCGTAGTAGGGCTTGTAAGGATCGGAAGATAAAACAGGCCTGCGTCGCTGTGTCTCATCACAGCCCCGCTGGTCCTTGCCATCTGCATGAGGGAGAAAAGTCCCTCCTGCATCCTTGCTCCTCCTGATACCGTAAAGCCGACCACCGGCAGTCCCTTATCCGTGGCGTATTCAAAAAGGCTTACTATCTTCTCGCCCACTACCGATCCCATGCTTCCCATCATGAAGCCTGGTTCCATGACGAACAGTGCAGTATTTATGCCTCCTATTGAAGCCGTTCCGGTCACTACCGCCTCTTCCTCATTGCTTATGGCTCCGGCTGCCTCGAGTTTATTTTTATATCCCCTGAATTTAAGTGGATCTGAAGGCCTGAGGCCTGTGAACATCTCGCTGAAGCTGTTGCTGTCAGTCATCATCAGTATGCGCTGTCTTGCTCTGGTACGGTAGTGATATCCGCACTCCGGGCAGACATTAAAGTTTTGCCATACTGCGCTTGAAGGCGAGGATTTCCTGCAGTTAGGGCAAGTCATCTCCGGATCCGACTGATCCATCTCTATCCTCTGGCGTCCTCCGAGCTCCAGCTCGTTCTGCGGACGTCTTTTAAAATTCAAAAGTGCCATCTATGTATCACCTGCCTTCCATAAAAGTAAGGTCATATCCTCCGCTGGTATACTCCGGCTCGCTTATAAGGCTGAGCTGTTCCTCAATATTTGTTTCCACGCCTTCTATGACCATCTCGCAAAGGGCAGCCCTCATCTTTCTGACGGCTTCCTCTCTTGTACCGGCATATACTATAAGCTTTCCAAGGAGCGAATCATAGAAAGGAGATACCTTGACCCCCTGAACGAGCCAGGTATCAAAACGTACAAATGGTCCTCCCGGCACGTGAAGCGTTTTTACGCTTCCAACGGAAAGAGCATTTATACGGCATTCTATGCATGATCCTCTCATGGATATCTCCGACTGCTTTCTGTCTATCGGAACTCCCGCCGCTATCCTGATCTGCCATTTGACAAGGTCAAGGTTTGTAAGCATCTCCGTAACTCCGTGCTCCACCTGAAGCCTCATATTCATCTCCATGAACCAGAAGTTACCGTTTTTATCAAGCAGGAATTCAAGAGTGCCCGCACCGGTATATCCGGTATGAAGCACCGCCTTTTTGCAGAGGTCCATGAGGTCCTTTCTCATTTCAGGCGTAACTCCCGGAGAAGGAGACTCCTCTATGAGCTTTTGATGGCGCCTCTGCACTGAACAGTCCCTCTCCCCGAGGCAGAGTACATTGCCGTACTCGTCCGCAAGGACCTGTACCTCAATATGTCTCGCAGGGAACACGTATTTTTCGATATACAGGGAATCGTCTCCAAAAGCGGCAAGGCTTTCAGCGCCTGCCGTAGCAAAGCTCTCCTTAAGCTCTCCCTCATTGCGGATGACTCTTATGCCCCGTCCTCCGCCTCCGGCGGAAGCCTTGAGCATCACAGGGTATCCTATCTCCTCAGCTTTTTTTAAAGCGTCATCCACATCCTTAAGCTTCATGGTCCCCGGGATCACCGGCATCCCCGCTTCCTTCATTGCGGCCTTATTGAGGGCCTTATCGCTTAAGTCCCTCATGACCTGAGCCTTAGGCCCTATAAATGCGATGCCGCTTTTTTCACACAGTTCAGCGAAATCGCTGTTCTCTGAAAGAAAGCCGTATCCCGGATGTATCGCCGTCGCGCCGGTCACCATGGCAGCCGCCACTATGCGTTCCGCATTCAGGTAGCTGTCCTGCGCCTGCGGAGGGCCTATGCAGATGCTTTCATCCGCAAGCTCGGTATGCAGGGTGTCCCTGTCCGCTTCCGAGTATACGGCAACGGTGCTGACGCCCATCTCCTTGCACGCGCGTATTATCCTTACGGCGATCTCCCCGCGGTTAGCTATTAAAATCTTATTAAACATATTCTCCTTTTATCTGAGGACATGCCGTCCTTCAGGCTTTATTATCCGCTAAAGCGAACGAGAATTCGCCCTCCAGCGCAAGCCTGTCTCCGACATAGCCCTTTCCTTTGGCGAAATAAAACGGGCCCATGGATCTTACTATTTTAATGCGGGTCGTGAAAACATCTCCCGGCTGTACCTGAGATCTGAACTTGACATTATTCATTCCGGTATAAAACGGCAGTTTGTTTTCAGTCATCACATCCTTTAAAAGGATGCACGCCGACTGTGCCATGATCTCGCAGAGTATCACTCCGGGAACTACAGGCCTGTCTGGAAAATGTCCCATTAAAAACCATTCCCCGCCTGTTATGGCTTTTTTCCCCACTGCCTCGTCGCCTTCAAGGCTGACCTCATCCAAAAGCAGCATGGCGTCCCTGTGGGGAAGTATCCGCATTATCTCTTCTTTATTCATCTGGTCTCCCTGATCTTAAATAACTCAGTTCCGTATTCAACGATCTGTCCGTTCTTTACAAGGATCTCGTCTATTACTCCATCCTCCTCCGCGGTGATCTCGTTCATGAGCTTCATTGTCTCTATAATGCAGAGCACATCTCCCTTCCTTACGGCATCGCCGACGTTTACGTAAGGATCTGCATTCTCCTGCGGAGCGGCGTAAAATACTCCCACAGTAGGTGAGCTTACGGTCGATATCCTTCCTGCTCCGGCACTTCCGGACTGAACGGCTTTGACCGTTTCATCCCTGTCCTTATCCGCCGTACTTACCGCAGCAGGGCTTTCTGTCTTTTGCGCTTCCGGTACATATGCCATATCTCCCGGTACAGGGAATACAGCGGCGTCATGTCCGCTGAAGTCCGCCCTGCCGCCGTGATAGCTAAGTCCTGCTCCCGGGATCATCTCAAGGCGCATGTATCCTGTCTGTTCATTGATCTCGATGCCTGTCAGGCCGAGTTCCTTCATAAGTTTTGCGTAACTGCGAATTTCTGATTCATTCATATATTTATACCGTGTCAGATCCTCCTGAATGCAAGGCTCGCATTATGTCCGCCAAAGCCGAGGGAATTTGAAATACACAGATCGATGTCTGCCTTTACTGCTTTATTAGGAACACAGTTCAGATCACATGCAGGATCCGGCTCCTTAAGATTGATGGTTGGCGGGATAATGCCAGTCTCCAGTACCTTTAAGCACACAAGAGCCTCTATCGCTCCGGCTGCTCCAAGCATATGTCCCGTCATGGACTTGGTCGAGCTTACATACGCCTCATAGGCCTGCTTTTCACCCAGTGCCTTCTTGATGGCCATGGTCTCGCAGGAATCATTGAGCGGAGTTCCGGTACCGTGGGCATTTACATATACCTTTTCTTTTCCGTCATAACCGGATTCCTTAAGGGCCTCTTCCATGGCCCTTGCGCCGCCCTCAGCCTCCGGATCCGGAGCCGTTATATGATAAGCGTCGCAGGTGGAACCGTAACCCGTTACCTCTCCGTATATCTTTGCGCCTCTCTTTACCGCATGCTCATATTCTTCAAGTATTAACGCCGCAGCGCCCTCTCCTATGACAAATCCGCCTCTTCTCTTATCGAACGGAAGTGAAGCCATGTCAGGATCCTCAGCTGTTGAAAGAGCCTTGATATTTATGAAGCCGGCAACTCCGCATTCGTTTATCGGAGCCTCTGCACCTCCTGCTATGGCTGCGTCGGCATAGCCATGGCGTATTGCCCTTAAGGCTTCGCCTATGGAATTGCTGCCTGAAGCGCAGGCCGTTACCGAAGGCATGGCCGCTCCCTTGCACTTAAAGCGTATGGCTATCATTCCTGCAGCCATATTTGCTATCATCATAGGTATGAAATAAGGAGATACTCTTGACGGTCCTCTCTCAATGAGCTTTGTATGCTCCCTGGTAAAGGTATTTATGCCGCCTATACCGCTTCCGAAATATACAGCGAACCTCTCAGGCTCCACTGTACCCTCTATGCCGCTCTCTTCCATGGCCTGGCAGGCTGCGCCCATGGCATACTGCGCATAAAGATCCGAACGGAGGCTCTCCTGCTTGTCCATATATTTTAATGCATCAAAATCCTTTACCTCTGCGCCAAGCTTAGCCTTATAGCCCTCTGTGTCAAAATGTGTTATCGGGCCTATTCCGTTATAACCGGATATGAGGTTGTTCCAACAGGTCTCCACATCGTTGCCGACCGGAGATATTACCCCAAGACCGGTAACTACCACCCTTCTGTTATTCTGATCCATTTTTTTCCTTTCGTTACTGTTTTTTCTCTATGGAAATCAGTGGGCCGGCATGCTTTACATGCCGAGCCCTCCGTCTATGCCGAGCACCTGCCCGGTGATATAGTCCTGTCCGGCAAGGAAAGCTATGGCTTCCGCCACCTCCTCCTTCTTTCCAGCCCTCTTTAAAGGTATGGAATTGATAAGAGGATTGCTCTCTGCGTCCAGATCCTTTGTCATGTCGGTCTCAATGAATCCCGGAGCTACGGCATTGCATATGATCCCCTTTCCCGCAAGCTCCTTGGCAGCCGACTTCGTAAGGCCTATTATCCCGGCCTTGGAGGCCGAATAATTGCACTGTCCGGCATTTCCATGTATGCCCACTACGGAGGAGACATTTACTATATTGCCCCCTTTATTCCTTATGAATATCCCCGTACAGTGGCGTATCATGTTAAAGGCGCCCTTGAGGTTAGTGGCGATCACCGAATCGAAATCTTCTTCCTTCATCATGGCCAGCAGCTTGTCCCTGGTGATCCCCGCGTTATTTACAAGGATGTTTACGGTCCCGAGATCAGCCTTGATCCTGTCCACCGTTTCTTTGGTCTCATTGTAATCCGCAACGTTGCAGCGGTATGCATACGCCCTTACGTTAAAGCCCTCGCATTCAGACCTTACCGCCTCCGCAAGCTCGGCGTTTCCGGCATATATTATGGCAACATCCGCGCCCATTGAAGCGAGCTTAAGGGCGGTGGCCGCTCCTATGCCCCGGGATCCTCCGGTGATTATTGCAGTTTTTCCCTTTATCGACATTATTTCCTTACCCGATGAATCTTTCTTTTATCTTTTCAAAATTATCCATTGAGGATATGGAATATGTTTCCACTTCCTTACTGATACGTTTGATCATGCCGGAAAGCGTCGCCCCCGGTCCGATTTCTATAAACGTATCCGCCCCGGCATCGATCATGGCCCGTACAGTATCCTCCCAGAGCACCGGTGAGGACATCTGCTCGCCGAGCACTGCTGCAATGTCGCCGCCATAAGGCCTTGCCGTAAGGTTGGCATATACCGGCAGTTCAAGCTTTCCGAAGGACTCAGCCCCAAGTATCTTCCTGAAGCTTTCGGCAGCCTTTGCCATAAATGGTGAATGAAAGGCCCCGCTCACCTTAAGCGGCACTGCGCGTCCTCCCGCAGCCTTTACCTTCTCCATAAAGTCCGGCATGGATACAGCGTCTCCGGATACAGTGACCTGCCCCGGACAGTTAAAATTGACCGGATAAACGCTGTCATAAGCGCTGCAAAGCTCCCTGACCGTATCATTATCAAGCTTCAGCACTGCAGCCATCTGTGTTTTGACCTCCTCAGACGCCTGCTGCATAAGCTCAGACCTCTTCATCACAAGGCCGAGCATCTCTTTAAATCCAAGAGCTCCGGCGTGTCCAAGGGCGCTGAGCTCTCCAAGTGAGAAACCGGCAGCCATGTCGGCCCTGATGCCTGAAGCGTTTAAAAGCGCAGCTGCTGCGCTTTCATATACAAAAAGGCAGGGCTGTGTGTTTACCGTCATGCTGAGGGCAGTCTCATCCCCCTCAAAGCACTGGCTTATGGTTCCCGGACGAAGCTCCTCCGCGGCATCGAATATGCTTTTGAACTCGGCAGAGTTCTCATAGAGATCCGCTCCCATTCCGGTATGCTGATCTCCCTGTCCGGAAAAAACAAAGGCTATTTTACCCATTTTGAAGCTCCTTTTAATACGGCCTCGGCTCCCTCCATTACGTCGGTAACGATCTCTGCCGCCGTCTGCTCCTTATTGACCATGGCCGCGCACTGTCCAGCAAGGAAGCAGCCCTTTTCAAGGTCTCCCTCCCGCACCGCCAGACGGAAGCTTCCTACTGAAAGCTGCGCCAGCTCCTCGTCCGGCGCTCCGCCGTACTCAGCCTTGGCAAAATCCCTCGTATACTGTGTCCTTAAGGATCTCTGGGCATGGTCTATGCGTTTTCCGGTCACCGTGGTGCAAAGGTCCCTCGCCTTTAATATCTTTTCCTTATATACAGGATGTATGCTGCATTCAACGGCGCTTAAGAACCTTGTACCCATCTGTACTCCGCAGGCTCCCAGCATGAAGGCTGCCGCAGCGCCTCTTCCGTCGGCTATTCCGCCTGCCGCGAGCACCGGTATATCCACTGCATCCACCACAAGGGGAACCAGTACCATAGTGCTGAGCTCTCCCACGTGTCCTCCGCTCTCACCGCCTTCAGCTATGAGGGCACTGGCTCCAAGACGGGCCATAAGCTTTGCCATGGCCACTGAAGCTACCACCGGGATGACCTTGATCCCGGCTTCCTTCCATGCCGCCATGTACTTTGAAGGATTGCCCGCACCCGTCGTAACGGCAGCTACCTTTTCCTCGCATGCCATTTGGGCGATCTCATCGGCATATCTGCTCATGAGCATGATATTAAGGCCGAAAGGTTTATCAGTCAGCTCCCTCGCAATACGGATCTGCTCCCTGATATCATTCGGCCTTGAATTGCCGGCGGCGATTATTCCCATACCGCCGGCATTTGAAACTGCTGAGGCAAGCCTGCCGTCGGCAATCCAGGCCATTCCACCCTGGAACAGCGGATACTTTATGCCAAGCAGGCTGCATATTGGTGATTCGATCATGTCGATCAGCCCTTCTTGCTCTCTACGAACTTTGCAAGATCTCCGACGGTCTCAACCTTTTCGTCAAGCTCAATGCTGATGCCGAGCTCGTCCTCAAGATTCATGAGAAGATCAACTGTATCAAGTGAGTCGATCCCGAGATCGTGGAATGTATCCTCCGGCTTGATCGTTGAAGGGTCGCAGTCAAGTCTGTCAGCAAGTAACTTTACGATAGTCTCATATACCATGGTTGTTTCCTCCGTATTATGATTATAAATATGATTTACTTTTTTATTTTATGATGCGGCGAAATAAATTCCTCCGATCAATAAAACGAATTTTAGTACCGTGTTGTTGATTTGTCAACAACATAATTGTTAATAATTGTTAATACATTCTTATTATGTACGGATTATATACGGATCATTCCTTTACCGTACCGAACTCCGAAAGTTTGAGTCCCTCATTTCTGTCAAGGACCATCTTCACGCTCCACTCATGGGCAAACAACAGCAGCGGATTTCCCTTTAAGTCCATGACCTTCTTCATGTCGCTGGTTCCCTGTATCTTATCCAGGTCCACCTCCTCCGGATTATCCACCCATCTGACGTATTCATAAGGAAGCTGCTCCAGGCCTACCTCTACATTATATTCACTCTTAAGCCTGTATGTGAGCACCTCAAACTGAAGCACTCCCACGACTCCGACTATTATCTCCTCCATGCCGGAGTTGAGCTCCTGGAATATCTGGATGGCTCCCTCCTGGGCTATCTGCATGACTCCCTTTAAAAACTGCTTACGCTTCATCGTGTCTATCTGACGGACTCTTGCAAAATGCTCCGGAGCAAAGGTCGGGATCCCTTCAAAACGGAATTTCTTAGGTGAAAGGCACAATGTATCTCCTATGGAATAAATGCCCGGATCAAAAACTCCGATTATGTCTCCGGCGTAGGCCTTATTTATCATCTGCCTCTCGTCCGCCATCATCTGTGTCGGCATGGTGAGCCTGATCTTCCTGCCTCCCTGTACATGGTTGACCTCCATCCCGGCCTCATATTCGCCTGAGCAGATACGCATGAAGGCCACCCTGTCCCTGTGAGCCTTATTCATATTGGCCTGTATCTTAAATACGAAGGCTGAAAAATCCTCATCCACCGGATCTATGAGCCCCTGATCGCTGTTTCTTGGAAGCGGCGGAGTAGTCATTGAAAGAAAGCCCTTCAAAAACGGCTCGACTCCGAAATTCGTAAGGGCTGATCCGAAAAATACCGGGCTCAGCTTTCCATTAAGCACTCTGTCAAGGTCCAGCTCATCCGCGGCTCCGTCGATGAGCTCCATGTCCTCCATGAGCTTATCATAGTTCATGAAGCCTATGACATCCTTGAGTTCAGGATCGTCTATATGATAGTTCTTTGTTTCCAGCTCCTTCGCTCCGCCCATTTCGGCCTTGAAGGTGATCACTGTCTTTGTTTCCCTTTCATATACGCCCTTGAAATTCTTGCCGCAGCCGATAGGCCAGTTTATCGGACAGGTATGTATGCCCAGCACCTCCTCTATCTCTGACAGAAGCTCGAAGGGGTCCCTCGCCTCGCGGTCAAATTTGTTGATAAAGGTAAATATCGGTATGTGCTTCATGACGCATACCTTGAACAGCTTTATGGTCTGGGCCTCGACGCCCTTTGAACCGTCTATCACCATCACCGCTGAATCCGCCGCCATAAGCGTACGGTACGTATCCTCGGAGAAATCCTGGTGTCCCGGGGTATCAAGGATATTTATGACCTTGCCTCCGAAGTTAAACTGCATGGCAGAGGATGTAACGGAAATACCTCTTTCCTTTTCTATCTCCATCCAGTCGGAAACAGCATGCTTTGCCGCCTTCCTTCCCTTTACCGTTCCGGCAAGATTTATGGCGCCTCCGTACAGCAGAAATTTCTCTGTGAGGGTCGTCTTACCCGCATCCGGGTGGGATATGATGGCAAATGTCCTTCTTTTTTCTATTTCTTCTCTAAGTTTACTCTTGTCCGTCATACCTTTTTCTTACATATAATACTGCAAATGCTTTTTACGCCTTCTTATCCTGGCTGTTCAGCTCATAGAGCCTTAAGAGCCCCTTCATGAGCAGTGTTTCATCTATCTTTATCTTATGTCTGCAGTAAGGTATGGCAAACTTGGCCATTCCACCGCAGGCTATGATGGTGCAGTCCTTTCCAAGCTCCTTTATGGCCTTGTCCACTATGGCGTCTATGCCTCCGGCTATGCCGTAGACCACTCCGCTCTTCATGCACTGTACCGTATCCCTTGATATTGCCTTTCCAGGCTTGTCCAGATCTATCTCCGGAAGCGTGGCCGTACTGCTCGACAGACAGTTGGCGCTCTGCTTCATGCCTGGCATTATGGAGCCTCCGAGGAACTCAGCGTTATCGTCCACCACCGTTATGGTCGTTGCCGTCCCCATATTTATCACTATGCAGGGGGCCTTGTAATTCATATATGCGGCCTCCGCCCCGACTATCAGGTCGGCCCCCACGCCCTTAGGGTACTTGAATTTACTTAAACGTATATCCATTTTTATGGAATTGGATACTATAAGCGGATCCATGCCGAGGACCTTCCTTACCGCCGTTACAAGGGTTCCCGTAAGAGGAGGAACGACAGAGGAGATGATGGCCCCGGTGATCTCATGCCTTTTCACTCCGTGAAATCCCATGACCGCCATGATGTCGCTGGCGTACTCAAGGCTCGTCTTGTCGTAGGCCGTGGTCACGCGCTCCTCTATTATGTCTTTGGCATTCCTGACTATACCTATCTTAATATTGGAATTGCCCATATCTATAGCAAGTATCATATTTTTTCTCCCGTAACATGAAAATACCGTAGACCAATATACATTAAATATATCTATAATGCAATATTACGGCCCTCCGCAGCCGGTATACACGCTAAAACATACAGCGTCCGCAGCTCTCGTGTCCGTGGAGTTTTACCTTAAGGATCATATCCCCTTGTAAAACCGCCCGGCACAAAAGCGTTGCGGACGCTGTATCCTTTTAAGATGTTTTATACTGTACCCGCAGGGACAGCCTCAGGCTGCCAAAGCGTTCCTGATATCCATCAAAGCATGACCATGTCGCTTATGGTCCTTGCTTCATTAATGTATTTCAGTACGTTGGACACGCCCTGTACCTTTTCCATATGGCCGTCCTCCATGCTGACTATAGTCGGCGCCTGCATGACCTTAAGCTTCCTTGCAAGCTGCGGCTCCTCGTCTGCATTTATCACCTTGTAATCGATGCCTGCCTCATTCAGCCTTTCCTTTGCCATGGCGCAGTTAGGGCAGGTCGTTGTAGTTATAAGATAGAGCCCGTCTTCAAGCAGCTGCTCCTTAAGCCTCTCCTTTACAGGAGCTTTTTCAGCTGCATCCTGTCTTTCAGCCCTTGCTCCGTCGGCTATCTCCTTTGCGATCTGTATGGCCTCGTGTTCATTGGAGTAGGACTTCTCTATATCATATTCAAGACGGTCCCTGAACTCCTGGGTCTTTCCGTCGTTCCAGTTCTGTACCGGACGGTAATAGCCTGTTATACGGCTGTAGACCTCCGTCTTCCTTCCGCATACAGGGCAGACCGCCTGCTCTCCGTCAAGATATCCGTGCTCTGCGCAGATGGAATATGTCGGGCTCATTGTATAATACGGAAGCTTGTAATTTTCCGCTATGGTACGTACAAGCTTGGCTGCAGCCTTCCAGTCAGGAAGCTTCTCTCCAAGGAAGGTATGGAATACCGTTCCCGAGGTATAGAGCGTCTGCAGACGGTCCTGTATATCCAGAGCGTCGAATATATCATCCGTATAGCCTACAGGCAGATGCGAAGAGTTGGTGTAGTAAGGCACACCGCTCATATCGTTGGCCGTTATGATGTCAGGATATCTCTCCTTGTCGTGCTTTGCGAGCCTGTAAGCCGTTGACTCTGCCGGCGTAGCCTCAAGGTTGTAGAGATCGCCGTACTGCTCCTGGTAGTCAGAGAGCCTTTCTCTCATATGATTAAGCACATTCACAGCAAAATCCTGGGTCTCCTTATGGGTAAGATCCTTCCTGAGCCACTTTGCGTTAAGTCCGGCTTCATTCATTCCCACAAGACCTATGGTGGAGAAATGGTTGGCGAAGGTTCCAAGATATCTCTTGGTGTATGGGTACAGGCCCTTCTCCAGAAGTCTCGTCACGACCTCTCTCTTTACCTTTAAGGATCTGGCTGAAACATCCATCATATGATCCAGCTTCTTATAGAAATCAGCCTCGTCCTTTGCAAGATATGCTATGCGCGGAAGGTTTATGGTGACTACTCCTATCGAGCCAGTGGATTCGCCTGAACCAAAGAATCCGCCTGACTTCTTCCTGAGTTCCCTTAAGTCGAGCCTTAAGCGGCAGCACATTGAGCGCACGTCCGAAGGCTCCATGTCGGAGTTGATGTAATTTGAGAAATAAGGCGTACCGTACTTTGCCGTCATCTCAAAAAGCAGCCTGTTGTTTTCGGTATCCGACCAGTCAAAGTCCTTCGTTATGCTGTACGTAGGGATAGGATACTGGAAGCCTCTGCCGTTGGCGTCTCCTTCGATCATGATCTCGATGAAGGCCTTGTTGACCATATCCATCTCCATCTTGCAGTCCTTGTACTTAAAAGGCATCTCTTCGCCGCCTATTATGCAGTTGAGCTCCGCAAGATCATTAGGCACCGTCCAGTCAAGGGTTATATTTGTGAACGGAGACTGGGTGCCCCACCTTGAAGGAGTGTTGACGCCGTATACGAAGGACTGTATGCACTGCTTGACCTCGCGGTATGACAGATTATCCACCCTTACGAACGGAGCCAGGTAGGTATCGAATGAGGAAAAAGCCTGTGCTCCCGCCCATTCATTCTGCATTATGCCAAGGAAGTTCACCATCTGGTTGCAGAGAGTGGAAAGATGCTTTGCCGGAGATGAGGTGATCTTACCAGGAATGCCGCCAAGTCCTTCCTGTATAAGCTGCTTTAATGACCATCCGGCGCAGTATCCCGTAAGCATCGACAGGTCATGCAGATGTATGTCGGCGTTTCTGTGGGCGTCTGCGATCTCCTTGTCATATACCTCTGAAAGCCAGTAATTTGCCGTTACGGCTCCGGAATTTGAAAGGATGAGCCCTCCGACGGAATATGTGACCGTGGAATTTTCCTTTACTCTCCAGTCATTTATCTTGAGGTAATTATCAACTACGTTCTTATAGTCAAGCAGAGTCTCGGAAATGTTTCTTATGGACTCATGCTGCTTCCTGTAGAGTATATACGCCTTTGCCACCTCGGTATATCCCGCCTGCTCCAGCACATGCTCGACCGAATCCTGTATATCCTCTACCTCGATGGAGCCGTCCTTCATCTTGTCCTGGAAATCAGCAGTAACTCTTAAGGCGAGGAGCTCCATTATATCATTGTTGTACTCTTTGCCTGTTGCCTTGAAGGCCTTTTTCATGGCCTCGCTTATTTTATTTAAGTTAAAGTCGACGGTGCTGCCGTCTCGCTTGATAACATTTATCATCTTACTACCTCTTAGCTCAAAATATAAAAAAACAGTGTATGTAGATTATAGCACTGTTTCTTTAAAGTACAATATATATTTTTTGTATTTCAATATAAATACAATATATTGTGGTTTATAGTTATTTTTAAATCCAGGGGCAGATCCCTTGAAAAGCCTTTGCCAAAGCCATTTTCAGAGATTTTACTGCTCTGCGGCCTCCGTGTTTTCCACCCTGCTTATAGTGAATCTCTCCTCTTTTGCCGCCGACTCGTCGTCAGGATACATATCCGTATACTGCCGCCAGAGTTCCGCCGCCTCTTCGTAATTTCCGGAATATTCCTCGCATACCGCAAGATTATACCAGGCAGTTTTTCCAGAAATGGTGCCGTCCAGGGCAGCGTACTGTCTGTACGCCTCCGCGGCGTCGGCATAGCTTCCGGCCTCAAACAGCTCCGCTGACTTTTCTATCTCATCAAGAGCATTAAGCTCCGCTAAAAGCCCTTCGTACTGCTCTAAGTTACCGGCATTTTCATCCAGGATAAGGAGAGCATTATAGGAATCCCTGGCCGCGCTTATGTCCCCTGTCCTCAGCTGGCATTCAGCCTTATACCTTAATATATCATACTGCAGTTCTGAGACCTGGCCTCTTGAGGCGTCAAGGGCTTCATTTAACTTATTAAGAGCGCCTTCATAATCCCCTGAGTTAAACATGGCTACAGCCTCTTTTCTCAGTTCGTATTTGTCAGGTCCCTTGTCGGCGCAGCCTGAAAATGCCAATACCGCAATGACGGCAGCGCATGCCGCCATGAGGCTCCCTGAGCCGCGAGCTTTCCTTACCGATCCGTTCCTCTTAAGCATCATCCCGTACTGCCGAAGCCTCCGTTCCTTTCTTCAATAGTTTCATCATCCTCAGTGATCCCGTAGCTCATGAATATGCACTGGGCAAAGGCGGTCCCCGCCTTGATATTTACATCCTTTCCATCCCTGCTGTCATTTCTCATCGGGACAAAGATATGCCCCTCGTTAGCACTTCCATAATAATCACTGTCTATGACGCCCACAGTATTGTCGAGCTGAAACCTGAACCTTGAGCCAAGCCCGCTCCTTGGCACGATGAGCATGCAGTAATCAGCCCTCATCCTTACCCTTATCCCGGTGGGTATCCTTAAGCCCTCTCCAGGCCTTAGGCACACATCCACAGGCGTTATCAGGTCATAGCCCGCAGAGCCCTTTGTGGCCCTTTTAGGTATTGACACCCTGCTGTATGCTTCGTGAGCCTCCGCATCGCCGGCATCCTTAAACAGCTCTTTATGATCCAGTATGAACCGTTCCTTTGAAACCTTTTCAAATCTTGCTATTCTTTCCATGTTTACAGCTCCTCGGGCGCTTCAGGCAGGTCCTCTGCTTCCCAGATCCCGAAACGTCTTTTGAATTCCTCCGTCGTGCCGAATACTATTGGCTTTCCAGGCATATTCAGCCTTCCCTTTTCCTCTATGAGCCCGTATTCTATAAGCTTGTTTACGGCGTGGTCGCTTTTGACTCCCCTTATCCTTTCAACATCCGTCCTTGTGGCCCTCTTTTTCCCTGCAATGATAGCAAGGGTCTCCATAAGGACATTTGAAAGCTCAGGCTTTTTGGCTGAGGAAACTACTCTTACAAGCTCGTCAAAATATCTGTCGTTTGAGCAGAGCTCATAGCGTCCCTCCGAGGCCTTTATCATCAGTGCGCCGTCCTCTTTATCCATCTCTGACTTAAGTGCCGCAAGCTCTCTTTCCGCAGTATTTGTATCCACGAGGCAGGCCGAAGCAAGCTCCGCGGCGCTTATGGGACGCGCCAGTGTAAACATCAGAGCTACAGCAACATTTCTTATCCTTTTTATCTCCTCCGGATCAGTACCTCCCAAAGCCTCTCCTTCTGTTACGAATTCGAGCTGCCCGTCTGTCCCGGTCTCCGGTATGATCCCCGGATCATATATCTTAATCATAGGTGTTATTTTCCAAAATCCTTCCTTAACATCATCCCATCAGCCGAAGCTTTCATCTATTCCGCTTAAGTCAAGCTCATCCAGATCAGCGCCGTTTTTGACCTCCACCTCCATGTCCTTGGAAAGGTCCTCCTGGGTTACGCTTATCTTTCCCATTTTCATAAGCTCAAGGACTGCTAAAAATGATACTACCACCTCAGACCTGTCCCTTCTGTCATTCAGCAGCTCGGTAAATGAAAATCTTCTGTGGCCCTTTGCATAGGACCTTAAGCCCTCTATGCATTTTATAAGGGAGATACGGTCCCGCTTTATGGTCTTAAGCTCTTCCGCCCTTTCATTTATCGCGTTTTTCATGCGCTTAAGGACCTTTTCGTAAACCCCCATAAGGCTTTCGTACGTTACGCCCTTTAAGAGCTCATTAAGATCCACCGGCGGCACATAGCTCTTAAGCGCTTCAGGAAGCTCCGAGTCCCTGTACATGAACCTTATGGCATCCTCCTCGCGCCCCTTCAGCTCAGACGCAATATATTTGTAACGCTTGTACTGAATGAGTCTGTCCGCAAGCTCCTTCCTCGGGTCTTCCTCTTCATCTTCTTTTGTCTCCTCTTCCGGAAGCAGCATCCTCGCCTTTATATCCAGGAGAGTAGCCGCCATTACTATGAAATCTGAAACTATATCAAGGTCCGTCTCCTCCATGCCTCCCACGTAAGCAAGGTACTGATCTGTTATCTCCACTATCGGGATATCGTATATATCCACCTTGTTTTTATCGATAAGACTTAACAGAAGGTCCAGCGGCCCGTCAAAATTAAGTTTTTCAAGTCTGTATTTCGGCGTCGCTGCCATCCTGCCTCTCCTTTTTACCCCTTAAGTCTATGACCGTAAGCTCCGGAAGGTCGTTGATCCTTAAATTGATACTGTGGGTGCCTATGCCGCGGCTCACTATCATGACTGCATTCTTATACTCGTGCCTTCCCGCGCACTCCTTTAAAAAAAAGTGAAATTGTGGAGACATGACTCCGCCAAGCAGTGGAAGTCTTATGGTACCGCCGTGAAAATGTCCTGAGAGAACAAGATCAGCGCCCCACTTTGCCGCAGGCTCAAGATAGAGCGGGCTGTGCATGAGCAGAATATTGAATTTCCCCGGATCGGGAGTCCCGAGCTTTTTTGCCATATAGCCATAGGAAAGCTCCGCGCCATTACGTTTACCCCTGCCGGGGAAGCTCTTTTTATAATATGACTGATCAAGGGATATCCCGTATATGGCCGCATCCTGAAAAACGGCTTTTGAATCCTTAAGATAGATTATGCCGCAGCTGTCAAGTATATCCTTAAATTCCGCGAACTTGTCGGGAAAGCGCTCCCTGAGCTTAAGCTCATGATTTCCTTCCGCATAAAAACAAGGACATCCCTTTGGAAGTCCCGACAAAAAACTGTATAAGGATTTAAAATCGGACGCGGCCCCGGAATGCTTCCTGAGTGTGATAACATCTCCGCCGATAAGGATGAGATCTGGCCTCGCCCCGGCCACTGCCTTAATTATATCCGGCGAACCATCGTCAGTGAGCCTGTCGTGGATATCCGTAAGGAACACAGCCCTTATGTTTTTCCCTATCCTGTCACTGTACAGTCTATAGTTTTCGATCTTAAGCTGTTTTCTCTCCCAGGCGCTGCGTATGAGCGCCGCCGCGGCGATCAAACATGCGGCCGTTACTGCTGCCGAAAGCATATCTGGTCTCCCATGATGATCCGTATATAGTATATTGCAGCGCGATCCGCTTAAGTCCGCATATGTCAGCAAAGCCCATGACAATCTTATACGCGGGATTAAGCGCAGATCAAAAAACGCTCCCAAGCGGAATCGAACCGCTATCAACAGCTCCGGAGGCTATCGTGTTATCCTTTACACTATGAGAGCATATATGCCGCGGATATGCATAAAGCCCGTACCCACGGCGCAGAAAAGATTATAACATAAATCCCCGATATCTACAAACTCACTCTGCGGCCCTTACGATATCAGCAAATTCGGCTTTAAGGGACGCGCCCCCGATAAGCCCTCCGTCGATGTCCGGCATGCCAAAGAGCTCCCCGGCATTTCCGGCATTCACGGATCCACCGTAGAGTATGCGTATCCCCTCAGCCGTCTTTTGATCGTACAGCACGCTGAGATACTGCCTTATGCCGGCGCATACTTCCTCCGCCTCAGAGCTCGTCGCCGTCCTGCCGGTACCTATGGCCCAGACCGGCTCGTAGGCTATGATGATATCGGCTGCCGCTTCCTTATCAATGCCTTTAAGATCTGCTCCTATCTGCCCTGTTATGTGTTCCATGGTCACGCCGGCTTCTCTCTGCCGAAGGGTCTCCCCGCAGCAAAGGATCGGCGTAAGCCCATGGCTTATGGCCGAATGCATTTTTTTATTTATGAGCTCGTCAGTCTCTGAAAACAGCATCCTTCTTTCAGAATGTCCAAGAATGACATGGCTTACCCCAAGGCTTTTTAACATCGGCGCCGATATCTCACCGGTGAAGGCCCCCTTATCCTCATAGAACATGTTCTGGGCTCCAAGCTTCACATCGCTCCCCTTAAGTTCTGACTGAGCAGAGCTTATATCCACGAAAGGCACACAGTAAATAACCTCAGCCTCATGTCCTTTTATGAGAGGCCAAAGCTCCGATATCAGCTTTACCGCCTCATCCGGCGTCATATTCATTTTCCAGTTTCCGGCAACTATCTTTTTTCGCATAATCTATACCGAAATATTCCTTTTAAATAATATGCGCCCGGAATGCCATGCATCCCGGGCACACGGATCAATACTTACTTTACCTTTACTGCTTCGATTCCAGGAAGGGTCCTGTTTTCCAGAAACTCCAGCGAAGCTCCTCCTCCCGTGGATACGTGGGACATCTTATCCGCATAGCCTAAGGATTTGACGGCGGATACCGAATCTCCGCCCCCGACTATCGTTATGGCGTCCGTTTCCGTCAGGGCCCTGGCCACGGCAAGGGTTCCCGCTGAAAGCTGCGGATTTTCAAACACTCCCATAGGCCCGTTCCAGAGCACCGTTTTAGCATGCTTTACGGAATCCGCAAACAGCTCCATGGTCTTAGGTCCGATATCAAGCCCCATCTTATCCCTTGGTATCATATGGCTGTTCACATACTCGACGTCGATCCTGGCGTCGATTGGATCAGGAAAATCTGCCGCCACCGTTGTATCCAACGGCAGTATGAGCTCCTTTCCGAGCTTTTTGGCCTTTTCCATCATCTCGCGGCAGTACTCTATCTTGTCATCGTCCAGCAGGGATTTCCCGACCTCATAGCCCTGAGCCTTAATGAAGGTATAGGCCATTCCTCCGCCTATGATAAGGGTGTCGCATTCCTCCAGCAGAGTGGAGATCACTCCTAACTTTTCTGCCACCTTGGCTCCGCCGAGTATGGCTACAAATGGTCTCTCAGGCTCCTCAACGGCATTGCCGAGATACTCTATCTCCTTCTTCATGAGATAGCCTATGGCCGTTTCCTCGACGTATTCAGCAACTCCGACAGTAGAGCAGTGGGCTCTGTGGGCCGTTCCGAAGGCATCGTTGACATAAATGTCGCAGAGATCCGCCAGCTCCCTTGAGAATATCGGATCGTTCTTTTCTTCCTCGCTGCGGAATCTGGTGTTTTCAAGAAGTATTATATCGCCGTCTTCCATGCAGCTGACTGCCTTTTTTGCTATCGGGCCCGTGACCTCTATATCCGGCACGAACTTTACTTCATGACCCAGCACCTCTTCAAGCCTTATGGCTACAGGAGCCAGCGAAAGCTCAGGCACCGGCTTTCCCTTAGGCTTTCCCATGTGGGAGCAGAGTATCACTTTTGCCCCGTCATCAACAAGCTTTTTGATGGTAGGCACTGCTGCAGTGATGCGGTTATCATCTGTGATGACCCCATCTTTCATCGGCACATTGAAATCGCATCTTACAAGGATCCTTTTGCCCTTTGCCTCAATGTTGTCGATGGTCATCTGGTTTAACTTACACATTTTGGTTTCCTTTCATAACGCTTCTTATATGCATTATTTTTAACGGCTTTGCTTAAGCCGTAAGATCCCTTCCTGTTCCAAAATGCCCTTCATCTTCCTGAGCACCTTGCCGCGGTGCGATATGGCATTTTTCTCCTCCTCCGTAAGCTCCCCGGAGGTTTTTCCAAGCTCAGGCAGATAAAATATAGGATCATAGCCGAAGCCCTGTCTGCCCTTAGGCTCACGGGCTATGTATCCCGGCATCTCTCCTTCCGCGTCATACCTCGTTCCGTCCTCAGTCATGGCGCATATGTGGCATATGAAGCTTGCGCCCCTTTTCTCATCCGGGACGTCCTTCATGAGGTCAAGGATGGCCGCGTTCTTTATCACATAGTCTGTGTCATGCCCCATGAACCTTGCGGAATGCACTCCCGGAGCTCCATTAAGAAAGTCTATGCACAGCCCGCTGTCATCCGCCATGATAACGGTATTTTCAAGCTCATCCTTTGCCTTAAGCTTATCAAATATTTCCTTTACCTTGATATATGCGTTATCCCCGAAGGTCTCTCCGTTTTCCTCCGCCTCGGACGTAAGCCCCACGTCCTTAAGGGAGTAAACCTCTGCTTCGGCGTCCTTAAGTATCTGTTTTATTTCCCTTACTTTGCCGGCGTTGCCGGTAGCAAATATTATCCTCATACCCATACAATAAATAAATCCGGTTTTCAGGTGTCCTTCATAAAGCCTCAGTCTATGGACATATTCAGCTCTATGCTCTCCACCTCCCGGATCCTGTCAAATATTTAGTTATATTATACAATAGTTCTCTCTTGATTAGAATGCTATTTTACGTTTTTTATAAAATCCAAGTAAAATTCAGGTAAGGCCCGTTTCCCTTTTTCCAGGCTTAGGACCGATAAAGGAATAAAAATAGGTCTTCATCATGCCGTTATAGACCTTCCTGTTTTTATCCGGTTTCCTGCCCATGTATTTCACTGCATCCTCATAGGCGGTTATCACATACATGCTCCATGAGTCCAGCATACTGAACCTTTCCCCGAGGCTTTCATATATATAAGGCAGGTTTTCCTTCTCCTCAAGCCTTTCGCCGTATGGGGGATTGGTAACTATGATTCCGTATTTCTTAGGATGGCTGAGCTCCGAAACGTCCCTTTTCTGAAAATGTATGAGCTCCCTTACTCCGGCCAGGGCAGCATTTTCCCTGGCTGCCTTCAGCACCTCAGGATCTATGTCAAAGCCCTGTATATCTGTGTGCGGCCCATAGGCCTTAAGTCCCTCCGATTTAAGCTCCCTTGCCTCGTCATAGGCGTCGTACCAGAGCTTTTTGTCCATAAGCTGCTGCCATTTGGTAGCAGCAAAATTCCTCTCCATTCCCGGAGCTATACCTGCCGCCATCATTGCTGCCTCTATGCAGAATGTCCCGGAGCCGCAGAAAGGATCGATTAATATCCTGTCGTTTTTCCACGGCGTAAGCATAAGGAGGGCCGCCGCAAGGGTCTCCGTTATAGGCGCCTTTGCCGTAAGCTTTCTGTAGCCCCGCTTATGAAGGCTGTCGCCGCTGGAATCTATGCCGATCACTATCCTGTTCTTAAGAGCGGTAACTCTTAAGGCATAATCGGCGCCGTCCATGGGAAGCCTTACTCCATCTCTTTTGTAGGCCTTCTGCAGCCTTTTTATGACGGCCTTCTGTATTATCGTCTGAAAATCTCTCGGTGAAAACAGCTTCGATTTTACCGATGAGGCCTTTGCCACCCAGACCCTGCCGTTCCAGGGTATATACCTTTCCCACTCTACGGCGTATACCTTTTCAAACAGCTCCTCCCAGGTGCAGGCGGTAAACTCGCAGGCTTTAAGCAGTATCCTTTCCGATGTACGGATAAAGATATTGGTCCTTGCAAGGGCCCTTATATCACCCGCAAATGAGACCCTGCCGTCTGAGACCTCCGTTATCTCATATCCAAGCTGGGATATTTCCTTTTTCGTGCATGCCTCGAGTCCAAAATGGCAGGGCGCTGTGTATTCGTAACTATTAGTATTTTCAGACATCCGTCCCTCATCCAAGGCTTACCGACATAAGCCTGTTTCCGTTAAAATCCTTTACCGTAAATATCAGATCGTCCCCAAATACGGCGTAGCTGTTCGGGAAGCCTCCCTTGGGGATGCTGGTAGAACCCGGATTAAGCAGCGTAAGTTCAACATCTCCTGCCTTCACTCTGTCTGCGACAGGTATATGCGTGTGTCCGTGAAGAAGCACGTCTCCGCTCTCAAAGCCCTCGGGAAGCTTACTTCCGCCAGCCTCTGCGTTAAATCTGTGGCCATGGGTGGCATAGAGCTTTACTCCATTAAGCTCTATCCTTTCCACTCCCGGAACCAGCGGAAAATCCAGCACCATTTCATCCACTTCGGCGTCGCAGTTGCCCTTCATGCAGATATATATGCTGTCTTTTACTGCGTTTAGGTCGGCTATGACCTTTTTAGGGAGATACACCTCTGGAAGATCATTCCTCGGACCATGGTAAAGTATGTCCCCCAGCAGGACGAGCTTGTCGGCTTTTTCCTTATCAAAGGCCTTAAGCAGATTAGAGCACCACTGCTCAGAACCGTGTATGTCTGAAGCTATTATATATCTCATCAAACTATCTCCTTTTACCGAGCAGCCATAAAATAAACAGCACAACGCACACCGGCACCAATACAGGACTTAATAATCCGATCACTGAGCCGATAAGCGATACCAGGAAAAATATTATTAAGACTATCAGGATCCCCGTAAGGCAGCCATTTCCTGTATATACGTGGATGCCTCCGAAATGATTTCCTTCATTTCCGCTGCCTGTCCCGGCTGTCCTGTCATCATAACCCGAATCAGCTCCGTTCTCGTCAAAGACCCGGCCTCTTGACGAGCCCTCAGCCTCATCCTCACGGTCCTTTACATAGCTCCTTCTGAAGGGCATTTCTTCGTTATATATTTCTTCCGTAAAATCCCTGTCGTCCGTCGTATTCGGTATGCCGTCGCTGCCTGCCTTTGCCGCATCCGTTATGGTCCGCGCAATAAGCTGAGGATCGCCGAGATCCTCCAGCACTTCCCTTACGGTCCTTCCGCTCCTGACCTCATTATCTATATAATCAGAATAATAATCTATGTTTTTATCAACATATCTCTCCGGAAGCTCATATGAGAGATATTCCCTGAGCTTTTGAAGAAATTCCCTTTTATTCATGTATGCTTACTCTTTAATACTCTCGTCAACACAAATCCCGAGTTCCTTAAGCTGCTTGTCATCCACCTCGGACGGCGCTCCCATCATGGCGTCAGAAGCATCCTTAAGCTTAGGGAAGGCTATCACCTCCCTGATGCTGTCGGCTCCCGCCATCCACATGGCCACTCTGTCGAGGCCATAGGCAAGTCCTGCATGAGGAGGTACGCCGTACTTGAACGCCTCTAAAAGGAAGCCGAACTGTTCATGAGCTCTTTCAGGGGTAAATCCAAGCACCTCAAACATCTTTTCCTGTATGTCAGCCTGATGGATACGTACTGATCCTCCCCCTATCTCAGTGCCGTTAAGCACTATGTCGTAGGCCTTTGCCCTGACTCTTCCAGGATCCGAGTCTATATACTGCCAGTCCTCATCCATAGGCGCCGTAAACGGATGGTGCATAGCCGTAAAACGGTTCTCCTCCTCGCTCCACTCCAAAAGAGGGAATTCAGTAACCCACAAAAACTTCCAGGCAGTTTTATCAATGAGATCAAGGCTCCTTCCAAGCTCAAGACGCACGTTCCCCAGTACATTCCTTACTATCTGAAGGCTGTCGGCAGCTATGACTATAAGATCTCCCTTTTCCGCTCCTACGGCCTTTATAAGTGCGTCGATCTCCTCCGGAGTCATGAATTTCGCAAAGGAGCTCTTATGGGAGCCGTCGTCTGCGCAGTTCACGCAAAGGTAAGCAAGTCCCTTTCCGCCAAATAGCTTGGCAACCTCCACAAGGGCGTCGATCTTTTTCCTCGGCATATGTCCCTCTCCCGGAACCCTTATGGCCCTTATGACGCCTCCTGCCTCATAAGCATTCTTAAATACAGAAAATCCGGAATTGCCGACTATATCGGTTATATCCGTTATTGGAAGCCCGAACCTCAGGTCAGGCTTATCCGATCCATAGACATCCATGGCTGTCTGCCAGGTCATGCGTTCTATCGGAAGCTCCACGTCCACGCCTATGACTTCCTTGAACATCCTCTTTATAAGGCCCTCATTCACCTCTATAACGGTGTCCACGTCGGCAAATGAAAGCTCCATGTCTATCTGCGTAAATTCAGGCTGCCTGTCGGCCCTGAGGTCCTCGTCCCTGTAGCATCTTGCCAGCTGGAAGTACCTGTCAAAGCCCGATACCATCAGAAGCTGCTTCAAAAGCTGAGGAGACTGAGGAAGCGCGTAAAATTCTCCCTGATGCACCCTTGACGGCACAAGATAATCCCTGGCGCCCTCAGGCGTGGACTTTACAAGCGTAGGCGTTTCTATCTCAAGGAAGCCGTTTTCAGCCATATAATTCCTGACTGACATGGCAAGCTTCGACCTTAAGGCTATGTTTCTCTGAAGCGGAGCCCTTCTTAAATCCAGGTATCTGTACTTTAACCTGAGCTCCTCCCTGGTATTGGTCTCGTCCTCTATCTGGAATGGAAGGGTATCCGACTCGCTCAATATACGGAGATCCTTAGCCTCTATCTCAATGGCTCCTGTGGATATATTGGCGTTGGCGTCGGCGCCGCGGCTCCTTATGAGTCCGGTAACGGCAAGGCAATACTCGTTATGCAGTGAAGCCGCCTTTTCAAATACTGAGGATCCGCAAGTTTCCTCCTCAAATACCGCCTGTATTATGCCGCTCCTGTCCCTGATATCGGTAAAGATAAGTCCGCCCTTATTCCTCGTCTTCTGGACCCATCCCATTACCGTCACGTTTTTTCCTATATCATCAGCCGAAAACTCTGCGCATCTGGCAGTCCTTTTAAGGCCCTGCATGCTCTCTGCCATGATTTAAATCCCTCCTGATCAATGTTTGAGCTCGTTTATGTAAAATTCCCTGATTTCCGTATATCCCTGGGCCGTAAGTCCTTCCTTCTGGAATTTCTTATTTTTTGCCATCCACACCATGAGTATGCGGTGGCCCTCAGACCTCTTTTCTCCGGCCTCATTAAATATTTCCTTAAGCCTGTCCTCAGGCATTCCCTTTTCAATGAGCCATGCGCTCTTGTCCTCATTTTTTATAAGACCGCTTCCGTCCTCCATAAGTATGGACATTATGCGTTCAAAGCCTATTGAAAATCCCACAGCCGGGGTATCCTGACCGATAAATCTTCCCACCATGCGGTCGTACCTTCCGCCTCCTCCGACTGAGGAACCGAAGGCGTCCGTCTTTATCTCAAATATGGTACCGGTATAGTAGCCCATGCCTCTTACAAGGGTCGGATCGAACTTTAACCTTATTTTCCTTCCCTTAAATCCCGTCACCGAGTCCATTATATCGGAGACGTTTTCTCCTGCATTCATCGCCGTTTCCGTGCCTATGGCTGAGGCAAAGGCCTTTACCCCTG
Source organism: uncultured Lachnospiraceae bacterium (assembly GCA_944381575.1). Taxonomy (GTDB): domain Bacteria; phylum Bacillota; class Clostridia; order Lachnospirales; family Lachnospiraceae; genus Avilachnospira. The sequence goes on along the minus strand of CALWLS010000003.1, from coordinate 58,923 downwards.
CGGCGTCGGTGCCGCAGCCGTCAAGCAGCTTCCTCAGCTTAAGGATGCTTTCCTCAGCATATCCCATTTCGGAAAGCTCCTTATCCACTCCTTCAGCGCCGATCTTATCCGCCTTATCAAGAGTTATGAGTATCTCCTCAGCGTCATCTTCAGGAAATCCCGCGTATCTTATCAGTTCAAACAGAAACCTTCTGTCATTTATGGCAACATAAAAGTCATATCTGTCAAAGCCTATGTTATGAAGAGCCTCGGTAGTAGCGAGTATCAGCTCCTTTTCCGCAAGATTCGTAGGATCTCCCAGTATATCTATGTCACACTGGGTAAACTGTCTGAAACGTCCCTTCTGAGGCCTGTCAGCCCTGAATACCGGTCCCATCTGCAGGGCCTTGAAGGGCTGAGGCAGCTGGCCGCTGTTTGCCGCATAATATCTTGACAGCGGAAGGGTAAGATCATATCTTAAGCCCTCCTCCGTAAGAGCTCCCCCGTCCAGGGCGTTTGCGGCATCATCACCTTTAAGACTTTCTCCAAAGGTCTCCAGAGATCTCTTAAGGCTCTCGCCGCGCTTTAATATTTTAAATATGAGTTTTTCGTTCTCACCGCCCTGTTTTCCGGTAAGGTTCCCTATATGCTCCACAAGAGGCGTTTCTATCTCGGTAAAGCCATACCTCAGATAAGTCTCTCTTATGATGCCCTGGAGCCTGACTCTTAATTCCATCTCTCCGGGAAGTATGTCCCTCATGCCCGTCACGGGCTTTTTGATAAATGCCATCCTGCCTCCGTACTTTAAAGCTTCAAAGGCCAGCCCGCACCTGTATGGTACGGACTGACCGTTTTCTTAAATAATTGATCGATTTTACATTATAGCAAAATCCCCGCGTGTTTTATATATTTATCGGTAAAAAAACTTACTGCTCCTGATAGGCGTTATAGATCTTTTCCTCAAGGATCTCTGCTGCCGCCGCTATCTGGCTGTCTCCCTTAAGCTCGGGCTCAGTGCCCGGCGAGACATAATTCACTTCATTTTCCTTTGTCTCACCGCTATGTTCAAAGGCCACTTCCTTTGTCGGCTCTATGCCCACGCCCTGAACGAGACCGCCTCCCGGAAGCCTGTACTGCTCAGTCGTGAATTTCACAGCGGAGCCGTCCTTCAGGTTTATGACGGACTGGACTATGCCCTTGCCGAAGGTCTTTTCTCCGACCACGTCAAAGCCGTAATCCTTCAGTGCTCCGGCAAATATCTCTGAGGCGGAAGCACTGTTTTTATTGACCAGCACCACTATCGGAACTTTTGCGCCGAGACCGTCCGCAGCGTAATAATCCGTTGAGCCTCCGTATTTATTTTCAACCCTCAGTAAAAGCGCTCCGTTTTCTTCCTTTTCATTTTCAGGATCCTGAGCGTTATCTCCACTGGCCGGCTCTTCCTTATCTGTATCATCCACTACTGGTTCTGCATCGTCGTCTATGAGCATATCCAGCATATTTAAGCAGATGTTCATATCTCCGCCGCCGTTATTCCTAAGGTCTATTATTATGCCGTCGACCTCCTCGTCCTCGGCAAGCTCGTCATAGGCCTTGTAGAAATCCTGTTCCGTCGTTTTTATGAACTGGTTTATGCTTATATAGCCTATCTTCATGTTCATGCGGCTGCTTTTGAACTCGTCCTCGCTCAGTACCTTGTGATGGACGGTGTAAGTGACTATATCCTTCCTTTCGACGGTGACATTCATCTCCTCGCCGTTTCTTAAGAGAGTGATGTCTACTGATGTGCCCTTTTCTCCGCTTATGAGATCCACCGCCGCGTCAAGATCCAGGGCCTTAAGGTCCTGCCCGTCCGCTTTTATGAGTATGTCTCCCGTAAGTATGCCGGCGCTTTCTGCAGGTCCTCCCGGACTCACCGCAGCCACCAGTATGCCCTCCGTTTCAGGGTCCTTTGACACCGTCACTCCTATGCCGACATAGCTGCCGCTCTCCTGCTTTTTAAGCTCGTCATAGGCCGTCTCCGGGTAATACACCGCATAATCATCCTCATCGAGCCCGTATATCATGCCTGTAAATATCCCATCGGCCACCGCATCCGGATGAACATCATACAGATAATATCTGTCTATATAGGTATCTATAAGAGCCATCTTACGGAAAACTCCAAGGTAGTCGACCCCGCCGTGGGAAAGCACTGTGAGCAGTATGCCCTCCGCTGCAATCACAAAAGCCATGCCGAGGGCTATTCCGCCTATGAGCATCCCTGTCCGGCCCTTTTTCTTCTTTCCGCCTTCAGGATCTTCAGTTTCATCATCCGGACCGTTTTCCACGCCTGTATCGGCTTCAGAGTCAGCTTCCGGAGCATCTCCGTTTTTATCTAAGGCTTTCTCAAGGGCATCCGCAGCTTCCTTAAGAGTCACTGCAGCTTCCGTCTCCTCTGGCTTTTTTATATCGTTTTCTCCCATACCCTAAATACTCCTGTATCTTAAATACTGCTGATATCCTTACGGCGAGACATACGACAATGGATTGACGTAGGTGCCGTTAATCCTCAGTCCGAAATGCAGATGAGGGCCTGTCGAATATCCCGTGGAGCCGACGGCTCCAACGGTCTCACCGCGGCTGACCTCCTGGCCTACCGATACGGCTATGGATGACATGTGCATATATACCGTATACACTCCTCCGCCGTGATTTATCATTACGTAATTGCCGGCCGAGGCCGAGTATGTGGCTATCACCACGGTACCGTCAGCTGCAGCCAATACTGCTGAGCCGGTCGAGGCACCTATATCCACGCCCTTATGATTTGAGGAAGCCCCTTCCGTAGGCGACTCCCTGTCTCCAAAGGAAGAGGTTATCCTTGAAGACGCCGGGCAGGGCCAGGTAAAGGATATATCACCCACGGTCTTGGTCACATAGGTCTCTCCGCTCTCCTCCGCCTTTTTTTTAGCGGCCTCTTCCTCCGCCCTTATCCTTGCCTCAATGGAGGCTATGTTATTTTCCTCCGCCTCTATTGCCTTCTGTATGCCGGCTATATCCGCCGACATGGCTTCTATGTCTGATTCCGCCTCGGATATCTGGGCATTATATGAGGCTATCTCCGCCGCCTTGTCATTCTGCAGCTTTTCAACATCCGCCTTCTGTTCCTCAAGCTTATTTTTGCTTTGATTTAATACCTCGTTTTCCGACTTGAGCTCTTCTTCCTTGGCTTCGATCTCATGCTTTATACCAACATATTCGTCGAGCTTTTTTCTATCATAATCTGAAACATTTGATATGTATTCCGCTTTGTTTAACATATCAGAAAGACTTCCGGATTCAAAAAGGGTATTTATCAGATTCTGGGTGCCGCGCTCGTACATAAACCTGATCCTGAGCTTCATGGAGCTGTACTGCTCCTCCTCATTTTCCTTAGCCAGCTCAAGCTCCCTGCCCGTTTCTTCTATGGCAGCCTCGGTATTGCTGATCTCAGCTTCAAGATCCTTCATTTTTGTATTTATGCTGCCAAGCTCCCTGTCCAGCTCAGCAATATATTCCGCAGCATCCGACTTAAGCTGATTAAGCTCGTCAAGCTTTTCATCCACCGTGCTTTTCTGGCTGTTAAGCTCCTCTATCTTCTTTTTATTTTCATTTATCTTATCCCTGGAATTCTGTATCTCTTCCTCGGAGGTGGCGGCATATGCATCCATAATACGGCCCGGCATACCGCCATTCATAAGCCTTCCGCCGGTAACCGCAGTCACCGCCAGTAAAGCCGCGGCCCACGCGGCCGCGCCTTTGATCAGACTTCTTCTCATTTTATAATGCTGTTTATATGTGTCGATTATATGTTTTTCACGGTTTTTTTTCATTTCAGATCATACTTTCAGATGCTTTCTTATGGTAAAAAATGAGACTAAAAATCCCATGCCTACGCCAAGGACCAGCCCTGCCGTAATGAGCTTAGGATACACGAGACTGAATGGCACCAGCTCAGCTATATCCTTGAGGGCCCCAAGGGTACTGCTGCCCATGGCGTACTCTGCTACCTTAAGCTCCGCTCTCTTATATATGTAACACATGAGGGCAAAGGGAACTGCGGCGCCGATAAGTCCAAGCAGCGTGCCTTCCACCACGAAGGGAGCCCTGATCATTCCGTTTGTGGCGCCTATCATCTTCATTATCTCATTTTCATGCTTCCTCATATGCGCCGTAAGGTTGATGGTATTACTTATGAGAAATATGGATATGCAGAACAGAAGGGTTATTATTACTCCGGATACCACATAGATCACCCGGTTTAAGGATTCCAGAGCCGATACTATGGAGTTCGCATAATTCACTTCCCTTACTATGTCAAAGCCGCGTATGAATTCCACCTCGGCCTCCTGATCCTCGATATTGTTCAGGAATATCTCATAGCTGTCGCTGTCGGCAAGAGGATTGTCGTCAGCAAAGGCTGCCGCAAGCTCCTCGGATCTGTCTCCGAAATAATCCTCCTTAAAGGACTCCCAGGCTTCCTCTGCGGACATATATGTTATCTCCTTTACGCCTCCATGCTCAAGGATGGCGTTTTTAAGCTCCTCCTTCTGCTCCATGGTCGCGCCTTCATCAAAAAACACGGTTATCCCGATGGTCGTTTCCGCCTTATAGGTTATGTGCTGCACATTTACTATGATGCAGTAGCACAGGGAAAACAGAAAAATGCATGCAGCTATGGTAACGGCAGAAGCAGCCGAGAAAAGCACATTTTTTTTCAGATTTGAAAGCCCCTGCTTTAGACAATATATTACTGTACCCATACCTTACCACTCGTCCTCATCCGTCACTATCTTAAGTCCCGCCCCGTTAAACTCCGGATTTTTTCTGGACCTTCCGCGTTTTTTTGTCTCGCTCTCAAAAAAGGCGCTGACCGGCTTGTTCGCCGATGGATCTATGTAATCGTCCACTATGGTCCCCTTGTCCATTACTATGACTCTCTTCTTCATGGATTCCACCAGCTGTCTCGAATGGGTTATGATAAGCACGGTGGTACCCATGTTATTGATCTCCGTCAAAAGACGCATTATCTCCTCGGAATTCTTTTCATCAAGATTTCCCGTAGGCTCATCCGCAAGTATTACTGACGGCCTGTTGATAAGGGCCCTCGCAATGGCTACCCTCTGCTGTTCTCCTCCTGAGAGCTGGTCAGGCATGCTCTTATATTTTGACGATATGCCGGTAAGCTGCATCATCATGGGGACATTCTTCCTGATCTCGCTTAAGGGAGCGCCGATGACCCTCTGGGCAAAGGCTATGTTTTCATATACGTTCCTGTCGTTCAGCAGCCTGAAATCCTGGAAAACTATGCCAAGCTCCCTCCGGTACTTGGGTATCTCCCTGTCCTTCAGACGCTTTAAATCCCTGCCATTTACTATAACCTCGCCGTCGCTGGCTGTAAGCTCCCTCGTTATAAGCTTTAAAAGCGTGGATTTTCCTGCTCCGGATTTGCCCGTAAGGAACACGAACTCGCCATCATCCACCTTCAGGTTGATGTTTCTTACGGCTCTTACGCCTTTTCTGTACAGCTTGCTTACATTTTTAAACTCTATCATCTTGCACTTTCCGATCCTGCGCCCATGCGCAAACCGCCCGTTAAATTTATACAGACATTATATATGCAGGCGGATATACCTGCCTGCATATACTTTAAAACATTTGCCGGATCCGTTTATCCGTTTTAATGTTACGATATCCTTAAGATTTTATATCTCCCCCCCCGGCAGCGCCGTACAGAAAGGGGTTATCAGTAATCTATCCTGTCCATGTAATCTATGTACTTGACCACCATAAGCGCGATCTTAAAGGTTATGGCGTCCTCAAATACCCTCAGGTCAAGTCCCGTCTGCTTCTGCAGCTTGTCAAGCCTGTACACAAGGGTGTTCCTGTGTATGAAAAGCTGCCTTGAAGTCTCGGATACATTCAGATTATTTTCAAAAAACTTATTGATGGTGGCAAGGGTCTCCTCATCAAACTCATCCAACGTCCTGCCGCCGAATATCTCGGATATGAACATGCGGCACAGATTGATAGGGAGCTGATAAATGAGACGTCCTATGCCGAGGTTGGAGTAGGATATTATATGCCTGTCCTCATAGAATATGCTGCGGACATCGTGGGCAAGCCTTGCCTCCTTATAGGATTTGGAAACATCCTTAAGCTCGTTCACCACTGAGCCATAGGCTATATCCGCCTCCATGCCGGCAGCCCTTATGGCCTTAAGCATTTCCTCCGCAAAGCCCATGAGATCAGCTTCAGCCGCCTGCCTGTTCCTGATGGAGTGGACCACGATCTGATTGTTTTCATCCGTACCGGTGATGAAATCAGACTCGTTGCCGGCTATCACCTGCTTTAAGACCTCATGCACATGCTGCTGCACCCTGCCCTCGCTCTTGATGATATATACGGTCCTCGGCTCCGTAAACTCTATATGGAGCTTGCGCGACCTGTTGAATATATCTATCTGGAGAAGGTTATCCAAAAGCAGGTTTTTGATAAAGCTGTCCTTATCCATGCGCTCCCTGTATACCTGCAGGAAGCCTTCGAACTGCACCTTTAAAAGCCCCGACGCCATCAGGGCATTGTCAGAATCCTTTTTGACGGCGGATACATATTCCGTTTCCCCGTCCTGACATATCCTGTTAAAATAGAATCTGCTGCCTGAGGAGGAAGCGTCTCCGCTCACGATAAATGATACGACATCCTTATCGTCGATGCCGCTCATGTCCCCCTTTACCGCTATCTGATTACCGTCATTTCCATAAATAGCGGCGTTGACATTCGTGATAGTCGCGATCTCAACCAGCGCCTTTTGTATTATCTGATTAGAAACCATCGTATACTCCTCATAATAAAGAAAATTGCACAAATACTATTTTAATTTTAACAAATATTCAGTAATTTACAATAATAAGAGAAATTTTTATACAAAAAAAAACCTGATTTTTATACATTATCCCAATCGTTTTTAAACGTTAATTAATATTTATTATCAAGTTCATATTTTCTTCAAAAGATGGTACTATGATAATGTAAGAAATATCGCACATCTAAAGCGATGGATTTAGGAGATACCATGAACATACTTTTTTACCTGACGCCAAAGTGCGACTGCGCCTATATAGAAGAGGGCGACACACTTCGTCAGGCTCTTGAAAAAATGGAAGCAAGGAGATATTCAGTTATACCGCTGCTTTCCAAAAACGGACATTATCTTGGCACAATAACGGAGGGCGACCTCCTTTGGGGTATAAAAAACAAATTCAATCTGGATCTTCATGAAGCTGAAAAAGTAGGAATAACCTCTCTGGAACGCAGGAAGGACTATATGCCCATATCCATAAGGGCCAATATGGAGGATCTGAGCGAGCTGTCGCTCCACCAGAATTTTGTACCCGTTTCAGATGATGACGGCAACTTTATCGGAATAGTTACCAGACAGGAGATCATAAAATACCTGAAAAAACAGACAGCCAAGGTCCAGGAAGAGGCTGCAGAGGCCATATCCCGGGCAGAGGCTGCCGAAAAGGAACTGTCAGAACTTAAAAATTCAGGCACGTAAGGCTTTATTCCGAAAGAATAAGCCTTACAGTGTCATTTTTTCTATCTATATCCACTATGTGATTTTTATACAGATGGCCAAGGGCGCGCTTGAACTGATTCTTGCTCATGGCGTAGGTTTCCTCAATGAACTCTGCGTCCGCCCTGTCGCCGTAAGGAAGGAATCCATTATTTCTCTTTAATTCATACAGTATAACATCGGCGTCTTCATTTACCGTCTTATACAGCTTATCCCTGACTAAAAGATCAAGCTTGCCGTCCTCACGGACCTTGGCCACTCTTGCCTCCAGCTCATCCCCGTAGGAATATTCCTTAAAGGTCTCATTTAAAGGCACCAGTCCGTAATATTTGTTGTCCACGGCCACAAATATCCCAAGCTTTGGATTTATCTCATAAACAAAGCCCTTTACCCTGTCGTCTTCCTTATACGGGCTGTTTTTTGAAAGATGTCCGTAGACCCTCATGCTGGCGGCCTGTCTTCCTGACTTGTCCGTATAGAGCCATACCAGCACTTCATCTCCCTCGCTCGGAGTCTTTATCTGCTCCTTAAACGGAAGCAGTACCTGCTTAGGCACTCCGTTATCCAAAAACGCGCCTATCCTGGTCACCTGGGCTACCTTAAGTATGCCTACCTCGCCCTCCTTCAGGTAAGGAGTACGCATGGTGCAGGCAAGACGGCCTCCCTTATCGTCATAAAAATGCACGGTGACCATTTCACCGGTCTTAGGCCTTCCTATCTGCTCAGAAAAAGGAAGCAGCACCTCTCCCGAGTTCTGTACCTTTGATCCCAGCTCGCTGAATAACACCTCATCCGGAGCCTTTACAAAGGCTCCCACATCGGAAGTATCCTCTATCCTTACCGTATAGGCTCTTCCGTAGATCGATTCAGGAGACTTTGACTTAAAGCCCCTGTCGGCGCCGCGCCTTTCCTTTGTTCTGTCATATGCCGGTCTTTTAGCCTCAGGCTGTTTCTTTCCGGTCCTTTCAAAAACTCCTGAATGTATAACTCTTGAAAGCGCCGCGTTTCCTCCGCGCCTTCCCTTACCCTTGGGCTTTTCAGGCTGCTTATCCGCCGTATCGCAGGGGTACGGTCTTGCACCTTCCGCAGCTCCAATGTCATCGCAGGGATAGGATGCTTTTTCCTCCGGCAGGTCGCAGGGATAAGCACTTTTTTCCTCTGCTCCCTCTACTGCGTCGCAGGGATAGGACGGCTTTCTATCCATGCCGTCAAAGTCATATGATGGGGTATCGTTCTCGTTATTCATGACCAGTCTCTCCGTTCTTAAATTAAATATATGTTCTTCTGCCATCAGCCGGCAGCCTGCCGGCCGGCGTTATTTTACCAAAACGCTGTCTGACTATATTATCAGATTTTTCTTTTTCAGGCAACGAATAAGACCACCGATATTACCTCGGTGGTCTTTACTTCTGTACTTCCATTGGACATTTACCTCATTCTTTCTTAAAAATGTTGTCCTTTTCCTATGAAGTTTTATATGATCTTAAGATTTAGCCTATCCATTTTATTATGATCATTTAAATCCTTCTCTGAAGCTTTACCCTTTTCTTACATGTATCATTAAGTGATATTTTATAAGCTTTTGTACTTCCGGATATCTATTAATAACCTAAGATTTGTATTTAAGTTATCCTCGATGCCCTTGCTACTTTTTCACTTAATACTTATCTCTTATGATACATCCTCGACTCTTGTCGGTAATTTTTATTTGGATAAGTTATTTTCTTAAGTTGCCTTTATAATACCATTGTTTTTATTTAAATACAATATCCTATTGTGCTGATATTTATACAATTCCTTTGTGCTCATTAACCAAAAATTTCAATTCCTGTGTGTCTCGCCCCAGACGCACAGCTGATCTAATATAACCATTAACGACATTCCCTTTTCCGAAAGCCTGTATTCTACCTTTGGCGGGATCTGAGGATATTCCTGACGCAGTATAAGCCCGTCTCTTTCAAGCTCCTTCAGAGAATTGCTGAGTGTTTTGTGGGATATGGATCTGATATAACGCTTCAGTTCACTGTATCTTACGACCCTGAATTCCATAAGACAGTAAAGAATGATCATCTTGTACTTTCCACTGATTATCGAAAGCGTATAGCTGAAACCGGTATCCTCAAAATTTGCATTTTCAATATAATTGCTTATCAAAGAATTGCTTTCCTTTCATATAGTATCTATCATAAATGTGCGTACTTCATTTCATTGATATATATAGCTATAATTATAACACAGGAGGTATTATTTATGAGCAAAAAAATCTGTATTTTAAACGGAAGCCCGCGTCAAAACGGCAATACCAAAGCACTTATAAACAATTTTATCAAAGGAACTGAGGAGGCTGGAAATGAAGTCATATGTTTCGACCTCCAAAAAATGGATATCCATGGATGTCTTGGCTGCTGCAGCGGCGGAAAGGACATTTCAAGCCCGTGCGTGCAGAAGGACGACATGGAAAAAATATATCCCGCATACATGAAAGCAGACATTATCGTCCTCGCTTCACCAATGTATTACTGGGGCATAAGCGGACAGTTAAAATGTGCTTTTGACAGGCTGTTTGCCGTAGCCGAACTCGACCCCGGATATGCAAATCCCGTTAAAGACTGCATACTTTTAATGGCAGCTGAAGGTGATACCGAAGATAATTTTGCGCCGGTCAAGGCATTTTATAAAGGACTTATCCATAACCTCGGATGGAATGATCTCGGCATAGTATATGCCGGAGGCAATATGGACGCCGGATCAATATTAAATAAACCTGAACAGCTTAAGGCGGCTGAGGAGTTGGGCCGGTCCATTTCCTGATCAGCTGCTGAAAGCCTGCCACTTATAGCAGAAAGTCAATATGCAAAAACAGGAGACCGCAGCCCTTAAGCCTGAATAAACGGCTTTATGACTGCGGTCGATCTTTAACCTTCTTTTAAAACTGAAATTTACAGCATTTGTCGTTATTCAATGACAGACCGGCGATCATACGCCTGCTGCCGCATCCACCTTTGACATATGCTCGATCATCCTTATGAGGTTTGCTGTATAGCCCCACTCGTTATCATACCATGCAAGTACCTTTACGAACTGATCATCGAGAGCGATGCCTCCCTTGACGTCGAATACGCAAGGAGCGCTGTTGCCTATCACGTCCACTGAAACGATAGGATCATGTGTAACCTCAAGGATGCCCTTAAGCTCCCCTGCCGCTGCCTTTTCCATGGCTGCCACTATCTCATCATACTTTGCAGGCTTCTTTAACCTTACGGTAAGATCCACTATGGATGCATCAGCTGCAGGTATCCTGAAGCTCATTCCCGTAAGCTTTCCATTAAGCTCAGGTATGACCTTGCCGACAGCCTTGGCTGCTCCCGTCGTTGAAGGGATGATGTTGCCGTATACGGAACGTCCGATCCTCCAGTCCTTCTTGTCCCTTGCATCTACGGCATGCTGCTTGGAAGTTGAGGAATGGATAGTGGACATAAGTCCCTGCTCGACACCAAATGTATCATTAAGGACCTTTACCATAGGCGCAAGGCAGTTAGTCGTGCAGGAAGCATTTGAAACTATCTTCATGTCTGCCGTATATTTGTCGTGGTTCACGCCCACAACGAACATAGGCGTGTCGTCCTTTGCAGGAGCTGACATGATGACCTTTTTGGCTCCGCCGTTAAGATGCGCACCGGCAAGCTCAGCCGTAAGATAAACGCCCGTAGACTCTATGATATACTCTGCACCGCACTCGCTCCACGGGATATTTACGGCGTCGGACTCTCCGAACACCCTTACCTTCCTTCCGTTTATCACAAGTCCGTCTTCATACTTATCAACGGTTCCGTTAAATCTGCCGAATACAGTATCGTACTTTAACTGATAAACCATGAAATCAAGATCCGTATTCCTTATGTTGATACCGCAGATCTCGAACTCCTCAGGCCTTTCAGCCATGATCCTTAAAGCTACTCGTCCTATACGGCCGAATCCGTTGATACCTACTTTAATACCCATCGTAAGTCCCACCTTTTGATAAAAAGTTTTGCCCGGCTCTCTGACGTCAGGCATTATGCATTTATTATTTACATATTATTATACTAAATCATGTTCCGGATTAACAGAAGGAGTTTGCATAACCTGAGTTATCACCTTGAGCTCTTATCAAGCCCGGCAATCTCATCCGTGTATCTGTACCCCCTGGATATAAGACAGTCTTCGATCTCATCGAAGCCGTAGAGAAGCGATGACACGGCATGGCTGTCGCTGGAAAGTATGAAGCAGCCTCCGTGAGAGCCTATGTAATCCACCATATCCTCCGCCGGATAGGGCCTGCTCCTCCAGCCTCTTGTTATGGCCCCGGTATTGATCTCAAAGGGCTTTCCGGTCTTAATGAGAACGTCGCAGGCTTCCTTCCAGGCATTTACATATCTCTCATTTCCGGTATCAAAAAACCTGCCATCTTCGTTAAACTTCGTTATCAGGTCAAAATGCCCTATAATGTCGGCTCCGGTGGCAGCCACCACTCCCTGTACGTCCTTAAAGTATTTTTCCGCCAGAGCATAGCTGTCTCCGTCAAAGCATTCCTTCACAAGCCTCTCAAAGGCTTCAGGACTTTCGTCCACGGTCCGCATGGGATCCTTAAGGGCATAATGCACTGAGCCTATGAAATATTCAAAGCCGTCTCTTTCACCGTCAGAATACAGGTCCCATTCGGCCCCGCAGTATATCCTTATCCTGTCCGAATACTTTGCCTTGAGCTCCCCGATCTCATAAATATATCTTTTCGTATCCTCCCTTGACATGCACCAGCCGTCATCGAAGGAAGTATACGCGTGTCCGGACAGCCCTATGGCCTCCATGCCCTTATCAATGGCAGCAAGGACCATCTCCTCAGGAGTATTGCTGCCGTCGCAGTATTTTGTATGAGTGTGATAGTCTTTTTTTATCATCAGACCATTTTCTCCTGCTTTACCTTATGGTCTATGATGTGCCTCGACGCGAGCTCCTTTTTCACATCCTCAACGCTGATGCCGGCCTCCACCATAAGCACCAGCACATGATAGGCAAGATCCGCTATCTCATATACGGTCTCCCGCTTATCCTCGGCCTTTCCGGCGATTATGACCTCCGTGGACTCCTCTCCTATCTTTTTAAGGATCTTATCCAGTCCCTTTTCAAATAAATACGAGGTATATGAGCCCTCAGGAAGATCTCTTTTTCTTTCCTCAAGGAGTTCATACAGGCCTTCCATGGAGAATTCACTCCTTGTCTCACTTACAAATACCGGGTATTCAAAGCAGGAATCCGTTCCAAGATGGCAGGCAGGCCCATCCTTTTCCACCACCACGGTGAGAGCGTCCCTGTCACAGTCCGCCGTAATGGAAACTATGTGCTGATAATTTCCCGAGGTCTCCCCCTTAAGCCACAGCTCCTTCCTTGAACGGCTGTAGAAACAGGTGAGTTCCTTTTCCATGGATATCTTAAGGCTCTCCTTATTCATATAGGCCACCGTCAGCACCTTTTTGGAGTAGGCATCCACCACCACTGCCGGTATAAGGCCTCTCTCATCAAATTTAAGCTCATCTATGTTTATCATGTTATTCATGGCATATTCTCCTGATCATTTATATAAACTTAAGGCTATTCCGAAACATATCCGTCAGATCAGTCTTACAGGTATGTTTTCCTCCTTAAGCCTCTCCTTAAGCTCTCCTATGCTTACCTCTCCAAAATGGAATATCGAGGCCGCAAGCCCTGCGTCCACCTTCGGTATGGATTTAAACAGTTTTACGAAATCCTCTATGCAGCCGGCTCCGCCCGATGCTATCACCGGAACATTTACGGCGTCGCAGACAGCCTCAAGCATCTCAAGGTCAAAGCCCCTTTTGACCCCATCGGTATCTATGGAATTAAGGACCACCTCTCCTGCCCCGAGCCCGACACATTTTCTGATCCATCCTATCGCCTCAAGGCCGGTATCCTCTCTTCCGCCCTTGGCAAAGACCCTGAAGCCTCCGTCCACTCTCTTTACGTCCGCGGATATCACCACGCACTGATCGCCGTATTTTTTGGCTGCCTTTAATATGAGCTCCGGATCCCTTATGGCTCCTGAATTAACGCTCACCTTGTCGGCCCCGCATTTTAAGACCCTGTCGAAATCCTCAATGCTGTTTATCCCGCCTCCCACGGTAAGCGGGATGAATATGCGTTCCGCCACCTGTCTTAAAATGTCGGTAAACAGCCTTCGTCCTTCAACAGACGCCGTTATGTCATAAAACACAAGCTCGTCCGCCCCGCTGTCGCTGTACAGTCCCGCAAGCTCCACCGGCGATGAGACATCGCTAAGTCCCTTAAAATTCACTCCCTTGACCACTCTGCCGTCCTTAACGTCGAGGCAGGGTATTATCCTCTTTGTAATCATATCCGATCTTCCTCTGCCGCTATGCTGATGGCTTCCTTAAGGTCTATTGCCCCGGTATAATAAGCCTTTCCGATTATCGCTCCGTACAGGGACATTTTCTTAAGATCCTCTATGTCACTGATGGAGCTCACTCCTCCCGAGGCTATTATGTCAAGCGAAAGGTTTTTGGAGAGCGTCCCGTACAGTTCAAGATTAGTGCCCCGCATGGCTCCGTCCCTTGAGATATCCGTACATATGACGGTCTTTACTCCAAGGCTGTCAAGCTCCTGCATAAATGAAAACGCGTCAAGCTCAGAGCTCTCCGTCCAGCCCTTTATGGCCGCCTTTCCGTCCTTAATATCCACTCCCACGGCTATACGTCCGCCAAACTCGGCTAAGGCCCTTTTAAGAAAATCCCTGTCTGTAACGGCAGCCGTTCCGAGTATGACCCGACCTGCCCCGGCCTTAAGGTAATCCTCTATGACCTCCATGCTGCGTATGCCGCCGCCTATCTCCAGAAAAAGACCTGTGGAGGAAACTATCTCCTTAACGATATCTATATTTGGCGTAGTGCCGTTTTTTGCTCCCTCAAGATCCACCACGTGTATGTATCCAGCCCCGGCCGCCTCAAAATCCCTCGCGACCTCGACAGGCCTTTCACTATACACTGTCATTTGATCATAATTGCCCTTATACAGACGTACGGCCTTTTTATCATAAAGATCTATCGCCGGAAATATATGCATTTAATCCACCCCGATCTCACAAAAATTCTTAAGTATCCTTAACCCTATGGCCCCGCTTTTTTCCGGATGGAACTGGGTCCCATAAATATTACCATCCTCCACTGCAGCGGTAAGGTCTGCGCCGTAATCCGTGACTGCGCTCAATGAACCTCCGCAGTCAAAGGCGGCATAGGAGTGTACGAAATAAACGTATGCTCCGTTATCTATACCTCTAAACAGCCTGCTGTACGGCTTCAATATCCTTAAGCTGTTCCATCCTATCTCAGGTATCTTTAGTTCCTCAGGCACAACCTCTCCTATATATCTGACCTCTCCCCTTATAAGTCCGAGGCCGTCATGCTCTCCATACTCAAGGTCTCTGTCAAACAGCATCTGCATACCCACGCAGATCCCCAGAAGCGGTTTTCCCTTAAAAGCTTCATTTTTGACCACTTCATCCATCCCGGCTTCCTTAAGCTTATGCATGGCGTCCCCGAAGGCTCCCACCCCCGGAAGTATTATATGGTCAGCTTCGCTTATCACTCTCGTGTCATTTGTAACGCAGGCTTCCATGCCCACGGCAGCCACCGAGCTCTTAAGTGAAAACAGGTTTCCGACTCCGTAATCGATTATAGCTATCATTATATCCTCCGGCTCAGCAAACTTATATATGTTCTCCCGTTTAGTATCCCGGTCTGCTTACGCATCATAAAAGTCCCTTTGTAGAAGGTATCTCGCCGCTGTGCTCAGCGTCTATCGCCGCCGCCCTGTCAAGAGCCCTCGCCGCAGCCTTAAAGGCCCCTTCGATTATGTGATGTGAATTTTTCCCTGACAGCATCTTAAGATGCAGGCTCAGCCCGGCGTTATTCACGAAGGCCGTCCAGAATTCCTCAACAAGCTCCGTATCAAAATCCCCGACCTTTTCCGATGGGATCTCAAGCCCGTATCCGAGATAGGGCCTTCCGGAAATATCCACGGCCGCAAGTATCAGAGCCTCGTCCATGGGAAGCAGCATATCACCGTATCTGTATATGCCCTTTTTATCCGAAAGAGCCTCCTTAAATGCCGTCCCGAGACATATCCCTATATCCTCAACACTGTGATGGTCGTCCACAAAGGTATCACCCTTACAGTGAACCGTAAGATCAAATCTTCCGTGCCTTGAAAACAGCGTAAGCATGTGATCCATAAATCCCACTCCGGTGCTGATATCGGAGATCCCGCTTCCGTCTATGT
Source organism: uncultured Lachnospiraceae bacterium (assembly GCA_944381575.1). Classification (GTDB taxonomy): domain Bacteria; phylum Bacillota; class Clostridia; order Lachnospirales; family Lachnospiraceae; genus Avilachnospira. The sequence continues at coordinate 42,995 of CALWLS010000003.1, read as the reverse complement.
CAAGCCTTAATTCTATGTCGGTCTCCGCCGTGCGTCTTTTTATCTCAGATGTCCTCATTTAAACTTCCTCTCATAAGAGCTGTCCGTTTCTGCCATAAGCATAAAACAGTCAGACTTACATAAGCTCCCTGATCCTGTCTATAAGTATATCCGTTTCTTCCCTTGTTCCTATGGTGATGCGGTTATAGTCCTTTATGCGCTCCTTCGTGAAATGCCTTACCAGGACTCCTTTTTCCTTAAGCCCGGTATACAGCCTTTCACCGTCTATAGCTTCCGACCTTACAAAAACAAAATTAGCCTTGGAGTCTATCACCTCAAAGCCCAGCTCCTTAAGCCTTGAAGCCGTATAATCCCGGTTTTCCGCGATCCTTTTACAGTTATCCCTTACCCTTTCCTCATCGCAGAGCACGCCGTAAGCCATGGCCAGCGTCATGGAATTGATGTTATAAGGATTAAAGGAATATCTTATGGTATTAAGATCCGCTATCAGCTCCCTGCTTCCAATGGCAAAGCCGATCCTGGCCCCTGCAAGGGATCTGGATTTGGAAAATGTCTGTATCACAAGGATATTCTCATATTTTTCAGTAAGCCTTACCGCGCTCTCAGCTCCAAAATCCACATAGGCCTCGTCTATAACCACAACACTGTCCGGCCTTGATGCGGCGAGCTTTTCAATTTCTCCTATGCTGAGGGTCCTTCCCGTCGGAGCGTTTGGATTCGCGATGAATACCGTACCCTTTTTATCCGCATAGTCGGAAATATCAATGGAAAGGTCCTCCCTTAAAGGGATCTCCTCATACGGGACTCTGTTTATTTCCGCAAATACCGGATAAAACCCGTAGGTTATGTCTGGAAATAAGGCCGGCATCCCTTCGTCACAGAAGGCTCTGAAGGAAAAAAATAAAAGTTCATCCGATCCGTTTCCGAGAACTATGTTGTCAGCGCTTACCCCGTACATTTCAGAAAGCTTATCCCTTACCAGCCTTCCCTCAGGATCCGAGTAAAGATTGAGCTCCCTTAAATGCTCCTTTGCAATTTCCTTCGCCTTATCCGACGGCGCATAAGGTGATTCGTTGGTATTAAGCTTAACATATTTCATATCCTGAGGCTGCTCGCCCGGCGTATAGGGCTTCAAGGCGCTCAGTGTCCCTGTGAAAAATCTGCTCATTTTTATCTTCCCTTCTTATGCCCCGGTGTTTTTCCTGTCCTCTGACCTTATCATGACGCTCCTTGCGTGTCCCCTTAAGCATTCCTTTTCGGCAAACATCGCTATATCCGGAGCTGCTTTGTCCAGTGCCTCTGCAGAATAATAAATATACTGGGACTTCTTGACAAAGTCATCCACGGAGAGCGGGCTGAAGAATCTCGCCGTCCCGCTGGTAGGAAGCGTGTGGTTCGGCCCTGCATAATAATCTCCTAAGGCCTCCGGACAATTCCTTCCCATAAATATCGATCCGGCGTTCTTTATCTTATCAAGATAGTCAAATGGGTCATCCACACAGAGTTCCAGATGCTCCGGAGCTATCTCATTTGCTATGTCTATTGCCCTAAGCAGGCTGTCAGCCACTATTATCTTGCCGTTATTATCGATGGAGGCCCTGGCTATCTCCTCCCTCGGCAGCAGCTTTATCTGCTTTTCTATCTCCTCCCTGACCTTTTCCGCCAGCTCCATGCTGTCAGTAACAAGTACGGCGGTTGCATTACGGTCGTGTTCCGCCTGCGAAAGCATGTCGGCCGCTATATATCTCGGCTCTGTCTTTGCGTCAGCCACCGCGAGGATCTCGCTCGGCCCCGCTATCATATCAATGGATACTGTGCCGTATACCTGTTTCTTGGCTTCGGCAACATAAGCGCTTCCAGGTCCCACTATCTTGTCCACCTTTGGAACGCTTTCCGTGCCATAGGCTAAAGCCGCTATGGCCTGAGCTCCTCCGATCTTAAATATCCTGTCCACTCCTGCGACCTTTGCTGCCGCCAGTATATAAGGGTTGATATATCCGTCGGCATTTGGCGAGGATACCATTATGACCTCACGGCAGCCGGCTATCTTTGCCGGTATCACATCCATAAGCACTGTGGATGACAGCGGAGCCGTGCCATCCGGCACATATACCCCGACCTTCTCTATTGGGGTTATCCTTTGGCCGACTACTATGCCTCCATCTTTGTTTAGCATAAAGCCGTTCCTCAGCTGGCTTTTATGAAAATCCCTTATATTTGCCGCGGACCGCTCAAGCACCTCAATAAATTCCGGCTCCACCTCTTTTATCCGGTCATTCAGCTCTTCAGTGCTTACCTCCAGTGAGTCGAGCTCCACCTTGTCAAACTTAAGGGTATAGTCCTTAAGAGCCTTATCGCCCTCATTTTTCACCCTGTCAAGTATCCCGGCCACCGTGCCGGACACATCGGACAGTACATCCTTACGGATAAAGAGCTCACTGTTTGGCACATCTCCATACTTTAATATCTTTATCATACTGCCGCCTCCCCCTTAAGAGCGTTAACTATGGCTGTTATCCTGTCTTTTTTAAATTCATAGGCCGCTTTGTTGGCTATGAGCCTGGCGCTTATATCCACTATCTTCTCAACTACGCTTAAGTTGTTTTCCTTAAGGGTGGTTCCCGTCTCGACTATGTCGACTATCACGTCCGAAAGCCCGAGTATCGGCGCCAGCTCTATGGATCCGTTCAGATGTATTATATCAATATCCCTGCCGATGGATGCATAATATTCTCTTGCTATATTCTCAAACTTGGTTGCGACTCTTTTAGTCCTTTGGGGCTGATCCACGTATCCCGTCCTTGCAGCCTCCGCCATAATGCATTTTCCTACGCCAAGATCCAAAAGCTCGTATACGTCCGGCTCATACTCCAACAGTATGTCCTTACCTGCCACTCCTATATCCGCAGCTCCCCGTTCCACATATATATTGACATCTGATGGCTTGACCCAGAAAAAGCAGATATCTTTTTCAGTATTTTCAAATATCAGCCTGCGGTTTTTCTCGTGTATCTGGCTGCAGTCATATCCGGCCTTTTCAAACATATCATAGACCGTTTCTCCAAGTCTTCCCTTTGGAAGCGCTATATTTAACATATCCTTCTCAGGCCTCCTCAAGCCTTTTTAATGTCTGTCCGTATCTCCCTGAGCGCCCCAAGATCATCCATCTCAAAGGCCTCCTTGAATCTCAGTTTTTCCGGTATGGACTTTTCCGCCGTCACCGTCATGCCCTTGTTCATAAGGATCTGTACGGCGTTAAACAGCATTCTCCTGTCAGTAGTGTCATCGTACCTGATCACCGCATCCACATCGTACTTTAAATCATTTTCAAAAAATCTCTCAAGAAAATCCAGGTATACGGCAAAGCCTACTGCTCTTGACCTTTTATCCATCTTTTCTAAAAGCCTGTCGTACCTTCCGCCGCTTAAGACCGCCTCCGGCACCCTGTTGATATATCCCTTAAAGACTATGCCGTTATAATAATTCATGTTATTTACAACGGAAAAATCTATGATCACCCGGCTGCCCTCTCCGGCGGCGTTCAGCATTCCCGTAAGCACTTTAAGCTCTTCCAGGGCCTGTCCTGCGCAGCCCTCCTCCTCCAGCACGGATATCACCTCTCCGGGCCTTCCGTTAAGCATGAATATCCTTGTTACGCTTTCGGCGCTGCGCTTTGAGCTCTCCTTATATTTTTCAAGGAGGGCTCTTAGCTCATGCATGTTCTTATTGGCTATGAGCCTTAAGGCCTGTCTTTTTCCGGCTTCGTCGAGGCCTGCTTCCTCAAGCACCGATGATATCAGATCCAGATGGGAGATATTCAGAATAAAATCACCGGAGATCGCCGCAAGGCTTTTTATTGCAAGCAGCACCGTTTCAAAAATATTGTAATCGTCTATGTCTCCTATACACTCGAGGCCCGTCTGCATTATCTCCTTAAAGGCGTGGGAGCCCTTTGAAACGCGGTAGACATTCTCGTTGTAAAAAACCTTATTTACATAACCGTCTATATCCTTTGTATTCCGTACTATGGAAAGGGTAACGTCCGGCTTCAGCGCCATAAGCCTTCCGTTTGTGTCCGTAAATGTTATTATATTGTCCGAAACAAGAAAATCCCTGTTTTTAGCGTACAGATCGTACTCCTCGAACTTGCTCATCTTATACTGCAGGAAGCCGTAGCGCGTATACAGCTCCCTTAAGGTAAAAGCTATCCTTTCCTCATCCTTTAAGACAGTATTATTAAAATTCATTCCATCTCACCACTTTTATAAATAAAATATAAATGTATTATATCAGCAAAATATCATGCTTATGCCATATCCGTTTCATAAAAACGGCATTTCACATCTTGATATCGTGTTATCATATTAGCATGGTAAAGTATCGCGGTCAATATACTCCCTTTTTCGTACTGAAAAAAGCACAAAAATACCGCATCCTTCCTCTGTCATTAAGACCGGTTTCAGATGCGGTATTAATAAATCATTTACAGATAGGCTTTATTTTCCCTGTATAAGCTGTTCCCTTGCCTTGATAAGGAGGTAGAGAGCATGGTTCCATGGAGTAGGCACCCCGGCCTTTTTGCCTTCTTCAATAATAACTCCGGCAAAGCTGTCCACCTCTGTCCTTCTTCCTGCCTCCATATCCTGAAGCATTGAAGTTTTCGCCTCTGGAGCAGAGCCTGATATTGCCTTAAGGGCGTCGTCAATATCCGAATCCCTTAAGTCTATACCCTTTGCCTCAGCTACATTTACGACCTCCTGCATCACCTCTATAAGAGCCTGATTAAGCTCAGGTATACTGAAAAATCCGCCGTAAGGGGAGCTGAGCAGTGCTGAAAGCTGGTTCATGCTGACATTTCTCATGAATTTGAGCCAGCTTGCCCTCAGCATATCCGGGCAGACCTCGCTCTTGATGCCGGAATTATCGAACAGTTCCTTTACAGCCTTTACCTTCTCGCTCATAACCGTGTTATCGGCCTCTCCAAAGTCTATGGCTCCCTCCCAGGTGCATATAACTCCCTCAGCCGTGCGGCTGGCATCGGATCTGCTTAAGCCGTAGAGCACTGTATTATCCGGGTATGCGGCGCTGATCTTATCCCTTGCCGAAACTCCGTTTATAATGGTAAGTATGACTGTATCCGGAGTGATAACGTCCCTTATGTCCTCTATTGCTCCGTCAAGCTGATAATTCTTTACCGAAACTATCACAAGGTCTGCCTTCCAGCTGCCGGTCCCCGGCTCAACCACCTTCGGCATGATCTTTTCCCCGTTTATTGTTTCTCCGTTCTGCCTTATCCTTTCAGCCCTTTTACCCCCGGCGATCACCGCAAAGTCATCGCCCATATAGTGTAAAAGCCTGCGGGCATATATGCATCCGATGGCGCCAAGTCCTACGATAGCAGCTGTTTTTATCATGATATCTTACCTCTTTAGCCTCTCTTTTTATAACACATCACTCCGCCGGTAGCAGCTGAGCTTGCAAGTGCCGAGTATCTTGCCAGATACCCTTCGGTAAACTTAGGAGTATAATGCCACTCTGCCCTTCTCTTTGCCAGCTCCTCCTCGCTTACATGAAGAGTGACCTCCTTTTTATATACGTCGATGGTTATCTTATCACCGTCTTTAATGAGAGCAATGGTTCCTCCTTCAGCCGCCTCAGGAGATATATGTCCCACAAAACAGCCGTTGTTGGTTCCTGAAAATCTTCCGTCGGTAATAAGTGCAGTGCTTGTAGCAAGCCCCTGGCCGTGCATGATCTTCATAGGGCGGTACATTTCCCTCATTCCCGGACCTCCCTTAGGTCCCTCGTATCTTATGACCACTACATGTCCCGGCTTAACCCTAAGCTCCTCAAGAGCCTTTGAGCACTCCTCCTCGCTGTCAAAGCAGATGGCCTCGCCCGTAAAGCACCTTACAGATTCATCTATGGCCGCCGGCTTTGCAACTCCGGTATCAGGGCATACGTTTCCTCTCATGATGGCAACTCCGCCAAGAGTGCTGAACGGCCTGTCGAAAGGACTTATGACCTCATCATTGCAGGAACCGTACATGTAGCTGTGCTCCTCGATATTTTCCCTTAGGGTCTTTCCGCTGTCCGTAAGCACGTCTATATTGATATGGTCCTTAAGGTATTCCATCACCCTCGGGACTCCGCCAGCCCTGTAGAAATCCTCCATGTCATAAACATTTGATGCAGGGTTGATGCGCGCCATATGAGGTATAAGCCCGCTGATCCTGTCAAACTCACTCATGGTCCATTCAGGATCTATGCCGGCCTCATAGCCTATAGCTGAAAGGTGGATGACTGCATTCGTGGAGCCTCCCGTAGCCATTACATAGGATATGGCGTTCTGCATGGACTCCTTAGTTACGATATCCCTTGCCTTTATGCCCTTCTTTACCAGCTCTACTATCTTCTCTCCGGTCCTCTTTGCGCATCTTAAGCGCTCGTTATATACTGCAGGGATCGCTCCGGCGTCCGGCAGGGCAAGTCCTATGGCCTCGGCAGTACAGCTCATGGTATTGGCAGTACCGTAGAAATTACAGGAGCCGCAGGTAGGGTTTGTGATCTTTAAGAGATTTTCTATCTCCTCCCAGGTAGCCTCGCCCTTCTGATACTGGCCGTAGGTCTCTGCAACTATCGTGCTGTCCGCCTTAACCTTTTCTCCATAGGCCGGCCCTCCGAGCATCGGCCCTCCCGGAAGCACTATGGCAGGGATGTTTGCCCTTACGGCGCCCATGATCATACCAGGCACTATCTTGTCGCAGGAACACATGAGCACTATGCCGTCCAGATGCTGGGCCTTTATCATTATCTCTATGCTGTCGGCTATGGTCTCCCTTGAAGGAAGTATATAGTGTCCGCCTATGGTACCGTTGCCAAGGCTGTCGCAGCAGCTTATAACTCCAAACTCAAGGGCGTTTCCTCCTGCGCGGAATATTCCCTTTTTAACATACTCTGCCAGCTGCTTGAAATGAAAATGTCCAGGGACCGTCTCGCTGAAGGCGTTGGCTATGCCTATGGCAGGACGGTTAAGATCATCGTTATCAAGTCCTGCTCCAAATAACGCCCTGCATGGATGAAGCTGATTAAGCTTCCTCGTTCCGGTCTCACATTCACAACTCATTATCCTAATCCTCCTGAAAATAAAAGATAGCGGCAGTGTAAGTTACAGTGCCTTATTCTCCGAAATGATTTGTTACGGATATACTTTTAGCACTTTCACCGGAAACGTACTATACTTTATGCTTTTAATTTATACTGGTATAACGGTTTGTTATATTGTATACCATTATGCAATAAAATGACAGAACAGGACCACTAACACGCAGCCTATCTCGACCACGAACAGATTGCCGTTAAACCAGGCAAGAAGCACTCCCACTATAAAAGCCAGCAGTCCGTAGACCGGCTCTGAGGTTGCTTCAAGTATTGCGGGAAATGTCATTACCGCAAGGGTAACATAGGGCACATAGTACAGAAACGACCTTAAAAATCTGTTTGTTATGGGTTTTCTAAGTACCGTAAGCGGTATAACTCTTATGGCGTAGGTCACCAGCGCCATGATTATTATATATCCGTAAACAGACATGCTCATTCTACCTCCCTGACATCAGTCTCTTCTTCCTCACCGTCTCCCACCGGAAATAGCAGCGCCGCCGCGGTAGATATGATGACGGTGAGTATCAGCGTCCTCGTGCCCGATGCAAGCTCAGAGATTAGCGGAGCCACGGAAGCTAAAAGACTCGCTATAAATGCGATGGTGACAAACACAAGCGCCTTATGGTCAGTCCTTGAAGGCGGTATTATTATGGCAAGGAACATGCCGAATATGGCCACGTTCATCGCCTCCGCAAATACCGGCGGCATCACGTTTCCCATGAACACTCCGAGGCAGGTGCCTATGGCCCAGCCGGGGATGGCCGCAAGGAACAGGCCGTAAACATATCTCGGCCTCACGTAGCCCGGAGAGGATATCTCCAGCCCGAATATCTCGTCAGTTATGCCGTAGCCTATGGTAAGCCTGTGGAAAAACGGCATATCCGGATCAAGCTTCTGGCTTAAGGCGCAGCTCATCAGCATATATCTGGCGTTGGCTATGAATATCATGAGTATGAGCTCTATAAGCCCTGATTTTTCAGCGGCCAGCACTATTCCGGCGTATTCTCCCGAAGATGAAACATTGAGCACGCTCAGCCAGAAGCCCTGGGCCACGCTGAAATCCGCGTTCCCGGCGGCTATGCCGAGGGAAAAGGAAACCGCAAGGTAACCAAGGCCTACCGGAATGGCGTCCCTTACGCCCCTCCAGAAGGAATTTTTCGCCTTTACATTTTTATCCTGAACTATCTGTTTATTTGTATTTTTATCCACTTTACACCAGCCTTTCCCCTTCCTTTAAGCCCAAATGGGCGCCCACGGCCGGGGAGTCTTGATATGGCCGGTTTTACATCTCCGGCCATTATATTTAAATACCGTGCGAGAGATAATTTTAGCACAAGGACACCGTATTTTTGAAGCATGTAAATGTCCGAATTTATATACAGCCCATGATACGGCCCAAAAATACAGCCCAAGCTAAAAACTGCCGGAGATCATATCTCCAGCAGTCTTTTCCATTCATCCGTAAGCCGCTTCAGGCTCCAGGCCGCGTTTGCCGGGCTGGTCGAAGGGAGCTTTATATATCTGACTCCGTATTTTCTTACAGACGGCTCCGTGTATTTCATAAATATCTCATACGATCTTGCGCCGTTACAGCATATCTTTTCTATGCGGGCGTTATCAAGTATCACGCTTAAGTCATTCGGGACCACATTCGTTATGCTTGCATCCGAGGAGCCGGTGATATCACAGGACCTTATGGTATCCCAAAGAGCTATGCCGCCGGCTTTAAGCATCCGGGTCTTTTCCTCCACGGTCTGGGGGACGTATATACTATCTCCGCCGTCAGTAAACCCAAGCACCTCCGCCATGACCTTCCAGAACCGGTTCTGGGGATGGCCGTAAAAGAAATTCGTTTCCCTGGATTTTACCGAAGGAAATGAGCCCAGTATAAGTACCTTCGCCTCACTGTCAAAAAGCGGCGGAAAGGGGTGTGTCAAAGGCATATCCTGTCCCCTGATCAGAAATCAAACTTTCCGTCAAAATAGCTTAAGAGATCGTCTATCTTTACTCTTTCCTGCTCCATGGTATCGCGGTGGCGTATGGTAACGGAGGCGTCAGTCTCTGAATCAAAATCATAGGTGATGCAGTAAGGAGTTCCTATCTCGTCCTCTCTCCTGTATCTCTTTCCTATGCTTCCGCGGTCGTCGAACTCACAGTAATACTTGTTAAGCAGCATGTCGTAGACCTTTTCCGCGCCCTCGTTTAACTTCTTTGAAAGCGGGAGCACAGCGATCTTGACAGGGGCCAGAGCCGGATGGAAATGCATCACCGTACGGGTATCTCCTCCCTCCAGCTCCTCCACGTCGTATGCAGCGCAGAGGAACGCAAGGGTAACTCTGTCCGCGCCCAATGAAGGCTCAATGACATAAGGTACGTATTTTTCGTTGGTCTCGTCATCCAGATATGTAAGATCCTGTCCTGAGGTATTCATATGCTGTGTCAGGTCATAATCCGTCCTGTCAGCAATGCCCCAGAGCTCTCCCCAGCCGAACGGGAACAGGAACTCTATATCCGTGGTAGCTCTGGAATAGAAGGAAAGCTCCTCCTTGCTGTGGTCACGCATCCTGAGCTCCTCATCCTTTAAGCCGAGATCATGAAGCCACTTGATGCAGAAATCCTTCCAGTACTTAAACCACTCAAGATCCGTATCCGGCTTACAGAAGAACTCCAGCTCCATCTGCTCGAACTCCCTTGTACGGAAGGTGAAGTTGCCAGGGGTGATCTCATTTCTGAAGGATTTTCCGATCTGGCCTATGCCGAAAGGCAGCTTTTTCCTTGAGGTACGCTGAACATTCTTGAAGTTGACAAATATTCCCTGCGCCGTCTCAGGCCTTAAATATACCGTATTCTTGGCATCCTCAGTAACACCCTGGAAGGTCTTGAACATAAGGTTGAAGCTCCTGATATCGGTAAAATCGTGAGCTCCGCAGGTAGGGCAAGGTATCTTATGCTCATCGATAAACGCCTTCATCTCCTGCTGGCTCATTCCGTCAGCCGTATTATTAGGGAGTTCTATGTCATTTTCGGAACAGAATTCCTCTATGATCTTGTCCGCCCTGAAACGCTCCTTACACTGCTTGCAGTCCATAAGAGGATCTGAAAATCCCGCAAGATGTCCTGAAGCCACCCAGGTCTGAGGATTCATGAGTATGGCACAATCGACTCCGACATTCAGCTTTGATCCCTCGATGAATTTCTTCCACCATGCCTTTTTTACATTATTTTTAAGCTCTACTCCGAGATTGCCGTAATCCCAGGTATTGGCAAGTCCTCCGTATATCTCCGAACCCGGGTATACGAAGCCTCTTGTCTTACATAGAGCAATGATATCATCCATCCTGATTTTTGATCTGTCCATCCTGTGATCCCTCTTAAAAATAAAAATTGCGTATTTATGTTAATGCTTCGGGCTTAAGCCCTCCGCTTTATGCGCTGACTGACATTATACGATAATTTTATCCGCGGTTCAACCTGCCGCAGATCTGCAGTACTTTTACTGGGGAGCATAAATGCCTTTCACAGCAGGCCTCTATGTCCAGGGCCTTTATATTGATCCCCGTCAGAACTTCAGCCCGTTCATGAGGCTCATGGCACTTACCGATTTAAAATCGTGCCTTACCTGTCTTTCAAAAAGCCGTTTGACATTTTCCGTAAAAAGGTCCTCCGCGGCCTTATCAAGTCCCTCCGGTATATCATAAAGTTTTGTCAGCTTAGAGAGCAGGGAATGCTTCCACAGCGCGCAGGCAGCGTTATAGCTTCCGCTACCATCGTTAAATGCCATATCCGTCGTATATTCTCCCTCAAGCTTTAACAGCCTTAATTCGTATATGGAAGTTATGAGCGCGCAGCTTAAATCTGTCCCGGCAGTATTTTCCCCGCCCTCAGAAACTGCCGCGCCTGCCGGACATGATGAAGAGCCGTCCATAAGCATGCCTGACAGCGCCTTAAGCGTCACATAAACAAGATTCAGCAGGTTTTTCGCCTCTTTAACGTCCATTCCTTCAGTGCTGAAATATTCCGCAGTTTCAAGGACATACGATGCGTAAGCATAAACATCCGGATCGAGAGCAATGCCGTCAAAGGACTCTATCACCTTTACGCCCCTTAAATTATAGGCGTTTTTTCCCTTTGCAAGCTCAAACTCAGCACAGGTAAAGGGCCTTACCGCCCCTATGAGCTTAGACCCTGCCTTAGCCGCTCCCTGGGCAAATACGGTTATCCTGCCGAGTCCGTCCGTTATAAGCTTTAACCGCCTGCCGTACTCGCCCTGATAGGCTGAGCCCACCACTATTCCCTTAAGCCTTATCTCCTCCATCACATCTTCTTAAGATCGTAGCCGAAGCTCTTTATGAACATTTCGTTGTCCCGCCAGTTTTTCCTGACCTTGACAAAGAGCTTCAGATTCACCCTGGCTCCCATCTGCTCCTCTATCTCGGCCCTGGCGGCAGTCCCTATGCGCTTCAGCATGGCTCCGCCCTTTCCGATTATTATGCCCTTATGGGAATCCTTTTCGCATATGATATCAGCTTCGATGTCATAGAGGCCGTTCTTTCTCTCACTGAACCTCTCCACCATGACAGCTGCCCCATGAGGGATCTCATCGCTTATGAACCTTAACATCTGCTCCCGGATAAGCTCCTCTGCAATGGATCTCATGGGTATCTCCGTCACAGTCTCCTCATCGTAATACAGAGGTCCCTCAGGCATGTACTTGAAAAGGGTATCCATGAGTATGTCTTCATTTTTGCCTGTGAGGGCCGATACGGCTATGATATCGTCAAAGCTGCATTTGCTGCCGTAGGCCTCCATGACCGCGCTTATGTCCGAGGCTCTTTTAAGTGTATCCGCCTTGTTAATTACAAGGATCACCGGACGCTCTTTTTTATTGCGTTTGTTTATGAGCTCCGCTATACGCTCCTCACCGGCCCCTATATACGTTACCGGCTCCACTATCCAGACTATTACGTCCGCATCCGCGAAGGCTCTTTCGGCGACGGTATCCATGTATTCCCCAAGCTTGTTTTTCGCCTTATGTATGCCCGGGGTATCCATAAATATGATCTGTCCCCGCTCATCCGTATATACGGTCTCTATTTTATTCCTTGTGGTCTGGGGCCTGTCCGAGGTAATGGCTATCTTCTGGCCTATAAGCCTGTTCATGAGTGTGGATTTTCCCACATTGGGACGTCCCACCAGTGCAGCATATCCCGATTTCAAAATAACTCCCTTACTGATTTAAACAGTTCCTTGTCCTTGTCTATCTTTGACGCGCTTCCTATGGTGCATATCGCCCCGTCGGAAAGTATTGCCCTGATATGGGCTGCAAAGCCCCTGATATCCCCGGCAGTACAGCTCAGGATCTCATCTCTCTCCCGCTGCCTTTCCTCATCGGTCAGCTTGTACAGGTAATAAACAGCCTGGTTTGCCGCCTGCATGGAGGCTGTGACCGGCATATCCTGTACCGCTATGGCTCCTATTATATATTTTCTCACAGTATCCTCGTCGGCATCCCAGTTATCGAGATACTCCGGAAGCTCCTCATATATCTTATAGGTCTTTGCCACCTCCGGATCCCTGTATGAAACGAGATAGGAGGCTCCGCTGTTGGTAAATGCCGCCATGCATCCATAGGCGCCTCCGAGCACCCTCAGCTTCTGCCAGAGATATTCATAGCTGAGCATCATCCTGAGTACCTGGAGTCCCCCGCTGTAACAAAGTCCATGCTCCGCAAAGTTTCCGCAGCAGGCGTCGTAATTTATCTGGGCGCTGGTTTTAAAGCCCTCGTTCATCTGGCTTAAGCTTTTTACGCCGCCTTCCGGACTTAAGGAAACTGCATCCTCTTTTACTTCCTCTTTCCTCAACGAAGCCCTGAATTCATCAAGCTCATCCGACATCTTCTTTAAGGCTGCTCTGCTTCCGTACAGCGCAAAGCCTGCCCTCTCTGCCGTAAACAGCTTTGCCGCCACGTTCTCAAGGATCTTTATGAACCTTTTCATATGTACCGGCTGCTTTGTGATATTGACAGCGGCGTTTACAAAATCATAGTAGCCTATTCCTGTCGCTATATCGTGGTATCTCTGGGACTCGCTGAAATACGAGGAGGCCCTGGATACCGCCACCCTGTGCATCATGGATTCCATCAGGGCCCTCTGCTGGCTCTTTATCTCATTTAAAAGCTCGGCTATGCGTTCAGGATCATTGATCACCGAGGCGTTTATCATCTCTCCCGTAAGCTCAAGGCCTTTTGCGATATCAGCTTCAAGAGTCCTTATCTCCGCAACGCATAAGCCCTTATATCCCGGTTTTTCTCCCGGAGCCTCACGGTAAGGGAAGGAATCCAGCTTAAAGGATATGCCGCCGGTATTTAACAGTATCTCGTCAAAAAGATCGCTGTAGCCGTGATACTCGGTATTCAGCTCACCCAGCATGTCCTTCAGCAGCGATGCGAACTGCACCTCCTCTTCGGTAAATCCCTCGGTATCAAACATCACCCTCATATAGGCAATGCCGTTGGTATCCGCCTCGGAGAATACTATGCCGTCGGTAAGCTTCGCGTTTACCTTTTCCGCTTCCTTCTCAATGTCGCTGATTTTTAACACCGGAAGCTTCCTGATGTCCTCTGGGCTGTCAGGCTCGCTCTGGTACTTTTTGAGCTCTGCCGCCTCTTTTTTCAGCGCCTCCCTCTCTGATCCCGACAGCTCCGATAAAAGCTTTTTCATCTTATCCGCCTGCAGGAGATCGCGTTTTTCCGTAAGCCCCTTTTCAGGAAGTATATTTACCATGGCAGTAAAGCCGTTTGAAAGTATATTGCGGCGTATAAGCTCCTCAAAATAATCCGTATTATCTATCCTGTCCTTAAGGAATTGGGTGGCGTCGTTATAGCGTACGTATTCCAGCGGGTCCCTGTCGTAGTTCCAGCTGGCAAGCACGTTCAGGCCGATGGAAAGCCCAGCCGGAAACGTACCGTAATCCTCCTCGCGATATTTAAATTCAATAAAATTAAGGGCTGCCTTAAGGCTCTTTTTGCTTATCCCCTCATCGCAGAGCTTTGTGAGCGTATCCCGGATGACGGCCTTAAACATGTCGGCCTTTGACTCATCAGTGTTTTTCGCGATGACGGAATAATAAGGCTGGCATATCTCGCCGTTATAGCCGCCCTCTATATCCTCTCCTATTCCGGCCTTTATAAGGGCTTCCTTAAGCACAGCGCCCGGCGAGCTTAGTAAAATGAAATCCAGTACCTGCCATGCTATGCAGCTTTCCTGGGTAGGCTCATCCAGTATGACGAAATTCTCCGAAAGATAGGCCTTATTTTTTGTGCCTTCATTTTCACCGACGGCATAATATTCCGTATCGCATCTCGGGCTGTCATAGGCCTTTTGTACCGCTACCAGAGAATCGATGTCCTCTTTTTCAAAGTACCTGAGATAATGCTCATCGATCCAGTCAAGCTTTTCATCCATATCCATATCCCCATACAGGTATATGGTGGAGTTTGACGGATGATAGTATCTCTCATGGAAGGCCGTAAAATCCTCATATTTAAGCTCAGGAATGTTTTCCGGAGTTCCTCCCGACTCATTGGCGTAGGTAGTGTCCGGGAACAGGGACCTTAAGGTAAATCTCTCCAGTACGGAATCGGGATTTGAGAAGGCCCCCTTCATCTCATTATATACGACACCGTTTACAGTAAGCTCTCCGGATTCCGAAAGCTCATAATGCCAGCCCTCCTGCATGAATATCTTTCTTTCCTTCATGGCGTTCGGATGGAATACGCTGTCCAGATAGACGTCCATAAGGTTCATGAAATCCTTATCATTCACGGAAGCCACCGGATATACTGTCTTATCCGGATAGGTCATGGCGTTTAAAAATGTATTGAGGGAGCCCTTGGCAAGCTCCACAAAGGGATCCTTGATAGGATACTTTTCAGATCCACAGAGCACTGAGTGCTCCATTATGTGGGCTACCCCGGTGGAATCTTCCGGCGTAGTCCTGAAGCCTATCATAAATACCTTATTTTTATCATTGTTTTTTATGGTAAGGATCCTGGCGCCCGTCCTCTCATGCATAAGCACCCTTACCGTGCCGTGCAGCTCATCTACGGCGCATTCCTGTAATAAACGGTATGTCTCTCTCATTTAACGTAAAATTCCCCATCAAAAAATCTTTTACAATTGCCGCGCTCTCCCTCACGCACTGGTGCAGGAACAGCAGGCTGTCTGATCTTGCCGGTATCTCTATCGGGTCTTCGACCCCTAAGGTCTTTAACACCTTGGCGGATCTCATCACATGATAGTCGCTGGTTATAATGGCTATGCTTGGAACATAATCATCGCTCCAGACCCTGTCCCCCGGCCCCTTTGGTATCTTTCTTATCTCAGCGTTTAAGCTTATCTTTTCCAGCGAGCTTTCAATGATCTCCGCCGTGGAGCTTCCGTTGGTGTTTATGATCATCTTGGCGGTAGGGACTCCCTTAAGGCTGAAATAATTGAACATGGCGAGGGCCTCCGGTATAGCGTCCCCGGGCTCCTGCCCTCCGGACAGCACAAGGGTAGTTCCCGGATGGCTGTCATAGTATTCCATGGCTTCCTCCAGCCTGTACATCAGCGTCCTGGATACTCCGTCTGGATAGACCCTCGCCCCTAAGACTATCGTATAGTCGGCGTTTTCATACTCTCCCTCAGCTCTCGAATCCTTTAATACCATTGACATTATAAGGATGAATATAAGCGAGAAAAGCCCAAAAGAGGTAAATACAAAGGTAGGTATGAACCTCGGCATCCCGCTTTCCTGCCTCAGCGCCCTCCTGATGAATCTCCTCATCATAAGGAATACCGCTGCCATAAACAGCCAGACTATGCAGTATGCCGTCATTAACCCTGAGTATATGACTATTACAAGGAAATAAACGGCACAAAAAACAGCCAGGATAAGGCATATCCCGGCGGCCTTTTTCATTATGCCCGGCAGTTTTTTTCTCGGTCTGTTTATCTCCAATACGAACTTTCCTTTATAAGAACGGCTTTAAGCCTTTACCGCAAGTATATCATACACTTCCGGTTTTTTATCAAGCCCTATCAGAAGCATCTCTTTTGGATGCGGGCAGGAATCCATCATCTCCCCGGTTTCCGCATCCCTTATGCTTATGACCTCAGCCCTTTCATCCCTGATTCCGGGCTTCAGTATCTCTATATGATCCCCAACCGAGAACTTGTTTTTCTGTTCTATCAGGGCCTCATTTTCTCTCATCTCATGCACATAGCCCAGGAATACATAATTCCTGACATAGGTATTGCTGTCGTATATCTGGGCGTTTTCATCAGGCTTGCCGAAATAAAATCCCGTGGTGAATTCCCTGTAGGTGCATTTTGATATCTCCTCCATATACAGGCCTTTATTACTCTCATAGAGCTTTGGATCGGTAAGATAATCGTCTATGGCCTTCCTGTAGGCTCTTGCAGTGACCGCCGTATACAGCTGGGTCTTCATCCGCCCTTCGATCTTGAAGCTGTCTATCCCGGCTTTAATAAGCTCCGGGATATGCTCTATCATGCACAGGTCCTTTGAATTAAAGATATATGTACCCCTGTCGTTTTCCGCTACGGGATAATATTCTCCCGGTCTTTTTTCCTCCATCAGCGCATACTTCCATCTGCAGGGATGAGTACAGGCCCCCATATTGGCCGAACGTCCTGTCATAAAGCTCGACAAAAGACACCTTCCGGAATATGATATGCACATTGCGCCGTGAACAAATGACTCTATTTCAAGTCCGGGACATTCCGCATCGATCTTTTTTCTGATCTCTGAAAGCTCGCCGATGGAAAGCTCCCTGGCGTTGACCACTCTCTTTGCCCCAAGATCATACCAGAACTTAAAGTCAAGATAATTTGTGGAATTGATCTGGGTAGAGATATGAATGTCTATATCAGGACAGATCTTTTTCGCCAGCATGAATATTCCGGGATCCGCTATGATAAGCGCGTCCGGTCTTATGTCCCTGAGCTCGCTTAAGTATTTTTCTACTTCCCCGATATCCCTGTTATGGGCAAAAATATTGACGGTCACATATACCTTTACCCCGTGTTCATGGGCAAAGGCTATTGCTTCCGTCATATCCTCCCTGCCGAAATTATCCGCCTTGGCGCGCAGCGAAAAGGCCTCGCCGCCTATATAGACGGCGTCCGCCCCGTATATCACCGCGGTCTTGAGCGTTTCAAGATTACCGGCAGGTATAAGTAATTCAGGTCTTTTCATTCCAAAGCTCCCTAAAGCATAACGCTCACCGAAACTCCGTCTCCCACCGGAAGCACGCATGAGCCAAGCCTTTCATCATGCTTTATCATATACAAAAACTCTCTCATGCGCTCATGAGTGGTCCGTTCTCTCCTCGGCACTGAGAATCTTGACTCCGTAACCGTCTCATCCTGAAGGACGTTGTCGGCGATCAGCACCGAGCCCTTTTCCATAAGGCAGCTGATGTCCTCAAGCCATACGGGATACTGGGCCTTGGCGGCATCAAGGAATATAAGATCAAACTTTCGTCCCTCTTTCTTAAGGGCCTTCAGGCTGTCCTTCGCGTCGCCTTCAATAAGCTCCATCCGCTCGCCGAGTCCTGAGCTGTCAAAATTTTCTTTTGCCATTTTTATCCGCCTGTCAAAGCTCTCGAGGGTAGTGATCTTTGCCTCCGACGCCTTCGCCATGACTATGGCCGAAAACCCGACGGCGGTTCCGATCTCAAGTATGCTTTCCGGACGGATGATATTTATCATGGTCCTTAAAAAGCTCTCCGTCTCCCTGCGGATTATGGGTACATCGTCTCTTACGGCCCTGTCCCTGAGCTCATTAAGGAAGCTGTCCCCACAGGGCTCAAGAGAATGAAGGTATGCGGATATCCTGCCCTTATCGGTTTTACCGGTAAATTCATTCACCCTCGTATCCTCCGCCAATGATCTCGGTCTCAGATACGTTGCTTTCAGACTCTTCCTGGACCGTGGATCCAGCGTCTGCATTTTCGGATGTCTGAGCCTCCGGGTCTCCCTCATAGCCTCCGACGATCTCGCTTCCGCCGTCAAAGGCCGCTGTTTCCGGCACTGCCGTTTCCTCCAACTCCTCTGCTCTTTCGGCCATGGAGGAAAGCATCTCCTTAATGGTCATGGAAGTATTTACAGTATATGTACCCGGGTAAAGCTCAGTTTCATACAGAGTCCCCTGCACCTTGAAGGAAAGGGCGTTCGTTATGACGCCGTCCTCATAGAGCCTGTCCGCGAGGGTATTTATATCGTCATTGGCCTCCACCGTTATCTCCACATCGGTACCCGGCGCCGCTTCGGCCGGATCCACATAAAAAAGGGATCTGCCAAAGTTGAAGCAGAGTCTTATGAGTATGTATGCGAGTAATACCAGCACGGCGGCAGCTATGACCTTTCTTGAAAGGCTGCTTACCGCATTTGCCGCCGAGCCTACCGTGGAATTTCTCTCTTCCATGCTTTTTACCCCGTTTTATACTTCAGAGATTATCGGCAGTATCATAGGCGTACGCTTCATCCTGCGCCATATGAATTCATTAAGCTCATCCCTGATGACATTTTTGATATGGGCCCAGTCGTCGTTTCCGCTTAAGGCGCAGTCGTCCAGGGCGTCGAGCACCACGTCTCTCGCCTCCTTGATAAGATCCTCGTTTTCTCTTACGTAAACGAAGCCTCTGGTAACTATGTCAGGGCCTGCCACCACCTGACCCGTAGATCTTTCAAGGGCTATGGCGGCTATGATTATGCCGTTCTGCGCAAGGGTCTGCCTGTCTCTTAAAACTATGTTTCCGACGTCTCCTATGCCAAGGCCGTCCACTAACACAGGCCCTGCCTGGACGTGATCCTGTATCACGCAGTAATCCTTACATATCTCGATTACATCGCCGGTATCAGCCATCAGCACATCTTCCTTAGGCATGCCCACCTGAATGGCAAGCTCCCTCTGGGCCAGCCTGTGCCTGTACTCACCGTGTACCGGTATGGCATATTTTGGATGCACAAGGGAATAGATCAGCTTAATGTCCTCAGCGCAGGCATGTCCAGAAACATGTGTATCCTGATAGATGACCTTTGTATGCCTCATGGACAGTTCATTTATTATCTTTGAGACTGCCTTTTCATTGCCCGGGATCGGCGTTGAGCTTAAAACGATGACGTCGTTTTCCCCAAGATATACCTTTTTATGCAGGCCCTGGGCCATCCTTGAAAGGGCGGCCATCGGCTCTCCCTGGCTGCCGGTGACTATGAGCACCGTCTTATCGTCAGGGTAGTTTTTCATCTCCGAAATATCTATCAGGGTGCCCTTATTCATCTTGATATATCCGAGCTCATTGGCGGCGCCTATTATATTGACCATACTGCGCCCGTCTATGACGACCTTCCTGCCGTATTTTTCAGATACATTGATGATCTGCTGCACCCTGTCGACATTGGATGCGAAGGTGGCCACGACTATGCGGCTTGTGCGGTATTCGGAAAAAATATTTTCGAATGTACATCCCACCGTACGCTCCGACATTGTAAAGCCCGGCCTTACGGCATTTGTCGAATCGCAAAGCAGGGCAAGCACTCCCTGTTTTCCGAGCTCCGCAAATCTCTGCAGATCTATCGGATCTCCGTATACAGGGGTATAATCCACCTTAAAATCTCCCGTATGGAGTATGGTGCCTGCCGGCGTATGCAGCGCAAGAGCCGCCGCATCCTGTATGGAATGGTTGGTCTTTATGAATTCAACGGCAAAATCCCCGGCCTCCACCACGTCTCCGAACTGTACGGTCTCAAGCTTTGAACTCTCAAGCAGTCCGGCTTCCTTTAACTTAAGCTCTATAAGAGCCCTTGTAAGCCTCGTGCAGTAGACCGGAAGGTTGAGCTTCCTTAAGACATAAGGGAGAGCTCCTATATGGTCCTCATGTCCGTGGGTTATAAAAAATCCTTTAAGCTTATCCTGATGCTCCTCAAGATAGGTTATATCAGGTATCACAAGGTCTATGCCCGGCATGCTCGTGTCCGGGAAGGCCATTCCGCAGTCCACCACCACTATGCTCGTCTCAGACTCAAAGGCCGTGATATTCATGCCGATCTGCTCAAGACCCCCTAAAAATATGATCTTGATCTTTCCCTGGCCTATGCCCCGTTTAAGCTCATACAGGGCATCTCTTTCTTTTATATCCTGAGTCTTTTTGCCGGCCCTTTTTCTCCCGAAAAGACCTCTTTTTGCTTCCTTTGCCTCAGGAACAGCCATGGCAGCCGTCTTTTCCCTGTAGCGTTCTACGGCCTCAACTGTCCTCTCGTGGTTAAGCCTTTTCTGTCTCAGGACCGGTTCTGAAAGCTCATTGATCTGAGCCTGCCTGAGTTTCAAAAACTCCCTTGCCTTTTCCGTGACCGTAAATCCTGAGCCCTCGTTTTCGTAATCCTTAAGGGACTCCGGCTCCATCATCTCTTCGTAGCCGGCCTTTAAAAGCTCTGCTCTCTGAAGCTCTGCGATTTTGGCCGCAGGCTTTTTGCTTCCGGTCCGCCTTCCCGCTCCGCGGTTGGCTCCTCCGCTCCTTCTTCCGCCTTTTTTAGGCTTTTCCTCCTTGAGCTCCTGGCTGGTCTTTGCTCCCTTCGTCCCCTGCTTTGCTGTCTGGGACTTTGTTTTTGTGCTTTCTGTCTTTTTTTTCTTAAGGAGCTGTTTCTTCTCTCCCGTTCCGGCGCCCTGCGCCCTTACGCTGTTATTGTTATCTGTCTCTTTCTTTGTCATTCCTCTATGTCTATCTCTCCTTCCAGCATGCTGCGGAATATGGAGATCAAGGCGTCATATTCGCTGTCGTCAGTCACCGACTCATATATGGACTCCTCGTCCTCAGGGCCTGAAACATCCTTCATGATATAGCATTCCCCGTCCTCCCCGTCGGCGGCGTCCGTGACTAATATGTAATTGCTGCCGCCAAACACGGTAGACTCCAGGATAGTAAATTCAACCTCGCTCCCGTCGTCCATTATCATTGTGATCATGTTATCGTCCATATGCCTTCTGATCTCCTGTTGCTTACTTCATTCCGTTTTTCATATAATCTTCAAGGATAAGCGCTGCCGCGATCTTATCGATGTATTGCTTCCTGTCTCCCGTACCTATCCCCGATTCCTCGAGTATCTCGTCAGCCTCCATGGTCGAAAGCCTCTCGTCCCACATGATTATGTCTGCCGTAAGCCCCTCAGCTGCCAGCCTCTGTTTAAGCCCTGCGGCAAACTCCTCAGACTTTAACGCTCTTTCTCCTTTGGAATCATCCATGTTCAGAGGAAGTCCTATCACTATAAGCTCTATCTCATTAT
The DNA here is from genome assembly GCA_944381575.1 of uncultured Lachnospiraceae bacterium. GTDB lineage: Bacteria > Bacillota > Clostridia > Lachnospirales > Lachnospiraceae > Avilachnospira. Next base: position 21,489 of record CALWLS010000003.1, on the reverse strand, counting down.
CCCGCACAAGCTCAGTGATCCTGCGGAAAGTCGGCCTCAGCTTCCCTTCCTTTTCCCTGAAAATGGTCTCCAGCGGAGAGGCGATCTCTTTAAGCGGATCGCTCATTGCAACGCCCGTGGTCTTTGATCCGAAATCAAGCCCTAAAAGTCTTCCCACCGAAGCTCTCCTTTCAGAACGCCCAAAAAAATGCCGTGATCAATATATCTGCGGCATTTTATGTGTGTTATAAATTGTAGCGGCCTTCCTTAGCTCAGCCTCGTGTCGACATAGGCTGCCATCAGCTCCTCGAGGATCTCGTCCCGCTCAACCTTCATAATGAGGCTCCTCGCGTTCTTATAGCTGGTGATATAGGTAGGGTCGCCTGACATGATATATCCAACCATCTGATTGATGGGATCATAGCCCTTTTCAGTCAGAGCACCGTATACCTCTTTAAGCACCTCTGCCACATTGAGCTGCTCTCCTTCGTTGATATGGTCTATGATCTGTGTGTTTTCTATATTGCTCATGTCATGTCACGTCCTTTTCATGCTATTTAGCATTTTACCCTATTATAATACTTTCGTCTATGAAATTTTCATAAAAAATTTGTGACGCTTTTCCGCTGATAAGTTCATTCTGATGAAGTTTCCCGGATTCCTTAAGGCATCTTACATACTCTTTAGTAAAGCCCGTTTCATAGGTCTTACCGCCTATGTTTATGAGCTCCTCGGAGAGGAATTCCACCTCTTTTTCAAGGTAATGTCGCCTGAACTCTCCCGACAGCCTGCTGGTGATGCGGCTTAATGCATCGCTCCTTTCCGCCTTTACAGCCTCCGTTATCTGCTCCGGCATCCTGTCCGCCGGAGTCCCCTTCCTTCTCGAATATTTGAATATATGAGCCTCATAAAATCCCGCCCTTTCCGCAAGGTCGCAGGTGTCCTCGAACTCCTTTTCAGTCTCCCCCGGAAAGCCAACTATTATATCCGTGGTTATGGCCGGATGCTCATAAAAGTCCCGTAACACATCACAGCTCTCAAGATACCTCTCCCTTGTATAGTGGCGGTTCATCCTCTTTAATACGGCGTTGCTTCCGGACTGCAGGGAAAGATGGAAATGCGGGCACAGCTTATCCGCCGCCTTAAACGCGCGGACCGTATGCTCATCTATAAGCGTAGGTTCAAGAGACCCAAGCCTTATCCTCTTTATGCCCCCTATCTCCTGTACGGCGTCGATAAGCCTTAAAAGATCGTCCCCCATAGAGCTTAGGTGTATGCCGGTGAGCACCACCTCCGCCGTACCGTTTTCCGCAAGTCTTTTTATCTCCCTTACGGATTCCTCATTCGGCCTTGAGTTGAGCCTGCCCCTTACGTAAGGGATTATACAATAGGTGCAGAACATGTTGCAGCCGTCCTGTACCTTGATAAAGGCCCTCGTGTGTCCGTCAAGCTCCGTAAGGAAGAGTCCGCTGTCCTGCCCATCAGGTTCAGCAGGGAACAGCTCTCCTCTCTGCTCATCAGGCTCAGCAGGAAACCCTTCTCCGTCCCGCCCGGTAAAGCTTGAACGTCCATCCTGCTTATTCTGCCGTGAGCCGCTTAAACCTTCATCCCTGTACGACAGTTTTTTAAGGATCATGCCTGCTGCCTTTGATTTTTCCCTGTTGGATATGGCAAGATCTATGACTCCCTCGGATATAAGCTTACTCAGCGCGTCATTTTTAATGGCGTCGTCCACATAGCAGCCCGCAGCGACTATCAGAGCTTCAGGATTCATTTTCCTTGAACGCCTCAGCATCTGTCTAGACTTCCTGTCGGCAATATTGGTCACCGTACATGTGTTTATCAGATATACGTCTGCCGGCTCCCCAAAGCTTTTTTCCGTAAAGCCTGCATTTTTTAAGGCCTCCGCCATGGCGTCGGATTCATATGTATTGACCTTACAGCCAAGGGTATGTATGGCAAATGATTTCCCCATCAGTATTTCCATATCCTCCTGCTAAACATTTTACCTGAGGCGGATCAACCGCCTGCATAGGCGCTGAGCCTTGCCGCTACATTTTCCTCAAGATTGCGGTAAAAGAACTGATAGTCGTAAAGATGGTATATTCCATCCACAAATATATTAAGTCCCGCTGGATATTCCTCAGGCGTTACGTCCGTGACCTTCAGCGCACCTCTTACATCGTCAATATACGCGCCGGTAAGCTCCGGTATCTCCGTCACTATCTCTCCGCTGTAATCGGTAAAGCATGCTCCCTTATTAAGGGACTTGTCCGCCGGCGTCCCGTCAGTCATCCAGTTAAGCGGATTGATGGCGTATGTCTTCATTCCCTCAGGTATCATCAGGGAATCCGTTATGTCCTCAGCCTCACTGTTGAATGCCACTATAACTCCCGTATCCTCCTCGCCCGAAGCCGGTATAAGCTGAGGATACTCATTTACCTCGTCCTCGGTAAGCCTCCAGCCTATGGCATAGCAGGCAACGAGCTGATCCTTAAGCTCCTCATCGTCAAAATACTCCTTCATGAGCCTTATGCACATATCCGCGCCCTGAGAAAATCCCGCAAGGATTATAGGCCTGCCATCATTATATTCCTCAAGATAATATGAAAACGCATCCGAAAGGTCATCGTAGGCAAGGTCAAAATACCGCTCCCCCTCCTCTTCCGGAAGCTCATATACGCTTAAAGCAGCCTGCCTGTAATACGGAGCGTAAAAGCTGCACTCATCATCGTATATGCCCTTCTCCATATTGATGGCCCCGGTAAAAGAATACTTTATGTCCTCATCATCGAGAGGCATATTGTAGCTGTCTTCCTCTCCCATATATACGGTAGGGCAGATAAAGAACACATCAGCCCTTGTTTCCTCGTCACCGCCCAAATACGCCCAGTTTTCCTCATCGGAGTAATCCACCTCGGCGGTGGAGCCTGTATCCGATGCCCAGGAGGCTTCTTCTGCCGCAGCATCTCCGGCTGAGGTCTCCGTCACCTCTGAGTTTTCCTTTTCAGCTGCATCCGCACTTTCTTTGGATGCACACCCTCCGGCCGCGATCACTGCCGCCGCTGCCAAAATCAATGCTGCTCTTATATTCTTCATTGCTCTCCTCCAAAACCAAACCTGATCCGGAGTTAATTATAGCATGACAGATATTTTGTTGCATATCATATCATTATTACTATATTGACGCGGCCTTTGGGCTTTCAGTATATTTTACAAAAATTTCACTTTTATCGTCTGTATTTTTGTAGCATTTATACTAATTTTGCGTTATAATTTATGTAAATAAATTAATCTCAAGGTTAATTTTTGACAGATTAATTATCAGTTTAATTATCTGTAAATTGCTTTCTCACGCAATTTCACAAATATGCATAAAAGGAAAGCTATGCGCTGTTTTTAAAGCCCGCATTCTTTCAGAAAGGAAATAAAGGGATATATATGGAAAAAAAATTCACCTATATGTTTAAAGAAGGCTACGACGCCTTTAATGGAAACCAGACCGAGATGAAAAATATTCTCGGCGGCAAGGGAGCCGGTCTTGCGGACATGACCCACGCCGGCATGCCGGTACCTCAGGGCTTCACCATAACCACTGAGGCATGCACTCAGTACTATGCCGACGGCCGTGAGATAAACGAAGCCATAAAGGAAGATATATTCAGACACATGGAGCTTTTGGAGGCTGAGACCGGAAAAAAGTTCGGAGATGACTCTGACCCGCTTTTAGTATCAGTAAGATCCGGCGCCAGGCAGTCGATGCCGGGCATGATGGATACGATATTGAACCTTGGCCTTAATGATATCTCCGTTGAGGGCCTTGCAGCCAAGACCGGTAATCCGCGCTTTGCCTATGACTGCTACAGAAGATTCGTGCAGATGTTTTCTGACGTCGTAATGATGGTCCCTAAGAGCCTCTTCGAAGAGGAGATAGACAAGCTCAAGGAACAGAAGGGCGTGGTCAACGACACCGATCTTACCGCCGATGATCTAAAGGAGCTCACCTCCACATTTAAGGCCATATATGAGAAAAATGAAAACAGGCCTTTCCCTCAGGACCCGAAGGAGCAGCTCATAGAAGCCGTCAAGGCCGTATTCCGCAGCTGGGATAATGAGCGCGCCAACGTATACCGCCGTATGAATGAGATCCCTTATGAATGGGGTACTGCGGTAAATGTTCAGGCCATGGCCTTTGGAAATTCAGGCGACAGGTCCGGTACCGGCGTAGCATTTACAAGGAACCCTGCCACCGGAAAACGCGAGCTAATGGGAGAATATCTCATTAACGCCCAGGGCGAGGATGTTGTTGCCGGAGTAAGGACGCCTTCGCCTATAAGCCATCTCAAGGATCAGATGCCTGAGGTGTACGATGAATTCGTACATCTGTCCTCCAATCTCGAAAACCATTACCGCGATATGCAGGACATGGAGTTTACCATAGAGGACGGAAAGCTCTACATGCTGCAGACAAGGAATGGAAAGCGTACTGCCCAGGCGGCCCTTAAGATAGCCTGCGACATGGTGGATGAGGGCATGATAACCGAGGAAGAAGCAGTTTTAAGGATAGACCCTAAGCAGCTTGACACCCTGCTCCATCCGCAGTTCGACCCTGAGGCCTTAAAGGCAGCCGTGCCTCTTGGTTCAGGCCTTGCCGCATCTCCGGGATCCGCTTCCGGAAGGGTAGTATTTTCCGCAGAGGAAGCTGCCGAAAAGGTAAAGGATAAGGACTGGAAAAAGGTCGTACTCGTGCGCCTTGAGACCTCTCCTGAGGATATCATCGGAATGCAGGTGGCCCAGGGCGTGCTTACGGTAAGGGGAGGCATGACCAGCCACGCCGCAGTCGTAGCAAGAGGCATGGGTACCTGCTGTGTCAGCGGATGCGGAGATAATAACGACGTTTCCATAGATTACGCAAACGAGACCTTTACCATCAACGGAAAAGTATTCAAAGCCGGCGACTGGATCTCAATAGACGGCTCCACGGGAAATATATACGAAGGCAGCATAGAACTGTCCTCTTCAAATGATAACCCTGATTTCAAGCGTCTCATGAAATGGGCCGACAGCGCCAGAAGACTTGGCGTATATACTAACGCCGACAACCCTTCTGATCTCCAGAACGCCGTGGACATGGGCGCCGAGGGCGTCGGATTATGCCGTACCGAGCATATGTTCTTCGCCGAGGACCGTATTATGGCCATGCGCGAAATGATATGCTCCCGCACTGTCCAGGCAAGAAAGGCAGCCCTCGCCAAGATAGAGCCTTATCAGGAGGCAGACTTCACCGCCATGTACCGTATAATCGGGGTTAACCCGCTTACCATACGTTTCCTTGACCCGCCTCTGCACGAGTTCCTTCCATCCGATCCGGAGGATATTAAGGCTCTCGCCGGGGAGATGAATATCTCCGTGGAGGAGCTTAATAAGATAATAACCAACCTGCACGAGGTCAACCCTATGATGGGACACAGAGGCTTAAGGCTCTGCATTACCTATCCTGAGATCGCGGAAATGCAGACCACGGCGGTCATCAGGGCAGCAATAACGGTATCCAGGGAGACCGGAAAAATGATCACGCCTTACATCATGATCCCTCTTACCTCTGAGGTCAGGGAATTCAAGTTCGTAAAGGATATAGTTGTAAAAACAGCAGATAAGCTTATCAGCGACGCCGGCATCGATATGAAATACCATGTCGGCACCATGATAGAGATCCCGAGAGCAGCCCTCACCTCCGGTGACATAGCAAAGGAGGCGGATTTCTTCAGCTTCGGTACCAACGACCTTACCCAGATGACCTTTGGCTTCAGCCGTGACGACGCCTCCAAGTTCCTTGGTTCCTATTACAGCACCAGGATACTTGAGCAGGATCCGTTCCAGCACCTGGATCAGACCGGCGTAGGAAGGCTCGTGGAGCTCTCCTGCACCGAAGGCCGTAAGGCAAATCCTAAGCTTGAGCTCGGCATCTGCGGAGAGCATGGAGGAGACCCAAGCTCAGTTGAATTCTTCCATCGCGCAGGGCTTGACTATGTAAGCTGCTCCCCTTACAGGGTGCCTATTGCAAGGCTTGCTGCAGCCCAGGCTGCTATTAAAGCACCCCGTGCGATGGAGAAGTAATCGCATAACAGCAACGAAAAACCACATTTGAATCAACAAGCGCACCGTCTATGGCGGTGCGCTTGTTTTTGTTTTATACCCATTTATTTGAATTACAGATACACTTCAACGGTTAAGTCATTCCAATCTCGCTTGCGGAACTGAGTCGGCAGGCCGTTTGCGTATCGGAATTTGCGGGCAGTCTCAAAGTCTATCGTGAAGGCCAGCACCGGAGGATTTTCGGGTTCCAGAAGATTACTCCGCTCCTGAGGCGTTTTGGATTCACCAAAGTTCAGCTTCCAACGGTAATGATGGTTTTTAACGGGAGTAATCACTTCCACAAATTCCTCGATCAGCGCTTCTGAAATTCTCGGTGTGGAGATGTCTACCATTTGGGACAGACCCTTCTTGATTTTATCCAGGTCAAACCTGCTTGCACTTTCCGGCTCATTTGACTGGCCGCCCATTTTACTTTGGAGCGCCTCCAGCTCTTTTGTAGCTTGACTATACAGCTTGTGAAACTGCTCTTTTGTCAGTTCACCGTCTGCGCGCATCTGCCCCAGGTTCAAAATCCGCTGCTCCAACTTGTTAGCTTTTCGCTGAAGTTCTGCATTGCCAGCATCAGATTGCATAGCCACAGCTGCCATGCAGGATTCGACCATCTGACAGGCTTTCAGAACTGCCTCTCTCTGATCTCCCCAGAGTTGCTCAAAAATTCGCTTGGCCATCAGGTCCAACTTCCACTCGCAAATGGAAATGGCATCGCAACTCTTTTGACCGGTGAGATGGTTTTTCTCCACAAAGCTCTTGGCGGGACTTTGTGTGCGGTAATTACATTGGTATCCATAGATTGGCGTACCATCTTGAAGAACTCTCCATTTGAAGCGGTTATATCCCGAACCGCAGCGGCACCGGAGCTTTTTAACCCACAGGTGTTGTGGAATCCTCGTGCCTCGCCGCCGTTCCTCACCGGAAGGCATTTGATATTTCTGGATTCGGCTTTTTCGGATACACTCACATCGCCTCCAAAGAGCTTCTGAAACAATCGGCTCAAAATCACCTTTCTTGAGAACAAAGGTATCTTCATCCAGATTTTTAATACGCTTCTTTTCCAGAAAGTTGTTGACCTTGGACTTGTTGTAGCAAACATACCCCATATAGGTGGCATTGCGAAGTATCCGGCTGATTTTGACACAAGACCATTTCACATTACCATTGCCGTCCTTGCAGCCGCGTCGCGTCAGCTCATTCACGATTTCCTTCTGACCAAAACCTTGGGCGTACAATTCAAAGACTGTTCGGATGGTTGCGGCTTGTTCGGGGTTGATAACATAGGTCCCGTCTACGCGGTCATAGCCGATGATATTGCCGTTCCCATATAAGACGCCATTCTCACGACTAACAGCTTGTCCAGCTCGGACCCGTTCTGATATTTTGCGGCTTTCCTCCTGGGCCAGTGTAGCCATGATTGTGAGCCGAAGCTCACCGTCGCCGTCCAATGTCCAGATATTGTCCGACACAAAGTAAACCTCAACCCCATAGTTTTTTAGTTCTCGGGTCAATACCAAGGTATCCACAGTATTGCGGGCAAAGCGGCACACCTCACGGGTAACAATAAGATCAAATTTCCGCTGCTTTGCATCCTCAATCATCCGCATGAAAGCCGGGCGCTTTTTAGCCAGCGTTCCCGTAATACCTTCATCTATGTATCGACCTACAACGGTCCAGTTCGGGTGGTACCTGGTCTGATCCTCATACCACTGCATTTGCTTTTCCAGCGCCTCTAACTGCGCCTCATGCTCTGTTGAAACACGACCATAATAAACGATCTGGCGCTGCCGGTTGGGGTCTAGGGCCAGATTCCCGAAGTATAGTTGTTGCATACCGTCCATACCATTTCCTCCTTCCGCTTTGAGTATAAAGAGGAAGGCTACATTTGTTTAGGATACGGATACGCCTATTGATATGCTTGACATTTTATGCGTATCGGTTCAAGACCTGATAATATATGACACTGTTGATCAGGCCCTTGCAAAACATCATATGAACCAGTTTCAGTGCGATTGTGTCTGTGTTATGTTTCATAATGTTAGCTCCTCTTGTATAAACCAATGGGCGCACTGGAAAGCTCTCCAGTGCGCCCACAGATTATCACGCAATAGATATTTCGTCACATTTGCCACGCACCCCTGACGATGGGAACATTCCTGGTCTCCGCTGGCGCGGATGTCATAACTCCGCAGCGTCGTTTTACTCGTGCGCCGCAGGGTTCCCCCCAAGTCTTTAGGAGGCCGTGAGGAAGTATCTTTAATTCCCCATGCAGTCACCGCGCCTCGAAGTGCCGACTTCGGGTTTCAGGCTTGCGTTGATCGCTCAGGACAGTCGGTTCATCACCTCCTCGGCTTGTCCTTCTTGGCGGCGCGCCTGATTCGCTCGTGCATGGTTCTTGTACCAGAAATGCCGTCTATTCTTTTTGTCAAAGTACCATGGAAGGCAAAACATTTACCTTCTTACAGGTACTGACAAAAACAAAGAGATGCGGACGCCCATTACAATAATTTGGCCAACTTTTTTATGCCAAGACAAATACTGTCACGCACCCGGCGCGGATCGACTCCTTCTGCTTGAGCGATTTCCTTTGCTGTCATGCCCAAATAGTACCGGGCGTAGATTCGCTTTGCCTGCTTGTCTGGCAGCGACATCACCGCAGCATAGAGCTGTTCCCGGCACTGCCTGTCCTCCAGTATTTCCTCCGGTGTCAGAGGGCGCTTTGCCACTGCCTTTTCGATTCCGTTGCCAAAATCAAGAGAGTAGTGTGCCTTATAGCGGTATATCTTGCGCTCGTGGGCGGCTTCAGCACGCTTATCCTCCTGAAAGACGGCTTGTACTTCATCGGTCACATCCAGGAAAGTGTCTGCTTTATAAAGATCGGGATACAGTTCCCGAAGATTGATTTTCGGCATTATGTACCTCCATTTCGATTCACAGGTCCAGTTGGCGAGTGAACCGAAACGGGGGCGAGCGGCATCGGGGAACAATTTCAGAACCAGATAGCTTCTCGTTCCTCCGTAGAAACAGAAAAGCGCCTGTATGACATGAAGTCATACAGGCGCAATCATCTAAATTGCAACATTTTTCGCAACAATTTGAAAACGGTATAGGGGATTTTATTCGACTTTTTTTGATGTTTGAATCAATTTATCCAGTATCTTAAACATCCCCCTCTAATAACAAGCAGAATTCCCGAATATTGTCTTGAACATTCCAAAACAATTGTACTAATTACATATTATCAAAGTTCTCGCACAATTATTGTCGGTTTGTGCAACCAGTCAAGTTCGTTATTTCCTGCGGGAAAAGAGGCAAGCAATGCATGTGGCTATCCAAATGCCACATGCTGCTTGTTGGGGACTATGCCCCCAATCCCCCTTGAACGCAGAATTCTATTCTGCGGCTACGCGTTCTTTGAACGCTTTTTTGTTGCCCCAAATGCAATAACATTTTGTTTGTGATTGTTTATTCTAATAAGACAAACAAAAGATATCCAATCACTGTTTACAAGACTTCCGCCACAGTGTATAATAAGAACATCGTGCTTTAGACAGACACCAAAATAGAAAGGAACCATCGGTATGCGTAGTGCCGCTTTTGTCTTTCCAGCTGTACGAGGGATTCAAGCGCAGAGGGAATACTATGTCTCAATGGTGCCCTTAGAAGTGATTGCAAGAATCTTTCAATTTGCAGACGAGGAACTTCCCCCCGAGGTCAGATCGCAGCGTATATTGAATAAGACTCGGATTCCAGAAATTAGAGATTATATTTTATCCAACCCAGACAGCTATGTGTTCTCTGCATTAACTGTTTCAGTAGACGGAAGCATGGATTTTCAATCGGTATCTGATGTCACACCGCAGGTAGGCACAATTAGCATTTCTATGACGTCTAGATTTTTGATAAACGATGGTCAACACCGGCGTGCAGCCATAGCGGAAGCACTTAAAATGAACCCCTCGTTGAAGAATGAACATATCTCTGTTGTGTTCTATCGTGATGAAGGTTTGGCTCGTTCTCAACAAATGTTTTCGGATTTGAACAGGTATGCAATTAAGCCTACAAGATCAATCAACATTCTCTTCAATTCACGGGAAGAATCATCCATAGTTGCCAAGAAAGTAATTGAGGAGGTTGGCGTATTCAAAGGGCTTGTTGAAAAGGAACGAACTGCAATCTCGAATCGCTCCAAGGCCCTATTCACTCTGAGTGCTATCTGTACGGCAACCAATGAATTGCTCAACGGGATTGACCTCCCTCTGCAAGAGAAAATTACTCTTGCGGAAAGATATTGGAACTCCGTTGGAGAACATATTCCCGAGTGGTTGAAGGTCCGATCAGGTGAATTAAAGTCCTCCGATGTTCGTAAAGATTATATTTGTTCACTTAGTCTTACGCTCGTTGCATTGGGTTTTGCAGGAAATGCGCTTGTTCAAATGGACCCGGGCAAATGGGAAAATCATCTGAAAAATCTCGATTCCATAGATTGGAGAAAAACAAATCCTGCATGGGAAAATCTTGTGTTTGTCAATGGCAAAGTAGCTGCCAACAGATCAACGCAACGAGCAATGTCCTGTTATATGAAAAATGTATTACTCGAAACGGTAGGTATGTAAAATGGCTAATCTGACAAAAGAAGATATAAGGTCAGTGATAGAGATCATTAAGGAGCTGTATCTTGAAGATATGATTCCTTGGATTTGTGGTTACAGTGGTGGTAAAGATTCTACTGCCGTTGTTCAGCTTGTTTGGTATGCGCTCCAGGAACTACCCAAAGAGAAGCTCAGAAAAACTGTACATGTTATTAGCACAGATACTTTAGTTGAATCTCCTGTAGTGGCGATTTGGGCAACGGAATCGCTCAAAAAGATGGAGAAAACTGCAAAAGAACAGGGACTGCCCATTGTTCCCCACAGACTGACTCCAGCAACTACAAATACATTTTGGGTTAATTTGATTGGACGCGGATACCCCTACCCTCGTCGAGACTTTCGTTGGTGTACTGATAGAATGAAGATTGACGCCTCGAACCGTTTTATAAAGAGCATACTTGATGCTGAAAGCGAGGCCATAATGGTTCTTGGCTCTCGCAAAGCAGAGAGTGCTGTCCGCAAAGCTGTTCTGGAAGGATACGAGAAAAAACGCTATAGAGCACATCTCAGTCCAAATGGTTCTTTCCCAAACTCCTATGTTTTCACACCTATTGAAAATTGGCTGAACGACAATGTCTGGCAATATCTCGTCCAGGTCCCGAATCCTTGGGGACACTCCAATAAAGACCTTCTGGCCATGTATAGCGGCGCTTCCGCAGACGGAGAATGTCCTCTTGTAATTGACTCCTCTACTCCCAGTTGCGGCAATAGTCGTTTCGGGTGTTGGGTATGCACGATGGTCACTGAAGACAAGTCAATGGCTGCGATGATTCAGAACGACGAAGAAAAAGCGTGGATGCTTCCTATGCTTGAGTTCCGGAACGATATTGCTGGACACGGTGATTGGCAGACAGACCGTGATCGTCGCGATTTTCGCAAGCGGGATGGTCACTTACAATGGCATAACAATCGTCTTGTTCACGGCCCTTATACAAAAGAAACCCGAGAGTATTTTCTGCGCAGATTGCTGGAAGTTGAACTTCTTGTACATGAGATCGGACCAGATGAAATTAAGAATGTTCCATTGATTACGATGGAAGAACTCAAGTTCATTCGGCAGATTTGGCTTGATGAGTTTCATGAATTTGACGATTCTCTGCCCAGGATTTACGAAGAAGTCACTGGAAAGAAATACTCTGATGGTGTCATTAGTAAGAACAAATACTTTGGTGCGCCGGAAGCCGAACTACTCAAAAAAGTGTGCGCTGAAATGTATCCAGAAGAACAGCTATTAGCTGAAATGCAGCGGGCACTGCTGGACACAGAGGCCAAGGCTGCTGCTATATCAAACAAGCGCAATGTTATTCTAAATTTTGAAAAAGAAATCAAAAAGGCATTCTATCGTAACGAGGCTGACGCCGAAGCTATCGCAGCTGCGCGTGCTCATAGAATCTCTGGCATTACGGATGAGGCAAGCCCGGAAGATTTCGTGGATTGAGGTGAGTGAGCATGTATTTTACTAAAGTGGAGCTTCATAATTTCGGTATATACAAAGGCACTCACGAGATGTGTCTTACAGATCAAATCGGTGATCGCAATATTACTTTGGTTGGTGGTCTGAATGGTAGAGGCAAAACCACATTTCATGACAGCATTTTGATTGCTCTTTATGGCAAACAGGCATTGAAATACATTCAGGAAAAAGCCAGGTCATATGACAAAATGCTAATTGACCATATCAATAAACACGCCACCGATGACGAAACTTATGTTGCAGTCTCTTTGTGCTTAGATGACGGAACATCCCTACGGGTTAAACGGTCATGGACTGCGAAAGGCAAAAAAGCGGATCAGCAGATTATCGTTGAAAAAGATGGTGTGGTGGACAAATACCTGGGTGAGAGTTGGAGTTATTACATTGAAGAAATCTTGCCTTTTGGTATTGCTCGCTTCTTCTTTTTTAACAACGAGAAAATTACGCAGCTTGCTGATGATACATCTTTTGAACAGATCAAAAGTTCTATAAAATCTGCAATTGGTGTCTCTTCTATTGAAAAAGCTATCGACCATACGGACGAGGTAATTCGCCGCAAAAAAAAGGCTCTTGCTGCTTTTGAGAGCAGCGAAGAGAACGTAGGCTATCAAGATGTCGAACGCCAAATTACCGATATTGATCTCCGTCTCGCGGAATCCACCAAACAAGCAAATGCGCTAGAACGCAGGTGCGAAACTCTGGCCGCTGCGTATGAAGCTAAAGAAAAGGAGTTCTGGTCTTCCGGTGGAGATCTAAGCCGGAACCGTGATTCAATTAAGGCTGAGATGCAAAAAATTTCTTCTGAAGTTGAGAGAGTTCAAGAAGAAATTATGCAACTAACTGTGGATGCGTCTACACCTCTTTTTATGTGCCGCAGCTTAGTTACGCAGTCTTATGAAAACGAGCTTTCATCCCAGCAAACTGAAGCGAAACTCTATTCAGATAGAATTATTGTGGATCTGCATCAGAAAATTCTTGAAAGGCTTGCTGCCTGTGGCCTCAATCCGTCAGATCTCAGAACGGTTCAAAATATCGTTAATGAAGTTCTAGTTGGGCATGTTCCCAAGAGTGCGACAGAGGAAACTGTAAAAAACATGTCCGCCACCAGCATGATGCTCTATAAGAGACTAATCACAGAAGTGTTTCAAAATATCACACAGCGGATTGATACGCTCGTAAATCGTGTGGACGCTCAAGAGAGCGAACTAATGAGTCTTGATGCACACCTGGGGGCTGCGGATGAAAAAACCTTGGCTATGCAGCTTTATGACGCCCTGAAATCTATCGAAGCAGAAAAAAATCTTGCAGATACTGAGTATAAACGCCAACTAGAGACTATTGAGAGCTTAAAACGCCAGAGAGAACTACTCGTATCGAAGCGTATTCAGCTAATCAAAGCTATTGCTGAAAAGGAACACGCAAATGATGACAACGCCCGTATTGTAAAGTATGCAGCAATGTCCATCGAGGTTCTTCGTGAGTTTAAGGTGCGTTTGCAACGCGAGAAAGTCGAAAAGTTGTCCAGCACAGCAACAAGATGTTTCCTTGAACTTGTCGAAAAGGATTCTTTGGTAAGTGAGATCAAGATTGACCCCAGCACCTTGGATGTCACCATTCTTGATTTGGATGGTAATGAGCTTCTAAAGAGCCAGCTCTCTGCCGGAGAACAGCAGATGTTCGCAGTTGCTATTGTCTGGGCATTGGCTCTAACCTCCGGCTACAAAGCCCCGGTTATCATTGACACCCCTATGGCCCGTTTGGACTCTTCTCACAGAGCCAACTTTGTAACCAAATACCTGCCAGCAGCAAGCTCTCAGGTAATGGTTTTGTCTACGGATGAAGAAGTTTATGGTCGCTACCTCGATCTCGTCCGAGATAACGTGGTCGATTATTATACGCTCCTCTACCGTGAAGAGGAACAGTGTACCTCGATTGTTCACGGCTATTTTGGGGAGGTGTAATTTATGATTGTAAAGCATTTTAAATTATCACAGCCCGAAAAGGACAGGCTTATTCGCATAAAAGCCAAAACTGGAGTTCAGAACTGGAATGTTCTTTGCCGGTGGGCGCTTTGCTGGTCATTGGCTGAACCGTCTGTCCCTGGTGGTGTCGATCCGTTATCCGACAGTAATGTAGAAATGGATTGGTCTACCTTCGCTGGTGAGTATTCCGAAATCTACGAAGCCGTTATCCGCCAACGTTGCATTAACGATGGGCTTGGTGATGATGAAAAAACTCTCGCAAAGTATTTTAGGCTGCATTTGAACAGAGGTATCAACCATTACAGCACAAGAGATGTTCTGAAAAATTGCTCCGATCTACTCAAATCAGCTCTTCCGAAGGAGGAAGCATAATGGCTGTTTATCTTGACTACAACGCTTCTGCTCCAATAGACAAAAGAGTTCTGGAGAAGATGATTGATGTGTATCGCTGTCATTATGGCAACGCAGACAGTAGAACTCATATTTTTGGCACTGACGCCAAAGAAATTGTTTCCTCTGCAAGAAAATCCATTGCGGAGATCCTGTCTGTGGACAGTACGGACGTTTTCTTTACCAGCGGTTCCACCGAGAGTAATAACATGGCGATTCTCGGACTGCTCGACTATGCTCTTGAGAGTGGCCGCAATCACTTCATTACCACATCCATCGAGCACAAGTCTGTTTTGGAAGCAATGAAACACCTGCAAGAAAAAGGTTGTGTCGTGGATTTTGTTTCTCCCGATGAGTCTGGCCGAATCAAACCGGAGCAGATTCTCAGCCTCGTCACGGACAAAACTCTGCTTGTTTCTATGATGCAGGTCAACAGCGAAACCGGCGTGATACAGCCTATCGAAGAGGTCGGTGCAGCATTAGCAGGAACCAAGACATATTTTCACGTTGATGCCACACAAGGTTTTGGTAAGCTGAATGATAGCTTACGAAATACCAAATACAATATGCTTAGTATCACCGCTCATAAGATCAGCGGCCCCCAGGGGATTGGCGCATTTATTATGCGGCGCGACCGTACATATAGACGGCCTCCCGTCAAACCGCTCATGTATGGCGGTCAGCAGGAACGCGGATACCGTCCGGGAACTACACCGGTGGCTTTGGTTGCAGGCTTCGCTCTCGCAGCTCAGCTAAGCGACAAGGAATCCGCTGTCCACATGGAAAGCTGTAAATCGATCAAGCGAAGATTCCTGGAGGCTGTGGAAGGTCTGAACTATACTTTGAATGGAGACCAAGAACACTGCCTGCCGTCCACTGTAAACATTAGTTTCCACGGTGTTGATGCAGAGGGTATCTTCCTTGCTGTAAAGGAGGATTATGCGTTCTCCAATGGTTCAGCCTGTAACTCTGGCAGCCACGCCCCAAGTTATGTATTAACAGCTATGGGGCTGGATGAAGCACGAGTGAGTGAGGCTATCCGTCTTTCTTGGAGCCATGATACGAAGGTTGATTTCTCCGCCCTTACGGAATATGTGAAGTCCATGACTGATTTATAGTTTAAGAGGCTATTGCAAAATAGACTTTTGAAAAACAACACAAAAAACGGTCCCAAAGAAAGTTGAAATAACTTTCTGGGGGCCGTTTTTTATCTGTTGCCGCCATATTTATATTTTGCACAGTTCTTGTTTGTGTAGCTGGAATGGCACATCTCCAATATCGTGTTGCTTGTCGACAAATTTTGACATATAATAATATATAAGAGGAGCTTAATCCTGGAGGGATAGATGTGCTAACAAGCAGAATTCGGACAATGAAGGAAATAGTCCGTAACAGGGACTGCCTTTATTGTGTTAATAATTACCAACGTTTTTATGTTTGGGATGATAACAAAGTTAATACATACCTTAGCGACATCTTGAAAGTAATTGGTCAGGCCCAATCCACACCAGTTATTCCAAAACACTTTTTTGGACAGTTTATCGTATTGCAAATTGAAGAAGATGACAGAGGACGTGAAACATTTGAAGTAATCGATGGACAGCAACGATTAACGACATTTCTCTTGTTAATAGCCTCTATTAAAGGACAAGCCAAAAAGCTTTCTATAGAGCATTCAGAGGTGAAACCCTCGGCAGATACAATTATACAAGAATGTGATTATTACTTATTTTCAGAAAAAGAAGGTGCCCCACGAAAAAGCAAATTTACACTTTCTGTTAGGGATAATGAGTACTTTACTGAGATTATCAATTACTTGAGTTCAAATAGAACAGTAGTTGAAAGGAATCAATACATTTCACATGTTCACCTTTTTCGAGCGCAATCACGAATAAGTAATTGGTTAGCGACTCTACTTTTAGAACATGAAACACCCGAAAGTCAAGTGAATTTCCTCATCCGCCTTCGCAATGCAGCTTCTGAAGCTTTTCAAATTGTGGTTCTTAAACCTACTAGTCCCAAATTCACATATCGCTTATATCAAGTTGTAAATGATCGTGGTGAACCACTAAAAGACAGCGAATTACTAAAAGCTAAATCTATTGAAATTTTGGATTCTTCTCCAGACTTTTTATCGGAAGCACAGCGCATATGGGATGATATTCTCAGTGACTCAGGAAAGGACACAGATAACTATCTTAAATGGTGCTATCTTTCCAAAATGGGACAAGAATGGAAACAAGATCGTTTGTATCGTGCATATGTTGAAGAGTATTTTGCGACACCAGATAATGCAATTTTAACCGAAGAACAAAAAAATGCGTTTTTGACATCTTTGCAGGATCTTCATGCAGATATAATTGTTTGTAGAAAAATTGCGTCGGGAATTTGGCCATATCAAAACTCAATCTTGCAGGAATGGCAACGTAATGTTCTTAAAAATTTAGTTGTTGGAATGCGTCACACTTTATGTATTCCTTTGTTAATTAGTGCATACCGTCAACCAGCAATTCATGGTGTAAGTTCGGAAGAAAACTTTTATAAGTGCCTCGAATTATGTGAAGACTTCTTTATCCTCGTCAAAGGCTTATTTAAGATGCGAGAGGATAAACTGAAAAAAAGATATTACTCCGCAGCCGTTAGTATGCGAGAACACGCAGACACTTACCGGAGCCGTGATTTCAAAAACGAGCTTGTTCAAATTGAACCCGTATTAATTCGTAGGGAATGTGAGCAAAAACTAAAAGATATTACATACAATACCAAGAGCGATAACCCAGCAATGAAATACTTGTGTATTCTTCTCGAAACCTACTGGAGATGTTTTGATTCGAATGGACGAATAGTCGTTAGCCGCGTTCCGAATGGTACAAGTCTGATTTATACTGAGTTATCGTTAGAGCATATTTATCCCAAAACAGCTAAAACCACTGATATCGATGCTAATCTAGAACCGCATAAGAATAAATTGGGTAATATTTTTGTTTTCGGTAATGGTGATAATAGTGGACTCGAAAACAGTCCATATGAGCAAAAAAGAGAGGTTTACCGAACATCTAGATTTGTATCCGCAAACGATGTTGCATTAACAAACGAGCACTGGACAATAACGGAATTCCAAAATCGTCACAATAATGTCTGTAATAAGCTTTCAAGATTACTTCTACGATTTTATGAATGAAAACATCGTAAAATAAATCAAGCGCAATAGGAAAAGTGCCCTCCCCGCAAGCTGCTCTGTCTTTTGGGGAGGGTCTTTTATATGATTTTTCAAGGGGACATTTAGCGACAGCACCTTATCTCTTGTTCAAGCATTACCGAAAAAGTCCGTGTCAATTTCGTAAGTGCCAAATGTTTGCACACATCGAACGCCTACACCGCTACGTAACATTAAATCAGTAAGCAGTGCACCATCAATTAGTACAATTTGCTTTCCAACTTGCTCTAAGACTTCTTTTCTCGCCTCTTTTGTGAAGCTGGAAGTTGTAATAAACACTCCCTTGGTAACTTTTTTCATTGCTCCAGAAAAAGCCTGTATTTCTTTGCATCCAACATTGTGACTTGACGCATAACGCTTGGCTTGGATATAAATTTTATCCAAGCCAAGTTTATCTTCATTGATAATTCCGTCAATTCCACCATCGTGAGATTTGCCTACAACTTGTCCTGCATCTGTTCCGTAACCATATCCTAGAGCAAGAAGAAGCTTAACTACAAGGTGCTCAAAAAAACTTGGATCGTTATTAAGAATCATATCAAGAAGTTGACTTTTTATACTTTCTTTATGTTCATTGTAATACTTTTGTATTTTCTCCTCTGGTAACAGGTCTGATGCTGAGGATATAGGAGGCTTTTTTGAAATATCATCACCTGAAGCAGTAAATGTTGATTCTATAAGTGAGTAAACGGCTGTCCCGCGTTTGCCAGAAACAATGTAGAAATATTTAACCGGATGTGCTGATGGAAAGTCGAGTCCCTGGCAATGTCTACGGAGGCTATGCCCAACAATTGAGTTTGGATCTGCTGTATTAAAAGCATATAATTTTTCGGAAAGTATGCGATTTGTTATTTCTTTACAGGTCAATCCATCTTTTTCCTTACTAAGCACAGCTTTAATCGCTTCAAGAATAGTCATTGTCACCCTCCTTTCTAAAATCTAATCTTCAGCTTACCTGTGAGATTTTTTTCCTTGAGCCATGTCATGATATTGGGGGTCAAATCCAATACCGTAGCTCGCTGAGAAGAGACTTTCTTTAAGAAGTTTTCGATTTCGGGGTTCAAAGAAAATTGATCGGTAATTTGCTTTGCTTCCGCCACATAGGAAACCAGGCTGTTTACAGCTTTGATGGATGGATTTCCAGCAACCGTTTGAGTGATGCCGTCTGTCAAATCCTTTGCCCGTTTGGGGTCATTTGATAGACCTCCTATCATAGACAAATATCCCTTTGGGCCATCAGAATATTTCTGGGCAGCATCGCGCCATACGATTCTAATTTGTGCTGCAACAGCATCTCCCTTGGATTTCAGCAACCTGACCGTTTCCAAGGTCAACCGCATTTCAGAGACGCCGTTGCCGCAATCGTCAATGCAAGCCAGCAGTTCGTTGCGAGTAGGTTCATCCATAAGTGAAGTGCTGACAATTCCTTTTTCTTTCATGGCAGCAGCACAATCAATGGTCTCTTTAATACTCGCGGTGGCCTGGGCAAGCTGTGCCAACGCTTTTGCGTAAGTTTCAGCATGCTGCTTGCTTTCGATTGTTACTCGGCGTTTTTTGATAGCGGAGGTGCAGTTTTTGATTGTCTCAGTTAGCAGCATTTTCGTACACCTCCATATTCTCGAGCTGAGCGTAGAGTTCCTCCATAGAGGACAAGGCAGCTTCAGACAATGCTTCTGTACCAGCAAAACCGCCAGTAGCAGCTATGTCTTTTTGGGCCTTCGCACCTTCCTGGTCAGCCTTTTGGGCAATCGTCTGGATGTCCCGGAGGAAATCGTACAGCACATGCAGGGAGTTACCAGAGTATGCTGTCAGCTGCCTTACTGCTTGCACAGAGGCCGCATCCTTAATCAGCTTAATATGCCCCATTACAGTTTTGGCTGTTTCAATAGGAGGCCGTTCATACTTGACTCTAAGCTCTGTACTTCCTATGATTCCATTCGCAGAAAATACAGAAAACAGTTCTTGAATAGCAGCCAGAGCCCCAATGAGGTTGGTCTGTGTGAGTTCACCAATGTAATCTTTGAGTTTTCCTACTACCTTTGCCGCTTCTTGAGTATCCGCGTCCATAGCCTTTCTAACGCTTGGATAGAGTGCTTTCAACAACGTAGCAGGATTATACAGGAGGTGCTTCTGCGGGATGTTACTAGGCAATATTGCTTCAATATCCCAGTCGGCAGCCATAAGCTTTTCAGCGGCCAGTACCAGCTCGTCTGTTCTATAACAGGATTTCGCGTTGGGATCGACTGAAAAATGGATTGCGCCCATTGTGGTTGCCGAAGCTTGTTTTAAGAAGGTCAAGGCACTATCAAAGTCAGCTTTACGGTTAAGGACGAACTGAATCATGTCGTTCCACTCACGGGTGTCTCTCTTGATGCTATCGTCCTTCTTGAAATCTTTGAACAAAGATTTGATTGTTGAATAGGGAGAACTGGTATCAACCTTTTGACCCAAGATACACGCTTTAAGATATTGGATTGCAAGGCACCACTCCAATACCGGGAGAGGATCTTCCCCCTGCTTAGTAGCGGTAACTTTTTCGATGATTTCAGCTTTTCTGCGTTCCAACCAAGTAATCAACCTCTGCTGGTAATAAGCTGCGCCCTCGAAATCCCAACCTTTTGCGTAGTTCAGTTCATTCAAGGCCATCAGAGCATCGCGGCTTTCGGAACTTCTGTCCATGTAAACGATGGCTCTATCAATATTTGTGGGAGAACTTTGATCGTCAATATAGTAGCAACCCAGGTCAGAAAGGCGCTCTTCTGCAATATAGGCCGGGATACCAATATCCTGCCAGTTGATTGCACCACATTGTTTGGAATCTCCACGAACAAGAGTACGAAGCCAACCACGATAGTCGGGATCATATTTCAATGTTTCACCCTTGGTAAACCAGGCCGTGATATCATCCTTAAACTTACGATAATTCTTTGTGGCACCATCGACAGGAGGCTTGGCCTTGGGAGGCTCCGGAGTAGTAGTTTGATGAACAGGAGTGCCTTCGCTGTGTTTTACTGGTTCGGATGCAGTAGCCGGAGATACAGTTTTCCCCGTGGATTTGTCCACGATTTCGCCTATACCAGTAAAGGTAGTCAATCCTATATCTGCAAGGAAAGCTTGATTAAGGCCACCAAAACGCAGTGTCCCATCGGTTTCTTTCACACCGGATGCAGAGCCGTCACCCCAAATAGCAAACAACGCTTTCAGACGGTTCTTATCGTCAGAACCTATACTTTCCAAACGGTCAATTGAAGAACTGTGTGGGTCATTGGACATCTGAGCGTTACTGGGGTTAAGCGGGAAATACCAACCATCCCCATACTGCTTGCCATCAAAATATTCTTTTAACTGAGCGCGAATAACATTCTTTAAGAACATTCTCGGGCTTTTCGTCGCAAGAGATTCGTACAGAGTCAGTAGTGCATGCCGGTTAAAGGGATATAGTGTTACCTCCTTATTGCCGATGGTTGTGGTATCCCATTCACAAGGAGGTGTGAAATCACTGATTGGCAATTCACTCAAATCTGCGCCAGAGTCAATCCAATTATGGAGTGCTGCGGGGTCACAGTAAATTGCGTTCAAATACCGGCCAGCCATCTGAATGATAAACTCGTCAGTTCCATAGGAGCGTTCTGTGACCTCAATTTGGTG
>CALWLS010000002.1 GCA_944381575.1 uncultured Lachnospiraceae bacterium | reverse complement strand
GCCGAGGGCTTGTCCGCAAAGCTTATGTAAGGTTCGAGGATGTATATTTGATCGGTATTCGGTTTTTATGGTGCTTATGGCCTGGTGGCTCAGTTGGTTAGAGCGCCGCCCTGTCACGGCGGAGGTCGTGGGTTCGAATCCCATCCGGGTCGTTAACACTGCTGTGTTAATGAAAAGCATACGCAGTAGCGTGTGCTTTTTTTCTACAATCTATTAATTCATGGATGGGTTCCCGAGCGGCCAAAGGGGGCAGACTGTAAATCTGTTGTCGACGACTTCGGTGGTTCGAATCCACCCCCATCCATTCCGGGATCTTAGCTCAGCTGGGAGAGCATCTGCCTTACAAGCAGAGGGTCATAGGTTCGAGCCCTATAGGTCCCACTTATACATCGCGGGGTAGAGCAGTCCGGTAGCTCGTTGGGCTCATAACCCAGAGGTCGGTGGTTCGAATCCGCCCCCCGCAATCAGCATAAGGACAGGACATCGGGTGTCCTGTCCTTAATTTTTTGGGCGTGTAGCTCAGTCGGTAGAGCACTTGACTTTTAATCAAGTTGTCACGGGTTCGATTCCCGTCACGCTCATTTATATGATCTGCCTCGGTAGCTCAGTTGGTAGAGCAATGGACTGAAAATCCATGTGTCGCCAGTTCGATTCTGGCCTGAGGCATTAGTTTTACGCCTGCTATTCACTGCGGGCGTTTTTCTTTAGGAAGATCCCTATTTCTTTACTTGAACATTGAATAATGATAATATAGGCGTATGGCTCAGCGTAGGAACAGAAACAGAAGGAACAGGAAAAGCAGCAATGCGGTAAGCGTTATCTCGGCGATAGCGCTTCTTGTGATCGCTGTTTTAATGGTAGTGTTTGTCGGGGCTTATATCAGGAATAACAGCCTCTTTGGCAGTTTATTCGGAGGCTCTGCAGAAGAAACAGTTTTATCCACTGAAGAAAGCTCTGGTTCTGATGATTCTGACATTGATATCGACCTTTCCGAGACGGGCTTTGGGCTTCTGACACTTGCAGGGGGCGATATCGTCTATGCAATGGATGAAGACGAGGCGTCAGCTTATGAGGAGGATCAGCTTATTGAAGCTTTCATTTCCTCTGAGGGAGCGGAAAGTGAAGGAGCTGGAGCTTCAGAGACGTCCGGAAGGGTAGAAAGGTACTATCTTGCAAACAGCTTCCTTGACCTTAATGGTAATCTCTATTATTTTGATCAGGAAGGCCATGCCTGCACCAGCGACTGTCAGGAGGGTGCATTCATATTCAACTATGATGATGACGGGATCCTTAAGGAGATAAACTATGACGAGGGATATGACGGTGATGAGGATGAGTCAGGCCGCGATGATTATGCCGGGCTGATCACCACCAAGGCTCTCTGGGTATATGTGGATGAGAAAAATAAACTTGGTTCATATAGCGAGCTGATGTATAAAAAGACCACTGAGTCGTTATCCCATTCCCTTGGAGGGGCCGCTGTTCAGTATGCTTCGCCTTATGCGTACAGCATAGCTGACGGTACGGTTTTCTATCTTGCGGTCCCGGCTGAAAAATCAAACAGTGTATCGGGAGAGTCAGGAGCATCAGTTTCAGCCGGCTCTGTTACGGAGCTTATTGAAGGAAAGCTCTACGCCATGAAGCCGGGTGCTGATTCACGATATATAGCAGGCGAGCATGTTCTTGGATTTAAGGTGCTTGAGGATCGCGGCGGAGATCCGGTAGTCTACTATTATGATGGTGAAAATATAGTAAGGACAGATTCGTTTGAAAAGGACGAAGACCTTATATTATTTACAGAGGATGCGGAATATGTCGTTAACATAGACGAGGGCGACAGAGCTTATCTTACCCTTGCAGGCGGGCAAAGAGTCACGCTGCAGTCAGATGATTTCAAGGCGGGTAATTTCCGTTACGCTCTTGCGGCCGACGGAGAGATACTTAAGGTAGCCGAAAAAACCACAGTGTCCACAGGGGGATATACATATTCTGTTCAGAGCGGAGAGTCCTTTGGAGAAACAAAGTCAAGAGTCATAAGAAAGGATAACAATGGTACCGAAGAGGTCATTTCCAGTGAATTCAGCGGGATCACCTATAATCTGCATTATGACTTTGATTCCTACAGGATCATTGCTGAATATAAGGGAAATGACGGCACTAACGGGCTTTTAAGCATAAGCAAGGACGGTGACGTGGAGTTTTTGGAGGATTCAGCAACTGATTCGAGCAGAGTCGTGCTGTATGGCATACAGGATTCCAAGGCTATATGCAAACGTACTGAAAACGGCGAGGATGTTTTTTACAGTGTGAGGCTTGGAGCAACTGTTCCCCTTGCAGTGGCGGTGGATCCGTCCGTCATCGTTTCAAATGATCCGGGCGACATCGAAACTGAGACACAGGCTGCGGACGATTATGATACGGTAAATCAGGGCGAAGTGCCTGTTATTACCGGAGAGGCCCCGGGCGGCAGCGGCGGACAGACCGGCACAGACAGCGGTGAAGGAGTTATATCTGCGGGTCCTGGAAGTCAGGACGGAGCGCAGATTGGAAACGGTCCGGGAGGAAGCACCTCCGGCGGAGTTATCTATGAAACGAGGGGAGAGACCATCGGCCCGGGAGGCAATTAATGGGAAAGATTTACTATCTCATGGGGAAATCAGCCAGCGGCAAGGATACAGTATATAAGCGGCTGCTTAAGGCAAGGCCTGAGCTTAAGGAATATATAATGTATACCACAAGGCCGATAAGGGATGGTGAGATACCGGGAGTCACCTATAATTTTACGAATGATAACGGGATAGAGGAATTCAGGCGTTTAGGAAAGCTCATAGAATCCAGGACATATAATACGGTCAGCGGCCCATGGACTTATGCGACGGTCGATGACGGTCAGATAGATCCTGACAATGGAGACTATCTTGTTCCGGGAGGCGTTCTTGAATCCTATGTAAAGGTCAGGGATTATTTTGGTAAGGATAAGGTAGTTCCGGTATATCTTGAAGTCGAGGACGGAGAGAGGCTTTTAAGAGCCCTTAAGCGAGAGCAGAGCCAGCCGGTCCCGAAGTATAAGGAAATGTGCCGAAGGTTCCTTGCGGACAGTGAAGATTTTTCGGAGGAGAATCTTAAGAAGGCGGGGATCGTTTTAAGCTATGACAACAGCGATACGGACAAATGTGTGGAAAGTATATTAAAGCTTATGGATCCGGATCGGTAAAATTTCAGTCAGAGGTATGTATATGGGAAGTTTTTCCGATATCTGCGGAAACGACATAATAAAGGAGCAGTTTAAAAAGGGTATTGAAGAGGGCGCCATACACCATGCGTACATGCTCACCGGCGACAGGGGCATAGGAAAAAAAACCATGGCGGAGGCCTTTCTTTTGGAGCTTTTCTGTGAGAACAGGGACAGGGATACCGGAGAGGCGTGCCTTAACTGTCCGGAATGTAAAAAGATTCTCTCAGGCAATCATCCTGATGTTATTTATGTCACTCATGACAAGGAAAAAACGATAGGTGTCGATGAGATAAGGGAACAGCTGGTGGAAACCGCCGGGATAAGGCCTTTTTCATCTAAGTATAAGGTGTATGTTATACCGGATGCAGAGCTTCTCAGTGTTCAGGCACAGAATGCGCTGCTTAAGACTTTGGAGGAGCCTCCGGAGTATGTGATCATCATACTTCTTGCCAGCGATGATAAACAGCTTCTTGATACGATACGTTCAAGAGTCGTGGTGGAAAAAATGAAGCCGCTGACTGACAGTATGATCAGGAATTACATGGAGGAAAGGCTGGGAGCCGAGGGAGAAAAGCTTGAGATATGCACGGCATTTTCAAGAGGAAATCTTGGAAGAGCCATAGAGCTGTATCAGAGCGAGACATTTTCCGACTGGTATCAGCGTCTTATGAAGATCGTCCGAAGCATTAAGACCATGGATCTTGTGGATATCCGGATAGAGATATCAAAGCTCAGGGCAGCATGTCCGGATATAATGGAGGCGCTGGATCTTTTAGAGCTCTGGTACAGGGATGTTACGATGTATATGGTCACAAAGGACATGAACGGGCTGGTTTTTTACGGTGAGGCAAAGGCTCTGATGTCAATTGCTTCAGTGAGCTCATATAACGGCGTGCAGGAGATAATGAACAAGATACAGGTATGCAGGGACAGGATAAATGCCAATGTCAATCCTGAGCTTTCTTTGGAGCTTTTGTTCCTGACAATGAAGGAGAGATAAGGGAATGGCCAAGGTAGTAGGTATAAGGTTTAAACAGGCCGGGAAGATATATCATTTCTCCCCGGGAGATATAGAAACGAAGCTCGGAGACCATGTAATAGTGGAGACTTCAAGGGGCATCGAATACGGCACCATCGTTGTGGCTGAGCATGAGGAGGAAAACAAGAACTTAAGCCAGCCGTTAAAGGAAGTGCTGCGCATCGCCACTGAGGAGGATACCGAGCACGAAAAGGAGAACAAGAAAAAGGAAATGGAGGCCTTTGTGATCTGCCTTGATAAGATCAGGGAGCACGGGCTTGAGATGAAGCTCATAGACTGTGAGATCACCTTTGATAACTCCAAAATATTATTTTATTTTACGGCCGACGGCCGCATAGACTTCAGGGAGCTGGTAAAGGACCTTGCCTCAATATTCCATATAAGGATAGAGCTCAGGCAGGAGGGAGTAAGGGATGAGACTAAGACTCTTGGAGGCCTCGGTTCCTGCGGAAGAGAGCTGTGCTGTCATTCATATCTGACGGATTTTGTTCCGGTGTCAATAAAAATGGCTAAAAATCAGAGTCTGTCTCTCAACACTTCAAAAATATCCGGAGTGTGCGGCAGGCTTATGTGCTGTCTTAAATATGAGGAAAATGTTTATGAGGAGCTGAACCGTACCCTTCCTTCCGTTGGAGATACGGCTTTCACGCCGGACGGGCTTAAGGGAGTGGTTTCTGCCGTAGGAACATTAAAGCAGAGGGTCAAGGTACTGGTGGAGCTTCCTAACGATGAGAAGGAGATCCGTGAATACGCGGCCGGTGAGCTCAAGGTTGTAAGCCGCAAGAAGGGCATGCAGAGAGGCGTTTACGCCTATGATGATGTCGACGAGCAGGATATAAACGAAGAGCTGATCATGGAAACTGGTGTCGATGACAGCGGAGACCTGTCCATGGATGGGGAGCATGACGAAGCAGGCTTTGGCATGGAAGGGACCGGAGATGGACGGCAGGAGGATATCAGGCGCCGGGTTTCCGATCAGAGTGAAAATGATGAAAGAGGCAGAAAAAGGCCTTTCAGGGGAAGAAGGAAGGAAAGGCCGGGAAGCCGGCATGGTCAGAGTCAGGAAGGCAGAAACAGTCAGAATGGCAGTGATCATGAAAACAGACGGGAAGGCTGTGGCGAGGATCGTCCAAGAAGGCGGCACAGGTCCAGGGAAAAAACGGACAGGAAATCTTGAGCGGTAAGTTTAGGCGGGATCCATTTTGAGAAGAAGCGTGACGTTAAAGCCGGATGAGCGGATAGATGAACTTCAGAGGAACGGATACGGCATCATCCAAAGCGGAAAAAATTTTCGCTTTGGAATGGATGCCGTTTTGCTGAGCGGATTTGCCAGAGTAAAAAAAGGCGAGACCGCAGTGGATCTTGGTACCGGAACAGGGATAATACCCATATTGCTTAGGGCTAAAACCGAAGGAAAGCTGTTTTACGGCCTGGAGATCCAGCCGGAAATGGCAGAGATGGCAGAAAGATCGGTATATATGAACGGTCTTGAAGACAGCGTACGCATCATAAACGGAGACATCCGGGATATCATAAGGGCAGAGGGAGAGCTTAAAAGCTTAAGAGGCCGGGTAAATGTGGTAACGAGCAATCCGCCCTACATGAAAACGGAGCATGGCATACAAAATCCGGAGGACATGAAGGCCATAGCAAGACATGAGATCAAATGCAGCCTTCTGGACGTGTGTATGGCTGCAGCCTCACTGCTTACCTCAGGAGGCAGATTTTATATGGTCCACAGGCCCTTAAGGCTTCCGGAGATAATCTTAAGCCTCAAGGAGTGCAGGCTTGAGCCAAAGCGTTTGAAGCCAGTATATCCTTTTTTGGATAAGGAAGCGAACATGATACTCATAGAAGCGGTAAAGGACGGCGCGCCGGAATGCCGATTTGAAAAACCGCTGATAGTGTACAAAAGCCCCGGGGTATATACCGAGGAGATATATGATATATACGGATATTGATCCGTATCGCCGCCGGTCATTGAAATGGAGAGCTGCCAATGGGTATGGACAGGGAAGAAAAAAAAGGAAAATTATATATCTGCGCCACGCCGATCGGCAATCTCTCGGATATGACGCCGAGGGTCATTGAAAAACTTAAAAATGTGGATCTTATAGCGGCGGAGGATACAAGGAACTCCATAAAGCTCCTGAATCATTTCGGGATAAGGACGCCGATGACGAGCTATCATGAATACAACAGGTTCGATAAGGCTGACGAGCTTGTGGAAAAGCTGCTTAGCGGAGCGGATATCGCCGTCATAACGGACGCCGGAACACCATGCATATCAGATCCGGGAGAAATACTTGTCAGAAAATGCATCGAGGCCGGCGTAGAGGTGACGAGCCTGCCGGGAGCGTCCGCCGTGATAACTGCCCTCACACTCTCGGGGTTTTCAACAAGAAGATTTGTCTTTGAGGGCTTTCTGCCTGCGAGACAGAAGAAAAAGGAAAGGGAGGCAGCACTCAACCGGCTTATTGGTGAGACCGGGACGATAGTATTATATGAGGCACCCCATCATTTAAAAAATACTATAGAAGATCTTAAAGTGGTGCTCGGAGGAGAGAGACGCATAGCCCTGTGCAGGGAGCTCACGAAGAAGCATGAGGAGGTTTTGAGGCTGACTCTTTCGGAGGCGCTTTCGATCGAGCCAAGGGGAGAATATGTTCTTGTAATAGAAGGGGTAAGCGAGGAGGAGCTTAAAAAAGAAAAAGAGGCTTCCTATGAAAGCCTCTCCATAGAGGAACATATGCAGAGATACCTGAAAAGCGGTTTAAGCGAGAAGGAAGCGATGAAAGCCGTATCCAGGGACAGAGGTATCTCAAAGAGAGATATATATAATCAGATCAAAAGGTGAGGCGCATCTGGTACCAGGTGACGCTGCCATGGACGGAGGCAGAGATGCCTTCGTTTTTAAATCCGAATTTTGCATAGTAATGTATAAGCCTGTCCTTACAGGTAAGCACAAGGCCCCGGCGATTTTTGATACGGGCGTCGGATATGGCGGCTTCGATAAGCTCTCCCGCAAGACCCCGGCGGCGGTATTCAGGAAGAGTGTTTACACCGAATATCATCTGCCAGCATCCGTTTTCATCGTGCATGTCCGCATGCTCATACATTTCATCAGTAAGATCGGGCTCATTGGTCGTCATGCCGTCAACAAAGCCCGCAAGGATGAACCTTTCGTCAGAAGTATAAGGCTTGTTGGCAACAACGGGCGATCCGTCTGTCCTGGAGGAGGCTGCGGATCCATCCCGCACATACATAAGCCAGAAGTGGTCAGGATAGATCTTAAGCCTTGCGGCTATATCATTTTTTGAGGCGGCTTCCGCAGGAGGAAAGCATGCAGCCTCCACCGCCGCTATATCCTCAAGATCGGAATAAGAAGCCTTACGTATATATTTTTCGATGATCATCTGTTCCATATTATTTATTAATTAAGCCTTTACTGGAATGATGATAATTATATCAGCAGAAAGCCGATTATTGAAGCATTTAAAAATGCCGTCCTTGATTTATAGGGAATATTATGTAAAAATATTATCTGCGTCACCAATGGCGCAAAAGACCAGGCCTCATAAGGGGCGTAAATTATGTCAGGAGGAAATAAAATTGAACATTGCTTTAATAATAGCAGTTGTCTTTTGTATAGTAGTGCTCGTCATGCTGATGAATAAAAAGAAAAAATATGCTGACGCTCATAAAAGCGGACTGCAGAGCCTCCAGCCGGGAATGAAGATCCGGACGGTGAACGGCATGCTTGGCACTGTGGTAGAGATGGGCTCTGACAGCATAAAGGCTGATTTCAGCCCGGATCAGAGCGGTTCTATAATAGAGGTCGCAAAGGACGCATTTTACGGTATAGAAAAATAATCTTCGGGAAGGTGAAAAATGACAGGGATCGGTTATATAGTCATAATCGCTGTGATGCTGATATGGATCATGCAGAACAGAAAGAAGGAAAGAGCAAAGGCGGAGCAGCTTAAGGAGAGCTTCAGGCCGGGTATGTACGTAAGACTTACGGACGGTCTGTTCGGCACTATAGTAGACCTTAATGACAGGGATGCGGTGATCAATCTGAGCACCGAGGGTCGTGACGAGGGCTGTATCACGATAGCCAAGGAAAATATATATGCTGTCATAGAGGGACCAGCTGGAGCTTCCGAAGGCAATGGGGCCGCGATACCGGCAGGAGCCGGCACGGAGCATTTAAGCATAGAGGAAAGAGTAAAGCGCGCTGAGGCGTTTAATGCCGGAAATGATCAGGATGAAGATGAAGGCACCACGGAGGCTGAAGGGAGCTCCGATACGGAAGCCGCAAAAGAGTAAGACGTGCCTTAAGTTTTAAGCACCGGACAGATCGGAGGAAAGATGGAGAAATTTTTAGCGATCGCGCTTATCATAGCATATGTAATAATGCTCTATTATATAGTGATAGGCCGAAGAAAAAAAATGGAAAAGAAAATGAATGAGATGCTGAGCCGCATCAATACCGGGACAAGAATAAAGACCATCAGCGGCATTTATGGCACCGTGGTGGAAATGGATGATAAAAATGTAGTGCTTGAGATATGCTGTAACCCGGAGAAATCCATAAAGGTAAAGGCCTTAAAGGGAACCATAAGGGAAATAGTATAGATAACAGGCAGCAGAATATATGTCAAATGACAGATACCCTCTTTACTGGATAGATCAGTAAGGAGGGTATTTGTTTTATGAGGTGCACCTGACAGCGCACGTTTCTTTATAAGCCTCAGTCCGGAAGATATTTTTTCTGCAGATGTTCCAGGAGCAGGGTCAGATATCTGAATATGGATTCAGCTCCGAAGGCAAAAATTATGGTCAGCAGGGTACAGTGGAGGGACATGTGGGTAAGGCCGAACCACCATTCGAGGAAGGTACGGCCGAGGAGCCAGCAGCCAAAGCACAGGATTATCACGGATATCCTCCATTTGGTCATCGGCAGGCTCGTATATATAAGTATCATAAATCCGACGAGGGAAAGCAGCATGGCGGCAGCCGTAGAGGTTTCCCCCTCGGACAGATTGAAGACGTCTCCGCACAGTATGAAGGCCACGACGATAAGCACGTCGGTCAGAGCGGCCGGGAGAGCCCTTATAAGGACGTTTTTCAGGAAATGTCCGCTTATGCGGCGGGAATTTTTCTCGAGGGTCAGTAAAAATCCCGGCATTCCTATGGTGAACATGGCCACATAGGATATCTGGGCAGGCAGCATAGGATAGGTCATGGCGGTAATGGCCGAAATAAAGGCAAGGAGCAGGGAGAATATATTTTTAACCAGAAACAGGGAAGCGGAACGCTGCATATTGTTGACGACCCGTCTGCCCTCCAGCACCACCTCGGGCATATTGATGAAATCCGAATCCAAAAGCACTATTTGAGCAGCCTGCTGAGCAGCCTCGCTTCCGGAGGCCATGGCAACGCTGCAGTCCGCGTCCTTCATGGCAAGGATGTCATTTACGCCGTCTCCGGTCATCGCTACGGTCCGGCCGTTCTTCTTTAAGAAGTTTACAAGCTTCCTTTTCTGATCAGGGCTGACTCTTCCGAATACAGTATATTTTGAGGCGGCACGTTCAAGCTCTTCATCACGGTCAATGGATGAAACATCGACATACATGTCATAATGATCTATGCCGGCCTGCCTTGAGGCCTCGGATACGGTCTCCGGATCATCTCCGGAGATGACCTTTATATCCACGCCCTGAGCTTTGAAATAGGAAAAGGTTTCAGCAGCATTGGCCCTGACCGGATTGGTAAGAGTTATAAAGCATATAGGCTCAACTTTTTCGGTAAGTCCGTTTTTACTGAAGGAGCCGGCATATTTTCCAAAAAGAAGCACCCTGTATCCCCGTGTCATAAAAGGGTGTATCCTGTCCGAAACGCTGCGGTAGTCCTCCCGGAGGACGAATTCCGGGGCGCCGAGGACATATACGCCGTCGTCAAAGGAAGCCATGCCGTATTTGTGCCTTGAGGAGAAGGGGAAATATTCCATGGCAGTGCGTTTTTGTTTACATTCTGAGCCGAGACAGTAATTTTTAAGGGCCCGCATGGTGTTATTGGTGTCGGTGGATGCGGAAACATAGTCAAAAAGGAGCTGTTCGATCTGTTCACGTTTAAGATCTGAAAGGGGATGGATGTCATTTACATACATGCCGTATTCGGTTATGGTACCGGTCTTATCCACGCAGAGGGTGTCCACCCGGGCGAGGGCCTCGATGCTTTTCATGTCATGAAGCAGGACCTTTCGTCCTGCAAGGCGTATGGTACCGAGGGTCAGGGCAGCCGTGGTCAAAAGATACAGTCCTTCAGGGATCATGCCGACGACTGCAGCCACCATGGAAACTATGGAGGTCTGCATGGATTCGCTGTTTATAAAACGGGCCTGGCAGTAAAGGATCAGGCCTATCGGTATGATGGCTATGCCAAGGGCCTTTACTATGGTGTTTATGCACCGTATCATTTCGGACTGCTCGCCCTTTCCCATAGCCTTGGCCTCGGCGGAAAGCCGGGAGATGTATGAAGAATTTCCGACCTTTTCGAGAACGGCAAGGCAGGTCCCGGAAACCACGAAGCTGCCGGATAAAAGGGAGCTGTTTTTGCCCTTTTCCACTTCGTCCGCTTCGCCGGTAAGCAGGGATTCATTGACAAATATTCCGCCGCAAAGGACTCTTGCGTCAGCAGGTATCTGATCGCCGGAGGAAAACCGTACGATGTCGTCAAGCACCAGTTCATCGGAATTTATGCGTTTAAATTTACCGTCTCTTAATACCTCGGTATGGGGAGCGTTAAGGAGGGTCATCTTATCGAGGATATATTTGGCGCGCAGTTCCTGTACAATGCCTATCAGTGTATTGCCTATCACGACGGGAAGAAAGGTCAGGTTCCTGTAGGATTCGGCGAATATCAGCAGGGCGGCCAGTATGGCGAATATAAGATTAAAGTATGTAAAAATATTGGATGCAAGTATTTCCGGGACGGAACGGCTCCCGGATATGTCGGCGCGGTTTGTGAGGCCCTTTGCCACACGCTCGGCGACGTCTGATGAAGAAAGTCCTTTTAATTCAGATGAGATTTCATGAAGATCCATATTTTAAATACTTAAGTCTGTAAGAGAGCGGGATTGGGTGCCCCGCCGTATTTTATATGTCGATGAAGCATATAAGAAGCATGTAAATATTATATCAGGCTTTATCGGAGTGTGACAGGATAAATGCCTTAAGCTGTTCATATATCTCCTGTTCTGTCGGAGGGCAGCCTTTGACATTGTAATCGAAGCCGCAGGTACAGTTTCCGATCCCGAGCCTGCCGGTCTTACCGCGATAGCCCTGGCCTATGCATATCTTTTCATCAAGCTGTGAAAGGAGACCTTCATTTTTCAGCATGTCAAGGGCCGGGATGAGATATCCATAGCAGGCGCTGCAGGAGTCCACCTCTTCCACCATGTCGCTGACGGATACGACCCTGTCAGGATATGGCAGCTCGCAGTCCTTCCACTCACTGGTCTCGCGCAGGATTTTGATATCGGCCTTAAGGATATCGGCGCTTCCTGTGC
Source organism: uncultured Lachnospiraceae bacterium (assembly GCA_944381575.1). Classification (GTDB taxonomy): domain Bacteria; phylum Bacillota; class Clostridia; order Lachnospirales; family Lachnospiraceae; genus Avilachnospira. Next base: position 240,261 of record CALWLS010000002.1, on the reverse strand, counting down.
CCAAAGCCTCGGACATGGTTATGTAGGGCACGTCGGCCGTATCGATATGCATCAGGCTGCAGGCGTAGGCGTCCGTAAGGACAGGGTCCGTGGAGGCCATGATGCAGTTTCTTATGACCGGATTGCCGCCATCCTCAAAGTCCGGATCTCCGCATATATTGTCGGTTATTATCAGATCCTGCCGGATTATTGAATTCAGCAGGGCTATCGGCCTGTGAAGCCCCATGGAATGGAAACGCCGCTTTTCAAATGAGGGCAGCAGGCCCTTCAGGTTTTTAAGGGCGCAGGTGACCCGGGTCTGGCAGTGTCCCTTTAAGACAGGGACGTTTATAAGGAAATCAAGTTTTAAGGCCGTGTCACAGATATTGATCTCCTCATCTTTACAGTGGATCTTTGTATAGCTGTCATTCTGCAGGTCGATAAATGGGACGCCGTAATTTTCTGACAGCTCCCGGTAGCCGCAGAGCTCATATGCATCGGAGGTCTTATCTCCTACCCAGGAGCCCTCCAGCATGATCAGATTTGAAAAGGAGTTTTCCTTAAGATATTCTATTATCCCGGCTATGATCTCCGGATGAGTCGTGGCTCCCATCTCAGGAAGAGAGGGAGAGACAAGGTTGGGCTTAATGCCGATAAGGCCGGAGCGTCCGCATTTATTGCGGATAAGGGCATCGGCGTGCATTTCCTTAAGAAGGAGCATGGTCATCTCCTTAAAGTCCGTACCATAGATCTTTAAAATACTGTTTTTATCCATAAGCCTTTTATCCTGAAGATTGTAATTTTGTGACAGCCTCTTTTGCTTAAGCGCAGGACCGTAAGCATTATCCGTGACTTGCGGTCCTTAAGCCGGGGCGGGAGGCTGCGGTTGCATTTGCCGCTTACATTAAAGTATAATGAATTCAAATGTATATGAAAACAAAAGTTTGGTACCCGTGAAAATCTTAAGGAGAATGTTATGGGATATTTAGAAGAATTTAAGCCTGATCTTCAGGAGTTTTATGATAAGACAAAAAAGTTTGCCGATAAGGAAATGACCGTTGCGGAGTATAAGGGATTTTCCGGAGGCTTTGGAAGTTATGCCCAGAGAGGCGCCGAGAGCCACATGCTGAGGCTGAGGATGACCGGAGGAAGGATAACTAAGGATATGCTTAAGGGTCTTGTGGATATTCTCGATAAATATCCGGACAAGAGGCTTAAGCTTACGACCTGCGAATCCATACAGATCCACGATCTTAAGGCGGATGAGCTGTGTGACAGCATACTTCCTGTATGGGAGGCCGGCATGATCACAAGGGGAGGCGGAGGAGACTTCCCGAGGAACGTTATGTGCTCGCCGCTTTCCGGAGTAGAGGAGGGAGAGAATTTCAACGTGATGCCTTATGCTGCAGCCGCTGGAGAGTATCTCATGAGCTTCATAAAGGGTCCTAAATTCCCGAGGAAGTTAAAGTGCGCTTTTTCCAACAGCCCTGCAAACGTGGTCCATGCGACCATAAGGGATCTCGGCTTCGTTTCAAACCCTGACGGCACCTTTGACGTATATATCTGCGGAGGAATGGGAAATAATCCTAAGGTAGGAGTAAAGGCAGCCGATAAGGTGGATCCGTCAAAGATACTCTATTATATAAAAGCAATGGTAGAGACCTTTAAGGCTTACGGAGATTATGAAAACAGAGGCCGGGCCCGCACGAGATATATGCAGGAAAAGCTTGGCGTGAACGGGCTTAAGGAGGCTTTCAACGAAAAGCTTAAGGAAGCCTTTGCGTCTGAAAAGCTTGATCTTGATAATGAGAGCATCAAAAAGGCCGTTGCTGCCGAAGACGCTGGACTTAAGGAAAAGGGAAAACAGAGCGCCGAAGCGGACAAAGACAGACTTTCCGGGGAAAAGAGAGTCATAAAAGAACGGCAGGACGGGCTCTATGCGGTAGTTTACCATCCGATCGGAGGCGTATTCGGACCGGCAAAGCTTAAGGAAATATATGAGACCATAAAGGATGCAGAGCTTTCGGAGCTCAGGGTAGGGCCTGACGAGAGCCTGTATATCATAAATCTTAACGCTGCTGAAACCTTAAATGCACTTAAGGCCACAGAGGACGGAGCAAGGGATCTGTTCGAGACCTCCGTAGCCTGCATAGGAGCGGCTACCTGTCAGGTAGGCCTTGCTGATTCCCAGGGGCTTTTAAAGGCCTGTGTGGAGGAGATAAGGAAGCATGACTTTGCGGACGGGGTCCTTCCGCGCATATATATTTCCGGATGTCCTTCCTCATGTACGGGACATCAGGCCTCAGGCTTTGGCTTCAGAGGCGCGCTGAAGAAGACCGACAATGGACAGAAGATCGGATTTGCGGTATTTATCGGCGGAGATGAAAGACAGGGATCGGAGCTTTTGGCCGGACAGGGACCTGTAATAATAGCGGAGGATATCCCTAAATTCCTTGCAGAGCTTGGGGACATGGTAACGGAAGCAAAATCGACTTATGACAAGTGGATCACAGAAAATCGTGAAAAACTTGATGCGCTTATAGAAAAATATGCATAAAGATCAGGCGGGGTGAGCCTATATGGAAGATATCAAAGAGGAAACTGAAGAAAAATCGGTGCAGGCAAATGAACGTCTTGGGCTTGTGATGGAGGGAGGCGCCATGAGGGGGCTCTTTACCTGCGGAGTCATAGACGTTTTCATGGAGCAGGGTATGGAATTTGACGGAGCCGTGGGCACGAGCGCCGGAGCCACCTTTGGCTGCAACATCAAATCCCGTCAGATAGGAAGGGCGCTCAGGTATAATAAACGGTTCTGCCGTGACAAGAGGTATGCGGGGCTTTCAAATCTCATAAGGACGGGAAACCTGTTCGACGCGGAGTTCTGCTATCATGATATACCTTATATATACGACATATGGGATGAAAAGACCTTTGCCGAAAATCCAATGGAGTTTTATACCGTGAGTACGGACGTAGAGACCGGAAAGCCGGTTTACTACAAGTGCGGGGACGGCGGAAAGGAAGACATAGAATGGATAAGGGCCTCGGCCTCCATGCCGCTGTTATCAAGGATAGTGGAGATAGGAGGAAGGAAGCTGCTGGACGGAGGCATAGGCGATTCCGTTGCCCTTAAGTTCATGCAGAAAAGGGGCTACGGAAGGAATGTTGTGATACTGACACAGCCTAAGGGCTATGAAAAAAAGCCAAATTCCATGCTTCCTCTCTTCAAGGTCATTTACCGCCGTTATCCGGAGTTCATAAAGGCTGTGGCGAACCGTCATATACGTTATAATGAGATGGTCAAATATATAGAGCAGCAGGAGGCTTTGGGCAGAGCTTTTGTCATAAGGCCGCCGGAGGCTTTGAATATCGGCAGGATGGAAAAGGATCCTGAAAAGCTGCAGAGCGTATATGATCTTGGAAGGGAAACGGCGCTTAAAGCTGCAGACAGGATAAAGGAGCTTGGATTCTGCCGGACATAATATGGCAGACTATATCTTAGAAAGGAGATGCAGGTCCATGTATGATGAGATACGCGTACTTACGCACAGCAGTATAAAGATATCGGGCACGTCCACGATCTATGTTGATCCCTTTAAGATAAAGGACGCCCTTACGGATGCGGACATTATCCTGATCACCCATGAGCACTACGACCATTTTTCACCTGAGGACATTAAAAAGGTACAGAACGGTTCGACGGTGTTCGTCGCTCCTCAGAGTATGATAGGAAAGCTTGAGGACGCCGGGATCGAGAGCGAGTTTATAGAATACGTGGAGCCGGGAGATGAGCTGGAGATAAGCGGCGTTACGATAAAGGCCGTTCCGGCTTATAACGTGCTTAAAAATTTCCATCCGAAGAAAAACTGCTGGGTGGGATATCTGGTCACCATGAACGGTATTTCCTGTTACGTGGCAGGGGATACGGATATAAATGAGGACGTGGAAAAGGTACGCTGCGACGTTGCGCTCCTTCCATGCGGAGGCACATATACCATGGATGTAAGGGAAGCGGCGCTGTTAGCGGAGATCATAAAGCCAAAGCTCGCCATACCTACGCACTATGGAAATGTTGCAGGTGATCCTGAGGACGGGGACAGGTTTGTCGAGCTCCTTAAGGGAAAGGTGAAAGCCGAGATCAGGATGGAGTATTGATATAAGCCTCATAAGATGAATGTTTTTAAAAAGGCATACTGCCGTATATATCAGAACATATTTCATATGGCTCTGCCGTTTCTGCCCTACAGGAATCCTTCCATAGAAAGGCATTTGAGCGCGGTGCCGGGCATACTTAAAAAGGAGGGTGTTGGAAAGCCGCTTATAGTGACGGACTTAAACCTTTCAAGGCTCGGCTACATAACGCCTGTCAAAAATGAGCTTATAATGGCGGGACTGGATTTCGCCGTATTTGACGGCGCTTTTCCAAATCCTACGGTAGGTCTTGCCAAATCAGCCCATGACGTATATATGGATAAGGGTTGTGATTCCATTATAGCTCTTGGGGGCGGTTCCCCGATGGACCTTGCAAAGGCTGTGGGCATAATGGAAGCGAGGCCGGATAAGCCCTTAAGCAGTATGGGCGGTATACTTAAGGTGAGGAAAAAGCTTCCGCTTCTTATCGCTGTTCCCACAACGGCAGGGACCGGCAGCGAAACCACCCTTGCGGCAGTTCTCATAGATGATGAAACGAGGCATAAATTTGCCGTAAATGATTTTCCGCTGATCCCTAAATACGCGATCCTGGATCAGGCCATGGTCCATTCCGTGCCGGAGCTCACTGCAGTGACCACGGGCCTTGACGCTCTTACCCATGCGGTGGAGGCGTATATAGGGGGCTCTACCACGAGGCTCACAAGGGAAGCCTCAGAGAGAGCCGTATTTTTAATATTCAGGAATCTTGAAGCGGCGGCGGCTCACAGCAGCGCAAACGCGGAGGGCGCCATGCTGGCGGCGGCCCACTATGCCGGAAGAGCATTCACACGCTCCTACGTGGGTTATGTACACGCTTTGTCACATGCCTTAAGCGGAGCCTATGACCTTCCCCACGGCTGGACGAATGCGGTACTGCTTCCGATAGTCTTAAGAAGATATGGAAGCGTTATCAACAAAAAATTAGCGGCTCTTTCGCTTTGTGCGGGTCTTGGATCCAACGGTGACGACATGGATGTCCTCGCTGAAAAATTTATCAGCGCCATAGAGAGGATCAACAGAAAATACGGCATACCGGATCACATAGACGCGATACGTGACGAGGATATAAAAATGCTGGCAGGTTACGCCGATAAGGAGGCAAATCCCCTCTATCCGGTGCCTGTCCTCTGGGGCAGGAAAGAGCTCGAAAAGATATATAAGGATATACAGGGACGTTAAATAAATGCCTTATTTTCCTATATTTACGGATATAAAAGATAAAACAGTACTGATCGCAGGGGGAGGAAGGATGGCTGCAAGGAAGCTCAAGAGCCTTGCGGCCTTTAAGCCCTGCGTGGTGCTGTGTGCGCCGGAGATTTCCGGAGAGACTGAAGGGACCATAAAAAAATTAAAAGCTCAGGGCCTTGAGATCAGGCTGATTAAAAGGCCTTTTGAGGAAAATGACTTAAAGGGAGTTTTTATCTGCATAGCGGCCACGGACGACCGTCAGGTAAACGCCCGTATAAGCGGGCTCTGCGGCAAGAAGGGCATACCGGTAAATGTGGTGGATGATCCGGGCTTATGCAGCTTTAATTTTCCCGCCCTTGTCTTAAGAGGCGAGCTCACAGTGGGAATATCCACAGCGGGACTAAGTCCTACGGCAGCAGGAGGGACAAGAAGGCTCATAGACGGAATGCTCCCGGATAACATCGGAGACATAGTAAGCTATATGGGCAGCATAAGAGAGAAGGTATTTGAGCTTACCAAGGGCAGGGAAGGCTTAAGGAGCACGATATTTTCAGGCCTCTATGAGCTCTGTATGGAAAAGGACAGAGGGCTTTCTGAAGAAGAATTCAGGACCTTTATTGAAGACCGGCTTAAAGAGGTCTGACAAGCGGAAAGGCGAAAAGGAGCTGATCATGAAGGATATGGATAATATTGAAAAACTTAAGAAATGGATAGAGGAGAGCAGTAACATAGTATTTTTCGGAGGGGCGGGAGTTTCAACGGAGAGCGGCATACCGGATTTCCGCAGCGTGGACGGTCTGTATAACCAGAAATACGACTATCCGCCTGAAACAATTTTAAGCCATACCTTTTTTGTGAATCATCCGAAGGAGTTTTTTAAATTCTACCGCGATAAGATGATAGTGCATGATGTGGAGCCTAACAGGGCTCATCTTGCCCTGGCAAAGCTTGAGAAGGAAGGGAAATTAAAGGCCGTGATCACGCAGAACATAGACGGCCTGCATCAGGCGGCCGGAAGCCGGAACGTAATAGAGCTTCACGGGACCATACATAAAAATCACTGTATGGACTGCGGAAGGCCTTACGGACTGGAGGCAGTGGAAAAGGCGGAGGATGTTCCGCATTGTGAATGCGGCGGTATCATAAAGCCGGATGTGGTGCTGTACGAGGAAGCCTTAAATGATCACGATATCTCAGCTTCGATAAATTATATATCAGGATGCGACATGCTTATAGTCGGAGGGACCTCGCTGAACGTATATCCGGCAGCAGGGCTCATCAATTATTACCGGGGAAAGCGCCTTGTGCTGATAAACCGGGGAGAAACGCCTTATGATGAAAGGGCGGACCTGATCATAAGGGGAAAAATAGGAGAGGTGCTGGGGGCCTGCACCGGTATATGAAACAGGGCACAGGGCTTTCGGCCATAAAACCCTAAAAAGCAGGTTTTTGGAGTTTATGGCTTGACAGAGACAGACTCTTTTAGTAAGATTGTAGCGCTGTAGTCTTACACGCACGCCTCAATAGCTCAGTTGGTTAGAGCATCTGACTGTTAATCAGGGGGTCCCAGGTTCAAGTCCTGGTTGGGGCGCTTTTGGCGCCATGGTCAAGCGGTTAAGACACCACCCTTTCACGGTGGTAACACGAGTTCGATTCTCGTTGGCGTCATAAGAGTCCTGAAACTTAAGTATGCTTAGGTTTTAGGGCTATTCTTATTTTAAGACATTTCTAAGGATCTTTATTTAAGTTTCTGTTTCTGACGGGATCTCCCCGGTTTTCAGTAAAATTATGCCAAAATTATGCCAATATCAGGGATGGTGACAACATGGAAAAGGACAGGATAGAAGAGATACTTAAAAAGCAGAGGGATTATTTCAAGACAGGGGCTACATTTGATTTAAGCTTCAGGAGGGCTGCGTTAAAAAAATTAAACGACGCCATGGCCGGATACGGCGGAAGGCTGTCCGAGGCGTTAAAAAAGGATCTCGGGAAATGCGATACCGAGGCCTATATGTGCGAGACGGGGCTTGGCAGGACGGAGATCAGCCATATGATAAAAAATCTTGGCCGCTATGCATCGGAAAAAAGGGTCCGCACGCCTCTTGCCCAGTATGTATCAAGGAGCTTTATAAAGCCGGTACCCTACGGCAGCGTACTTATAATGAGTCCGTGGAATTATCCTGTATTACTGTCCATAGATCCCCTTGCGGACGCTATTGCCGCGGGAAATACCGTGGTTTTAAAGCCGAGCGCCTACGCGCCGAATGTGTCCGAGGTGCTGCGGGAAATGCTTACGGAGATATTCCCGGAAAAATATGTTGCGGTGATAACCGGAGGCAGGGAGGAGAACTCTGCCCTTTTGGACATGGATTTTGACATGATATTTTTTACGGGAAGCAAGACCGTTGGCAGGGAGGTATTAAGAAAAGCCGCAGAGCACCTCACGCCGGCAGTGCTTGAGCTTGGAGGAAAAAGTCCCTGCATAGTCGATGAAACGGCGGACATAGCCCTTGCCTCAAGACGGATAGTATTCGGAAAGCTTTTAAATTGCGGCCAGACCTGTGTCGCTCCGGATTATATTTACTGCGCCGAGTCCGTAAAGGACGAGCTCATAGCCGGTCTTAAGAAAGAGATGATCAGGCAGTACGGCGAAGACCCTCTAAAAAATGAAAATTACGGAAAGATAATAAACCGGAAGCATTTTGACAGGATTGCCGGGCTTATAAAGGCGGCAAAGGAAAGACCATATAAGGAAGAGGAGGATGCGGCAAACGCAGCTTCAAGATGCCGTGTCTGGGGAGGTGAAACGGACGCGGAAGACCTTAAGATAGCTCCGGCGATCATTGAGGATGCGGATATGGAGGATGCTGCCATGAATGAAGAGATATTCGGGCCTGTACTTCCGGTGCTTACATATAAAAACCTCAGAGATGCAGCTGAAGAAATAAACAAAAGAGATCATCCGCTGGCGCTGTATATCTTCTCCCATAATAAAGAAAATATACGGTATGTGAAAGAACGTATCCAGTTTGGTGGTGGCTGCATAAATGATACGATCATCCATCTTGCGACGCCGTACATGGGCTTTGGCGGAGTAGGAGGCAGCGGGATGGGAGCATATCACGGAAAGGCCGGATTTGACGCCTTCAGCCATAGAAAGAGCATGGTTGATAAGAAGACATTTCTTGATCTTCCTATGAGATACCAGCCTTATAAAAGGACTTATGACAGATTGATAAGGCTGTTTTTGAGGTAAAGATGCTTAAATAAATCCGGTATCGTATACAAAACGATAAGACTTATATAATATCAGATTTAACAAAACAGTTAGCCGGCGCCATACCTTTATAATATCAACAGAAAAAGGATGGTGCCGAATGTACGAAACTGAGTTTGCACGGAGGCTTGAGCAGCTGCGTAAAAGAAAGGGTGTCTCAGCGAGGGACATGAGTCTGTCGCTCGGGCAGAATGCCGGCTATATAAATTCCATAGAAAACAACAAATCTCTGCCGAGAATGGAAAACTTTTTCAACATATGCGAATATCTCGGCGTCACTCCGGCGGAGTTTTTTGACGGGGATAACCGTGACCCTGAAAAAACAACGCTTGTTTTTGAACAGTTCAAAAGGCTTAATGAGGATCAGGCCGTACATATACTTGCTCTTATCAACGATCTGCTGAATAAAAAATCAAAATGATCCGCAAAGATAAAAACACGTCTTAATGATTTCTTATGCGGCATATCCTGCCGGAAAAACTGCTTATCAAAATTATATAAAAATATCCGAGTCTAAATGTATTCTTATGCTTTTCAATATGATCCGATGATCGGTTCTGATCAGTTCCGGAAAATACACCGACATTATAATTAACAGCTTATGATCAGGGATCCTGTATAAGGAGTCCTTATTTTCGACCCGCGGGATCAAAGCGGCTGTGAACAACCCTGTATTCTGCCTGATCCGGATACGGACAAATCTATTATGAGGGGAGACGAGAAATGAAGACCTATATTTTGAAACTGGAGTTGGCTGACAGGCGCGGCATCAGTATCAGGGACAGGGACAGCATGCTGTTGGCTGAAGCTGAAAAAAGCATAAGCAGGGAGGTGGCCGTTCCGGGAGACATGACGCTTTACGGCCTGCATCTTCTCATACAGAGGGCCTTTGGCTGGAAAAACATACATTTACATAAGTTTAAGCTGAGGGACAGGGATTTTGACAAGCTCTCCGGAGGATGCACAGAGACCGTGCTTAAGCTTTGCGGCGTCATTATAAGGCCCCAATCGGAGGATGGATTTGAATGGCACAGGCATGAGCTTGCAAGAAGCGGGATATTTACGGAAGATATCCTGATAGAGGATTCGCTTTACTTAAATATGATCATGGCGGAAGGCTTAAGAGAGAGCTTTGAAAAATGCCGGGCAGGCTACGGGGCCGGGAAAAGAGAACGGCTGCTTACGGGATGCAATCGGCTGCTTGAGCGGCTGCGGATCGAAGAGGTGTTTAAGGAGGAGGAAGGGAACAGGTATTTTGACAGCGCCTACGAAAAAAGACGCTTATGGAAGGAAAGAATGTTAAAAACGGCTGAAGAGGCGGCAGTCAGGCTTGAGACTGAAAAATGCAGGGACATTGAAGGCTTTTCAGATATGGAAAATGCCGTAAGAGACTATATAAGCTGCCGGGAAGCTTATATTTCGGCCATGAGTCGCGTAAAATCAAAGGAATTTAAGTCTCGGGAACCTGAAGCGGCGGTCCGCGGCAAAAAGGATATGGCGCTTATGGCCTGTGCCTTAAGAGACGCGGCAGAGGCGGCCCATGCATTTACAAAGACCTTTGACCCGGTGATCGAGCCGTTTTTCAGTGCGGTGGAGTACCGATATGACAGCGGTGACGAATGGTGCGTAAATGTCACATGCTCCGGCATGCTGGAAACAGGGGACGGGATTAGAGACGTACCGCGTCTGATCTCGACTGATGGACTGAATCCGATGGATGACATAGGCGGAACGGACGGATTTTTTGATTTCTTAAGGCAGCTTAAGGACAGTGAAGGCGAGGAGACCGTGAGACTTGAGGAGCTGGCACAGCTGTATGGATGGAAGAGGGAAAAGCCGGAGGCTTAAAATCAGGCACCGGATCCTTAAGGACGGCGCGGGAAGCTTTAAAAATAAAGGTGTTTTCATATATTGCAAGAGATTATTAAGGTGGCAATTTGATAATTTTTTGCTATAATGTTCTGATGTATTCATATGTTTATAATATGTGCGTAAAACCGCGCATAAAAACAAGATATCAGGAGGACACCGAATTTGAAAAGATTTTTAAATAAACTCGTGATCGGAGCGGCTGCCATATCGCTTTTCGGATGTACGCCGTCCAGTATACAGGAGAGTAATCCGGATGACATGATGATGCCGGACGGAGTTGTGATAGAAAAGAACCCAACGGCGGCAATGACTCTGCCTGAGTCAAGCAGCTATACTATCCCTGACGACGCGCCGACGGGAGAAAACGGAGGGCCGGGAGCCATGTCTACTACGGCGGTAGATTATTCCTACTATCCGGAAGATAAGCGTCCGTCAGAGTCAGCCGAGGAGCAGGGCACCATGATCATTATATATGTGCCGGGACCTAAGGGCATAACCACCTCGTTTGATTATGTTGATACCTGTGACGCCGAGTCGGTGCTTCAGGCTCTCAAAAACAATAACGCCATCACGGAATCAGTAGAGCTTGTAAGCTTCGAGGTAAATGATGAGGAACGCTCGGCAGTGCTTGAGATCTCCGAGGCGGCTTCAGTCTACGCAGCGGCTTCTGAGGACGAGGTAGTTGCAGCTATTGCCAATACATTTATAGATAACTTCAGTCTCGATGAGATAGATATGATAGTCGGCGGCGAGGATCTTGGATATATGGGATTTTCACAGGAGTTCGACGAGTGATATAATTAAGCAGATATAAGTATAAGGCTTAAATGAAAGGACAGGGGTGATCGTACATGAGAAAAACAGCAGAGGGAAAGCCGTATTATCTTACAACAGCCATTGCGTATACATCGGGAAAGCCTCATATAGGAAATACCTATGAGATAGTTTTAGCTGACGCCATATGCCGCTACAGGAGAGAGCAGGGTTATGATGTCAGGTTCATGACGGGAACTGACGAGCACGGGCAGAAGATAGAGGAGAAGGCGGCTGAAAAGGGCCTTTCCCCAAAGGAATTCGTGGATGAGGTAGCCGGAGAGATAAGGCGTATCTGGGATCTCATGAATACCTCATATGATAAGTTTATACGTACGACGGACCCTTATCATGAAAAGCAGATCCAGAAGATGTTTAAGAAGATGTATGACAAGGGCGACATCTATAAGGGATATTATGAGGGATGGTACTGCACGCCTTGCGAGTCATTCTGGACGGAGTCACAGCTTGTGGACGGCAAGTGTCCGGACTGCGGACGCCCGGTAAAGAAGGCCAGAGAGGAGGCGTATTTCTTTAAGATGAGCAAGTACGCCGACAGGCTCATACAGTATATCAACGACCACCCTGAGTTCATACAGCCTGTTTCACGTAAAAATGAGATGATGAACAACTTCCTGCTTCCGGGACTTCAGGATCTGTGCGTTTCAAGGACCTCCTTTAAATGGGGCATTCCTGTGGACTTTGATCCGGGACACGTGGTATACGTATGGCTCGACGCACTCTCAAACTATATCACGGGCTGCGGATATAACTGTGACGGCGATACAGACGATGAGGGAGCCGCATATGTAAACGGAAAATACGGATCCGGAGAGCCGAGTGAGGAAGGAAAAAAGAATTTTGATAAGTTCTGGCCTGCAGACCTGCATCTTATAGGAAAGGATATTATAAGATTCCATACCATCTACTGGCCTATATTCCTCATGTCCCTTGATCTGCCGCTTCCTAAGCAGGTATTCGGGCATCCGTGGCTTATTATGTCGGACGGCAAGATGAGCAAATCCAAGGGAAATGTGCTTTATGCGGATACGCTGGTAGACGTTTTCGGGGTCGACGCCGTAAGATATTTCGTACTGCACGAGATGCCTTTTGAAAATGACGGCGTTATCAGCTGGGAGCTCATGTGCGAGAGATTCAACGGGGATCTTGCCAATATACTGGGAAATCTTGTGTCCAGAACTATTTCCATGACAAATAAGTATTTCGGCGGAGTGGTGGAGAACAACGACGCTTCTGAAGAGATAGATCAGGACCTGATAGATACCATACTTGAAGCCGTAGAGGCCGTGGACTCAAAGATGAATGAGCTCAGGGTCGCTGACGCTATAACAGAGATATTTAACATATTCAGGCGCTGCAATAAATATATCGATGAGACCATGCCATGGGTGCTTGCCAAGGATGAGGCAAAAAAGGAGAGGCTTAAGACCGTCCTTTATAACCTTACTGAGGGCATTACCATAGGCGCATCGCTTCTGCACAGCTTTATGCCTGAGACTGCGGAGGAGATATTAAGAGAGCTTGCTGTGGATAAGAGAGAGTATGCCGAGATGGATACTTTCGGGCTTTATCCTAACGGCAACAAGGTGACCTCTGAGCCAAAGATACTGTTTGCAAGGATGGATATGGACACTCTTGCCGCAAAGGTCAGGGAGATCGCCGGAATAGATATATTTGCCAAGGAGCAGGAGCCGGAAAAGGAGACAAAGATAGAGCACAAGCCTGAGGTGAGTTACGATGATTTTGCAAAGCTCGAGTTCAGGGTCGGCGAGGTAATAGCCTGCGAGGAAGTGCCAAATTCCGGCAAGCTCTTAAAGGAAACCATAAAGATCGGAAGCGAGACCCGCACCATACTCTCCGGCATAAAGAAATGGTATAAGCCGGAGGATATGGTAGGCAAAAAGGTCATGGTGGTCTGCAACTTAAAGCCAAGGAAGATAGCGGGAGAAATGTCCGAGGGAATGATCATTGCAGCAGAGGATGAAAAGGGCGAGCTTATATCCCTTATGACTCCTGACAATGAGAAAATGCCTTCCGGAAGCGAGATCTGCTGAGCTGGTATTCTTAAAATATGGCAGCTAAACCCATCAGATTAAAATTTAACAAGAGGCGAATAGCCGGTTTTACGGGCAATCAGTTAAAAATGATTGCCCTTATCTTTATGCTCTGTGAGTATATAGGCTATGTGTTGATAGAAAACGGCGTGCTGTACGGGCAGAACCCGGCCTACTGGAGCATGGCGCTGGAAACGCCGGAGGGACAGAGATGGTACATGCTTGCGAGAGCTTTAAGGACTCTTGGAAGGCTGGCTTTTCCCATATATGCGTTCCTTACGGTAGAGGGAGTTGTCCATACCGGCAGCATAAAGAAATACGTGGGGAGGCTTATCATCCTTGCGGTCATAAGCGAGATACCCTTTGATCTTGCTATAAAAGGCGTGATATATGATCCGGAATACCAGAACGTGCTTTTTACGCTTGCGCTGGGAGCGGTGTCTGCGGCCTGTATGAACAGGTTTAAGGCATGGAGCCTGTTTATAAGGCTTGTGATAGCCGGGGCCCTGTGTTTTCTTGCCTATACTATCAGGTCGGATTACGGGGCCATAGGGGTCGCGATGATCTCCCTAATGTATTTGTTCAGGGAAGACCGCAACGTTGAAATGATATCGGGAGCATTGCTTGCCGCGGCGGAAAGCGCGGATTATGCCTGCAGCTCGGCTCTTGCCTTTGTTTTTATATATTTTTATAACGGCAAACGCGGGGAGTTTAACATGAAGGCCTTCTTCTATCCGGCATATCCGCTTATGCTTATGATTTTCTGGGCGATGGTTTATTTTGCAAACAGGTAGGACAGATGATATTTGATACACATACACATTATGATGACGCCGCATTTAATAAGGACAGGGAAGAAGTCGTGGAGGGCCTGCTTAAGAAAAATGTGGGGAGGATATGCAATATTGGATCCACCATGCGGGGAGCTGAAGAATCCGTAAAGCTTGCCGAAAGATATGAGCATGTCTACGCGGCTGCGGGTATCCACCCTGATGAGGTTTATGATCTGTATCCGGGAATGAAGCCCGGGGAAATCGAAGAGGTCTTCGAAAATATACATGATTTTACGGAGTACGGGCATGCCGACGGACGGGACGCCTTAAAGGAGGACCCTTCCGATGAGGCCTTTGCGAGGCTTAAAGAGCTTGCCGCAAATAAAAAGACAGTGGCGATAGGAGAGATAGGACTGGATTATCACGGTTTTGGGGAGTATAAGGATAAGCCCGGCATAGCCATACAGAAATACTGGTTCACAAAGCAGCTTATGCTCGCCATAGAGCTGGGAAAGCCGGCGGTGATACATTCAAGGAACGCCTCGGAGGATACCCTCGAGATAATGAGGAAGGCCTATTCCATGGGCTTAAGGTCAGCGGTCATACACTGCTATTCCTACAGTAAAGAAACGGCGTTAAATTATATAGAAATGGGATATTATCTCGGCATAGGCGGAGTGCTCACCTACGAGGGCCAGAAAAAGCTCACTAAAACGGTGGAGGCAGTGCCTATGGAGAGGATACTTTTAGAAACGGACTGTCCGTATCTTACCCCGGTGCCGATAAGGGAAAAGGGCAAGTGGAGCCGTAATTCTTCAGAATATCTCCCTTATGTCATCAGAAAAATTGCGGGAATAAAAAAGACCACGCCGGAGGAGGTCGAAAGGATAACCTGGGAAAATGCCAACAGGTTTTACCGTATAGAATGCTGAGTTTTAAGTGAAAAGCGGAAGGCCGCAGAAATAAAAAAGCGCCAAGGCGGTTCACGGCACATGAAAGCGGTCTGCTTAGTGCTGCTGCATCCCTGCCCTGACACGGTTCGCAGCGTCCCATCGCGTGAGGCCTCGGCGCAGAATTCAGTATATTAAAGTATGTTGCTTTTGTCAACTTCGGGTGAGTTTTATGCAGGATCTTATAGAGGCAAAAAATACGCTGAGCTTTCTTAAGGAGCACGGTATCAGCGCAAAAAAGAAATACGGACAGAATTTTCTTATAGATAAAAGGGTATTGGACCGTATCATAGAGGGAGCCGGCATATCGGGAGAGGATACGGTGCTGGAGATCGGACCGGGCATCGGTACCCTCACCCAGGCGCTCTGCTTAAGGGCGGGGAAAGTCATTGCGGTAGAGATCGATAAGGATATGATACCCCTTTTACAGGAAAATCTGTCAGGCTTAGATAATTATGAAATTATAAACGAGGATATATTAAAGCTTGATCTTAAGGAGATGTTCGGTGCAAGCAGTCCGTTAAGGGAAGGAACAGACTTTAAGAATGGCGAAAGCATCGGCGGCCTCAAGGTGGTGGCAAATCTTCCGTATTACATAACGACGCCGATAATCATAGAGCTTTTGGAGAGCGGAGCAGGATTTGACTCCATCACGGTCATGGTTCAGAAAGAGGTGGCGGAAAGGATGCAGGCCGGACCAGGCGGAAAGGATTACGGGGCCCTCACGCTTTTAGTCAGGTACTATTCGGAGGCCGAAGTGATAGCAAATGTTCCGCCAAATTCCTTTATACCGAGGCCCGGGGTGGATTCAGCGGTGATAAAGCTGAGCCTGCTAAAAAAACCGAGAGTAGAGACAGAGGATCCGGGAAGGCTTTTTGCCATCATAAGGGCGGCGTTTTCACAAAGGAGAAAAACCCTTTCCAACGCCCTTAAAAATGATGCCGCGCTTAAGATCCCGAGGGAAAAGACCGAGGAAGCCCTTGAGACTATGGGGCTTAAAACGGATATAAGGGGAGAGAGGCTTTCCTTAGAGGAATTTGCCGAGCTTTCCAGGCTGATCAGATAAGGCAGGGAGGAGATATGAAGATCTGCGGACTGATGAAGGTAACGCTGCTGGATTATCCGGGACATGTTGCATGTACGGCATTTACCGGCGGCTGCAATTTCAGGTGTCCCTTCTGTTATAATTCAGAGCTTATAGATATGAACGCACCGGCCGTGATGGAGATAGACGAGCTGTATAAGTTTCTCGAATCAAGGGTAGGACGGCTGGAAGGGGTGGCATTTACCGGCGGAGAGCCCACGCTGCATCCCGAGCTTCCGGATGTGATGCGCCATATAAAGGGATATTTCGGAATGGAAATAAAACTGGATACTAACGGCACTAATCCGGACATGCTCTACGAGATACTCTGTGAGGGCATAGCCGAGTATGTGGCCATGGATATAAAGGCTTCTCCGGATAACTATGGAAAGGCGGCGGGCATAGACATTTCAAGGGAAATGATGGCGAAGATAACTTCAAGCAAGGATATGCTTATAAAAGGAGGCCCCGTAGTGCATGAGTTCAGGACCACGGTAGTGGGAGGACTGCACGGCGATGAGGATTTTGAAGGCATAAGGGATTATATAAAAGGAGCCGCCAATTATTTTCTGCAGAGATATACGGAAAATGACAATGTCCTCTGTAAGGACAGGGGATTTTATCCTCCGTCAAAGGAGGACCTTGAAAGATATCTTGAGATAGTTAAGCCTGCGGTAGGCCATGCGGCCATAAGAGGCGTGGATTAAAGCCGGACCCCGCCTCAGACATCCTCTTTTGGAATATAGCGGATCTTTTTCGGATGGGACTTCCTTAAGTCCTTAAAAAAGTCCTTCATAAGACCGCTGCATTCCTCAAGGCATATGCCGGTGGTCTTATCGACATGGTGATTAAACCCCTGTATCTCAAAAATATCCGTGACCGAGCCGGCACAGCCGGCCTTCGGGTTCATCGCGCCGATGTATACCGTGGGGATACGGGCCTGTATTATGGCTCCGGCGCACATTGGACAGGGCTCGAGGGTCACATACAGCTCGCACTCCTCAAGCCTCCAGTCGCCGGTCCTGCGGCAGGCCTTTCTGATGGCTATGAGCTCGGCATGGGCAAGAGTATTGGCGTCGACTGTGCGCCGGTTATAGCCTCTTGCTATCACTTTACCGTTTCTTACGATCACGCATCCGATGGGCACCTCGCCCAGGGCGTATGCCTTTTTGGCCTCGCGTATGGCTGCGCGCATGAATTTTTCTCTTAGGCGGATAGTCTGCCTGTCTTCTGTTATGGGTCTTTCCTGCAAAGTCTTACGGTCTCCCTCAAGAAAATCTTTATATTTAATTATAACATAGCTGTGGTATAATTATTTAGATTATTGTCAAGTATAAATTTGCGCGGGACAAAACACATCATGTCATATCAGGCGTTGTATCGTAAATGGCGTCCGGAGACCTTTGATAAGGTCATAGGCCAGGATGCGGTCATGACGACATTAAAAAATCAGATAAGCTCAGGAAGGATAGGCCACGCCTATCTGTTTTGCGGTACCCGCGGAACGGGAAAGACCTCGGCGGCAAAGATATTTGCAAGGGCGGTGAACTGCCCTCACGCCATGGAGCATGATGGAAATCCCTGCAATGAATGCAGCATATGCATGAGCATAAAAAACGGAAGCAGCATGAATGTTTTTGAGATAGACGCTGCTTCCAATAACGGAGTCGACAATATAAGGGATATAAGGGAAGAGGTCGAATATCCTCCTGTTGAGGGCCGCTATAAGGTATATATCATAGACGAGGTCCATATGCTTTCGTCAGGGGCGTTCAACGCGCTGTTAAAGACCTTGGAGGAGCCTCCGGCCTATGTGATATTCATACTTGCGACCACGGATCCGCAGAAGATCCCGGCAACGATCTTAAGCCGGTGCCAGAGATATGATTTCAGGCGCATGACGAAAAGGGCTGCGGCTGATCATCTTAAGGAGATCGCGGAAAATGAGGGCATGGACGTTGAGCCGAAAGCCCTTTCATATATAGCGGAAGCCGCGGACGGCTCCATGAGGGATGCCTTAAGTCTGCTCGACCAGTGCATATCGTATCATTACGGAGGACATCTGAGTTATGAAAATGTACTGGAGATAGTAGGGGCGGCAGACCAGAGGGTATATTCCGAGCTGTATGGAAGCATAGTCTCAGGAGATATTGAGAAAGCGTTAAGGCAGATAGGGGGCATAATAGATTCCGGAGTGGATATCATGCAGCTTATAAGCGACATGGTATGGTATCTGAGGAACGTGCTGCTTGCCGGAAGCGCATCTGATGCGGCGGAGCTTTTGGATATCTCAGAGGACAGATTTGAAATGGCAAGGAAGGATGCTGCCCTGGCCTCTAAAAAACAGCTTACTTCCATACTCGGAGAGTTTGCCGAGCTTTCAAACAGGGCAAGGTTCGCTCCGCAGAAAAGAGTGCTTTTAGAGGTGCTGGTCATAAGGCTGTGCTTAAAGGACAGCGTGACTAAAGACATAGACGCTCAGGTAAATGAGTCCGCGCTTAATGCCGGGATCGCGGCAAGGCTTAAGACAAGGCCGGTCAGGGAATCCGGGCAGCATCTCATGGAAGAGAAAAAAGATGCGGCGCCGATCCCTGAAACAGAAGCCTCAGCGGGACAGGGACAGGCTCCGTCTGGTATAATGTCAGAAAGGGACAGCGAGACTGCCGTAAGCCGGGAGAAAAAAAACAGCGCTCAGGGCAGAGTTATGGATGTGCTTAAGGAAAACTGGCAGTCCATGGTATCGGAGCTCCTTCCATCAAACCGTCCGCTTTTTGCCGGAACGGTATTAAAGGAAGAAAACGGATCCATAGTCCTGCTGTTTAAAAACAGCATGAATTTCAAGCTTGCAGCGGGGAATATAGAGGAAAACGGTGTTTTAAGGCTTCGGGAATTAGCCTCAGAGCTTACCGGGCAGGATATAAAATTTATGGCGAGAGTGGCCAGGCCGGGAGAGATAGAGAGCACCCGGGATCAGGCTACGGACGAAGAGCTTTCAAGGATAAATTTCCATATAGAGATAGAAGATTGAGAGGTAACTTAAAGATGGCAAAGAGAGGCGGATTTCCGGGAGGTATGGGCATACCGGGAAACATGAACAATATGCTTAAGCAGGCACAGCGCCTTCAGAGGCAGATGGAGGAGCAGCAGAAGGCCATGGCGGAGTCTGAGTTTACCGGAACAGCCGGGGGCGGAGCCGTGACCATAGTGCTTACGGGCCTTAAGGAGATGAAAAAGGTGACTATAGATCCGGAGGCCTGTGATCCTGATGATGTGGAGACCCTTGAGGAGCTTGTCATGCTGGCGTATAAGGATGCGGCCTCAAAGATAGATCAGAAAAACGAAGAGGCAGGATCCGGACTTGGAGGCTTCGGTTTCTAAGGGGCCATGGATTATTACGGATCAAGCATCGGCAGGCTTATAGGATCCTTAAAAAGCCTGCCCGGGATCGGAGAAAAGAGCGCCCAGAGACTGGCGTTCCACATTATCTCCATGCCTGAAGAGGAGGTAAAGAGCATAGCCGACTCTCTTGTGGAGGCAAGACGGAGCGTGCATTTCTGCAAATACTGCGGCACCCTTACGGATGACGAAGTATGTCCGATATGCTTAAGTGCAGAAAAGGGACGCCGCAATAAACGTCAGATCATGGTGGTGGAAAACTCCAGGGATCTTGCGGCATACGAAAAGACGGGCCGCTACGACGGGGTCTACCATGTGCTCGGCGGAGCCATATCTCCAATGCTCGGCATAGGTCCTAACGACATCAGGCTTAAGGAACTGATATTAAGGCTTGAGGACGGAGACGGGAAATGCTGTGTCGACGAGGTGATAATAGCCACTAACTCCACGGTAGAGGGAGAGAGCACCGCGATGTATATCGTAAGGCTCATAAGGACGCTGGAGCTGCCGGTAAAGATAACCAGGATAGCTTCGGGAGTACCTGTTGGCGGAGATATAGAAAATGTCGATGAGGTCACGCTTGAGAGAGCCCTCAAAGGCAGGACAGAGCTGTAAAATATATCCTTAAATAAGGAGTAGATATGGATAAATACGAGTTCAACTTAAAAATGGAGCAGATGAAGAAGCTGATCCATGAAGAGGATTATGGTACTGCGCTCAAGATAGTGGAGAGCATAGACTGGAATCGTGTCAGAAACATAAACCTGCTTACTATGGCTGCGACAGTATATGAAAAGAACGACATGCTGTCTGAGGCAAGGGACGTGCTGCATCTGGCACTGGACAGGGCGCCGGTGGGAAAGCGTATACTGTATAAGTTAGCAGAGATCGCTGTAAGGATGGGTTCTCTTGACGAGGCAGAGGATTATTACTACGAATTCCGTCAGGCCGATTCCACCGATATAGGAAATTTCCTGCTTCAGTACATGATATTAAAGGCAAGGCACGCGCCTTATGAGGTACAGCTGCAGCCGCTGGAGTTGTACTGTCAGGCAGACCCTGATGAAAAATGGCTCTATGAGCTCGCAACATCCTATGATTACGCCGGACGCAGGGAGGAGTGTATAAAGACCTGCGACAGGATAGCCCTGTTATACGGGGACAGCAGCTACGGTATCAAGGCTCTGCGTTTAAAGATGAGATATACGGATCTTACGGATGAGCAGAAGAACCTGCTGTATCCGCGTTCAGCCGGCATCTACGCCGAGCCGGCATCTGATCCGGCAGCTTACGGGGCATATGACGGATCCGGATCAGAACCGGTCAGGGAAAGATATGCAGACGATATGCCGGAAAGCAGGGTTCAAAACAGGCAGGCCGAAAAAAGGGATCTGTATAAAGAATACGGGCTTATGGAAGAACCTGCCGATGTGCCTGCGCTTAACGAGGAGGCAGTCGAGGAATATGAAAGCCACAGCGTGGACAGGGATGCAGCCATAAGGAACAGCGATGCTTTGGCTGCGGCAAGATATGCTGATGAGGATGCTTATTTTGACGCATATGTAAGGAAGCTTGAGCAAAAGGAGCTGGAAAAGCAGAGAGAGCTTGAGGAAAGGGCGGCGTCTCCGAGGCCGGTAACAGCTGCCCAGGTACGCGCTGAAAGGCAGGCCGTGCCGCAGCCTGAACCTGTTAAAGCCGGAGCTGCTGATCAGGGCTCAGGAGCTCAGACGGTGATCGTAGAGGACGCGGCAAAGAACACAGCGCCTTCAGCATCAGAAAATACACAGGAGGAATCCGGGGAGGCTGATGACGAAGGAACACAGATGACCTTCGACTTTGGCGGCGGAACACCTAAGGTGGTCGAGGAGGCTGTTACGGCAGCAGGCGATGAGGAAACCGCTGATACAAAGCCGGAGGAAGTCAGCATAAAAGCGCCTGACATTACGGGAGCGGCGGAGGCTGCGGCAGGAACTGCCGATGTTTTAGCAAGGACTGCCGGGATAATGGCCGGAGCGAGCGCGGGATCAGGCATACCTAAGGCTTCAGGCTCAGCCATAGCGGCGGTAGAGGCAGCGCTTAATCAGGGTGCGGAAAGAAAGCCTGAGAGACAGCCGGAGGTGCCTGCAGCTCAGCCTGCAAAGCCTGCAGACAGGGAAAACGCACCGGCTGCAGCAAAAATATCAGGCTTAAGGGATGATGACAGAAGACCTGTTCCGGTAAAGGCACCGGAATACAGAGAGCCAGAAAGACCAAGGGCTCCAAAGGCTCCGGTAAAGAAATTCCATATGATCGTGGAGGCCCGTTCGGTAAAGGAAGGCCTCAATATAGCCGTTGACGAGCTTAAACGCATACATGAGCTGAACGGGATAAGCAATGCGGCAACCAAGACGACTGCCAAAAAGCTCAATGAGATCGGTTTAAGCGATTCAGTCATAGATAAGATCAGAGGAAAGGACCTCGTGATCGAGGGCGCCGGAGGATTAAAGAAGGAGATCATAGAAGAACTCTATGATTTCATAAGATTTGATCAGAGCGGAACCATCATAGTCATGATAGATACTCCTGACGGACTTGATCATATCGAGGATATCAGGCCTGAGCTTTTTGACACCTGCGACTACATATCCGATATCGATGATGAGGAATATGTGGAGGAAGCAGGTAAAAAGGCTGCCGAAGGGTATAAATACAGTGAGGACGACATCGCCGACGAAGCCTATGATGAGGACGAAGACGATGACGAGGATTATGAGGACGACGAGCCTTACGAGGATGAGGCAGATGATCCTGAAGAATCCGAGCCGTATGATGAATATGACGATGAAGAGGAGGACGAAGCTGACGAGGAATATGAGCCTGTAAATAAAGGCAAGAAACGTTCGTCAGGCAAGGTCAGGGAAAAGTTCAATAACGTAAGGAACGTAGAGCTTAAGGATGACGGCGAGGAGATGGAGATCGATGATTTCGCCCAGTACTGCTCTCAGTATGCGGCAAGCATAGACTGCAGCATAACCGGAAAGAGCATGCTTGCGCTCTATGAGAGGATAGAGCTCATGGAGGAGGAAGGAATACCTCTTACGAAGAAGACTGCGGAGGATCTCATCGAGGAAGCTGCAGACAAGGCGGAAAAACCGCCTATAGGAAAACGCATCTCCGGAATGTTCCATTCCAAGTACGATAAGAACGGATGTCTGATACTTAAGGAAGATGACTTTATTTGATCAAATATTATTCATACTGAAGGATAATGCCGTGCTGATATGCACGGCAGTATTCTTTATATTGGCAGTTTCATGGGGCTACAGACGGGGACTTATGATAAAGCTTCTGTCACTGTGCTCGGTGGTGGTGACACTGCTCATAGTAGTGAGAGTCTATCCCATGGCGCTGGAGTTTATCAATAATAACGAAGCCGTCAATACATTTTTCAGCGATATAGGCACAAGGCTTGTCATGGGCGCTGCGGGGGCTGTGATCCTTAAAGGAAACGCTGAGGGAAGCCCTTTGGGGGCTCTGGGGACAGGAGGCGTTACAGATACGGCTTCAGGCTCCGAAAGCCCGGTCAGCACCTTAAGCCAGCTGATCGAACAGGCCAGAGGAGCCGGCATGGCATCAGGAAACGCTGAAGGCGCTGCGGACGGCGGAGCAGGAGCCATGATCCCTGATTCTCCGCTTTATGACATGCTCGGGCTCGACAGGCTTGCGGATAATGCCGGGGCCCTGGTAGGAGATATGGCAGGCAAGGTGCTCTGTTTTATTATTGTATTTATAGCCGTCAGGATCGCAGTCAGGATACTTATGGCCGTTGCCAGAGGCCTTAAAAGGATACGGGTCATAGACTGGCTGGA
The DNA here is from genome assembly GCA_944381575.1 of uncultured Lachnospiraceae bacterium. Taxonomy (GTDB): domain Bacteria; phylum Bacillota; class Clostridia; order Lachnospirales; family Lachnospiraceae; genus Avilachnospira. The sequence goes on along the minus strand of CALWLS010000002.1, from coordinate 216,815 downwards.
CAGTCTTGGCGGGGCCGTATTAGGGGCCGCGGAGGGCATCATATATATCTGGATATTTATGTTCATTGTATCCGCATTTCCGGGATACGGCTTTACGGGCTTTGTACTGGAGCAGATATCCGGCGACGCGCTGCTTACCTGGATATATAACGGCAACCTTATACTGCAGCTGTTTGTAAATATGCTGATATGAAACAGCAAATTTAATGAAATTGTATGATTATAGGGGCAGTACAAGTGCGGTTTATCTGATATAATCATTAAGATCTGTGCATTAAAAACAAGGGGAGATGCACGGATATCAAAAACATTTCAGTTTCCTGTTGGTTAAGATGACGGATAAACGCATTAAAATCTACGATTCCATAATAATCATGTTTGTAAACATACTCTGTATGGCAGCAAGCATGGTAGCTGCCGTATATTTAAGATACGGCATTCTTTTATGGGCGGTAACGGAATTTGACTATGTCAGGATACTGCTGCAGATGATCGTTTTGGGGATCCTCGTCAGCATCGGCATCAATTCATACCGTCATTTCTTCAGGCGTGGGACAATAGATGAGCTTTTGAGTGTGATAAAGCATCAGTTTGTATTTATACTGTGCATGGTGCTCTGGCTCTATATGACCCACACGTCCTCTAATTTTTCAAGACTTGTATTCGCGTATTACGTAATAATAGATACGGCGCTGTGCTTTGGGGCTCATTTAGCTTTAAAAGCGTTTATGTACAGGGTCGTAAGGAGGAGCCGTTCCTCAAGCAGGCTTTTGGTGCTTACCACCCGCTCCATGGCTGAAAAGGTACTGGGAGACATAATCCCCTATAATGAATGGTACCGCATGATCATAGGAGTTGCGCTGCTTGACGGCCGCAGGAATAAACAGGGGACCGGTACGGAGACCATAGGAGAGGAAAAGGTGCCTGTAGTATCCTATGCGGAGGATTTCATGGACTATGTGGTCCACAATGAGGTGGACGAGGTGTTTGTCCTGGATGAAGACAGGAAGCACATGGATATGATAGTCCCATGGGTGCAGACCCTTGAGGAGATGGGCATAACCGTCAATTTCAACATAGATATTTTTGATCTTAATATAAGAGGCAGGAAAAATCTCGGACATGTGGGCAAGTACGCCGTGGTCACCATAAGCAGGAACGAGCTGTCCCCGAGAGAGCTTTTCTTAAAAAGATGCCTTGATATAGCGGGATCCCTTGTAGGCTGTGTTATACTGGCAATAGCTTCCTTATTCGTGGTCCCGGCCATTAAGCTTGATTCTCCGGGGCCGGCGCTCTTTAAACAGCAGAGGGTCGGAAAGAACGGAAGGATATTTACATTATATAAATTCAGATCGATGTATCTGGACGCGGAGGAACGGAAGAAGGCCCTCATGTCTCAAAACGAGATGAAGGGACTCATGTTCAAGATGGATGATGACCCGAGGATAACGAAGGTTGGAAAGTTCATAAGAAGGACAAGTATTGACGAGCTCCCGCAGTTCATAAACATCCTCAAAGGAGATATGAGCCTTGTGGGCACAAGACCGCCGACCGTGGATGAGTACAGGCAGTATGAGGCAAGGCATAAGTGCAGGCTCAGTATGACTCCGGGGCTTACGGGCATGTGGCAGGTATCGGGTCGCAGCAATATCAGGGATTTCGATGAGGTGGTAAAGCTGGATATGGCTTACATAGATAACTGGACCATCTCCAAGGATATCAAGATACTTTTAAAGACGGTAAAGATAGTTCTTTTGAGGAAGGGCTCGGTATAAATAAACATAAAGATCGAAAGGAAGACTTAAGGCGTGGATAATAACTACAGCTATATGCAGGAAGAAACAGAGATAGATCTTGTGGATCTTATGAAAACGCTAATATCGAGGTGGAAGAGCATACTGCTTGTCGGCCTTATATGTCTTGCGGCAGGAGGATTTTCCGGAATGCTTAAGGCGGCCCCTACTGAGGAGGAGGCAGAGATCGATGAGGCTGCGGTAGCTGCTGCGGAAGCTAAGATCAGGACAGAGGATGATATAAAAACGGAGTATGACCGCCTGACCAGAGAGTATGAGGTCAATCTCAAGCTCTATGACCACAGATTCGAGGCCTTAAGCGAGTATCAGGACGCGGTGGATATGCTTGTGGCGGAGACTGAGAACTTTAAGGATATCCCTGAAACGGACAGCGAGGCAAGGCTTTCAGCCCTCATCAGGATATCCAGCCTGCAGAGCGCCGTACAGAACAGCAAGGCCCTTATCTCAAGCATAGGAACGACTATGCCTGTGGAACCGGATACATATGATGAGTATCTTGAGGAGCAGCTTAAGGCCAATGAAACGGCAGAGGCTGAGCTTGAGGAGCTTTTAAAAGGAAGTAATGCGGCAGGACCTGCATTTTCAGCAAAATATGCGGTGGTAGGACTGGCAGCAGGAATAGTCATCATGTGCATGGTATGGTCAGCGGTATATCTGCTGGACGGCACAGTCAAGACTCAGCAGGATATCTCAAGAGGATTCGGCGTGAGCATCCTTGGCTCTCCTGATAAGGCCGGTTTTGCGGCTGCGAATGTCATCAATTTCATGCCGGAAGAGGCCTCATCGGTGCTTATTACCGGAAGTGCTTCCAAAGAAGAGGTAGGCAGACTAACTGAAGCAGTAAGGAAGCTTGCGGCAGGAAACATCGACATAAGGTCTGCGGAGGATCTTAATAACAATGCTGATACGGCGGCGATGCTTTCAGAGGTGGATGCGGTAGTCCTTGTTGAAAAGATCAAGGTGTCAAAGCTTAAGGACGTTGCGGAAGAGATCATGATGATAAGAAGCGCCGGAAAGAAGATCATAGGAGTGGCGGTTTAAGAGAGAACGGACCGGAAAGCTTCCGGAAAGTTCCGGATCATGATCGATCGATAATTTGATACGAAGTAAAAAAATAAGGGTAGTGGGTCATACAAGACCCATTACCCTTAAAATATACAGCCAGCCCGTCAGCGTAAAGGCGCTGAGCAGGGTGGTTATCATGACGGTGCTGGAGGTAAGAGTACCGTCATGCCCCATGTTTTTGGCCATGATAAAGCAGCTTACGGTGGAAGGGGAACCAAGCATCACTAATATGGAGATGAGCTTGTCAGTCCTGAATCCCATATATACCGCCAAAGGCAGGAACAGGCCGCACCAGACTAAAAGCTTGAGCACGGAAGCCGTTATCGCCGGACGGAGCTTTCCAAAGGCCTTTCCTATGTCAAAGCTGGCTCCGACTGCCATAAGGCCCATTGGAGTGCTGACGTTTGAAAGGTACTTGACAGTGGTCATGAGCACGGGAGGCTCGGGAAGCCTTAATACGCTCCAGACTACTCCTAAGAGTATGCCGAGTATGATCGGGTTCGTCACTATATCTTTAAGGGTCTTAAGCATCAGCTCCCTGGTGAGGGAGTCCCCTTCAGGCCTGAAAAATGACAGCAGCACCACGGCCATGACATTATAGAGTGGCACGGTCGCGGCTATCATAAGCGGAGCCATGCCGGCGTCACCGTATATGTTCTGGATAAAGCCTATACCAAGTATGGCGGCGCTGGATCTGTAGGAGGCCTGCGCGAATTCGCCGGTTATGGACTTATCCCTGCCGGCCTTTGCTATAACGATGGCGGCGGCTATGCAGAACGCCGTTACAAAAAAACAGAACAATACGAACTTTGGATCCCAGACGGCGAAGAAATCCTCTCCTGCCAGATCATAAAACAAAGCCGCCGGAAGGGCGACCTTGAATACAAAGGAGTTCATCGTACTTACAAAGCCGTCGTTAAAAATATGTATCTTCTTAAAAAAGAGCCCGAGCACCATCATCATGAAAAGAGGTATGGTGGCGTTAAGGGCAAAAATAAGATTGTCCATAAAATCACCTCTGGCCAAAAGGATAACACAGATCGGCGGCATGGCATCCAAACATTCCTAAAATGACTGAATTTTTGGTCATAAAAAGTTCTTTAATAACGGATGAGAAGACAGCGATATAACTAAAAGTTATTTATGTATCGCAACACACCCTAATTTTTGTTATGACGTATCGCATATGTCATAAAAGTTTAAGAAAAAACTACAGCCTGTAAGAAGGTCTTTTGCTATACTATTTACCGTATACATGTTTGATAAGTTTAAGAAAGGCATAAGGACATTTATGCGCAGGTCTTTTTTGTTAAAATATCTTGGTACGGCTTTAGCGGCCGCCGCCATCCTTACGGTACCGGCTTACGCCGACACTGAAGTCAGCGACACTCCGTATGAGGAGGTAAGCGTGTCCGAAAGTCCGGATTCCGGGGGAGCGGCATTAGTTACGGAAAGCGCAGTATCAGAAGCTCCGGGAAGCGGAACGGGCGTACAGCAGGAGACAGTCCAGGCAGCGCCTGATACAGCGGGCGCCCCTCAGCCGGAGACAACAGGACCTTCAGCGGCACCTGAAACATCCGCAGCATCTGAAACGAGCGGACCTTCTTCTGGAAGTACATCATCAGCGTCCGGCACGGGCTCAGACGGGTATATGACTATATCCAGCACCACCATATTCGGGGGCGGACCGGGTTCGTATACTGTCATGAACAGCGGCATCCCCGGAGGCTCCATAGGCAGCGCCGTTATATCGGATGTGCCTACCCTTGCCGAATACAATGAGGTTGGAGCATATCATAACAATGACGCTTCGGTAAATGTGGATCTTGGATTTACAGTGGTGAGCCCTCAGCATTCATACAGCGGCTTTAAGGTGGCGGAGGGAAGCGTACAGCTTTCCGACGGCAGCTGGGATACGATAGGCTATGACAAGCTCATAAGAGGCGGCTATTATAAGCTTATCAGGGAGGAAACGGACTCCACCGGTACAGGCTGGTATGTGGTCAGGGCTACGGCCTCAAGCATAGGCAATTACAGTACGCCGGACGGAAGTGTCGTTAAGGAACTCTGGCTTAAAAAATCCGACTGTACAGCCACAAATGTGATATCATTAAACACCTCCGATCCTGTAAGGCAGAACATTGTAAAGACGGCCCTTTCCTATGCAGGAGCAGGATACTCTTACGCAGCCAACGGACCTGATTACTTTGACTGTTCAGGATTTGTCCACTATGTGATGGCGGCTAACGGCATAGATGTGCCAAGGACCTCTACTGAGCTTTGCAGCGCCGGCACACAGGTCGGAATAGAGGGCTTAAGGCCTGGAGATATAGTGGGAAGGCCGGGACATGTCGGCATTTACGTAGGCAACGGTTATTTTATACACGCTTCGGAGAGCGACACCGGAGTAGTGGTCGAGAGCGTTGCGGTATATAACAAATATAATTCGTTTACAAATTACGTATCTGTAGTTAACTGAAGCTGAAAATGATTATAAACGACAGAAAATTTTCGGATGACGGATATATCATAGATCAGGATCTGTTTACGGACTGTTATTACAGGACCTGTACCTCGGATTATAACGGCTGTGGCTGGATAGCGGCCTATAATTTAAGGCACGCCCTCGGACAGGACGTATATTATGACGACGTCAGGGACGAGATGGACAGGATGCACGAGGAGAGGGTGCCAGGGCCCACCCTTATGAGGGTTATGAGGCCTTATCTTGCAAAGTACATCCCGGAAGTAAGGGAGACCGTGGGAAAGGACGAGGCTACGAAAAAAGCGGCGGAGAGCTACGCCGGTATATTCAGATATACGGAAGGAGACGTGCCGCATTTCATAACTTTTGTCAGGGCGGATACCGAGGCCCCGCTGTACAGGTTCTTTAATGTAAATGACGACATAATCGACGACATATTTGAGATGCACAGCTTTGCCAAGGAACATTTCCTTAAAAATTCCGTAATAGCACTGACGGTGGACAGATTTCCGGGAAGCGGCCAGCCTTTTTAAGGCAGGCCAAAGATCCGTTACATAGGGTATAAAGAGTATAAATACATAAAGGAAAAAAATATATAAAGATGAAGGACATAATGATAAGAAGGGCGGCAGAATCGGATATACCTGTAATAGATAAGCTGCTCTATCAGGTACATAAGATACACAGCGACATAAGGCCGGATCTTTTTAATAAGGGCACGAAAAAGTACACGGATGAGGAGCTTAAGTCCATAATCGCGGACGATCTTACGCCGGTGTTCGTGGCTGAAATAGAGGGAAGAGTTTTAGGATATGCCTTCTGCATACATCAGCAGCATATAAATGACAACAATCTTACGGATATCCGTACCCTCTATATTGACGACCTGTGTGTTGACGAGGCGTCGAGAGGCATGCATGTGGGGCGTGCGCTTTATGATCATGTGATCAGCTACGCCAGGGAAAACGGGTACTACAATGTGACGCTCAACGTCTGGGCAGGAAACGACAGCGCCATGAGATTTTACGAGAGCGTGGGGCTCAAGGTTCAGAAGGTGGGCATGGAAAAGATACTGTAAGCTCATGCTGGAGCTCAGAAGACTCGACACTCCGACGCTGCCGATGCGGTTTATCCGGATACGAGCGAATGGCCGGATGGGTAAAATATCTTCATAAAAATAATAAAAAAATAGTATAAATTGTTCGAAATCAACGGAGCCTTTTGCGTCAGAGCATCAGAGCTCCGTATTTTTTGTATACAATTTAAGTTTTCCCTCGTATTTTCGTAGGTTTTGTAATAAAATGTCCTGAGGAAATGGAATCAATCTAAAATTTTAGGATCATGGATGTCGACATATGGCCGGAAGAGATGATTTTTATGAACATGATATGATAATACGCCGCTCAAGAGAGGCCGAAGGCGCGCCGGAGGAAACTTCCAAGGCCGTTGAATTCGACTACTTAAGGGGCTGCCACACGCCTCCTCAGGCCAACGCCCTGCGTTACGGGGCAAGGAGCCTGGAGCAGGCGGAAAAGGATATGGAGGCCGCCAACGCCAGGATAGACAAGCTTGCGGGAGAGGTCATGAACCTGGCGAGGAACACCCTGCAGGTAAACCTGCGTTTCCTGGATTCGGCCATCGGAAGCCTTAAGCTTAAGCAGTACGAAGGAACCATGGCGGTGGACGGAGAGACCCTCTTTTATGACCCGGTCTATGTGCTGAGACGCTACAGGCTGTCGAGGGAAAACCCGGCGAGGGACTTCCTTCATGAGATATTTCACTGTGTTTTCCACCACGCCTTCGTCGGTCCGGAGATGGATCAGGAGCTTTGGAACCTGGCCTGCGACATAGCGGTGGAGAACGCCATAACGGACCTTAATATCCCGGCGGTCAAGGCTTCAAGGGAGGCGGAGCAGATAAGAGATATTGAAGGCTTTAAGGAAAAGGTCAAAATGATGTCCGCGGAGCGTATCTATCATTATCTAAGAGAGGAAACGCCGCCGGCGGATGAATTGAACCGGCTCCTTAAGTTATTTACCAACGACGATCATACAAACTGGTATGCGCCAAAGGATACGGTCGAGGACATAGAGTCCAAGGTGGAGAAGGATAATACCGAGGCACAGTTTGAAAATGAAAATAAACGTCTGAAATTTGGCGACAGCGAGGGCGATAAGGACGAGGAAACGGATCAGGAGCAGGAGACCGGTGAGAACGAGGGAAGCGAGCCTTCCGGAAGCCCTGATGAAAAGGGGGATATCGAAAAGCACTGGGACGAGATCGCAAAACAGATGCAGACTGATCTTGAAACGTTTTCCAAGGAAATGGGCGATCAGAAGGGCGGTACCATACAGAGCTTAAAGGCCGTAAACCGGGAACGCTACGACTATACGAGATTCCTTAAGAAATTTGCCGCCATGGGAGAGAGCCTTAAGGTAAATGACGACGAGTTCGATTACATTTTTTATACCTACGGCATGAAGCTCTATGGGCGCATGCCTCTCATAGAGCCTTTGGAGTATAAGGAGGAGCTCAGGATCCGGGATTTTGTCATTGCCATAGATACCTCGGGATCCGTATCCGGGCCTTTAGTGGAGAAATTCGTCACCAAGACCTATAACATACTTAATGAGAGGGAGAGCTTTTTTTCCAAGATCAACCTGCACATAATACAGTGCGATTCCGATATTCAGGAGGATAAAAAGATCACCTCCCGGGAGGAATTTAACGAATACATAAAGACGATGAAGCTTAAGGGCTTCGGAGGAACTGATTTCAGGCCTGTATTTGATTACGTAGACAGGCTGAACAAGGAGCATGAGTTCACGAATCTGAAGGGGCTTATATATTTTACGGACGGATACGGCGTATTTCCTGCAAAAAAGCCGGATTACCAGACGGCCTTCGTATTTGTGGATGATGAATATAATAATCCGGATGTTCCGGTATGGGCCATAAAGTTAGTGCTGCAGAGCGACGAGGTATGAGCATATGAATATAAGAGAAGCCAAAGAACAGATCAAAAACGCCATGACGGTGTATTTTTCCAGGGATGAGTTCGGAAACTACGCCATCCCGATAGAGCACCAGCGCCCCGTATTTCTTATGGGCCCTCCGGGTATCGGCAAAACGGCCATAATGGAGCAGATCGCCCAGGAGCTGGACGTCGCCCTCGTTTCATATTCCATGACACATCATACAAGGCAGTCGGCCCTCGGCCTTCCGTTCATCGTTCAGAAGGAATACGGCGGAAAGACCTATGATGTTTCAGAATATACCATGAGCGAGATCATAGCCTCTGTTTACGACATGATGGAGGAGAGCGGGAAGAAGGAGGGGATTCTTTTCCTTGATGAGATAAACTGTGTTTCCGAGACCCTTGCGCCAGTGATGCTGCAGTTTCTGCAGTACAAGGTATTTGGAAGGCACAGGGTGCCGGACGGATGGATAGTTGTTACGGCGGGAAATCCTCCGGAATACAATAAGTCTGTGCGGGAATACGATATAGTTACCTGGGACAGGCTGAAGAGGATAGACGTGGAGCCTGATTATAACGCCTGGAAGGACTATGCCTACAGAAAGCGCGTACATCAGGCGGTGATAAGCTACCTTGAGATCAAGAAGAACAATTTCTATAAGGTCGAGACCACCGTGGACGGCAGGCATTTCGTTACGGCAAGAGGCTGGGAGGACTTGAGCGAAATGCTTATTCACTATGAGATGTGCGGTATCAAGGCGGATCTCAAGCTTATCGGCCAGTACATACAGGAGCCAAAGATAGCGGAGGATTTTGCCGCGTACTATGAGCTGTTCGCAAAGTACAGGAGCGACTACCGCATACCTGATATCCTTGAGGGAAATGTTTCCGACGATATCATAGCGCGCGCATCGGAAGCAAAGTTTGATGAGAGACATTCACTTCTTGGCCTTATCATTTACGGCCTTACCAGCGATATAAGGGACGTGATGATCAGAGAAAATGTTTTAAAGGAGCTTAAGGGCCATATAACGGAGATCAGAAATAAGCTTGCGGAAGCAGTGAACAGGGAAGCGGATAACGATGAGACCGGAAACGGTGACGGTGCCGTTACTACTGCTTCGGAGATCATTTTGGAGATAACTGACAGGATACAGACGGAAATGGATAAGAGCCTTAAGGCAGCAGGCCTTTCCGAGGATCGTAAAAAGGAGCTCAATCTCATAATTTCAGAGCTTAAGGAGCTGCAGTCAGCTTCAGCGGGGATCGCAGATCCAAAGGCTGCCGTTGAAAGGCTTAAGGAGGCGTATACCGTAAAGCTTGACGATTTCAGGAAAGAAGTGTCCAGGGCCAAGGCCAAGTTCACCAACGCTTTTGGTTTCTGCGACAGGGCTTTTGCGGAGGGGCAGGAGCTTTTGATATTCGTAACGGAGCTTACGAGAAATTATTATACGGCTCAGTTTATAAGCCACTATGGCTGCGATGAGTACTATGCCCACAATAAGGAACTGCTGTTTTATGAGCGCCAGCAGGAGATCATCTCCGAGCTGAGCGATCTGGGTATCTGAGGATGGATTTCGGACACTACAACAGGGATACGGCCTTTGGATATTCGGAAAACGGATCCGGAGAGGTAGACCTTACTATCTATCTTGGAGGCGATAACGTAAAGGATTTCTCTATCATTACCGGCGGAAATGCGGACATAGTCAGGCTGAAGCAGCTGATAATGGAGGCCCAGCTGGAAAAAGGACGTATTTCCGGCTCGGAGCTAAAGGCCCAGCTTGCCAGAAACGAGCTGGAAAACGCCGGTATAAAGGTGTGGCTGACTCCGTGCAACGAAGCGGTATTTGAGGAAACAGAGGAAGCGGAGGAGCCGATCTACAGCTCGGGCGTGGAGTTTATCATGGACGCCTGCACAATTTCCAAAAGGCTTAAGGATGATACCCGCATAAAGAAGATATCGCTGATCTCCTACAGCCATTACGGGTATGACAATAACTATACAAGAGGACATGAGGAGACAGAATACATCCTTGAATCCATGATAGCCCTGGTGAAAAATAAGGCGTCCCGTGTTCGGGGCGACTTTGAAATGATAGTGGAAAATATCGTAAAAAACGGTCAGGGAGATTCCCATGGAAGCACGGCGGATCCGGAGGAAAGGACTTTCGAAGCAGTATACAGCTATCATGTAAAAAGCGGAGAGCTCTGCATATCGGAGCTTTACTGCGATGATATCAAGGGGGATTTCCTTAAATGTCCGGCCTGTGAGGGAAATATAAGCTTTGATGAGCTTAAGGCAGGGCTTAAGGATATTAAGGACAGGGGATATATATGCCCTTACTGCAAAGCTTCGATCTCAGCGGAAATATTAAGGAGGAGCATCTCAAACGGCGGATATCTCTACAGAAAAAGAGACCTTATGCCGGTATATATCAGCGCGGACGATATAAGCTGCGTCAGCTTTCTTGGGGACGGCTGCAGCGAGGAGAGGATAGAAAAATACTTAAAGCAGGCCATGGAGGAAAAAAGCCAGAACTGTGTTGCCGCGCTGTTACAGTATAAGGAAAGGCATTTTGAGAAAAAGGATTTCCTGAGCGATTTTGCGCTAAGTGACGACTGGGATGACGACCTGTTCGGGCCGGAAGACCGGGCTAAAGAGGCAAAGGCTGATGCTTTTGGAAACGGTCCTCTGTCAGGCGCTGCGGCTTCTGCTTTTGGAACTTCTTCCATGTCCGGCGTTAATTCCTGTATTACTTTACCGGACACGGATGATCCGGATATGCCGGAGATATTTTTCGGGTGTTACAGGGGAGAGCCGATAAGGTGGAAGGTGATCTCAAGGATCGGCAGCGAGGCCCTCATCATTACAAAGGAATGCATAGATTCAAGGAATTTCAACCTTAAGTACGAAAAATGCACCTGGGAAAAGAGCGCTCTGAGGCAGTGGCTCAATAAGGATTTTATGGAGGAGGCTTTTTCCTCAGAGGAGCGGGGATGTATCCGTGATACTCCTTTATTTAACGGAGACAATCACTTTTCGAAGGTCCCGGGAGGAAACGATACCTCCGACAGGGTATTTATATTAAATATTGACGAGGCGGAGTTCTATTTTGACGACTGCACAATGAGGCGGGCAAGAGCCGGAAGGGAGGCTCTTTCAAAGAGAGCCTACGTGGCGGGGACGGGATTTACCGCCTGGTGGTTAAGGACTCCAGGTTCGGATGAATATCACGCTTCAAACGTGGATTATTACGGCATAGCGAATGTCATAGGATTTCTTGTAAATTATACAGGGAACTGCATCAGGCCGGCCATGTGGGTAAAGTTGACCTGATCCGTACAGGGCCAATAGGCCGCATAAAAGCAGATGGATGCATAATTTTTGAGTGGGAGTATTGATCTTATCATGAGCAGTTCATATCTTAAGCATGCGGAGATGACGCCGCGGATAGCGGAGGATGTATATATCGCACCAGGTGCGGTCATAGTGGGAGACGCGGTCATAGAAGGTAACGCCAGCATTTGGTATAACGCAGTCATAAGGGCGGATAACGCTGTCTGCCATATAGGCGAGGGCTCGAACCTGCAGGACTGCGCCGTGATACACTGTGAAGAGGACTACCCGGTGGAGATCGGGAAAAATGTTACCATAGGCCACGGCGCAATAGTTCATGGGGCAAGGATAGGCGATAACACCCTGATAGGCATGGGGGCTGTCATACTTAACGGCGCGGACATAGGCAGTAACTGTCTTATAGGCGCCGGAGCCCTGGTCACGGGAGGCACCGTTATCCCTGACGGGTCCGTGGTGATGGGGACTCCGGGAAAGGTAAAAAGGCAGATCACGGATGAGGAGATACGTGATAATCACGATGCCGCCATGGAGTATATTGAGGCCGGGAAGATGTATAAAGAAGGCAGGGCAAAATTTATCAGGGGATAACATTGCTTATAAACCTACTTTATTTTCCGAAGGATGGTACGACAAATTTATCATAAAGTACTACGCTTGTATGTATGTGGGAGGGGACAAGTCAGCTTTTCTGAGATATGTCACTTGGTATTATAAATATATGTTTTTTATCCGTATGAATGAGCTTAAAAATACGAATAATAATCTAAAATATTAAAAAACAGGTGAAGATCATCAAGAAAAAAAACGGATAAAAATCAGAGTATCAAAATAGGGGATGAAGAAATCCGGTAAAAATAACGGATAAAAATAGAAAAAAGAAAAATATATCCTGCAGATGAGCAATAACTTAAGTTCACTGCAGGATATATTTTTAGGTGCGCCTGACTGCGCAGATTTTAAGATAAGTGAACGCAGCCAGGCGACACGCTTCTTAATATAAGCGTTGAAAACTATATATTTGGAAACTATATATTCTATCCGGATTGTATGGATATGATCTAAAACTAAGTTTCAATTAGTTTATGCCGGTAACGGTATAGTCCTTATCCTCTACGGCCTTTTTAAGTACGTCGTCGGCCACGTCGCCGGAAAGCTCTACCACTGCCGTGCCTTTTTCGTGGCTGACCTCAGCGCTCGTTACATTTTCAAGGGCCTCAAGAGCGCCCTTTACGGTCTTCTCGCAGTGAGCGCACATCATTCCTTCGATATTGATAGTCTTTGTCATTTTATTTTCCTCCTTGTTATTTATATTTGAATTTATATCTATATGAAGGCTGTTTTTTGTCGGCTTATCCTTTGCCGGATCCATCATATCAAAAAGATTGAGCCTTAAAGCGTTGCTTACGACGAAAAAGCTGGACAGGCTCATGGCGGCTGCGCCTATCATAGGGTTTAAGGTAAGGCCCAAAAGGTGGATGTAGCAGCCTGCCGCAAGGGGTATGCCGAGCACGTTATAGAAAAATGCCCAGAACAGGTTCTCGTGTATGTTCTTAAGAGTCATGCGGCTTAAGCGTATGGCTGCGGGGATATCGGTGAGCCTGCTTTTCATGAGGACCACGTCGGCGGCGTCTATGGCAACGTCAGTGCCGTCGCCTATGGCTATGCCTATGTCAGCTCTTGTAAGTGCCGGAGCATCGTTGATGCCGTCGCCGACCATGATGGTCTTTCCCTTTTCCTTAAGCTTCCGGATCACTGCCTCCTTGCCGTCCGGAAGCACGCCGGCCACAACCTCGCTTACGCCTGCCTCACGGCCTATGGCTTCAGCAGTGCGGCGGTTATCTCCCGTCAGCATTACCACATGTATGCCCATATTTTTAAGCTGCTTTATGGCTTCCGGGCTTTCCTGCTTTATGGTATCCGCCACGGATATCAGTCCGAGCACGCGGTCTTCCCTTGTGAAGAAAAGCGGAGTTTCTCCGTTTTCCGAAAGGGACAGAGCTTCCTTTTTCAGATCCTCAGGTATATGTGAGACCGAACTTATAAAGCTCATGCTGCCGGCGTAACAGCTTTTGCCCTCTATGACGGCGGAAACGCCGTTTCCGGAGAGGGCCTTGAAATCAGTGACCGCAAGGCTGTCGGAGCCGGCAGGTCTTATCCCCACGGTACTTAAGATATTTCCCTCATTTTCCTTATAATAATTTACCACGGCTTTTGCAAGGGGATGCTCGGATTTAAGCTCCATGGCGTTTGCGTACATCATGAGCTCGCCGGTGCTGACACCGCCTGCCGGAACTATATGTCTTACTTTTGGCTCGCCCATTGTTATGGTGCCGGTCTTATCGAGGACGACTATCTGGGCGCGGCCCGTCTCCTCCAGAGATACAGCGCTCTTAAACATGATGCCGTTTTTTGCACCGAGGCCGCTTCCGACCATTATGGCCACGGGAGTGGCAAGGCCCAGGGCACAAGGGCAGCTTATTACAAGAACGGATATGCCCCTTGCAAGGGCGTAGCCGAAATCAGCGCCAGCAAGCATCCATACTATAATGGTAACTGCGGCGATGCCTATCACTACGGGAACGAAAACTCCGGACACCTTGTCCGCGATCTTTGCTATTGGCGCCTTGGTCGCGGCAGCGTCGCTGACCATCCTTATGATCTGTGACAGCGTAGTGTCCTCGCCTATGCGGGTGGCCCTGCATTTTAAAAATCCTGACTGATTTATGGTAGCGGCGTTTACTGTATCGCCGGCAGCCTTATCCACAGGGATGCTCTCGCCGGTAAGGGCGGACTCGTTTACGGCGGAGCTGCCTTCTAAGACAAAGCCGTCCACCGGGATGCTTTCGCCGGGGCGTACCGCAAATATCTCGCCTATGGCAAGCTCCTCCACCGGTATGGTCTGCTCCACACCGTCTCTTATGACATTGGCGGTTTTTGGAGCAAGCTTCATAAGGCTCTTAAGGGCGTCGGTCGTACGTCCCTTGGAATGGGCCTCAAGGGTCTTTCCCACGGTTATGAGGGTGAGTATCATGGCCGCGGACTCAAAATAAAACTCGTGTAATAGATGCATCGCACCCATAAGGTCGCCGTCAGCGACGGTCCTTGTCATAACGAATAAGGCGGCGAGGCTGTATGCAAATGACGCGCCGGAGCCAAGGGCCACAAGGGTATCCATATTCGGGGCCCTATGGATGAGCCCCTTAAAGCCGCTTATGAAAAACTTTCTGTTTATCACCATGATGATAAAGGAAAGGATCATCTGCAGCAGGCCGAGGCCCACAGGGTTGCCTTCAAACCAGGCCGGTACCGGCCAGCCCCACATAACGTGACCCATGGAGAAATACATGAGTACGCATAAAAAACCTATGGAGGTCAGAAGTCTCCTTATGAGAACGGGCGTATCGTGGTCTTCAAGGGCCTCCTCTTCAGCTTTCAGTCTGTCGGACTGGCTTAAGGCCTGGCCTTTAACTGCATCCGATTTAAGGCTTGCGCCATATCCCGCGTCCGTCACGGCTTTTATTATGGCGGAGCTGTCGGCGGCGCCTTCAACGCTCATGGAATTGGTGAGCAGGCTTACGGCGCACTCCGTAACGCCAGGGACCTTTGAAACCGCCTTTTCTACTCTGGCCTGGCAGGCGGCACAGCTCATGCCGGTAATAATATAATGTTCCATAATTACCTCATCATTTTAGGAAGAAAACTTATCAGTTCGTCCAGCTTATCCTCATGGCCCTCCCTGATATCGTTGGCAACGCAGCTTTTAACGTGATTGGATAAAAGGACCTTGGAAAAGCTGTTGAGGGCCGAGGTCGCTGCGCTGACCTGCGTAAGGATATCAAGACAATAGGCGGAATTATCCACCATGCCGCGGATACCGCGTATCTGTCCCTCGATCCGATTGAGCCTCGATATAAGATCCTTGTACTCTTTTTCAGAGCGTACCTTGTGACGGAAGCATTCACAGGAAAAAGAGCAGGAGTCACCATTATCCGCAGCGGCTTCCGCGGCCATGCCTGCGGCCTTGGCATCCCCGTTAAGGACCTTATCCATATCTGCATCAATATCCACGGCCATTTTCTGAGCACTGTCCTTAAAAATAGTTTTGTCCGATCTGTCTGTCATAAGCCCCCCTGATAGTTGTCGCGCTTCTGGTATTTTAATATACCCATAAGGGGTATACATCCTTCTGATCCGGATTATATACCCGCAAGGGGTATATTGCAAGAATATCCTTGACAGAAAATATAAATAATTTATAATATTTTTAGAATAATTCTAACAACAAAGGCGGGAGGGAACAAAGGTCCAGATCAGGAATTGGAGGAGAAACTATGAAGACCATATATCTTGCCGGAGGATGTTTCTGGGGAGTACAGAAATTTTTTGACCAGTTTAAGGGAGTAAAGCACACGGAGGCCGGATACGCCAACGGCAAAAAGCCGGATCCGACTTATTTTGACGTATGCCACGCCAGCGGGCACGCCGAGACCGTTAAGATAGATTATGATGAAAATGAGATAAGCTTAAGGAAGCTTCTTGAGTATTACTTTATGGTGATAGACCCGCTGTCCTATAACCAGCAGGGAGCGGACAGGGGGATACAGTACAGGACAGGCATATACTACACGGATCCTGAAGATCTGCCGGTGATAAAGGAATACTATGATGAGCTCGAAAATGAGGAAATGAGACAGTCCGGAGAACCCTTTGCGGTGGAGCTCATGCCTTTGGAAAATTTCTACCCGGCAGAGGAGGAGCATCAGAAATATCTTGAGAAAAATCCGGGCGGTTACTGCCATATCTTCCCGAAATATTTCGGACTGGAAAAATAAACGGAGGTATCGTAATGGGTCTTTTTGAAAAGAAAGCTGACATTTTCAGGAAAAAGGACAGGGAGACCTGGCTTAAGATAAAGGAAGCCCTTAAGGAGGAGGGCATAAAGGGCGTCAGCTCAGGCCACTATCTGCAGGACTCGGTCATGGGCGGAGGCTGCGGGGCCAAGCTCGACCCGAGGGATTTCGGAGCAAAGGGAAAGATAGACCATGAGATCTATTTTGTGAAGGTCAGGGAATCTGATGAACAGAGGGCCAGGGAGGCGCTTACAAAGAGAGGCATAGTAGCCGAGGTCATACCTAAGGAGGAATTAATGACCGACGCGGCCCTTCGCATCAAAAAGGAATATTAATGAAAACAGGCCGTGTATCTTAATTAATACACGGCCTTATATAAATCAATATTGAATTATACAGCGCAGTGTTGTATCGTTTTATGTATAATTGTATACCTCCCTTAGATGCATTAAGGATCTTTCAGTAAGAACGCCGGAGCCTGTCATAAGTGCAGGGCGGTCTTAAGGAATGAGACTGAATGCGGAGGGGACTCTGGAGAATCCCTTAACTGGGTGCCGAAGGTGTAAGATCCGGTTTGCCAAAGCGCATCCGTGATCGAATCTCTCAGGCCAAAGGACAGAGCGGGCAAATGCTTTTTTTGATTTTTGCCTGAAAGTTTTCCAGAGCCGCATATAATGCGGTTTTTTTATTTTCAGTTTTACGTTGATAAGGAGGAAAATGAAATGGTAAATCAGATCATGGATTTCATAACGCAGTATGATCCTGAGGTAGGCAAGGCAATAGAAGCAGAGGCTAAAAGACAGAGGAGGAACCTGGAGCTCATAGCTTCGGAAAATATAGTTTCCGAGCCTGTAATGGCGGCCATGGGCACCGTCCTTACAAATAAATACGCCGAAGGCTATTCCGGAAAGCGCTATTATGGCGGCTGCGAGTGCGTGGACGTAGTGGAGGATATAGCCATCGAGAGAGCAAAAAAGCTCTTTGGCTGCGATTACGCCAATGTACAGCCTCATTCAGGGGCACAGGCAAACATGGCGGTATTTATCGCAATGCTTAAGCCGGGAGACACTATCTTAAGCATGAGTCTGGATCACGGCGGACATCTTTCTCATGGAAGCCCTGTCAATTTCTCCGGAATATTTTTCAATATAGTCCCTTACGGCGTGAATGATGACGGATTTATAGACTACGATGTTGTGGAAAAGCTTGCCATGGAGCATAAGCCTAAGCTTATCCTTGCGGGGGCATCGGCATATGCCAGAACCATAGATTTTAAGAGATTCAGGGAGATCGCAGACAAGGTTGGGGCATATCTCATGTGTGATATCGCCCATATAGCGGGACTTGTGGCTGCAGGAGAGCATCCGAGCCCGTTCCCTTATGCGGACGTGGTAACGACGACAACCCATAAGACCTTAAGAGGTCCGAGGGGAGGACTTATCCTTGCCAATAAGGAGGCTGCGGAGAAATTCAATTTCAATAAGGGCGTATTCCCGGGGACCCAGGGCGGCCCGCTGGAGCATGTGATAGCGGCAAAGGCCGTATGCTTCGGGGAGGCCTTAAAGCCGGAATTCAAGGCTTATCAGCATCAGGTAAGGCTCAATGCGGCCGCTTTGTGCAGCGAGCTTATGAAGCAGGGCTTTGATATCGTTTCCGGAGGAACGGATAACCACCTTATGCTGGTGGATTTAAGGAAGCTCGACATTTCAGGAAAGGAGCTTCAGATCCGTTGTGACGAGGCTTATATAACCATCAATAAGAATACCGTGCCTAATGAGCCAAGGAGCCCGTTCGTGACCTCGGGAGTCCGCATAGGAACTCCGGCAGTTACCTCCAGAGGCTTAAAGGAGGAGGATATGCCGAAGGTGGCTGAATGCATCTGGCTCGCCGCAACGGATTTTGAAAACAGCCTTGATTATATAAGGGGAGAGGTCACAAAGATCTGTACAAAATATCCTCTTTACGAGTAAATATAAAGCAGGTATATGAAAAAGGAAGAAGCAAGAAGGATAGCAAAGGCTGAAAGGGACAGCCTTACGGCGGAGCAGAAGTCAGTGTATGACAGGGCCATACAGGATAACTTAAGACAGGTCTTAAAGAGCTTCGAGGGCCTCAAAAGGATATATACATATGTGAGTACCGGAAGCGAGGCGGATACGCTTGGCCTTATCAAAGAGTCTCTGGATACCGGCGCATACGAGATAGCCGTTCCAAAGGTGGCAGGTAAGCGCATGGATTTTCATATCATAAGCTCCATGGAGGACTTAAGATCAGGATATATTGGGATCCTGGAGCCTCTGGACAGCTGTCCTTTTGCTATCGGAGCTGAATATAAGGAAATGAAGGAAAGAGTCTCGGCAGTTATAATGCCGGGACTCGCTTTTACTGCCGGAGGAAAGCGCTGCGGCTACGGCGGCGGATATTATGACAGGTTCTTGAGCCTGGAGAACTGGCATCTTAAGATAGCGGTCTGTTATTCTTTTCAGATATTTGATGATTTTGATAACTGCGCATATGATGTGAGGCCGGATATGATAGTCACCGAGGACAGGATCATTCACATATCGGAATGAATAAAAATACACTGAAATTTACAAAAAAGTGGTAGACAAGCCGGACCTCAAGAGTATAATAGTACACACGTATACACAAAGAATGGGCTTCATGTTACCGGGAGGAAATACGATGCTTGATATATCACCAAAGACAAATCTGCTTGAGGAAAATGAATATAAATATTCCCTGCAGGATGTGGCTGAGCCAAATCTGTACCGCTCCTATTTCAGCTACGATGAGGTGCCGAAGGTGGCCTTCAACCACAGGCGGGTGCCGATGAATATGCCTGAGGAAATATGGATAACCGATACCACCTTCAGGGACGGGCAGCAGTCCATAAATCCTTATACCGTGGACCAGATAGTAGACCTTTATAAGTTTATGAACAGGCTCGGCGGACCTTACGGCATCATAAGGCAGACGGAGTTTTTCATATACAGTGAAAAGGACAGGGAGGCTGTGCGCCGATGTCAGGATCTGGGACTCAAATTCCCGGAGATAACCTCCTGGATCAGGGCGAGCAGGGAGGACTTCAAGCTGGTCAAGGATATGGGCATAAGAGAGACGGGAATACTCGTATCCTGCTCGGATTACCACATATTCAACAAGCTCAAGATGACGAGGCGCCAGGCCATGGACATGTATCTTGCCACGGTGAGCGATGCCTTTGAGGCAGGAGTAATGCCGAGATGCCATCTGGAGGATATAACAAGGGCTGATTTTTACGGCTTTGTAGTTCCGTTTGTAAACGAGCTGATGAAAATGTCCCATGATGCAAAGATCCCGGTAAGGATCAGGGCCTGCGATACCATGGGCTACGGCATACCGTTTACGGAGGTCTCGCTTCCGAGGAGCGTGCCGGGCATCATCTACGGATTACAGCATTATTCGGACGTGGAGAGCGAGATGCTCGAGTGGCACGGACATAATGATTTCTATAAGGCGGTGGCCAACGCCTCTACGGCATGGCTCTATGGAGCCAGCGCGGTGAACTGCTCGCTGCTCGGCATAGGGGAGCGTACCGGCAATGTGCCGCTTGAGGCCATGGTATTTGAATACGCTTCCTTAAGAGGTTCCCTTGACGGCATGGATCCTACGGTCATAACGGAGATAGCCGAGTATTATAAGAACGAGATAGGCTATAACATCCCGCCGATGACCCCGTTCGTCGGAAGGAATTTCAACGTCACAAGGGCGGGAATACATGCGGACGGCCTCTTAAAGGATGAGGAGATCTATAATATATTCAATACAGAAAAGATACTGAACCGTCCGGCCATGGTTATGATCAATAAAAATTCCGGACTTGCGGGCATCGCCTACTGGATCAATCAGAACTACAGGCTGAAGGGCGATCAGGAGGTCACAAAGAAGGATGACGTCGTTATAAAGCTTAAGGCCTGGGTGGACAGCGAGTATGAGGGCGGCAGGACGGCCACACTTTCCACGGAGGAGCTGGAGTCCAGGATAGAGGAATTTTCCAACGGAAAATATAAAAGGCAGGTATAAGCATTATCATGAGAGACCACAGGACCATATCGATAGCCGATCAGATATTTGAGCAGCTCGAAAGGGAAATACTTTCAGGAAAATATAAAAGAGGAGACATCTTAAGCGAGCAGAGGCTGGCTGAGGAGCTTGGCGTGAGCCGTACTCCGGTAAGGGAGGCCATAAGGAGGCTGGAGCAGGAGCATATCCTCGATGACAGCGGGAAGGGCCTTACGGTAGTCGGCATCAGCAAGGCCGACATGCTGGACATGTACGACATACGCATCATGCTGGAGGGCACCATCGGAGAGAGAGCTGCTGAAAATATAACCGATGATGAGTTAAAGAGGATGGGAGACATCCTGGACCTTCAGAAATATTATGTGGAAAAGGGCGATCCAAAGGACAACGCCGACAATATCAAGGACCTGGATTCCCAGTTCCACGAGCTTTTATATACCTGCTGCAGGAGCCAGGCCTATAAGGACGTGCTGCTTCCGATGCACAGGAAGATGACCAAATTCAGAAAGGCCTCGGTCAGCAAAAAATCCAGGGCGCAGGAGTCGTTAAAGGAGCATTTCAGCATATATGAGGCGCTGAAGGCAAGGGATCCGAAGCTTGCAAAGGAAAGGATAATAACCCATACGATAGATGCAAGGGACAGGATAAAGGATCTGCCGGAGACGGATTAAGCTTTGGGGAGATCAGCAAAGTAAAACAGCGCAGGGAATAACGGAGTTTAGAGGGATATGGAAGATATAAACAAGTCGGTAAATGATGCCGTTGAACATTTCAGGAAGCTTTTGCTCTCACAGATAGAGCGCGAAAATAATATGGAAAACGCCGGGGCGCCAAAGGACTTCAAAAACATGGAGACCATCACCATAGGAGTCTGCGGAGGCGACGGCATAGGACCTATCATAACCAGAGAAGCCATGAGGGTAATGGATGAGCTCTTAAAGGATGAGATCGCATCCGGCAGGGTAGTTGTCAAAAATATAGAGGGCCTTACCATAGAAAACCGCATGGAGAAAAATCAGGCCGTGCCGGATGACGTCATGGAGGAGATAAAGTCCTGCGACGTATTGCTTAAGGGGCCTACTACTACCCTTAAGGGAGGGACTCTTGAGAGCGCTAACGTGGCCCTGAGGAAGGCTCTTGATCTCTACGCCAACGTGAGGCCTGTAAGCATTCCGGAGGAGGGCATCGACTGGACTTTCTTCCGTGAAAATACGGAGGGAGAGTACGCTCTCGGCAGCAGCGGCATAAGCATACCGGGCAAGCTCAACATGGATTTCAAGGTGACCACGGAGTCCGGCACGAGGCGCATAGCCAGGGCAGCCTTTGAATTCGCCAAAAATAATGGCAAGACCAACGTGGCAATAGTTACCAAGGCAAATATCCTTAAAAAGACCGACGGAAGGTTTTCGGAGATCTGCCATGAGGTGGCTCTGGATTACCCGGGTATAAATGTGGACGATTATTATATCGACATAATGACGGCCAATCTCGTAAATCCTGCCATAAGGAGCAGCTTCGAGGTATTCATACTGCCTAACCTCTACGGAGACATCATCACGGATGAGGCGGCACAGCTTCAGGGAGGCGTAGGGACTGCCGGAAGTTCCAACACCGGAGACAGATACGCCATGTTTGAGGCGATACACGGTTCCGCTCCAAGAAAGATGGAAAGGGGAGAGGGAGAATACGCCAATCCTTCCAGCATCATAAGGGCGCTGGAGATGCTGTTAAGGCATATCGCGTTTACGGATAAGGCGGACAGGCTTTCAAAAGCCCTTGATATCTGCCTTGAATCTGAGAAAAAGGTAGTAATGACGGGTCATGCGGACGGAGCTACCGCGGCGGAATTCACGGACTATCTGATAGATACGATAAAAAGCATTTAAGCGGCCGGGACAGTACAGCTTTATTCCGGTAAGGAATAAAGGTAATGAAATTGTAAAACGGTAGAGAAATTATCTTCAGTTTGTTATATAATTAATCCGTTGTAGGAATACAACGGATTTTTTATATACCGGGAAAATCCTGAAGATCACAGGATGATATTGGGGGTATGGTATATGGGTAAAAGTAAGACTGTCGAGATAGACATGCTTCATGGCCCGCTCTACAGGAAAATGCTCATTTTCCTTGTACCGATGGTGCTGAGCAGTGTGCTGCAGCTGTTATTTAACGCCGCTGATATCATAGTCGTAGGCAGATATGTCGGAGGTAATGCGCTGGCGGCCGTTGGGGCCACCACCTCTACCGTTTCGCTCATCGTTAATTTCCTTGTGGGATTCAATGTGGGCGTAAACTATGTGGTAGCGAGGGACTACGCCTCAGGAAACAGAGGGCGCGTGACGCTTGACGTACATACGGCAATACTTTCGTCGCTGATATTCAGCATAGCCATGGGCCTCATAGGCATGGCGGCCTCAAGGCTCATAATGGAGCTTATCGGTACGCCGGAGGAGATCATAGATCAGTCGGCGAGATATCTTACCATATATTTTGCCGGACTTCCGGGCATAGCCTTATATGATGCGGGCGCTGCAATAGTAAGGTCCGTCGGGGACACGAGAAAGCCCATGTATTTCCTGTTTGCCTCGGGAGTGCTGAATGTCATACTCAATCTGTTCTTTGTAATAGTCATGGATCAGGGCGTGGCAGGAGTAGCTTACGCCACCACCATATCCAACTATGTTTCCTGCATACTTATGATGGGATCCCTTATGAGGGCGGAGCAGGACTTAAGGCTTCATCCGGAAAAGCTTGCCATAAACAGGCAGTGTCTTACGGAGATACTTGATACCGGGGTTCCATGCGCCGTACAGAGCAGTATGTTCGGCATAACCAATGTGCTGATCCAGTCTGCCATCAATTCTCTCGGAACCGTGGTCATAGCCGGAAGCGCGGCGGCCTGCAACATAGAGAATTTCGTATACATCCTGCCTAATATAGCCGGCAGTACGCTGCTTACGTTCTTAAGCCAGAATGTGGGAGCGAAGAAATACAGCAGGATAGAGTTAGTGGTAAAGACCGCCCTGATAATAGGATTTGTACTGACGCTTATGGCGGGCATATTCTTAGCTATATTCGGGCGCTTCCTGATGGGATTATATTCCAAGGAGGCGGATATAATCGAGCTCGGAGCCTACAGGCTGATGTTTATAGGCCCGATGATGTGGATGGAAGTCTTCATGACGGGATTTTCATCGGCGCTAAAGGGCCTTGGTAAGGCAAAGGAGTCCATGCTGATCTCGGTATGCGCCATCTGCGGATTCAGGATACTGTGGCTCAATACTGTATTTTTAGTATTCCATACCTATACGGTGATACTTTTGTCATGGCCGGTGAGCTGGGTGCTCATAACCGCGATATATATAATTTATTATAAAAAGGTCAGGAACACCCTGCCCCATGAGGACATTGCCGGGATATAAAGCATGCGGCCTTATATTTACAGTCTGCATCTATAGAAAGCGTATAAGAAAAACACCAGCAAGTGTATTTTATTAAGAGGGATATGAGATGAACTATCTGGATGAAGCAAAAAAAATAAAGGATGAGCTTATAGCCGACAGGCGTTATCTGCACGAAAATCCTGAGCTTTCGCACGAGGAAGACGAGACTGTCAAATTTATCACCGAGAGGCTTAATTCGCTTGGGATCAGATATGTCATAGTGCCTAAGGGAGGCGTGCTCGGTTTTATTGGACTGAGGGACAATACGGCGAGGACCGTTCTCTTAAGAGCTGACATTGACGCCCTTAAGATAGAGGAAAGCGAAAATAACTTCATGGGCAGGAAGGTAAGCGTTTCAAAGGTGCCGGGGGTGGCGCATCTCTGCGGCCATGACGCTCATACCGCCATGCTGCTTGGGGCGGCAAGGATGTTAAAGGAACGCGAAGCTGAGATAGAAAAGCTTAACGGCAGAGTAATACTTGCCTTTGAGAGGGCTGAGGAAAAGGGCGGCTGTCTCTGTGACCTGTTGGAATTTATCTATGACAACAAGATAAAGGTTGACGGCTGCTTTGCCGAGCATGTGAGAGGTACCGGCTTAAAGGCAGGAACCGCGGCCATACTCGACGGGCCGGTGACGGCGGGAGCTTACGGCTTTGAGGTGGAGATAACCGGTAAGGGCGGACACGGTTCTACTCCTTATATAGCCAACAACCCGATAGACTGCTTTATGGCCATATATCAGGCTGTGAGCGAGATACCCGTAAGGTTCATACCGGCAGACAAGACCTGCTCATTTTCCCTTGGACTGGTATCGGCCGGCAAGGTATGGAACATCATCCCTGACAGGCTGACATTTGCGGGTTCCTACAGATATTATGATACGGAAGTGGGAAAGACGGTCTATGACAAATTCCACGAATTCCTCAATAATATATGTAAGACCTACGGCTGCAAATACGAGATCAAGCAGCAGATAGGGCCAATAATCCCTACGGTCAATAACCCTACCTGCGCCGGTATTGCAAGAGGCTCCGCAAGGAAGCTTGGGGATGGCATAGAGGTCAATTTCAGAAGGTGGACTGCGTCGGAAAGCTTTTCCGCCGCCGCAAGGATGTATCCAGGCGCCATGGCCTTCATAGGCATAGAAAATGAGGATATAGGAACGGGAGCTGACAATCACAGCCCGTTCTTTGATATAGATGAGAGCGCGCTGCCTGTAGGAACGGCCCTTGAGGTGCAGTATGCATTTGATTTCCTGAGTTTTAAGGGAAGTATAGATGATTTTGAGCCGTGTAATGAAACTCCTCAGGAATTATATAAGGAAGTAAATTATATAACAGACGGAGAGGAAAATAAGTCTGAATGATAAGTGAAACGTGAGTTCCGTTTTTGAAACCGGAGGTATTGAATGCTTATTTCAACAAAAGGCAGATACGCGCTTACGATAATGGAGGAGCTTGCGCAGTTCGAAAAGGGCTGCTATATGCCTCTGCCAATGATAGCGGAAAAGCAGGGCATATCCGAAAAATATCTTGAGAGCATAATTTCCATGCTTGTAAAGGGAGAGCTGGTGGAGACCCTGAGAGGAAAAAAGGGGGGCTACCGTCTTAAAAGACAGCCGGATTCCTATTCCATAGGAGAGATATTGAGAGTGGCGGAGGGATCCCTTGCGCCGGTCTCCTGTCTGGAGGGAGAGATGACCTGTCCGCATGCGGACGGCTGCAGCTCGCTGCCGGTATGGCAGGAGCTGGAAAAGATAATAAACGAATATCTTGATTCAGTAACACTGAAAAACTTAATAGAGCAGGGTGGATCAGTACGCAGGGACAGATAAAAGATCAGGCATAAATGATAGTAAAGCACCGAGGAGCCGGTTAAACAGGGCGCCGTACGGTGCTTTTTTAATTGCCTGCATACGCCGGCATTTCCATACCGGTCTTTGTATCGGCATAAATCCAAACAATGGACCGACTTTAAAAAGATTTTACAAATATATGATAAAAACCATTACATTTGTTTTTTAGATTATAGATGTTCAGACGGGGGACCGTCGGGGCCGGCATCAAAAAGCAGGAGCGCATATCAAAAGCAAAAGGACTAAAAGGTGTGCCGATTCCAAAAGAAGAATCCTGCAGGTGCCGATTTTATAAGGAAAAAATGCATTCGGCATGAAAAAGGAGAAGAAAGATTATGAAAAAGTCATTAGCATTGATTTTAAGCGGATTAATGGCAGTATCGGTGCTTGCAGGATGCTCAAGCAGCACAGAAGAGACCACTGCGGCAGCTTCAGAGGCTGAAACCACCACTGCAGCAGCTGCAGATGCTGAAACTGAAGCCGAGACCGAGGCTGAAACAGAAGCAGAATCCGAGGCAGAGGCATTATCAGGCGCCGTAGCAACTGACGGATCCACATCCATGGAGTCAGTTATAGGCATCCTCGGAGAGTCATTCATGCAGGAATATCCTGACGTAACATTTACATATAACCCTACAGGTTCGGGTTCAGGTATAACGGCTGTTCAGGAGGGACGCTGCGACATAGGTCTTTCAAGCCGTGCCCTTAAGGATGAAGAGGTTGAGTCGGGCCTTAAAGGAGAGACTCTCTGCCTTGATGGAATCGCTATCATCGTAAATCCTGAAAATCCTGTAGAGGACTTAAGCATTGAGCAGATCGGCAAGATGTATACAGGTGAGATCACAAACTGGAGCGAAGTAGGCGGAAACGACGAGGAGATCGTTCTCATCGGACGTGAGGCAGGTTCAGGAACAAGGGACGGCTTTGAGTCCATCACCGGAACTGAGGACGCATGCCAGTATCGTCAGGAGCTTACATCAACAGGAGATGTTATCACCACGGTTTCACAGAACCCTTCAGCAATAGGATACGCTTCCCTTTCTTCAATATCCGATTCAGTAAAGGCCATCACCGTTGAGGGCGTAGAGGCAACTGAGGATACGGTAAGGGATGGAAGCTATAAGATCCAGAGACCTTTCGTACTTGTAACAAAGGACGGCGAGGAGCTTTCACCGCAGGCACAGGCGTTCTATGACTACGCAATGTCTTCAGACGTGGCTGACCTTATCGCACAGGCAGGAGCAGTAGCCATCCACTAAAGGAGAACTATGAACAGGCACAAATTAGAAACAGTTGTACACGGGATCTTCCTCATAATGGGCCTTATCACCATAGCATGCGTGCTTCTGATCACGATATACTTAGTGATCGCGGGGATACCGGCCATAAGGGAGATAGGCATCGTAGATTTCCTTTTCGGCGAGGAATGGGCTTCCACGGCCGCTGAACCAAAATTCGGAATCCTCCCTTTTATTCTCACAAGTATATACGGTACTGCGGGAGCCATGCTGATAGGAGTGCCGATAGGATTTATGACTGCAGTGTTTACAGCAAAGGTAGCGCCGTTCAAAGTAAGGATGATCATCGAGGAGGCTGTCAGCCTCCTCGCAGGCATTCCATCGGTAGTTTACGGTCTTGTAGGCATGCTCGTGCTCGTACCGGGCATAAGGGAGCTTTTTGATATCCCGGACGGTGCCAGTCTCTTTGCGGCCATAATCGTACTGGCCATAATGACTCTGCCGTCCATAATCAACGTATCCCTTACGGCGCTTGAAGCGGTTCCAAAGGAATATGAGGAGGCTTCTCTCGCCCTTGGAGCTACTGAGATAGAAACATATTTCAGGGTCTCCGTACCTGCTGCAAAAAGCGGTATAGCCGCAGCGGTGGTACTCGGAGTGGGACGTGCCATAGGCGAGGCCATGGCGGTAATGATGGTATCGGGAAATGCACCGAACATGCCGTCGCTGTTTGAGAGCGTAAGGTTCCTTACGACAGCGGTAGCAAGCGAAATGTCATATTCGTCGGGACTCCAGAGACAGGCTTTGTTCTCCATAGCTCTGGTCCTGTTCATGTTTATCATGATGATCAACGCGGCGCTTAATTTCCTTATGAAACGTGACAAGGAGAACTGATATGATCGCTGCTGAGACAAAAAAGAAAAATACATCCGCGGATGCCTTTAATGTTGAAGGCCATTTAAAGAGCAGTGGATACAGCGGGGCTTTGAGCAGCACCTCCGGTGCCGCCACGATAAAAAAGCCGCTTTCCTTTAAGAGGAAGGCCTACATCAATACCATGACGATATTGATGTGGATCTGTGCCATGGTAACCTGCGCTTTAGTGGTGTTCATACTTGCATATGTGCTCTATAAGGGCATACCTAATATATCCTGGAATTTTGTTTCAACTTCCCCAAGCTATCTTTCGGGAAATATAGGAATACTTCCGGATATATTAAACACTGTTTACATAGTCCTTGCATCGCTTATCATCGTACTGCCTCTTGGAGTAGGGGCCGCAGTTTACCTTACGGAATATTCGACCAACAAAAAGCTTGCGGGGATAATAGAGTATGCGGCTGAAACACTCTCAGGCATACCTTCCATCATATACGGACTTGTGGGAATGCTCTGCTTCTGCCAGTTCATGGGCCTTAAGACCTCTCTTATGGCAGGCGCACTTACCCTCGTGATAATGAACCTTCCTACTATCATGCGCACGGCCCAGGAAAGCCTTAAAACCGTGCCTCAGAGCTATCGTGAAGGCGCCTTTGGTCTTGGAGCAGGAAAGTGGAGGGTCATAAGGACTGTGGTACTTCCAAACTGTATCGACGGCATAATAACCGGATGCATCCTTGCAACGGGACGTATCATAGGAGAGTCTGCCGCGCTGCTTTTTACCGCAGGCTTCGCCCATGCGTTAAACGGAGTGGTAAAGGGCCTTCAGAGCGCAGGAGCGACTCTTACCGTAGCGCTTTACGTCTATGCCAAGGAGCAGGGTGAGTTCGGAGTTGCCTTTGGAATAGCGGCCATCCTTGTCATCCTTACCCTTATCTTAAATGTTGCCGCCCGTCTGGTCGGAGCATACTTCAAGAAAAAGAGAGCATGACGGCGGACTGTAAAAGGCGCACCACGGTCAATTTAAAAAATTACGGATATATTTAGATCATATGGATACGATTATTTCTATAAAAGATATGTGCCTCTGGTACGGTCCGTCCCAGGCACTTAAAGATATTACGCTGGATATTCCGGAGCACGCCATAACGGCGCTCATCGGGCCTTCGGGCTGTGGAAAATCCACATTTTTAAAATCCCTTAACCGCATGAACGATCTTATCCCGGATGTGAGGATAACCGGAAGCATACAGTACAGGGGCCAGGAGATATATGATCCCTCAATGGATGTAAATGAGCTCAGGCACAAAATAGGCATGGTTTTCCAGAAGCCTAATCCTTTCCCTATGAGCATTTATGACAATATAGCCTACGGGCCTCGTACCCATGGGATCACTGCAAAATCTGAGCTGGACGGCATTGTCGAAAAGTCGTTAAAGGGAGCCGGCATCTGGGAGGAAGTAAAGGACAGGCTTAAAAAATCAGCTCTTGGACTTTCCGGCGGACAGCAGCAGAGGCTCTGTATCGCAAGAGCCCTTGCGGTAGAGCCGGACATCCTTCTTATGGATGAGCCTACCAGCGCTCTCGACCCTATATCCACCTCAAGGATAGAGGATCTTGCCATGGAGCTTAAGGAAAAATATACGATCATAATCGTGACCCACAACATGCAGCAGGCAGTGCGTATTTCGGATAAAACAGCATTTTTCCTTTTAGGAGAGATGGTCGAATACGGGGATACGGAAAAGCTGTTCTCCACCCCTGTGGATAAGAGGACGGAAGACTACATCACGGGAAGATTTGGCTGATCCGGAGGGAGTTAAAGAACATGAGAGACAGATTTACGGAGCAGATGAAAAAGCTCCACGCAGAGCTCATAGAGATGGGCGAGCTTTGTGAGACCGTGATAACTCTTGCTACGGACTCGCTTATAAACGATAACATAGATGATGCAAGAAGCGTTGCCATGATCGACGCCGATATCGACCGCAGCGAGAGGGATGTGGAATCCCTGTGCTTAAAGCTGCTTTTGCAGCAGCAGCCGGTGGCCAGCGACTTAAGACAGGTCTCTGCGGCCCTTAAGATGATAACTGACATGGAGCGTATAGGAGATCAGGCCTCTGATATAGCCGAGCTTATGGAATATATCCACGGAGACCATATCCTTGATATGACAAAGATATCTGAAATGGCCAGAGCAGTTATACATATGGTCACTGAGAGCGTAAATTCATATGTAAGGCAGGACGTCAATCTTGCGAAACAGATCATAGCCTACGACGATGTGGTGGACAACCTCTTTAATGAGATCAAGGGAGAGATCATAGACATAATCTCCCAGAATAAAGAAACAGGCAATCGTGAAAACGCGGAAAAGGCCATAGACATAATGATGATCGCAAAGTATCTGGAGCGTATAGGAGACCACGCCACAAATATCGCGGAATGGGCTGTTTATTCGGTAACGGGGATCCATCAATCCGACGAGAGCCTTATAAAGGTCGTAAAATAAAAAGAAAAAATCGACAAAAGATAAAAGGCAGCCATGCGCCGTGTAAGTACCGGCTTAAGCCGGGAGGCGGGATGGACTGCCCTTTGTTTTTCAGGCTTCTTCGCCCCAGCCCTTGCAGACATCGATCCAGGCTGAATATCCGGAATATTTTTCCAGATCAGGGATCGTAAGCTCAATGGCGCTGTTAGAGCTTCCGCAGGCAGGAAAGACAGTTTCAAACCGCTTAAGAGATTCATCAAGATAAACAGTCACGCCCTCATTTATGCCAAAAGGGCAGACGCCGCCGATGGCGTGTCCCACGAGCTCTACCACCTCATCAGGCGTAAGCATCTTTGCCTTGGTATGGAACTGATCCTTAAATTTGCGGTTGTCGATCTTGGCGTCGCCGGCAGCAACGATCAGTATGGGACCCTCCGGCAGCATGAAAGAAAGAGTCTTGGCTATTCTTTCAGGCTCGCAGCCCACAGCCTGGGCAGCCAGCTCAACGGTGGCGCTGGATACATCAAACTCAAGTATGCGGTCCTCCATGCCGAAGGCCTTAAAATACTCTCTTACCTTTTCTATGGCCATTTTACAATTCTCCTTGGATAAAAATACGATAAATGTTTATTTATCTGAATATTAAAGTGAATTTCAATACATATAAACATTTTGCGTACAGAGTATTTTATAATTAAAAATAGCTTTTGACAATTACTGTAACAGCTTTTTCGCTGATTTCTCATGTTAAAGAAACTGTCTAAAACTTTATAGAGAGAATTAAAGGCATGGATAAAACCATAGGCAGGGACAAAGCATCATTCATTCGTGGCCGACTCCGGCATTCCTTTTCTTGTCATAAAGCAGATGGAATCTTTTCTGAAACCAAACGGCTCGTAAAAATGCTCAGCCTCTTCTGTGATTAACATTCCCAACAAGGAGCGGTAGGTATCCTCCGTCGTAATCGTTTTCAGGAGGGCGGTCCCTACACCCTTGTGACGGAAATCAGCATCCACAACTACATCACAAATATAGTAATGGGTGGCATAATCTGTTATGACCCTCGCGAATCCGATTTGTTTTCCGTCTGCGGTATAGGCACCGTAACAGACAGAGTGCTTCCATGACTCCATAATTGCTTCTTTATCCCTGTTACATGCCCATATTGTCTGTGACAGAAGGCGAAGTACGGCTTCTGCCTGCAGGGCATCAAGCCCCTTTTTAATCTGTATTTCCATATAGTATCCCCTTCCTGATTTTACTGTGCTAAGCATCGTTAAAAAGAACACGAACGCCAGAATAAATGTTGCTCCAGCCTGAATATCAAATCCGTACTATATAGTTTTGTTTCCGGGCTGCGGGCTGATCTGATTCTTTAGCCGGATAACCAAGTGCGATCGCGCCGACGCCGCGTAAGGATTCCGGCAGTTTCCATCCTCTATAAAAGTATCCGCAGAGCCATCGGCTAAAACTAAAACTACAACAGGCGCGCCATAGTATGGATCTGTGCTGCACCCCATCACTTCCGCGTTTAAATCTGCAATTTCATGTCGGTATTTAGGGTCTGTAATTGCAATAATGATGGGAGATTGATGTCCTCCACCGGTAGGGGAGTAAGTCCCCGCTTCCAGTATAGCATTCAAGATCTCAGAAGATACAGGTTCTGATTTATAGGCCCTCACGCTGCGGCGCGTCTTGATAAGACACAGAAAATTGTTTTCCATATATAACCATCCTACATTCTGGCAGCATTTTCCGAATACAGATAATAAAAAAGCCACGCAGCTATCACAATATAACTGTGTGGTAAAAAGATGACTGAATCCGGAAAAGTCCACTAAAATTTTACATTTTGATTATAGTTAAATCTCTTGAGCGCGTCAAGCTTGATAATTATGCAGTGGGAGGATATAAAATCAAAAATTGCGATATCATATAAATATCTGTGTCTGTCAGATATGAATAGGCATCCCTTGACAAAACCGGTGGAAGTGATAGACTTTTAAATTGAGTTAGTTAAGGCTAACAAATACAATTATCAAAACAGGTTTGATAAAGGAGCGGGATATCATGATCAAAACTACGCTTAAGGTAAAGGGTATGGCCTGCGGAATGTGCGAGGCACATATAAACGATGAAATAAGGAAGAATTTCAATGTAAAAAAGGTAAGCTCCTCCCATACCAAGGGGGAGACAGTGATAATCTCTGAGGAGCCGGTAGATGAAGACGCCGTTAAGGCAGTCATAGCCGCAAAGGGCTATACGGTTACAGGTATCGCTGCCGAGCCCTATGAAAAGAAAAGATTTTCATTATTTGGATAATGTGTGAAAATGCCGCGCCATGCGGTACTGACTTAAAAAGTACACGTGTCATGCGGTACTTTCCGGTATATCCATAAACTTAATCGGTATGGTATAATAAATCTGTTACGGGAACAAAATGCGTTTAAACACAAATTTTATTCGGCAGGAGGATATTATGCGCAGAAAGGACAGGGAGATAACGGATCAGGCTGTCATGCTTGAGGCAGTCAGGGAGTGCGACTGCGTCAGGATAGGACTTATTGACGAGGACGGGCTGGCATATATGGTGCCGGTCAATTTCGGACATACTGTTGAAAACGGCAGCCTTGTGATATATTTTCATGGAGCAGGGGAAGGTAAAAAGATAGACCTCATCAGAAAGCAGCCGGTCGTATCCTTCGAAATGGACTGCGGACATGAGCTTAAGCCTCAGGAAACGGGATGCGGCTATTCCTTTGCCTTTAAGAGCATAATGGGTAAGGGAGATATCTCCATACTTGAGGATACAGATTCCAAAAAGGAGGCCTTTAAGGCAATAT
Source organism: uncultured Lachnospiraceae bacterium (assembly GCA_944381575.1). Classification (GTDB taxonomy): domain Bacteria; phylum Bacillota; class Clostridia; order Lachnospirales; family Lachnospiraceae; genus Avilachnospira. The sequence goes on along the minus strand of CALWLS010000002.1, from coordinate 183,446 downwards.
TCGCCCAGTATACCGACAGAAAGGATATACAGTTTAACGACGAGGCCATAAAGGCGACGGCTGTATTCAGGCTTAAGGTAACAGAATGGAGCTGTAAGTTCCACGAATGATAAAGAACATACTTTTGGATCTGGATGACACCATATTTGATTTCAAAAGGGCGGAGCGCGAGGCGCTCTTAAAAATGCTTGAGTCTTTTGGGGTGAAGGCCGGAGACGATGCCGCAGAAAGATATTCAGCCATTAACAAATGGCACTGGAAGCAGCTGGAGCTTGGACATATGACCAGAAATGAGGTCCTTTCCCGGAGATTTGAGGTGTTTATTAAAGAGGAAGGATTTGATATCCCTCCGGAGACGGCTCGTGAAAAATATGAAAATAACCTGAGCAGAGGCCATTATTACATGCCGGGAGCCCATGAAGCCCTTAAGAGGCTTAAGCCGTCATACCGGATGTATCTTGTATCCAACGGGACTGCAAGGGTACAGTACGGCCGCATAAGGAGCTCAGACTTAGAGGAGTATCTTGACGGCATATTTATCTCGCAGGAGATAGGCTTTAACAAGCCGGACAGAAGATTTTTTGAGAGGGCAGCTGAAAGGATACCGGGATATAAAAGAGAAGAGACAGTTATCATAGGCGATTCCCTCTCCTCGGATATAAGGGGTGGAGTAAACAGTGGGATAGTTTCCATATGGTATAACCCGCAGTTTAAGGCTAATGATACCCTTGATGGGGACAGTCCGGTGCGTCCGGACCTCGAGCTCAACGCATGGGAGGATATAGAAAGAGTGCTGCTTAGCATTCAGGATCCGGGACTTACGTGATTTTGAACATAAAGACACCGCCGCAAGGATTGACTGCGGCGGTGTTTTTGCTATAATCCACATATAGTTAAAAAAATATCAATGCGATGATACAGCATGTCCCAAAGTACTGACAGCGAGATTTATCAAGCCCGAAGACATGGATAAAGGACGTGTGCTGAAAGGCTCAGCATGCCCTTTTATGTCATTTCCGGCATAAAAGGGCTTTTTTATGGCTTTAGGGCAGCGTACGTTTAAGGTGACTTAGGACTAAGAGGATAAAAGGCAATGGGCATATTAAAATTAGCGATCTACGGCAAGGGCGGCATAGGAAAATCAACGGTAACGGCTAATTTGGCAGCGGCGTTTGCAAGCCTGGGCAAGCGTGTGATTCAGATAGGCTGTGATCCCAAGGCGGATTCGACCATCAATCTGCTTAACGGAGAACCGCTGCTCCCTGTCATGAATTATATGAGAGATATGGATGCGGAGCCTGAAAGCATAGAGGATATATCAAAGGTCGGCTATGGAGGGATACTCTGCATAGAGACCGGAGGACCGACGCCGGGGCTTGGCTGCGCTGGAAGAGGCATAATAGCCACATTCCAGCTTTTGGAGGAAATGAAGCTCTTTGAGACCTGGAAGCCGGACGTGGTCCTGTACGATGTGCTCGGCGACGTGGTCTGCGGAGGTTTTGCGGCTCCCATAAGGGAGGGCTACGCGGACGAGGTGCTGATAGTGACCTCCGGAGAAAAAATGGCTCTTTACGCCGCCAATAACATTTATCAGGCCGTAAAAAACTTTGAGGACAGGAGTTACGCAAGAGTAAGGGGAGTCATTTTAAACCACAGGAATGTAGAGGATGAAAATGCAAAGGTCCACGCTTTTACGGATCCCAACGGCCTTGAGATAATAGGAGAGATACCGAGGTCAAAGGATATCAATTACTATGAGGACCAGGGCAAGACGGTGATAGAGGGAGATATGGATCTTCCGGTAAGCAGGACTTTTATGGAGCTTGCAAAAAAGCTTCTTGGAGAGGGCTGAGCCCTCTGGCAGGCAGTTTGCATGATGTTTTTAAATGTCTGGGCGGTCAGCAGGCAATTATTTCGGGATAAATCGATATGGGTATGGATAAGGATCAATTTAAGGGCAGGGCGTTTAAGATAACGGCCTCAGAACTAAATGGCCTCGGCATGGACGGGCTTCCGTTACAGTTTAAGTCGGCGGAGCATCTGATACTGAGTTCCCCGGCGGCGCTTTCATTTAACTCACCGGGGGCTGAGGGTTTTGGCGTAAAGAGGGCCTCGCTTACTGTTCCGGGCTCGGTGCTTTTAGTAGTGTCTCCGGGATGCTGCGGCAGAAATACCTCAGGCATAGGGGACAGGACAGAATACAGGGACCGGTTTTTCTTTTTAGATATGGACGAGGCGGATATCGTCACAGGAAGGCATTTAAATAAGATCCCTGAGGCTGCGGCCAGGGTCGCTGAGGAGGTCTTAAAAAGGACTGGGAAAAAGCCTTCTGTCATTATGATATGCATTACCTGCGTGGACGCCCTGCTTGGCACAGACATGGACAGAGTGTCTAAAAAGGCTGAGGAAAAGGCCGGGGTTCCGGTGAGGCCAAGCTATATGTATGCGCTTACAAGAGAGGGAAGAAAGCCTCCAATGGTGCATATAAGGCAGTCCATATATTCGCTGCTTGAGGAAAGAAAAAAAGTAAGCACGAGTATAAACATACTGGGCTTTTTCTCGCCCCTCGCAAAGGACTGTGAGCTCTATGATGTCTTCCGTTCCATGGGAATAAAGAAGATACGGGAGGTATCGGCCTGCCGGGATTATGATGAATTTACGGATATGGGGGAGGCCAATTTCAATGTGGTCTTAAACCCTGAAGCAAGGCCGGCAGCGGCTGATCTGGAGGAACGCCTTAAGATACCTTATATCGAGCTTAAGCGTCTGTACCAGATGGATAAGATAGAGTCCCAGTACAAGGCCCTCGGAAAGGCTCTTGGCTTTAGCGTGGATGTATCCAGGCAAAAGGAAGCTGCCAGAGAGGCCATAGAGAGATTTAAAGGTATTTTTAAGGGCAGGGAAAAGCTCCCTTCCTTTGCGGTAGGGGAGATAATGAACGGAGACCCCTTTGAGCTTGCTTATGCCCTGATCCGGGAGGGCTTTACCGTATCGGAGATATTCGGCACGGTCACAGAAGAGAACTTCATATATATCAGGAAAATAGCGGAGCTTTCTCCGGACACTGAGATAATGTCGAACCTTGATCCGGGAATGCTCTATTATGAAAATGACGGACTGAAAATTGACATCACCATAGGAAAGGATGCGGCCTATTACCATCCGGAGAGCAGGCATTTAAACTGGAATGGGGACACCCAGCCATTTAGTTTCTCCGGGGTAAGGCATCTTTTTGAAGAACTGTACGGGTTGTATAATTCCGCAGCCAAAGCCCCTGAGGATGGAGTAAGGCTGAGATATTATTCCGATAAAAAGGAAGGGCCGGAGGGAGTCCGGGTGCTTAAGCCGGTGCCATTGGCAGAGTCTTTGGAAAATGTCAAAGGAGGATCGGCTGAGCAGGATGTCCTGGAGCAGAGCGGTGTGGAACTTATTAAGGACCAGAAAACAGACGTCCGGGGGATGAGACTGTTCCTTCCTCCCTTTGCTCCGGATCAGTCCGGAGCGTCCTCGGTATTTTACGGACTGGGAGGGCTTACCGTTATATGTGACGCCGGAGGCTGCGCCGGGAATGTCTGCGGATTTGATGAGCCGAGATGGCTTGATGAAAAGAGCGCAATATTCAGCGCGGGCTTAAGGGATATGGACGCCATCCTCGGCAGGGATGATCATTTAGTGGAAAAAATAAAGCGGGCGGCCAGCGTGATAGACGCGAACTTTGCCGCAGTAATAGGCACGCCGGTGCCTGCCGTTATAGGAACCGACTATAAGGCCATAAAGCGGATGGCGGAAAAGGATACGGGGCTCAAGGTCATAGGGATAGATACCACAGGCACGGGACTTTATGACGAAGGGGCTGAAAAGGCGTACCTCGAGCTGTTTAAGGCCTTTGCAGCTGAAAGGTCTGAGTCTGAAGCCGCAGACACGGGGCCGGCAGACTGTATCACGGAAGGCCTGTCAGGGGATCAGAAACGCCTGCCGGCCGATGGCTTTACGGGCATAATAGGGGCTTCGCCGCTGGATATGCTTTCAAAGGATCCGGGACGGTTTTTTGCAGACGCCCTTGGAACTGATGACATTTGCTGCTACGGAGCGGACGGCGGTCTTGATGCATTTAAAAGGGCCGCATATGCTAATAAAAATATAGTCGTAGCGCCGTCAGGACTGAAGGCGGCACAGTACTTAGAGGAACGTTTTGGAGTACCGTTCATTACGGCGTATCCCGGGGCGGACAGGATATTATCAGAAATAACGCCGGAGGATCCGAATAAGGAGATATATAAGGGAAAAAGAGTGCTCATAGTCCACCAGGAGATCCTTGCCGCAGAGCTTTGCAGGCTTATCATGGAGCTTGGGGCAAAGGAGGCGCATGCGGCTACTTGGTTTAAGTCGGAGGGCGCTGCAAGAGCCATGTCCGGGGAGGCCGGTCTTAAAAGGATCATTGCTGAAACTGACCCAGACATCATAATTGCCGATGCTGTGACTATACCTTATATAAAAAGCTTTTTAGACAGGGAGCTTATATTTATAGATCTTCCGCATTTTGCGGTATCTGGAAGACAGACGGATATAATATATGACAGGCAGTGAAAAGGAAAAAACAAAGACCTTAAGGATCCGTGTGTACGGCATAGTACAGGGGGTGGGCTTCAGGCCCACGGTGAGCCGTCACGCCATGGAGGCAGGGATCAGGGGATCTGTGTGCAACAAGGGGCCTTATGTGGAGATAATCGCCCAGGGCACTGATATGCAGTGCGGGACCTTCTTAAAGCTGCTTAAAGAAGCTCCGCCAAAAAGGGCTTCAATAATCAGGGCGGACGTGGAGGAGCTTAACGGCAAAGAGCATGGGTCAGGAACCGATACGGAGAAAGAGCCGGCTGTATACGAGGATTTTTCGATCATTGAAAGCGGCCGTACAAAGGGAGAGATATACATATCTCCCGATATAGCCATATGCGAGGACTGTAGGAAGGAGCTTTATGATCCCGAAGACAGAAGGTATCTGCATCCCTTTATAAACTGCACGAACTGCGGGCCACGCATGACCATTTTAGAGGGACTTCCCTATGACAGGGAACGCACGAGCATGAAGGAATTTCCAATGTGCGGAAAATGCTTTCAGGAATATCACGATCCTGAAACGAGACGCTACGACGCCCAGCCCGTCTGCTGTAATGACTGCGGACCTGAAGTGTATATCCTTGGACCGGACGGTCCGGGCTTAAGAGGCCGGGAAGCCATAACCCACGCAAGGAATATGATCATGGAGGGCGGCATCGTCGCGATAAAGGGCATAGGCGGATTTCACTTAAGCTGCGACGCCCTTAACGGTGAGGCGGTAAAGAGGCTGCGCAGATTAAAAAACAGGCCGGCAAAGCCCTTTGCCGTCATGATGAAGGATATCGAGACGGTGGAAAGGGAGTGCATTATCGGTCCTGATATCATAAGAGAGCTTATAACGGGGCATCAAAAGCCTATAATCCTGCTTGAAAAAAGGAAAACAGTAAGTAAAGAAGCGGCTGAATTTAAGCCGGGGATATCCGAAGAGACAGCACCGGGAAATCCAAAGCTTGGGGTAATGCTTCCATACGCTCCGCTGCAGATGCTGCTGTTTGATTATGACGACGGCATCAGCATGACGGACTGTCTTGTGATGACAAGCGCCAACGAATCCGGGGCTCCCATATGCAGGGATGATAATGACGCGTTGAAGGAGCTGCTGCCGTTATGCGACGCCATACTTTCACACAACAGGCTCATACGCATAAGGGCGGACGACACCGTTATGGACATGTTTGAAGATGAGCCGTACATGATACGGCGCTCAAGGGGCTATGCCCCGCTGCCGGTGCTGTTTGAGTCTGCGCCAGAGGCGCATAAGGAAGGCATACCTTCGGTGATAGGCATCGGAGGCGAGCTTAAAAACAGCTTCTGCATAGGCAGGGGACAGCTGTTCTATCCTTCGCCATATGTGGGGGACCTTGGCGACGTAAGGACCTTAAACGCTCTTGACGAGACCATAGGGAGGTTCTGTTCACTGCTGGAGGCAAAGCCTGAGGCCATAGCCTGCGACATGCATCCGCTGTACAGGTCGAGAGAGCTTGCCTATGAATTGAAGAAAAGATGGGAGGAGAAGGGATATGATACCGGATCCTTTGGGAATTATCGCGCTGCTGCAGACGATATTAGCTCCGTTGGCGGATCTGATATATGCGCTGCTGAACGCGACGGTCATACCGATAATAACATTTATAACAGCAACGGTCACCAAGGCGGTGGCAGTGGTATTCGGGCCGGTACTAAAGGCGGTCCTTGGCAAGAGCCTCGGGGCAGCGGCGGAGAAGATGGTAGTCAACAGCGCCCTGAAAATGCCGGTGAAATACGTATTCAGGGATCAGATAAATACCGTCAAAAGGACAGCCGGGAAGACGGCCAGACGGGGCTTCAGAAAAACCGTGAGGAAGGTAAGGAAGATCTGCAGGAAATAAAGATCTTTGAGCTGCAGCATCATTACGCCCACATACTTTCCTGTATGGCTGAAAACGGACGGGAGCTTCCGGTGATAGGCGCCTCCTTTGACGGTACCGGCTATGGAACGGACGGAACCATATGGGGAGGAGAGATACTTTTCAGCACCTGGGACGGCTTTGAACGGCTTGGACATATCGACGGCTTTAAACAGGCCGGAGGAGATATGTCCGCTAAGGAGGGCTGGCGCATAGCGGCTTCCATGATAAACGGGCTGTACGGAAAAGAGAAGGGCATGGATATGTGTCTAAGGCTCGGGCTCTGCAGTAAGGACGAATATCTCGTGATATCCGCCATGTCTGACCGTATGATAAATACGGTGCCTTCGACCAGTGCCGGCAGACTCTTTGACGCCGTGAGCGCCGTACTCGGCATAAAGAAGGCTTCAAGCTTTGAGGGCGAGGCCTCAACTGCGCTCATGTACGCGGCAATGGAAGGAGCAAAGGAATTTGACGTCACAGCTTATTTTAATAGAAGAAGCCGCGGCAGATCTGAATGTCTTGATATAGATACCCTGCATGCTGCAGGTGAGGGAGGCATCATACTTAATACTAACGGCCTGATGGAGGCAGTGTTAAGGGAACGTCTTAAGGGAACGGACATAAAAAGGACGGCCCTGAACTTCCATCTTGCCCTTTCGGAGATGACGGCCGACGCGGTGGCCGCGGCAGCGGAAATAAAACCTGAGGCCTGCAGGACGGCGGCCTTAAGCGGAGGCGTATTTCAGAACACCCTGCTTTTGGGATATGTAAAAAATGAACTTGAAAGATGCGGGATGAATGTGCTGATACATCATCTCATACCGCCGAATGACGGAGGCATAGCCTTGGGCCAGGCGGTATACGCAATGAAGCATTTGTAAAAAACAGCGTAGTAAAACGGGGAGGATAAAAATCATGTGTGTAGGACTTTCGGCCAAAGTACTTAAAGTACAGGACGGAACTGCGCTGATAGATTCTAACGGCGCTAAATTAGAGGTTTCTTCGGCAATGCTGGAATCACTGGAGCCGGGGGACTATGTTATGGTACACGCGGGAGTTGCCATAGCAAAGATAACGGAGGATGAGGATGAGCAGTCGGATGAGCTCATTGGAAATTTAAGGAAAACTTCGGCGAGATAAGGGGTCAGGCATATGAAAAACGAGGAACTCATAGATATAATAAAGAGCTACGACGGCCCGAAGCTGCGTATAATGGAGGTCTGCGGCACTCATACCCATGAGATATTCCGTCTCGGCATCAGACAGGTGCTGCCTGATAATATCGAGCTCATATCGGGTCCGGGCTGTCCGGTATGCGTTACGCCGGTGGCATTTATAGATGAGGCAATCATGCTGGCGCTGGAAAAGGGCTGCACCGTATGTACCTTTGGGGATCTGATAAGAGTACCGGGCTCTGAAATGAGCCTTGCGGGAGCCAGGGCTCAGGGCGGAAAGATAGATATCGTATACAGCCCCATGGATGCGGAAAGCTACGCCGCGGCCCACAGGGACGAGCAGGTGGTATTTTTATCAGTGGGCTTTGAAACAACGACGCCTGCAAGCTGCATAGCCGTTTCCATGGCGGAAAAGGACGGCATCGATAACTTCTCCCTGCTTACGGCAAATAAGACCATGCCGAAGGCCTATGAGATGCTTAAGGATTATGTCGATGTTTATCTCTATCCCGGTCATGTAAACGCCATAATGGGAAATTCTGAATGCATCGAGCTTGCCAAAAGAGGGGTGAGCGGAGTGGTATCAGGATTTACGGCAAATGAGATACTTTCCGCTCTTGCGGCGGCAGTGATCAAGGTACGGGAAGGAAAGCCGTTCTTTGTAAACGCCTATCCGAGGGTAGTGACAGACGAGGGAAGCCCTGCGGCAAAGAGCATAATGAATAAGTACATGGAGGCGTACGACTGCGAGTGGCGCGGCCTCGGCATAATACCGGGCTCGGGCAGGCGCCTTAAGGATGAATACGCAGCCTATGACGCAAGGAAAAAGTACGCGCTTCCAAAGATAAGCGGAAAGGTAAATAAAGCCTGCCGCTGCGGAGAGGTGCTGCAGGGGCTTATAAAGCCTTCAGACTGTCCGTGCTTCGGCACGGCCTGCGTGCCGACTCATCCGGTCGGAGCCTGCATGGTATCAGGAGAGGGAGCCTGCTCCGCCTACTATCAGTACGGAGGAGAGCTGTAAGGAGAAAGTTATGAATATTGAAAATTTAGGCAAAACAGTGACACTCGCTCACGGGGCAGGAGGACGCCAGACCTCGGAGCTTATAGATTCGGTTTTTAAGGCGCATTTTACCAATCCGTATTTTACCGCGGACGACGCCGCGGTCCTTGAGGCACCGAAGGGGCGCATAGCCATGACTACGGATGGATTTATAGTTTCGCCTCAGTTCTTTCCGGGAGGAAATATAGGCAAGCTCTCCATATGCGGGACGGTAAACGATCTTGCCTGCATGGGGGCCGAGCCGTTATACCTTTCCTGCGCCTTCGTTATCGAGGAGGGCTTTCCGATGGATAAGCTTGAGGAGATAGCCTCCGCAATGGAGCTTACGGCTAAGGAGGCCGGAGTGAAGATAGTTTCCGGAGATACCAAGGTTGCCGGAAGGGGACAGGTGGACGGAGTATTCATAACCACCACCGGAGTCGGAAGGATCCTTGAGGGTGTAAATACCTCGGGAGCCCTTGCAAAGCCGGGGGATGTGGTCATAGTAAGCGGAGATGTGGGAAGACACGGCTGCACCATAATGCTTCAGAGGGAGGATTTCGGCATAGAGGCCGATGTAACCAGCGACTGCGCTCCGCTCTGGAATACGGTAAAGGCCATGCTTGAGGTCTCAAAGGATATACACGTAATACGCGATGCCACAAGGGGCGGAGTCGGAACGGTGCTCTATGAGATAACGGGACAGAGCAATGTTGGCATACATATAAAGGCGACGGACATTCCGGTGGATCCAAAGGTAAAGGGAGTCTGCGGAATGCTGGGACTGGAGCCTTTATATCTTGCCTGTGAGGGAAGATTGGTGATAATCGCGCCGGAAAGCGAATCGGAAAAGATACTTGGAGTCTTAAGGAGCATGCCTTACTCAGGAAATGCCGCAGTCATAGGAAGGGTCACTGAGGATCATCCGGGCAGGGTGATAATGGAGACCGAGATAGGCAGCGAGACCATACTTTCACAGCCGGGAGGAGAGCTGCTTCCACGTATCTGCTGATATATCAGGGATCTGAAAAATGCACGTCGCGGACAGGCAGGAAGTGAGTATAAAGGAGGCATGGATGTCACCGGAAGGACAGAGAGTTGCGGTCATAGCCATAATCGCAGAGGACAGCAGCTGCTCGGAAAAGATCAACGAGCTGCTGCATGAGGCCGGGGAATACATCATTGGCAGAATGGGCATCCCCTACAGGGAAAAGAATATAAATATCATAACCATAGCCATCGACGCTCCCCAGGATGTGATAAGCAGTCTGGGCGGGAAGATAGGAAGGCTTCAGGGAGTGTCCGTAAAGATCGCCTATTCAAATGTAATAAGCTGAAGTTTTGTCAGGCTGTATTAGACCGGCGGGCAAGGTAAAGTTTAAGTTTATACGGTATTTTAGATATGGAGAAAGTTAAACCGGGGACGAGGGAAGGCTGCGTTAATATAGGCGATGCGGCATTTCCAAAGCCCTTTTATCCGGGACTGGAATTTAATTCACCGGCCCACGGGACCTGGAATATAGTACATATAGGCATGCTGATCCCGGAGACAAGGGAGATATTTGTCTGCGCTGACGGGTGCATGAGGGGAGTGGTCCTGACTGCCGCCGAAATGAACACTGAGGACAGGTTTTCCTTTGTGCTCTTAGATGAAGAGGACATGACCATGTCCGATATAGATGATGTCACCATAGAGGGAGTTTCACGCTGTCTTGACAGGCTTAAGGAGGCGGGGAAAATGCCTCCGGCGGTACTGCTGTTTACTGTGTGCGTACATCACTATCTTGGAGCAAACCTTGATCATATCTACGGCGAGCTCGAAAAAAGATATCCGGACATCCGTTTTGTAAGATGCTTTATGGACTGCATACTGCAGAAGGCAAAGCCGGCGCCGGATATAAAGCTCAGGGCGGCAATGTACGATCTGATAGAGCCCGTAAAGCAGGACAGCACGCTCATCAGCCTTATAGGCAGCGAGCTTCCGCTCTATAAGACCTGCGACATTTATAAGATCATAGAAATTGTTTCCGGAAGTCCCGCGGCAAATGTTTTAAGCCGGACGGTAAATCCTGTACTTAAAAATCTGCCTGAGAGCTACTTTAAGGCGATAGAAGACGGCAGGGGCTTAAGGCCGCAGATGAACGCCATTACATTTAAGGAAATGGCGACATTAATTACATATGAGGAATTCCTTGACATAGGGAAAAGCGCCATGCTTATGGCTGTCCAGCCTGCGGCAAAAATGGCTCTCGAAAGACTGGGCGGCCGTCTTGGCAGGGCCGCATTTTACATGCCGGCGGCCTTTGATATGGATACAATAGAGCGGCAGTGGCATGAGCTTGCGGATCTGATAGATGAAAACTGCATGGGGTCTGCATGGAAAAATAATGGAGAGCATACAGAGCTTCATGAGCTTATGGATCGTGAGATAGAAAGCTTAAGGGAGGACTGCGGCAGGGCCCTTAAGCAAGCCCTGAGGACAGTGGGGGATACCGAGATACGCATAGATTCTTCATTCCATCCAAGACCTCTGGAGCTTGCGGCGCTCCTTCTCACACATGGATTTAAGGTAACAGGCGTATATACGGAAACCTTCAACCCTGAAGAGGAGGCTGCATATACATCCTTAAGGAAGGAATTTCCGGAACTGAACATATATTCCATCGTTCATCCGGAGGGCAGGGTCTCCCATGGAAATGCGCCCGGAGCCATCGCCATCGGACAGAAGGCCGCATGGTTTACAGGTACAAAGCATTTCGTGAACGGAGTATACGGCATAGGCCTTTTCGGCTTTGACGGGATCATAAGGCTGTGCGGACTTATGGAGGAGGCCTTTAAGACGGAAAAGGACGTAGAAGATATCATTGTCAGAAAAGCATGGGGGTGTGAAAGTTGCGTATAGAAAATTCATATATAGTAACTCCGTGCTATACCGCGGATGCCTCAGGAGTATGCTCGGCCCTTTTTGAGCTTGGGGGCATGATAGTGATGCATGATCCCTCCGGCTGCAATTCGACCTATAATACTCATGACGAGACACGCTGGTACGATAAGGACAGCCTCATATATATCACCGGACTTACGGAGATAGACGCCATCATGGGAAATGATAAAAAGGTCGTGGAGGATGTCTCTGATGCGGCTGAAAGGCTTAAGCCCGCATTTATAACCATATGCGGTTCTCCGATACCCTATCTTAACGGCACGGATTATAACGCCATAGCCTCAATGATAGAAAAAAAGACGGGGATACCGGCCTTTGCCGTACACACCAATTCCATGCATGACTACATTGCCGGAGGCGGAGCGGCCCTTAAGGAGTATGTAAGCTGTATGCTGAAGATACTTCAAAAAAAGTACGGGCTTAATGATATCAGGAACATAAAAAGTGCAATTTGTGACCAAAGTTTGTCGGAACACGACAAAATTTATCAACAAAGTTCTGATAAATCAGACAAAAATAACAGGCGGGTTATCAACATTTTAGGGGCGTCCCCACTGGATTTTGGTGATTTTCGCACGATAACCTCGATAAAACAGGCATTTGTCAACAGAGATATTGACATTTCAACAAGTTTTGCCTTTGGAAGCGGAGATATAAAAAACGGCGTTGATATTGACGGGATACTGCTGCCTGATCTTAACGCTGATGTTAATTTGGTGGTCTCGGCCATGGGTATCCCCCTTGCGAAATATCTCTATGAGGAGTTTGGCACACCGTATGTACTCGGGGTTCCGACAGGAAAGTTTGCGGAAGTGCTTTCAGAGGATATAAAAAGGGCGGCGGCAGCAGGAACCTGCAGTACAGGCTATGCCAAAAACTCTGCAGGGCACAGGAGAAAAGCCGGCGATGCAGGAAAGTTAGAGCCGGGTCCAGCCGACAAAGCCGATCCGGCCCGCGAGATAGATGTGGCAATCATAGGCGAGGCGGTGACCATGAGTTCCCTTGCGGCAGCCATAAGGCTGCAATACGGCTGTAATGTAAAGGTGCTGTGTCCTCTTGAGTTTTCAAAGTCCGCTCTTACTGAAAATGACATGGCTTTTAAGGGCGAGGAGCAGTGTATAGAGCTTTTAAAGGGCGTTAAGCATGTGATAGCAGATCCGCTGTACAGGCCACTGTGTCCGGAAACTGCTGTATTTCACGGGCTTCCCCATGTGGCATTTTCAGGGAGATGCTTCATCAGGGATGTAAAGGATCTTGTGACTATACTGGATACATGATGTAAGCAATGTGCCGGAGCTCACATAAACCGTATGTATTAAAGCCGGCCTTTATTATTCTGTTTAGGCCGCGGCGGGATGAGGATATAGAAAATGAGCATGAATGATACGCCTTCGGGCGAAAGAGTACATATAGGATTTTTCGGCAGGAGGAACGCAGGAAAATCAAGCCTTGTAAATGCAGTCACGGGGCAGGATCTCTCCGTGGTTTCCGATGTGCCGGGCACCACGACGGATCCGGTAAAGAAGGCCATGGAGCTCTTACCCTTGGGTCCCGTGGAGATAACCGACACGCCGGGCTTTGACGACGAGGGAGCTCTGGGTGAGCTTCGGGTAAGGAAAACAAGGAAAATACTCGACCAGACGGATATCGCCGTACTTGCCGTGGACGCTTCAGAAGGCTTAAAGGAATGCGACTATGAGCTTATAGGTCTTTTTGATGAACGCAAGGTCCCTTATATAATAGCATTTACCAAAGCCGACCTCAGGCATGAGGAGGATGCAGAGGACGCGGAATTTTCAGGCGCATTAAAAGACGGCCGGGAAAAAAATATAATACATGTAAGTGCTCTCGACGGTACAAACATACATGAATTTAAGGAACGCCTGGCGAGACTTATTAAGCCTGAAAATGACAGGACCTTTCTCTGCGGGGATCTGATAAGGCCTGGGGACATGGTGCTGCTTGTGATACCGATAGATAAGGCGGCGCCTAAAGGGAGGCTAATACTTCCTCAGCAGATGGTTATAAGGGACATTCTTGATAATGACGCCATACCTGTATGCGTAAAGGAGGACAGGCTTGAAGACGTGCTTAAGACTCACGGGATAAGGCCGGCTCTCGTCATAACTGACAGCCAGGTATTTAAGGAGGTATCCGCCGTGGTGCCGGAGGAGATACCCCTTACTTCATTTTCCATACTGATGGCACGCCATAAGGGCTTTCTTAAGGAAGCGGTAAAGGGCGCCCGGTATCTTGAGACCATGAGGGCGGACGGGCAGCACGGGACATACCGCGTGCTCATAGCCGAGGGCTGTACCCACCACAGACAGTGTAACGATATAGGTACGGTCAAGATCCCGATGTGGCTTGAAAAATATACCGGAGGCCGCGTGACCATCGACACGGCCTCGGGCCAGGATTTTCCGGAGGATCTTAAAGGCTACGATCTGGTGATACACTGTGGGGGATGCATGCTGAATGAAAGAGAAGTGCTGAGCCGCATAAGGAGAGCGTACTCACAGGGAGTGCCGGTAACTAATTACGGTACGGCGATAGCCCAGTTTACCGGCATACTTGAGAGGTCTGTTTCAATGCTTCCTGAGGTGCGGGAGACATTTTCAGCATGAAGCAGGACAGACAGCATGAAATGCAGGGGATGAACGAAAAAATAGCAGAAACTTTAAATGAAAAAAAGTATTTAACTTATGGCTTCAAGAATAAATATTATAAATAAGCTCGCAAAAAACAGAGACCTTACGGATGAGGAATTCTTAAGGCTGATATATCCTGCCTGCAGCTTTGTAAATCGCATGCCCGGGGAGGAGGGTTCACTTGATATCCCGGGAAGGATAGAGCCCTGGACTGAGAATGAGGAGAGACACCTGTACCTAAAAGCAAGGGAGACCGTGGAAAAGGTCTACGGTAAAGCCGTCTATCTCAGAGGTCTTATTGAGTTTACAAATTACTGCAAAAATGGCTGCCGCTACTGTGGGATCAATAAGGGAAATATAAGAGCCGAGAGATACCGCCTTAATATTGATGAGATACTGTCCTGCTGCAATAAGGGATATGAGCTTGGTTTCAGGACCTTTGTGCTGCAGGGAGGGGAGGATCCCTACTATACCGATGAAATGATATGCGGCATCATTTCACTGATAAAATCCTCACATCCTGACTGCGCCGTTACGCTTTCCATAGGAGAAAAGGAGAGGGAAAGTTATCAGGCCTATTTTGACGCAGGAGCAGACAGGTATCTCCTCAGGGAGGAGACCTCAGACCTTAAGCATTATCATTTTCTGCATCCGGATACCTTGAGCATGGAGCACAGGCAGAACTGTCTCTATACCTTAAAAAGCATAGGCTATCAGGTGGGAGCAGGATTCATGGTGGAATCGCCGGGCCAGAGGCCGGAGCATATATTAAAGGATCTGAGATTCATGCAGGAGCTTGGACCGCATATGATAGGCGTGGGGCCCTTCATACCCCATAAGGATACCTGTTTTGCCTATGAGCCTCAGGGAAGCTTAAAAAGCACCCTGCACATGCTTGGTATATTGAGGCTTATGTTCCCGGAGGTGCTGCTTCCGGCAACTACAGCCCTTGGCACCATAGATGAGCACGGCAGGGAAAAAGGGCTTTTAGCCGGAGCCAATGTCATAATGCCTAACCTCTCGCCTTCAGACGTGCGGGGCAAATACCTTCTATATGACGGCAAGCTCTGTACGGGAGACGAGGCTGCGGAACACAGGGAAGGCCTTGTAAGGCGCGTTGAAAGCGTGGGATGCCATGTGGAGCAGACAAGAGGCGACCATATAAGCATGGCGTGAGTCCGTATACTTGAAATAGGAAAAAGACAGGGAGTAAATGTTTGTATTATAAATATATAAAGAGACTTCTTTTTCAGCCTGCAGAAACGGCTGATAAAGAAGTCTCTTTTAAAAAATACGATGATAAATATACTATATAAAGATGCTATATTAGCCAGACATGCCTGCTTCAGGCGAAAAGCCCCGGTATGTCCTTAATGGCTCTGACATTTACCGTATCGTCATATTCGTTCGGGCTTATGCATATGGAGAGGCAGCCGGCGTTTTTGGCCATGGCTACGTCGCTCTCATAGGTATCGCCTATAACAAGGGCACGGCTCGGCTCTATGCCGTAGGCGGACTTAAGGAAGTCCACGAGCATGGTGTTAGGCTTTCCTATAATGATGTCAGCCGTGCGTCCTGAGCACCATTCTACAGGGGCGGTCATTGCTCCGCAGCCCGGGAACGGCTTAGCGCCCTGGCCGGCAAATATTTTTTCCCTGTTGCAGGCCATGATCGTCTTGCAGTTCATAGCCACGCGGACGGCCTTTACCAGATCCTCATAGGTCATGCCAGGATCGTAACCGATGAGGAGATTTTCAGCATCCTCCTCCTGATTTACATCCACGCCCATATCCTTAAACTCATGGATGAGGTCGGCGGAGCCGAATATGTGGATATCCTTCATATTGTTGCGCTTGGCGTAGTCGGCGGCCACATATCCGCTGGTGAGCACCTCGTCATACTGTGCGTCGACTCCCATCTTGTTAAGCTTTTCGTATATCTGTTCTCTGCGCTTCGTGGAGTTATTTGTTGTGAAAAATACCTTTTTGCCGTTATTCCGGAAAAAAGCTATGGTATCGTTGGCCCCGGGGATAAGCTCGGTGCCCCAGTATATCGTTCCGTCAAGGTCAAATAAGATCGCGTCAAAATCCGATAATTTTATATTCATGTGGGCTATCCTCCATATCTGCTGCCTGATATTTAATGATTTAATGCCGGTAAATGTCATTTAAATGTTCTGCTTATGCCAACAGGTTTTATTTTGCCCTGCAAAAGCTTTACATGACACGGCGTGATCCTATAAATGTACTGTAATTTAAACGCAGGGTTTATGCAACTTAAATATTTCAGTAATAATTCCTTAAGTTATTCACAGACTTCTCACAAAACCGTAAGGAAAAGGAGAGAGATGTATTATGGCTGCTGTGATATACTGCTATCTGCAGGGATAAGAGTGCTGTCTGGTAAATATCTGAATGACGGCACCCGTATCCGGGGCAAAATATGATAGGGCATATCATATGCGGAAAGGGTAAAAAATGAAAAGAAAAATATTTATCATAGCAGCTGCCTGTGCTTTGGCGCTGTCAGTGACGGCATGCGGGGCCGGTTCGGCTTCAGAAACAGAGGCAAAAACAGAGACCGCAGAAGCAGAAACGACCGAAGCTGAGACAGAGGAGGAAACAGAGTCCGAATCAGAGGGTGAAACGCTTGCAAGGTTTCCTGAGGGAGAGGAAGCCCCAGAGGGCGAAGCTGATGCAGACAGCATCGATAATTACTTTACGGATCAGCCGGTAATGATGTACGGCAGCATAACTTCGATAGATGATGAGAGCGGAGATTTCACTCTGAATGTTGAAGACGGACAGGAAACCGTATTCCATACCCAGTCCTTCGTTCCTATAGTGGATGCGGTATCAGGACTTCCTGTAAGTATGAGCGACCTTGAGGAAGGGGATTTTGTATATGCCTGGGCCTCAAACGCCATGACCATGTCGCTGCCTCCTCAGACCAGCCTTCAGGCCCTTATAGTAAATGTGCCTGAGGATGCGGGAGCTCCAAGCTACGTGGTAGTAACGGACGCCACCTATGACGTGGATTATACCGGCAACCTTGAGATAACGGATCAGGACGGAAACGTATGGTCCGCCAACGAGGATACCGAGGTCTCCCCATTCAAAACAAGGAACATAGTTACGCTTGACGATATCACAGAGGGCAGCAGGCTCATTATCTGGGATAACTGCTCCAAGATAGTCATACTCTGATACAAACCAATTTAGCCCATAGTGGACAGACTTTAAGTCTGTAACCTTTCTTTCTAAATAAAAATGCAGTGAAAACGGAGTGTCCTTAACGGCGCTCCGTTTTGCTTTTTTGGAAGCTGAAAATTGATAATAAGTGCAGTTTGGCATATACTAAAAAGTAAAGTATAAGCAGGCATTTTTACAAGGACAGGTAAATTTGACAGGGGAAGGAAATGACGATCCAAAATAAATTAGGCATCTCGGATTCTTTTAAGCTTGCCCAGGCAGAGGAAAGGATCAGTAAACAAAAAGCCATGGAGCTGTTTGAAAGCGGACGCCTTGACAAACTTGATGCGGGCACATTTGAATCGCTTTCAGAGATCCACAAATTTCTTTTTGAGGATATATATGATTTTGCCGGCGAGATAAGGACAGTAAATATCGCAAAAGGAAATTTCCGTTTTGCGCCGGTCATGTATTTGGCGGAGGCCCTCAAAAATATTGATAAAATGCCGCAGTCGGGATTTGAACAGATAATAGAGAAATATGTTGAGATGAATATTGCCCATCCTTTTCGGGAAGGGAATGGCAGAAGCATGCGCATCTGGCTTGATCTGATGCTTAAGAAAGAAATAAAAAAGGTGGTCGACTGGAGCAAAGTGGACAAGGAGGATTATCTGCTTGCAATGGAACGAAGCCCTATCCGCGATACGGAGATCAAGCATGTCTTAAAAACGGCGCTGACGGATGATATCAATGATCGTGAGATATATATGAAAGGCATAGATCACAGTTATTATTATGAGGGCTATATGACATACAGGACGGAGGATCTTAGGCATTTATGAGAACAGACATGCAGTATATAAGCCGTTATAATTCGCCACTGGGAGCTATACTTTTAGCTGCAGATGACACAGGGCTTACAGGGCTATGGTTTGAGGGACAGAAATACTTTTCTGCGGGCCTTGATGATAAGTGTGAGGAAAGGGAGCTGCCGGTATTTGAGACTGCGAAACACTGGTTGGATATATATTTTTCAGGAAATGAACCGGATTTTACGCCGCCGCTCAATTTTATCGGGACGGAGTTTCAGAAAGAGGTATGGGAGATACTGCTCACCATCCCGTACGGCCGTACAATGTCATATGGAGAGATAGCAAAGCGGATCGCTAAGAAACGAGGGACTGAGCACCTGTCAGCCCAGGCCGTGGGAGGCGCTGTAGGACATAATAAGATATCCGTTATCGTACCATGTCACAGGGTAGTGGGCTCTAACGGAAGCCTTACTGGTTACGCCGGAGGCATAGATAAGAAGATCAGGCTTTTGGAATTGGAAAATGCCGATATGAGCGGAGTATATGTTCCCAAGAAAGGTACGGCGCTGTAAGTAACGCTATGGAAAACGGAGGAGAAATAGGGAATAAATGGAGACGGAAAAGCACGTTTTTTATACGCATAAGGTAAATTATTATGAAACGGACAAAATGGGCATAACCCATCACTCCAACTATATCCGCTTCATGGAGGAGGCAAGGCTCGAATTCCTTAAGGAGATAGGTTATCCGATGCAGCGCATAGAGGCCGAAGGTATAACCTCACCGGTGACCGCCGTAAGCTGTGAATATAAACGCTCCACGACCTACGATGATCTTATTGAGATAGACGTTAGCCTTAAGAGCTATAACGGAGTGGTCCTCACGCTGTCTTATGTCATGCGTGATAAAAATAACGGAGACCTGATAGCGAAAGCGGAATCCTCCCACTGCTTCATACGGGAAAACGGGCTTCCGATAGCTGTAAAAAAACATTTTCCGGGCATGGACGAAGTGCTTAAGAGCCTTGTGCCTGCCGGAAAAACTGATAGGAAATGAGTTGATCAGTATGAAGGATCTAACAGAAAATCTGCCAGATGTACAAGTCTCACTCCATTTATATTTCCTGAGGCAAACTCATCCAGGGTCACTACATATTTAGGATAGTGATCCTTGATGTCAAGGAGATTGCTGATCTCACGATCCGATCCGGTTGGCAGGCTGCGGCATACCTGTACATATATGCGATCGTCACGTTTGACTGCTGCAAAATCTATTTCTTTTGTCCCATTTTTTCCAATGTAGACATCATAGCCGCGACGGAGCAACTCAAAATATACTATATTTTCCAGCATGGATGCGACAGACTGTGGATTGAATCCTATAATACAGTATTTGAGCGAAGAGTCCGCCAGATAAAATTTTTCCTGTGTCTTCAATATGGATTTTCCCTGTAAATCATATCTCTGGCAGCGGTAGATAACAAATGCCTTTTCCAACCAGGTAAGGTAGTTATATACAGTTTCCACGGACAGGGAACGTCCTTCATTTTTCAGGAATTTCGTTATTGAATTGGCGGAAAATGTTTTTCCTACATTTTCAATAATGTATTTTACGACACGATTGAAAAGGTCGAAATTGGTAATATTGTGTCTTTTTGTAATATCGCTGTTAATAACCGAATTATATATGCCCTCCACTATCTGATAGGCCGACTGCTCGTCAAAATTGCCAAGAGCCACGATCGGGAAACCGCCGAGACGCAGATAATCACTTAACAGTTCTCTGCGAGACCGTGGATCTGATTTTTTAAATTCAAGATACTCAGCAAAGGACAGGGTAAAAACGGGTATGGATATATATCGTCCGGTAAGATAGGTTGAGATCTCACCGGACATAAGCCTGGAATTGGAACCCGTTACATAAATGTCGGTATTGTAATTCTCTAACAGGCTGTTTACGGCTTTCTCCCAACCGTTGATCTCCTGAACCTCATCCAGCAAAAGATAGTACCGGCCGTCATCGTGCATACTGTTTTTTATGCTCTGATACATATCTTTATCGTTTATTATTTTATCAAGCTCTTCGGACGTAAAACGCATACTGATAATATGATCAGGTGCAATGCCGTTCTCTATAAGATCATTTTTCAGCATCTCCAGGATAGTGGATTTACCGCAGCGTCTTATCCCTGCAAGTATCTTGACAAGCGGGATATCCCGGTAGGTTTTCAGCATATTCAAATAGTGCGGGCGGATAATCATTGGAACACCTCCATAATCTTTACCAGTATTATATCTAAAAAGTCCTGATATATTAATAGTTTTTCGATATAATAAGCATAAACTTACTTAAGCATAAGATTTTTTACTAAATAACAATAAGAATCACAGATAAATACACATAAAGAATTTTATAGATAAAAAAGCTATTTAATTGTAAATAAAGGCCTTTGTACATAGCACTGAACACCGACACTGATGGTCGGTGCTTTTTTTTATGTTATTTTTTATAAATTACATTGGTTGATATCCGCATTTCCCGCAGATACCTTCTAGCGAAAAAAACAAGAGCTGTTATGGGATGTGATCTCAGGCAAATTTCTTGACTGCACTTTAAGTGCAGTTTTACGGTGAGGAGGTAATGAAATTGGTCAAGACATTATACGAGGTATGCGATGAACTTAAGATCACCCGCCGGATGGTGCAGGGCTATGAAAATGCAGGTCTTGTTTCGCCATTTTTATATTTATCTATAGTTTAGGCGGTACAGAAAAACAGTGTAAAAGAATTTTCAGAGGTTTCTGATTTATCGCGAGATATTTTAGCGCAATCATGCTAAAATAACATCAAGGAGGTCGATACTATGAAGATGATTAGACCGGTTTCTGATTTAAGGAATAATTTTGCTGATATTTCAAAGACTGTGCATGAAACTGCACAGCCGGTTTTTCTTACGAAAAACGGTTACGGCGATATGGTCGTAATGAGTATGGAGGCTTTTGAAAGTCTGCAGTTTGAAAGTGAAATATATTTAAAATTGCAGGAAGCAGAGAGAGAGGCTGAGCTGACAGATCAACGCTATTCATCCAAAGATGTGCTCAAGGCAATGAAGGATGCCATTAAGGAGGAGCAGGTTGTATAATTTGGAGTATTTGCCTGCTGCGAGGAATGATATGCTTGAAATCGTACGGTATATCAGCTGGAAACTGAAAAATCCGGATGCGGCGGAACGACTGGCAGATGAGCTGGTTAAAGCGGCTGAAAGTGTACTTGCATTTCCATATGCAACGCCGGCTTATAGAACGATCCGCCCGCTAAAGCGTGAGTATAGAAAAATCCGGGTGCGGAATTATCTGATGTTTTATTGGGTTGATGAAGAGAAAAAACTGGTGATAGTTGCAAGGGTAGTCTATGCAAAACGTAATTATGGCAGATTATTAAATGATTTGATTTAAATTCGGCAAAATAATAAAATGCCGAAAATAAATCAAAAATCACGAAAAGGCAAGTTAACTACCCTTGATTTTGCACGAAAATGCAGGTTAAGAAGCGCTGAATTTGCACGAAAGTACAGGTTAATTTGACAAATTATTCAGCCTCGTCCACGATTTCGATCTTAAACACATTTATCACATCCACATCCGGGCAGCAGAATATGGCGGTGCCATCGGGCTGGTCCGGAAGCTTACCGCCATAGCGCAGGATATCTATATAAGGAAAAGCCACATGCATGGCCATGGGGCAGAGCCTTCCTCTTTCTGTATCAAAATCAAATGTATCGCCGATCTTGTGCCCGCGATGGCATCCCATATGGCCTTTTTGTTCGATAAGACTGATTTTTATTTTAGGCTTTGCCATAATTATTCCTTTCTTAGTCCAGGATGCGGCCGTCGATGGATATGGTTACGACCTGCCATGGAATAAATTTTCCGCTTGCCTTAAGGGCGGCTTTTGCGGCTGCCTCCAGCCCGCCGCAGCATGGAACCTCCATACGTACGATGGTTACGCTCTGAATGTTGTTATTCTGGATGATCTGAGTCAGCTTCTCGCTGTAATCCACACTGTCCAGCTTAGGACATCCGATAATGGTGATCTTCCCGCGCATGAAATCTTCATGCATTCCGGTATAGGCGTATGCAGTGCAGTCGGCTGCTATCAGCAGTTTTGCGCCATCAAAATACGGGGCATTTACAGGAACAAGCTTTATCTGGCATGGCCACTGCCCAAGCTGTGAGCAGGACTGTGAAACAGGACGAACAGGAATTTTATCAGCGTCAGCATGATCTATGTGCTGCATCCTGCTGCCGGGACATCCGGCGTGGGTACTGTCTGAGGAGTGTTGCATGGCATTTTGTTTTAATCTTTCCTGCACCGCCTTTTCGTCATATGCGGCCGCCTCACGTTCTACAAAGCTGATTGCGCCGGTGGGGCAGGCTGGAAGGCAGTTGCCAAGCCCATCGCAGTAGTCATCACGCAGCAGTTTTGCTTTTCCGTTCATCATGCCTATTGCTCCTTCGTGGCAGGCGTTAGCGCAGGCTCCGCATCCGTTACATTTTTCTTCGTCTATCTGAATTATTTTTCTGATCATTTCAAATATTATCCTTTCGATCAAGTTCATATTGTCAGTATAAACTTAAGTCTTACTAACTCAAGTTGAATTTATGTGCTTAGAATACTATAATCATAATCACACGTATGTTGCCATGACAACAAAAAAGGAGAAAATATGAAACTATCCGACACACAGCTGTTTCGTGGATTAAAAGAAGAGGAGATATCATCACTTTTAAGCTGCCTTAGTGCCAAAGAACGCAAATATCAAAAGGGGGAAACGATCTTATCGGAAGGAAGCATAACAGATTCCATCGGTATAGTGCTTTCAGGTATGGCGGTAATATCCTGTAATGACATTTGGGGCAACGCCAGTGTTTTGGGAAATGTTGTGCCGGGTTCCGTTTTTGCGGAAGTGTACGCCTGCATCCCGGGACAGCCTATGCTGGTCACGGTATCTGCCGTTGAAGAAACTTCGGTATTGTTTCTGAAGATAGGGCGGGTTTTGTCCCCGTGTACAAATGCCTGCCAGTTTCATACAAAGCTTGTCGGAAATCTACTGACTATTTGCGCCCATAAAAGTTTGCTGCTCTCACAGAGGATACAGCATACCAGCTCAAAATCTGTCCGGGGCAGGCTGATGTCTTACTTTTCGGAATGTGCCAGGAGGTCTGGAAGTAATTCCTTTATGATACCCTATAACCGTCAGCAGCTGGCGGACTATCTGAATGTCGATCGCAGCGCCATGTGTAATGAGCTTTCCAAAATGCAGAAGGACGGACTGATCGAATATAAGAAAAATCAGTTCCTGCTTAAAGCGTAGAGCTTATCAGAGATCTATTTTATTCTGTTCTGATCTGATCAGAGCAGATTTTTATTATTCTTAATGTAAAGCAAACTTGACATCTGACAGGAAACATCCTATAATGCATGTATGTAAAGCGCGCTTTACGTCAAGAGTTGTGATGTAAGCAGTATAATCTGATATCATCCAGTTATGAAATGAGGCAGCCTTGAAAAATAAACTTGAAGAGATAAGAAAACAAAAAGGGATAAAGCAGGAGGAACTGGCCGATGCCATGGGGGTGTCCAGGCAGACCATAAGCTCTCTTGAAAACGGTCGGTATAATCCCTCCGTCATACTTGCGATAAAGTTAGCCCGGTACTTTGGACTTAACGTAGAGGATATTTTTATTTATGAGGAGACAAATGATGAAAAATAAAAGGACTTATATCGTTTATATAGTTGAAATACTGATAGGACTTGCCATAGAAGGACTGGCGCTTTCAGGGCTGTTCAGGGAAACGGGTGTATTGACTGGGATCGGTTCGGGCATACTAGCGGTGGGACTGGTACAGCTTTTTAGAGCGTTCCGCATCGAGCGGGATCCGGAGCTTAAGAAGCGTTTTGAAACTGCGGCAAAGGATGAGAGATATGCATTTATATCTATGAAGGCTAAGGAAGCGGCTTTCGCGATATATTTGATCATAGCGGGCGTACTGTGCATGGCGTTTCTTGTACTCGGGTATGAAAGAGAGGGTATGCTTGCGGCAATGTCCATATGCGCTCTCGTCATACTTTATACGGTGATGTTCCGCATACTTGCGAAGAAATATTAAGGAAAAAGGCAATGGCATCCTATCACAGGGCTCTTTGCAGGTATACCATATCCACTAACTGTACGCCGTTTTCATATATAGGATGGTCGTAATTGGCAGTGAAAAAGCCGGGTATTATATGGGAGCGGACAAAGCCGCATTTTTCATAAAAGGGTATGGTCAGCGGGCTGTCACCCGTTCCTGCCTGCAAAACAGAATACTGCCCTGAATATTTTTTAATAATGAAATCAATCAGGGCTTTTGCATAGCCCATTCTCTGGAATTTGGGCACGGTCGCGATATTTTTTATTTCAAGTACTCCGCTGCCTTCATCTGTAACGACACATTCACCTTTGATACCGTTATCGTCAAGGACGTACATCCATCCTCTGTCGATATACCGGTCTATCATGTCTTCCTGCTCATCTGCCAGCAGCAGTAAGGAAAGGTATTCTTTTTTATTTTCCCTGATCTCGATTATTTCCATAACTTAAATAAATATATGTTGGAATCCTTATACTTGAATAAATATATGTGCCGGGACCGCCATCGGCTTTATTTACAACGCCATTCACCTGATTTTGGAAATTCTGAATTTGTATATGCATAATCAGCCAATTAAATTAATCTATTTTTTGCATTCTGCGATTTTTATTCGTATTTTACCTTACTGAAAGCATCTTTTCAGTAACTTTTAAGAACTTTATCCGTATGCGAAGACATATTTGAACATATAGGATTCGCAGTTTTAAGTATATGGGTGTTTTTTCTAAGCAAGCCGCCAGCCACTAAAGCTGACTCCCAGCCACTATATTTAAGCACAGAGATATTAGAGATATTGATATCAGTAAAGAAAGTAATATCAGCAACGACTGTAAATAACGATTGTAAGCAACGGCTATCAGCAACGACTATCAGAACGACCATAATATGTAAGGAAATCTTTTGTTGAGGCAAAGGCAGTTTCAATGATTTAATAATAATATGAAGAACGTATTTATTATAATTGCAGCATTGGTGTTTTGCTTTAGCGGCTGTGCGGGAACTGGACTTAAGGATGATATTGCCAGGCCTCTTGGGATAGATATTTCATCAGCTGAAGTCATTAGTGAGGAGGATGATCACGGAGGCTTTCACGGGGACGGCACCGCCTTTATAAGCCTTGACTGTTCGGGGACTGATATAGCCGATCAGATAAATGATGATGGAAACTGGGCGTCGTTCCCTCTTGACGACACCGTAAGGGCGCTTGTGTACGGAGTTGAGATGCAGGATGGTGATTCGGAGATCCAGATGGGCCCGTATCTGACGGACGGGGACGGGCATCCGTTGATCCCTGAGGTAGAAAACGGATATTATCTCCTAATAGACAGGCAGGCTGAGGAAGGTAAGGCGACAGGGGCCGACATACTGCACAGGGCTTCCTTTAATTTTACCCTTGGCATATATGATAGCGATGCGGATATACTGTATTATTTTGAGCTTGATACCTGATGCCCGTCTTTTAGAGGTGCTTGGAAGGAAGAAAAAAAGTAGCTGGAAAAGGAGTTTCACATGTCTAAAAAGGTAAGGATAAAGCCGGGCAGGACTCAGTCCATGGTGGGATTTGCAGCAGGGATATTGTTTTGCTTCATAGGGATTTTTGTGATCATACCTGTTTTTGGCCTCTTTGGGATAGTCTGGACTCTCATGGCGGTCATAATTACCATAACGAATGCGGTAAATGCCTTTACGGATAAGGGAGTCACTTCCCATGAGATAATAATAGATGACGGCGAGGAAAGCATAGAGTCAAGGCTCAGGGCAGCAGAGGAGCTTTATAATGCCGGGATGATCACGGAGGCTGAGTATGAGGAAAAGAGAAAGGAGATACTTAAGGACCTGTAAGCGAAGCAGTATATGTTATACAACTGCCGTACTGCGGAAAGAACAGATCTATACCCTTTCCCAGACCATCTGATTATCAGTAAAATGATAAGTCAGGACATTTTCCGTATACATATTTGAGAGATATGACCGCAGGGTGCTGCCTATGAGCACATATTGCTGAGCAGACATCTGGAGGCCGTATTTATCGAAAATGCTTTTAAGCAGTGTTTCAAATGTGACGGGCTTTGAGCAGAATTTAAGTATGGCTTCCTTTACCCCGTTTATCGCGTCTATGTTAAGCTGCGCCAGATCGTGGATATCATCTGTTACCGGCGCATGTGACGGAACAAAGTGTGCGGAGTCAAGCTCTTTGATAAATTCAAGGGCCTTAATTGAGGCTTCAGGATCCCAGAGATAGCCTATTCCGTATTTATCAAGGGTGTCAGACGAGGACACGCTGTCAGCGATGTACGCCGTTCCGTCAGCTGTCTTAAATCCAACCATGTCGAAGCTGTGGCCTTTAAGATCAAGTATTGACATTCCCTCCGGCAGGACATCCTCTGTAAGCGGGAGCACGGTGCTTTCCTGGGCCATAAGGAATTTGTGCTTAAGCTCCTTAAAAGGATTTCCGCCGTAGAGTCCAACGGGCTCCAGCAAAGGAGTATTTGAGTAAGTGCATTCCATGCCTTTTGCGTATATACGGCAGCCTGTCTTTTCCTGAAGGAAATGATTGCCGCCTATGTGGTCCGCATGGGAATGGGTATTATATATCGCTTTTAAGGTCCAGCCGTTTGCATCAAGTATGCGGTATATCTTTTTGCCGGCGTCTTTGTCATTTCCGCTGTCTATAAGGACGGCGTCGCTGTCATTTATCTTTATTAGTCCGATCTTTGCAGGACAGTCTATATAATAATCATGCTCCGATAGCTGTATCAGTTCATACATGTTTACACCTCGATCAGGCTGTTTTCAGCCATTTCCTTAAGCCTGCTGCCGGAGATGCGGTAGACGGTCCAGTCGGACATGGCTTTCGCTCCCTGAGACAGATAAAAATCTATGCTTGGCTTATTCCAGTCAAGACACCACCATTCAAGGCGTCCGCAGCCTCGCTCTACAGCGATGGATGCGAGCTTACTAAGCATGGCTTTCCCGTAGCCCCTTCCCCTATATTCAGGCATAATGTACAGGTCCTCAAGATATATTCCGGCACGGCCAAGGAAGGTGGAGAAATTATGGAAGAACAGGGCGAAGCCTATCTCCCTGCCATCGGCCACAGCAAATATCACCTCAGCTTTTTCCTTATCAAATATCCAGGTCTTAAGCGTCTGTTCGTCCGCCACTACCTCGTCAAGCATATGCTCATAGTCTGCCAGTTCCCGTATAAACTTTAGTATCAGGGAAACGTCTGAGCTTTCGGCAGTTCTGAAACTTAATTTACTGTCCAATCAAATATCCTCCTGGACTTAAAGTATATCTCCTGCCATTTTGGCAGGACGCTGTAAAAGCAGGAGATATATAGACAATAATGTAATTGCCGGATAAGCGTAAAACTTATGCTTACATCGTTTACCCTATAAGCTCGGCTTTTTTCTCAAGTATGGCCTCGCAGGCTGCGCAGGCAGGGCAGTCGCAGTACTTTGCTCCGGCTTTTTTGATCTCCTCGCCGTGGGCTGCAACTTCTTTTGCCTTTTCTGCACCGAATACCTTTGCGCCGGCCTCAGAGCTTGCAAATTCAATAAGCCCGTCAACAGTCACGATATCCATCTCAAGCTCCTCCACGAGAGCCTTTGCCTTTTCGGACTCCTTATCCGTTCCGATGGAATCAAGCCACTCTTTTCCGGCGGTTTTCGCATCTTCGCAGCAGGTAGCGGAGTTTATAAGCTCGTCAACCTTTTCGATCAAATAATCCTTTGTTTTCTGATCCATATGTTTAGCTTCCTTTCTTTATAAGCTTTATTAACATATCAAATTCAACTGGACATACCGGCAGAGAAAATCTCACGCAGCAGCGGTTGAAATCCTGATTTAATTATACTATATTGCTCATATATCCATATAATAAAATATCACTATATATTCATATTTACATATTTTTAATACTAAATTTCTTTTACATAAACTCAATGCCGATGACATTTTAATATTTTACATAATTTAAGGGGGGGGACAGCGTGATTTATAATCTTAAAAATGAGATGCTCGAATCATATAACGGTACTGAACATGAAATATTTCCAAAATATACTTCACAGCTTATAAACTGGGCTAATCAGAATGCTCAGGGAACGAGACCCAAAGTAGTGGGGCAGATGTCCGAGATATTTCCAGAGTTCTTAAATTCTGTTGCGGAACATCCGACTATAGAGGATTGGAAAAATTTTTATACCATGACGCACCCTGAGTCGGTCAGAGAGGCGACGGATAAAATAGGGGAGGGCACAAGTTTCCCTCCCCGGTGTCATTCATGTAAGGGATAGTTTTATTTGTTCATCAGTATCGGCATTTTCGTATTTTTTGTATCGACAGATATAACCATCATCAATGCTGATGATATCTTCAAGCATATTTAATTCTATGGCGGTCTCCTGTCTGGTTTTTACCTTAAATCCATGAGGCGTATTCTGATAACATTTCTTTTTGTTTTCATCCGACAGAGATTCGATGAATTCAAGATGTTTTTCTATTCTGTTATTAATGAGCCTGTTGGCATATGAAACCGGGATATTCATGGTTTTAAGCGCAAGCTCTGCTATCTCCGGATCTATCTCAACGCCTATGCTGTTTCTTTTTGAAATCATGCAGGCAACGCTGGTCGTCCCAAGCCCAAGGAATGGGTCTAAAACAGTATCTCCTTCTGCGGAATACATATTTACAAGTCTGTAGGGGATCTCAAGAGGAAATGACGCGCTTCTGTCTCTTCCCGCTTTTGAGCATGGTATGAACTGGGACGTTCCTTTAATATCCCAGAGGTCAGAAAACCAGACATTGCGTTCCTCCCAGAAATAAGCACTTCTCTGCCTTAGTTTTTTTGGCTGCCGGAAAATGTCCTTTTTCCGCCTTTTCTGAAGATCAGTATGTACTCGTGCTCATAAGTAACGTATGCTCCCGCCGGATACATCCCTGAACCCATAAATTTATTAGGAGAATTTGACTGTTTGCGCCAGTGTATGTCAGGCAGGACGCTGTATCCAAGACCGAAGAAAAAATCGATTATCCTTGAGTGATTGGGATATAACTCGAAGCTGTCATTCAGCTTTCTTGTCGCATCGCCGATATTTATGCATATAAATCCACTATCCTTAAGGACCCTGTCGCACTCAGACCATGTCCTGTCAAGGATGGCATGCATTTTGGCAAAAGCCTCGTGACCCCTGCCGTTTTCCATGCAGGCTGCAATCGAATTATCCTGCATGGAAAAAACTTCGTCCCACATCTCTATCATGGGATAGGGCGGCGAAGTGACTATGAGGTCGACGGATCTGTTATTAAGCCCGTCAAGGCTGCTGCTGTCCGCAGCCATTACTTTATGGGTTGTCATGTACTCGTTTTCCATCAGGTAAAGCATATCCCGGCCTTTTATTAAATGCAACAGGATTTCTATCTAAAAATAACCGAGTTTGTGCTATAATTAATAAACTATGCGGATACCTGCGCCGATATCTGATAAGATAAAAGCGGGTATCGTCTGGATCATTGACAGGAGGAGAGACTCTATGAAAAAGGATGACTGCATTTTCTGCAGGATAGCTAACGGGGAGATACCGTCCAATACGGTATATGAGGATGAGGATTTCAGGTGCATACTTGATTTAAGCCCTGCGGCAAAGGGACATACCCTCGTCATACCGAAGGAGCATTTTCAGGATGCGTTAAATGCCGACGATGAGGTGCTGTCAAAGATATTCAAGGTTGCAGCTAAGGTAGGCGAAGGCATGAAGAAGGCCCTTAACGCTGACGGCATAAATATAGTACAGAATAACGGTGAAGCAGCAGGACAGACCGTGCCGCATCTTCATGTGCATGTCATACCGAGATATAACGGTGACGAAAAGATGGTCACATGGACGCAGCATGAGTCGGATTCGGAGGAGCAGAAAAGGATCGCTGAAAAGATCGCAGCAATGATCTGACGGCCGAGTGATTTTTCTGACGGGACGCGGGCCGTTAAGTTTCCGATCCCGCCGGATAAGGAGGTAAGCCATGGCAGATGTCAGTTCACCAAAGGAGTTTCTGACGGAGCTCCTCATGACGGTAGATGCCCTTGACGCGGATAAAAGCGAGCTTGACGGGCTCCTGTCCGCAAAGAAACAGCTTGAAGGGGCCCTTGATTCTTTGATTAAGAATACTGAGAAAGAAAAGACCTCAATGGTCAGGTCCCGCAGGGAGGATATCGCCGCCGGTTTTGACAGGCAGATAAAGGCGGCGAAAAGTGAAGTCAGGACCGCCGGCAGCAGGAGACAGAAGGCCCTTAACGAGGGCATGGATAAAAAAGCCAAAGAGGCCACAAAGGATGTCCGCGGCGAAAACGACGGGCACAGGGAAACTCTTAAGACATATGTCAGGAACCATAAGCTTCCTCCTGTATTTAAGAGCAGGCTCTATTACGCCCTGTTCTGCCCGGGGATCATCGGATATGTGATACTTGCGGCGCTGTTCTGTATCATAATGGGTATTTCCGGCGCCATGATAACAAGGAGCGCAGCCGTGGCGGCAAGCATAGCGCCGTGGGTATTTATGGGTATCATTGCCATAGTTCTGGCGTTTGACTACATTATCATATGGGCCAACACCAGGATAAGATACAGGGATGAGATAAAAAGCTGCTTAAATATAATAAAGAGCATCCGCAAGAACGAGAAGCAGGCCAGGAAGATCGAGCGCAGCATAAAGAAAGCCGGAGACGATGATTCCTATGATCTGCACGAGTACGACGAGGTCTTAAAGGAAAAGCAGACAAAGCTTGAGGAAACTGAAGAGGCCAGGAAGCAGGCCCTGCTTAAGTTTGACGAGGATACGGCCCTTAAACTTAAAGAAGAGATAGAAGCGCGCCATGCTGAGGAGAAAGCTTCCCTTAAGGAAAGGATCTTTGCAAATGAGGCTGAGATAAACAGCGCCAAGGAGCGGATAAGGACCTCGGAAAATGAGATAAATTCAAGATTCATATCCTATGTGGGAGCCGCAAATATAAACCATGACAGGATAGCCGCCATGATAAAGCTTATAGACGAAGGGGCAGCGGGGACAGTTTCCGAAGCTGTAGCAAAGCTTGATGAAAAATAACGTATAAAAATAACGGGTAATAAAGACATTAAAAGAGGGATATTTGAAAATGGAAAAATTAGTAACCGTCAGTGAGTTATTTAAAAGTCCGGATGATTTTATCGGACAGGATATAAAAGTAGGGGGATGGGTAAGGTCCGTAAGGGATTCCAAGACCTTCGGATTCATAGTGCTCAACGATGGCAGCTCATTCAACACCCTGCAGGTTGTGTATCACGATAAGATGCCTAACTTTGCCGAGGTGTCAAAGCTGAACGTGGGCTCATCCATTATAGTTTCAGGAAAATTAGTGGCCACGCCTGAGGCAAAGCAGCCGTTTGAGATACAGGCGGAGAGTGTCGATATAGAGGGAAGCTCCACCCCGGATTATCCTCTGCAGAAAAAGAGGCATACCCTTGAGTATTTAAGGACCATGCCGCACTTAAGGCCGAGGACCAATACATTCATGGCGGTATTCAGGGTGAGGTCAGTGCTTGCCTACGCCATCCACAAATTCTACCAGGAAAGGGGCTTCGTGTATGTGAATACTCCTCTCATTACGGCCTCTGACTGTGAGGGAGCAGGCGAGATGTTTCAGGTGACAACCCTCGATATGGAAAGGCTCGCAAAGAGCGCTCCGGGAGAGGTGGACTATACAAAGGACTTCTTTGGAAAGCCTTCCTTCCTTACGGTTTCCGGACAGCTCAACGGAGAGACCTATATGGAGGCCTTCAGGAACATTTATACCTTCGGACCTACCTTCAGGGCTGAGAATTCCAACACCACGAGACACGCCGCGGAGTTCTGGATGATAGAGCCGGAGATGGCCTTTGCGGATCTTGACGACCTTTTGGAGGTGGAGGAGAGCATGTTCAAGTACATCATAAACTATGTACTTGAAAACGCTCCGGAGGAGATGAAGTTCTTTGACAGCTTTGTGGAAAAAGGACTTATCGACAGACTGACAGCAATAGTCGAGAGCGATTTTGGAAGGATCACCTACACTGAGGCCGTAGAGATCCTTAAGGAGCATAATGACAGATTTGAAAATAAGGTAGAGTGGGGCGATGATCTGCAGACGGAGCATGAGAGATTCCTTACGGAGCAGATATTCAAAAAGCCGCTCTTCGTTACTGATTATCCAAAGGATATCAAGGCTTTCTATATGAAGCTCAACGAGGACGGAAAGACCGTGGCCGCCGCCGACTGCCTTGTGCCGGGAGTGGGCGAGATCATGGGAGGCTCGCAGCGTGAAGAGGATTATGACAAGCTCTTAAAGCGCATGAACGAGCTTGGCCTTGATCCTGAGGCCTATGGCTTCTATCTTGACTTAAGGAAATACGGATCTGTCAGACATTCCGGCTTTGGCCTTGGCTTTGAAAGGGCCGTGATGTACATAACGGGAATGCAGAACATCAGAGATGTTATACCGTTCCCTCGTACGGCGGGAAGCTGTGAGCTCTGATATATAAAACCATGCCTCCCTTAACGGATGTTTCCGTTGGGAGGCTTTTCGGGTTAAAGGGAAGTTTTACGATGAAATTTATCCATTTAAGCGACATTTGCATAGGAAGCAGCTCGGAGAGCGGGATGCGCTGGGAAGGCGAAAGGCGAAGGGAGCTCGTGGAAAGCCTTAAGGCCCTTATGGCAAGGGCGGAGGAGGAGCATATTGAGCTTATCATGATAACAGGAGGGCTGTTTTCACATGTGCCTGTCTCTAATGAGCTTAAGGAGGCTGCAGATATATTCATGGCTCACGGAGGGATAGAGATCGTTATAACGGCGGGATTAACCGATGCGGTCTCCTTAAGCAGTCCGGTAAGAAGCATGCAGTGGCCTGAAAATGTGCATTATGTGTTGGATGAGGGCGTCAACCGGATAGTACTGGAAAAGCTGCATACAGAGATATACGCGGCTTCGGTGGTAATGACGCCGGTGCTTATCGAGCCTGAAAACGAAGAGGAAAAAGGACCGGAGATCCTGCCCTTCAGGGAAATGACAGAGGAAGAAAAACATATGAGGGCAGGGGCGGAATATACTGAAAAGATATCTGTTCCTGACCCGGAGGCCTTTATTAAGGCAGCGGCTTCGGATGAGGACAGAGAAGCCATACGCATTGCCATGATCACCTTTGCGGACAGATCAGAACTCAATGCCTTTAAGCTTTCTGATTTTTCATATGTGGCCGCGGGAGGACCGGGAAGCGGGGAAGGCTGCGAAGTCATAAAAGACCTTTTATATATGCCGGGAAGCTTCGAGCCCCATGACCCTGCTGATACCGGCTCCCATGGAGCTATGTCGGGGGAGATAAGCCTTAATACGGGACGGCTTGAAAAGATAGATTTCGTGCCGATGGCCTCGACCTCATATGTGACTCTCAATATCAGGGTCAACAATAAAACCACTGAAAAGGAGCTCTCTGACTCCTTAAGGACAGAGCTTGAAAAGCGCAGGGCTAAAAATATATACAGACTGAGGGTCACGGGCAAAAGGGATCCGGAGCTTAAACTTAATTTTGAGTCCATCAGAAGAGACTTCCGCATAAGGGAGATTGTGGATGAAACGGAGCCCTGGTATGACTTTGCGGAATTGTTCAGGGAGCATCCTCAGGACATGATAGGATTTTACATAAGCACCATAATCAACGACAGAAAAGAAATGTCGGATATGGAAAAAAGAGCAATGTTTTACGGGATAGACGCGCTTATAGATACGGCGGACGATAAGGAGAGCTTATGATCATAGCTAAAGCCAGCATAAAGGGCTTCGGAAAGCTTAAGGACATTGACATTGACATGTCAGGCGGGATCAATATAATAACCGGTCCCAATGAGGCCGGAAAAAGCACTATGCACATGTTTATACGCTCCATGCTGTACGGCGCTCCCCTGAAGAAAAGATCGGGCGAAAGATCCGTCTATGAGAGGATGAGGCCCTGGAAGCATCCAGAGACCTACGGCGGAAGCCTTGAGATAATAAACGGAGGCGGTAGATACCGCATAGAGAGGGATTTTAATAAGGCGCCGGACGATATCAGGGTTTTTGACATTACGGAGCCAAAGGAAAGTGAAGTAGCAGACCCTGAAGGATTTATGTCGGAGCTTTTGAAAAACCTGAGCGAGACAGCCTATGTCAATACGGTCAGCTCCGGACAGCTCAAAGCGCGTTCAGGCAGGGAAATGGCTGATGAGATAAGACGCTATGCGGCAAATATGTCGTCAACGGTGAATCCTGGACTTAACGCGGACAGGGCGCTCATGCATCTGAAAGAGGAAAAAAAGCGCCTGGAGCTCCTTTTGGATCATTCTGCGGCAAGGGAATATAACATGACCCTTGGGAGGATCAGGGCCGTTGAGTCGGAGCTTAAGGATCCGTCCATGGCCAACAGGATAAATGAGGTAAAAAAGGCCGGTGAAACGGCCAGGGAAAATGCAGAGCGGACCGCAAGGCTGATAGCCGATAACGAGATAGTGATAAGCGGCTATGAGGAGGGGCTTAAAGCCGGAGGTTTAAGAGACTCCGGGGATGTCGAAGCGCTTAAAAATAAGGCCGAGGCTCTGTACAGAGACCTTGAGGATAAGAAAAAGGCAGTTCCCGTATACACGGTTACGGGTATCATCAGCATGATCATCGGCATACTGTGTATAGCCTGCGTTTCGATGGATATATTTGGAGTGATGGACAGGCTCCTTCAGTATACCTATGTGATCATGATCATAGGGGCGGCGGCTTTTGTGTTCGGCATTGCCGTGGAGATCGAAGGCATTTCCCTTAGAAAGAAAAGGGAGGCCTTAAGCTCAGAATTAAGAGAGCTTATAGCAAGGCATACAGGTATAGACAAAGCTGCCGGAGATATCGGGGACGGCATGAAGCTGTTTTTGGAAAAGATAGATTCGTATGCCGGAGAGGCCCTGAAGCTTGGCGACGCCAGGACTAAAAAGGATGGCCTCATAGAAGAGCTTAAAGGCATAAACAGGGAAGAAAGTCTTAAAGCAGATGAGCTTAAGGAGCAGTTCGATGTCAGCAAAAAGGCTGAGGACAGACTTTCAGAGCTCGTGGAGCTTAAGCGCAAAGCCTCAATATTAAAACGGGCAGTGGATAAAAACGAAAAGATAAGGGACGATATAGAAGCGGTCGAGCTTGCGGAGGATATAATAGGGCAGCTTGCGGAAAATATTTCAAAAGCGGCGGGAACATATATCAACAAAGAAGCCGGAAACATGCTTAAGGGATTTACCGGCGGAGCTTACGACAGTCTAAGCGCCGGAAGTAATTATGAGATAAAGGTAAATTCTCCTGACGGAATGATACCGGTGGAGGAGCTGAGCCAGGGCACCATGGATCAGGTATATATGGCGGTAAGGCTGGCAGCAGTGAGGTTTATAACCGGAGATTCGGATCAGGTGCCGCTTATACTTGATGACAGCTTTGCAATGTATGATGACGACAGGCTTGAGAAGGCCATAAGGTTTATTTCGGATAATTTTAAGGGGCAGATGCTGATATTTACCTGCCAGCAGAGAGAAGGGGACATACTTGACAGAGCCGGCATAAGCCACAGGAGCATAGCTCTCAAGGCGTCTTAAAGGAGATCAAATGTCAAAGACAGATAAATATGACGTAATAATAATAGGAGCAGGACCTTCAGGTATATTCTGCGCCTATGAGCTTAAGGAAAAAAGGCCTGATCTAAGGGTCCTTATTATAGAAAAGGGACGATCGATAGAGGCCCGCTCATGCCCTAAGAGGCTGACCGGCAGGTGCATGGGCTGCAGGCCCTGCAATATCACTACGGGTTTTGCCGGAGCCGGGGCTTTCTCGGATGGAAAGCTCTCGCTTTCTCCTGACGTGGGCGGAAATCTGCCGGAGATATTAGGTTATGACGAGGCAGGCAAGCTGATACATGAGGCCGATGACATTTATCTTAAATTCGGGGCTGATAAAAATGTATACGGGCTGGATAAGCATAATGAAATAGCTGAGATACGAAAGAGAGCCATCAAGGCAAATCTCAAACTCGTGGAATGCCCGATAAGGCACCTTGGGACCGAGGAGGGGTATAAGATATATACCCGTATACAGGAGCATCTTAAGGAAAAGGGCGTTGAGATGAAATTCCTCACAATGGTGGAGGATATCATTATAGAGGATAATATTGCCAAAGGAGTTGTGACCGATAAGGGAGAAAGACTTTATGCGGATCATATAGCTGCCGGCATAGGCAGGGAAGGCTCGGACTGGTTCTCACATATCTGCCGCAGCCACGGGATAGAAACAAAGGTCGGTACCGTGGATATAGGAGTAAGGGTCGAGGTCAGGGATGAGGTAATGGAATTCCTCAACAAAAACCTTTACGAGGCAAAGCTGATCTACTACACGCCTACCTTTGACGACAAGGTGCGTACCTTCTGTACCAACCCGTCGGGAGAGGTGGCGACGGAGTATTATGACGACGGCCTTGCCGTAGTGAACGGACACGCCTACAAGTCCCAGGAGATGAAGACGGAAAATACCAACTTTGCCCTGCTGGTATCCAAGAACTTTACCAAGCCCTTCAAGACTCCGATAGAGTACGGAAAGCATGTTGCCGCGCTGTCCAACATGCTCTGCGACGGAAAGATCATGGTGCAGACCTTCGGGGATTTCTTAAGGGGAAGACGCACCACCGAGGAAAGGCTGTGCAGGAATAATATAATACCTACACTTAAAGACGCAGTGCCGGGAGACTTGAGCCTCGTGCTCCCTTACAGGATAATGCTGGATATAAAGGAAATGCTGTTTGCCCTTGATGAGGTATCCCCGGGAACTGCTTCGGAAGAGACCTTATTATACGGGGTCGAGGTCAAGTTTTATTCGAACCGGGTCATGGTGGACAGGGATTTTAACACATCGGTAAGGAATCTTAAAGCCATGGGAGACGGCGCGTCCATTACGAGAGGACTGCAGCAGGCGAGCGCCAACGGGCTCTGCACTGCAAGGAGCATACTTAAGGAATATTGACAGAACATGGAAACATATCTTATAGCCGGGCTCGGAAATCCGGATAAAAAATACGAAAATACAAGGCATAATGCAGGCTTTAACGCCATAGACCATTTAGCAGACAGGCTTAACATAAGAGTTGAGGAAAAAAAATATAAGGGACTTTCGGGATCTGCTGTGAGGGACGGCAAAAAGCTTATACTTTTAAAGCCCCAGACCTACATGAATCTGTCCGGGGAGTCTGTAAGCATGGCAGCGGATTATTTTAATATCCCTCCGGACCATATAATAGTGATCTCTGATGATATCAGCTTTCCCTGCGGAAGGATGCGTATAAGGCCAAAGGGTTCAGCTGGAGGGCATAACGGGCTTAAAAGTATAATAGCCCTTATCGGCAGCGAGGATTTTCCGAGGATAAGGCTCGGAGTGGGAGACAAAAAAGCCGGCACCGATCTTGCGGCCCACGTGCTCGGGCGTTTTGACAGGGACTCTGCAAAGATCATGGAGGATGTCTACGATAAAGCGGCTGAGGCGGCGCTGTGCATAATAGATAACGGTGTTCCGGAGGCGATGAACCGTTATAACGGCATTGATCTTGCGCCGGAAAAACCGGAAGGATAAGGACAGTATTTAAGAAATATCATGTATGATTCATTAAAGACCATAGACAGCTATATCAGCTTAGAGCGGGAGCTTAAGGAAGCTTCCGCTCCTTTGGCTGTAACGGGCTGTATGGATTCACAGAAGATACAGCTTACGGCAAAGCTTTCTGAGTCCTACCCATGGATACTTTATATAACTGCGGATGAGCAGGCTGCCTCAGGAGCTCTTTTGGAGCTTAATTCTTTTTCGGAAAATGCGAGGCAGTATCCGGCGAAGGACCTTCTGTTTTACAGCTCTGATATACAGAGCAAGTACCTGGATAATCAGAGGACGGAGATATTAAGGGCTCTGATAGAGGATCAGAAGGGTATAATAACGGCGTCGGTGGACGCCCTGATGGATAAGATCCCTGACAGAAAGGCCCTTGAAGATTCGGTTTTAAAGCTTTACGAGGGGATGGTCATAGAGGTGAAAAACTTAAGCCGTGCACTTACCTCCCTTGGCTATGAGAGACGTCCGTCAGTAGAGTCCATGGGAGAGTTTTCAGTAAGAGGCGGCATAGTTGATATATATCCCATGACTTCTGAATCTCCCTACAGGGTGGAATTTTTTGACGATGAGATAGACACTATCAGGAGCTTTGATACCATTACCCAGAGATCCGTGGAGCTGATAAAGGAGATCGAGCTTTTTCCGGTGGGGGACAGGCTGCCGGGAGGCGGAAAACTTAAGGATGTCTCGCTCTTAGACTACTTTGGAAAGGATGCCCTCATCATTTTAGATGATCCGGTAAGGATCAGGGACAGGGCTGCCATGGTCGAGGCGGAATTTGCTGAGAGCATGGAAAACCGCGCAAAAAAAGGCCTGCTTAAGGCTGAAGCTTCCGGAGCCGGAGTAAACGCGGCTAAAGCTAAAAGCCAGGCTGGGACCGGCAAGGAGGCAACGGAGGATGGAACGAATCTTTCGGCGGATATATTTTCCGCAGAGCTTATCATGGAAAAGGCACTGTCAGCAAGGAGCCTGCTTATAGCGGCGCTGGACGAGCCTTTAAAGGAGTTTGGAGCAGCTAAGAGCTTTCACTTCAATACTGCGGCGGTGGGCCAGTATAAGGACAGCTTTGAGATGCTGATATCGGATATAAGGAACTACCAGAAAAACGGCTACAGGATAACAGTGCTCACGCCTTCAAGGACCAGGGCATCAAGGATAGCCGAGGAGCTGAGGAGTTATGATATCAGGGCTTTTTGTCCGGATGAAGGGACAAAGGAGGAGCTTAAGCCTGGAGAGACCGAGGTGGTCCAGGGAAGCTTAAAGCAGGGCTTCATATATACGGACATAAAATACGTGCTTATGACGGAAGCGGATATGTTCGGCCGCTCAGCCATAAAAAAACGCAGGAAGAAATTCAGCGGAGGCGAAGCCCTAAGCTCGTTAAATGAGCTGAAACCCGGGGATTATGTGGTGCATGAAAACCACGGCATAGGCATATACAGAGGGCTTGAACACATAGTAAGGGACGATGTGGGCAAGGACTACATCAAGATAGAGTACGCCGACGGAGGAAATCTCTACCTGCCTGCCACCAAGCTTGACCTGATACAGAAGTACGCCGGCGGCGAAGCCCCTAAGATAAAGCTTAATAAGCTTAACGGAAACGAGTGGGCAAAGACGAGACAGAGGGTGAACCATGCCGTACAGGACATAGCGAAGGATCTTATAAAGCTTTACTCGTCGAGGCTCAACTCCACGGGATACAAATACGGGCCGGACACTGTCTGGCAGACAGAATTTGAGGAGATGTTCCCGTATGAGGAAACGGAGGATCAGCTAAACGCCATCGCTCAGGTCAAGGCGGATATGGAGAGCAGCCATATAATGGACAGGCTCATATGCGGGGACGTGGGCTACGGCAAGACCGAGATAGCCATGAGGGCAGCCTTTAAGGCGGTCCAGGAGGGCAAGCAGGCGGCGGTACTGGTGCCCACCACCATACTTGCCCAGCAGCACTATAAGACCTTCAGCGAGAGGCTTGTAAAATTTCCGGTGGAGATCGCCATGATGTCCAGATTCAGGACCAGCGAACAAAACAGAAAAACGGCCGAAAAACTTAAAAACGGGCAGATAGACATAGTCATAGGCACCCACAGGCTCTTATCAAAGGACGTTTCATTCAAGGATCTGGGGCTGCTCATCATAGATGAGGAGCAGAGGTTCGGCGTGGCCCACAAGGAAAAGATAAAGCAGCTTAAGACAAATGTGGAAGCCCTGTCCCTTACGGCGACGCCGATACCAAGGACACTGCACATGTCCCTGGCAGGGATCAGGGATCTGTCAATTTTGGAGGAACCTCCCTTTGACAGGATACCGGTGCAGACCTATGTGCTGGAATATAATGATGAATTTGTAAGGGAGGCCATATCCAGAGAGCTTACAAGAAAGGGACAGGTGTTCTATGTCTATAACAGGGTCAGAGACATAGCGGAAAAATGCAGCCATATAAGGTCTCTCATGCCGGAGGCAAGGGTGGAGCTGGCTCACGGCCAAATGAATGAGCGTGAGCTTGAAAATATCATGTCGGATTTTGTAAACGGGGATATAGACGTGCTCGTCGCCACTACTATTGTGGAAACGGGGCTGGATATACCCAACGCCAACACACTTATAATAGATGGAGCGGAACGCATGGGGTTAAGCCAGCTGTATCAGCTGAGAGGCCGCGTCGGGCGCTCCAACCGTACCGCGTACGCATTTTTTATGTACAGGAAGGATAAGATCCTTTCCGAAGAGGCGGAAAAAAGGCTTAAGGCCATAAGGGAATTTACCGAATTCGGAGCAGGTATCAAGATAGCCATGAGGGATCTTGAGATAAGGGGAGCCGGAAATGTCCTCGGGGCCGAACAGCATGGAGAGATGCAGGCAGTAGGATATGACCTTTACTGTAAGCTCCTTTCAAAGGCCGTAAGGCTTGAAAAGGGCGAGGAGGAGGAAAGGCCTGACTTTGAAACCAGCGTGGACCTGGACATAGACGCATTTATACCTGCGGACTACATAGAGGATGAATATCAGAAGCTGGACATATATAAGAGGATCTCTGAGCTTTGCTCCGAGGAAGGCTTAAACGATATGACTGACGAGCTGGTGGACCGTTACGGAGACGTGCCGAAAGAGGTGATGGCCCTCATGAGAACGGCGTTGTTAAAGGCTGAAGCCCATGAAGCGTATGTGACGGAGCTTAAGATCAAGGAGGGCAGCATTACGATCCAGATGTATCCGATGGCAAAGATAGACGCGAGCCGGATACCGGGGCTTATAGAAAAGGAGGAGGGACGCCTTAAATTTATTACGGGAGCGAATCCAAGATTTATTTATAACGAGGCAAAAGGCGCTAAGACGGATATACCGGCGATGATGAAAAAAGCCCGTGAATTAATATCCGTACTGCGTCCAAATGCTTGACACGCCATTGTAAAACATATATAGTCACTATATCAGATTTTTAAAAGATTCGAGGAGGAAAGTTTACCTATGAATAAGAGTGAACTTGTTGCAGCTATTGCAAATGAGACCGGAGTTACAAAGAAGGATATAGAGCTTGTTATCAGATCTCTTACAAATACTGTTACCGCAGAGCTTAAGAACGGCGGAAAGGTTCAGATACCTGATCTCGGTTCTTTCAAGGCAGCTAAGAGAGAGGCAAGAACAGTTCGCAACCCAAGGACCGGAGAGTCAATGCAGTCACCTGCATGCACAGTTGCAAAGTTTACAGCTGCCAAGGCTTTAAAGGACGCTGTAAGATAAGTATTAATGAGACTTGATAAATATCTTAAGGTCTCCAGGCTGATAAAGCGCAGGACCGTCGCAAGCGACGCCTGTGCAGCCGGGAGAGTCCTTGTCAACGGAAGGCCGCAGAAGGCGTCCTACGAGGTCAAGGCAGGAGACCGCATTGAGATCGGTTTTGGAGAAAGATCTGTAGCAGTCGAGGTCATCTCCGTCGAGGAGACCCAGAAAAAGGACGAGGCCAAAGAGCTCTACAGATATTTGTAATGAGTGATCACGGATGACAGCAAGACGCGGCAAGAGAAAGAAAAACTTAAACGGCAGCCTGACGCTGGCGGGATTTCTCGTCATAGTCGGGCTTGCTGCGGGAGTCATCTTTAACAACACAAAGGATCTCAAGGCAAGGGAGCAGACATATATCTTAAGGGAACAGGCCCTTGAGGCGGACATAGCCGATGAGGAAGCCCGCAGGAAGACCCTGGAGGAACGTAAGAAGTACGTGACCACAGACCGCTATATCAAAGAGGTCGCCAAGGAAAGGCTCGGACTGCTGGATCCCGATGAGGTGCTCCTTAAGGAAAATGAGAATTAAACGATCAGGTTTGACAGTTACCCGGAACATGTGACATGCTCCGGGTTTAATATATATTGGGGTGCCGTCCTTAAGGCGGAGGTGCGGCGATTGGACAGATTTGAAAAGAGGATACTCAGTTTCATACGCGATAATGAACTGATAATAAAGGGAGACAGGATCATAACCGGTTTTTCAGGCGGAGCCGATTCCGTCGCCCTTTTGCTGGCGTTAAATGACTTAAAGGCCATACTTAAGGCAGAGGTAGCGGCAGTCCATGTAAATCACGGTTTAAGGGATGCAGAGGCCGACAGGGACGAGGCCTTCTGCCGGGAGCTTGCCAAAGCAAGAGGCATAAAATTCAGGGCCGTGAGGGTGGACGTGAAAGGCCTTGTTAAAAACAGCGGCATGTCAGAGGAGGAGGCTGCCAGAGTATTAAGATATGAGGCTCTTAATATGGCGGGCCTGGAAATGTTCGGAGAGGGCTTTAAGATCGCCGTAGCCCACCACGCCGATGATCAGGCGGAGACCATATTATTTAACATGCTGAGAGGCACGGGCATGAGAGGCATGGGAGGCATAAGGGCCAAAAGGGGAAACATCATAAGGCCGATGCTGAAGGCTGAAAAACAGGACATACTTAAATGGCTTAATGAAAAAGGCCAGGATTTCGTCACGGACTCCACCAATCTTGAAAATGATCACGCAAGGAACGCCATAAGGAATCTTGTCATGCCGGAGCTTAAAGGTAATGTCAATCTGAGGGCTGCGGAGCACATTGCTTCCGCAGGGGAAAGGATCTCATCGGCGGACGAATATTTAAGCGCCGAGGCAAGGGACTATCTTTTAAGTCTTCCTGAGCTTATGGAGGTGAGGCCGGACGGTCTTAAGGCCTTGAGGCTTGGGAAAGAGAACCTCAAAGAAAGGCCGCAGATATTCAGGATATATGTTATAATCGAAGGGCTGAAAATGTCGGACGTACCCATGAAGGACTGGGGAGAGAGACATTTTCAGGATATAGATAAGCTTTTATTCCTCGGAAAAGGCGCTCATGCGGATCTTCCGGGAGGAGTCACGGCTGAAAACATTTACAGGGAAACGCTGATAATAAGCGGAAAAAACGGATCAAAAAAGCAGGACGGTAAAAATGAAGGATACGATAAGTACATTGATCTCAGAGTCTGAGCTTAAAAACAGGATCAAAGAGCTCGGGGCTGAGATAAGCAGGGATTACGAAGGAAAGAGCGTGGTGCTCATATGCATACTTAAGGGAGCGGTATATTTCCTTACGGAGCTCTCCCAGAGCATTACGG
The DNA here is from genome assembly GCA_944381575.1 of uncultured Lachnospiraceae bacterium. Classification (GTDB taxonomy): domain Bacteria; phylum Bacillota; class Clostridia; order Lachnospirales; family Lachnospiraceae; genus Avilachnospira. The sequence continues at coordinate 139,605 of CALWLS010000002.1, read as the reverse complement.
TACCGGTGACAATAGATTTCATGCAGGTATCGAGCTACGGCTCAGGCATGGTGTCTACCGGCAATATCAAGATCAAGAGGGATCATGAGGAAAATATAGAAGGACGGCACGTCATAGTGGTTGAGGATATCGTGGACACGGGTTATACCCTTACGGCCCTCATGGAGGTGCTGGGACTCGAAAAACCGGCCTCGATAAAGCTGGCGGCCCTGCTGGAAAAGCCGGAGCGCAGGGTAAAGGACGTTAAGATCGATTACTGCGGCTTCAGCGTCCCTGACAAATTTGTGGTAGGCTTCGGGCTTGACTATGACCAGAAATACAGGAACCTTCCGTATATAGGCGTAGTTGAAAACGACGGCTGACATTTGCAAGAAAGGTAAGTTTATACTGATATGAATGATAAAAGAGCTTCATTCCGACCGTCGTGGTTCAGCATAGCTCTTATCGCGCTGCTGGTGTACATGATATTCCGGTCCTTTGCCGGAGGTACGGCGGAGAAGATCACAAATACACAATTAGAGACGCTGATAGATTCCGGTACGGAGCTTAGTGACGTAAGGCTCAGCGTGGACGGAGGCTCCGGCGCAGGCACCGTGACGATAATGGGATCCGACGGCAGGACGGTGTCAGCCGACGTTACGGATATAGACAGGATAGCAAGACGCTTAGAGGAAAAGGATATAGACTACAGGACCAGCATAGGCAGCAGCTCTGATCTTATCATAGCGACGGTCATCCCTTCTGTCATTACGCTTGTGGTAATGGTGATGCTCATAAGGATGATGAGCTCGGCCGCCGGCGGACAGGGAGCCAGGATGAACGAGTTTTCCAAAAGCCGTGCCAGACTGTCGGGAAATGTAAATATCACCCTTTCTGACGTGGCCGGAATGGTGGAGGAAAAGGATGAGGTAAAGGAGATCATAGAGTTCCTTAAGAATCCGCGGGCCTTTAACGAGATGGGAGCCCGTATCCCCAAGGGCGTTATACTGGTAGGCTCTCCGGGAACCGGAAAGACTCTGCTTGCCAAGGCGGTAGCGGGAGAGGCCAAGGTGCCTTTCTACAGCATTTCCGGATCTGACTTTGTAGAGATGTTTGTCGGAGTCGGAGCAGCCAGAGTCAGGGATATGTTCGCCGAGGCCAAGAAAAACGCTCCATGCATCGTATTCATAGATGAGATAGACGCGGTGGCAAGACGCAGAGGCACGGGCCTTGGAGGTTCCCATGACGAGAGGGAGCAGACCCTTAACCAGATGCTGGTGGAGATGGACGGATTTGAGACAAATCAGGGCATCATAGTGATGGCGGCCACCAACAGGGTGGACATACTGGATCCGGCCATTATGAGGCCGGGAAGGTTCGACAGGAAGATAACCATAGGCCATCCGGATATGCCTGCAAGGGAAGCCATTCTCAGGGTGCACGCGAGGAACAAGCATCTTGCCGGTGATGTGGATCTGCACAGGATAGCCCAGACTACGGCGGGATATACCGGAGCCGATCTTGAGAACCTTTTAAATGAGGCGGCCATAGAGGCGACCATGCAGAAAAAGTCCAGCATAAGCCAGAAGGACATAAATGACGCCTTTATCAAGACCGGTATAGGAAAGGAAAAGCGTTCCAGGGTGATCTCCGAAAGGGATAAGAGGATCACAGCCTATCATGAAACGGGACACGCCATATTGTTCCACCTGCTTAAAGATGTGGGACCGGTGCATATCATAAGCATCATACCTACGGGAGACGGGGCAGCTGGCTACACAATGCCCCTTCCGGATAAGGATGACAGCCATATAACTAAGGGCCAGCTTAAGCATATGATGATGGCCGCAATGGGAGGCCGCATAGCCGAGGAGCTGGTCTGCGACGATATAACGACCGGGGCGTCCCAGGATATCAAGCAGGTCACAAAGATAGCCCGCGCCATGGTGATGCAGTACGGCATGAGCGACAGGATAGGTATGATCAACTGCGACGATAACAGCGGCGACGATGTATTCTTAGGCTACGACATAGCAAGGAACAAGACCTACGGAGAGGATATGCTGACTCTCATCGATAAGGAGATAAAGCAGCTTGTGGACGAGTGTTATAACGCGGCTAAGGAGATTATACTTGAACATAAGGATGTGCTTGAAAAGAGCTGCTGCCTGCTGATGGAAAAGGAAAAGATCACTGGAGAGGAGTTTGCGGCGCTTTTTAACAGGGGCAGGGCTGAAGAAGCAGAAGAAGCCGACAGTAGTCAGGGAAAAGAGGTATAAATGAACAGAAGAGATGAAGAACAGAGGGACGAGATGAGATTTATCGACAGGCTGAGACATCTTACCTATGACCTGTCGGTGTATATCCAGTATTTTATTGCCTTTTCAATAATAGTTGCCATCATAGTCACTCTCTTAAGCCTGCCGATCCAGATATCGAGGCTTACGGACGTGGATTCGGAAAGCCTCATCGGCTTCCTTAAGTACACGATCAATATACTTATTGCCATTGAGCTTATAAGGGTGCTGTGCAACCAGACTCTGGATACGATAGTTGAGATACTTCTCATAGCCATTACAAGGGAGCTTATCATTGAGCATATGACCACCTGGGAAATGCTCTTTGGAATCGTGGCGGTGGGAGTGCTTTTCCTGATCAGAAAATATCTGTTCGTATCCCAGCTCGATAAGGAGATAAGGACAGAGCTTCATCCAAGGCTGAAAAAATCCAGGGATAAAAAGGGAAGATCTGCTTTTGGGAATGCTGCTTCAGCCGGGGCCATGAATGAAGCCGGACCTGAAGCCGCATCGATGTCAGAGCTCGGGAGTGTTTCAGAGACCGGAACTCCGGACAAAATTACAGTATCTCCGGAAGCTGAAAATGACATAAGGTGATGTAAGTTCAAGAAAAAAATCATAGAGAACTGTTATAAAAATAGTCATAAAAAACAATCATAGTACAAAAAGATCCCCTGTCTTAACTCACATAGAAACTGAGTTAAGACAGGGGATCTTATATTGTGCAGCGCCAGGCGGCGCACGTTAGTTTAATACTCTAAATTTACACGGACGTCATCAGGAGTGACCTCGTTGGTTATGAGGCCTGATTCAAGCATCCAGTCGATGTTTTCCTGCCAGCATTCGTCAGACTGTGAAAGGAATTCAGCGTCTTCAGTCTCCATAAGAGGAAGCAGGGTCTCGCAGCTCTTGGTCTCTACAGTTTCTGAAAGCGGGAAGTTTTCCTCATTCTGGTTGTTAAGCAGGATATCAAGGCAGCCCTCCGGATCAGCCTTAAAGTCATCGAAGCCTTTTTTTGAAGCCCTTAAAAATCCTGCAAGGGTTTCGCTGTCATTTTCTATCGTTTCATCATTTGCCAAAAATACAGCCTCATAATAATTCGGGATGCCGTACTCGTTAACGAGGAAATAATTTACCTCAAAGCCCTCTTCTTCCATCTGAGGGACCTCGTGGTTTATAAGGCAGCCGATGGTAGCGTCAACATTTCCGGTAGTCATGGAGCTCATGAGGTCAAAGCCTACGTCTATAAGCTCGATATTGCTGAAATCAGCGCCGTCAGCCTCCACCATGGTCTTTACAAGGGCCTCGCTCAACGCCGTACCGCCGTAGCCAATGGTCTTTCCTTCCATATCGGCCGGACGGGTTATGTTTTTATCCTTGAGAGAGAGTATAACGTTTAACGGACTCTGTACTACGGCGCCTATGCTCTTTATGCCAACGCCCTGCTCGGCAACAGCCTGGATAACATCGTGCTGGTAATAGAGGCCGATATCTGCCCTGCCGGCTGCAACCAGGCTGATGGCGTCAGTGGAATTGCTCGGGAACTGCACATTTACCTTAAGGCCTTCCTCCTCATAATAGCCGCGCTCTATGGCGGTATATATAAATGTATGCAGGGCGTTAGGGTACCAGTCCAGCACTACGGTAAGCTCCTTAAGCTCCTCACTGTCCCCGGAGCCAGCTTCTGCTTCATTTTCTGCTTTATTTTCTGTGGTTGAGTTTTCCAGAGCCGTATCATTGGCAGCTGCGGTCTCCGAAGAGGATGAAGTATTTTCGGAAGCGGCTGAGCCGTCTCCTGTGCTTTCTGATCCCTGTCCGCAGCCCATAAGGAGCGCTGCGGATAATGATAAAGCCGTGATAACGGCGGTAAACTTTCTTATTTTCATGATTTAATTATCCTTATCTTATTATCATCATCATTTTTATTACTATGTTACTATACTGTCCTATACTATACTGTCTCTTTTAGCTTGGGATTTTAAGATAATCTGACAGTCTTATGATCCTCATAAACTTTATGAGTTTTGCCGGAATGCCGCTTATGCCTTACCCCTCCAGGTGATCGTCCTTTTTTCGATCAACGCCACTATGGCGACCAGTATCATCGCCACGGCGCTTAAAAGGACAATGGGCGCAAAAACTCCCGCTCCATCCAGCTGAGTCATCATGCGCCGGCTGAAATAGCCGAGGCCTGACTGGGCTCCGAGCCATTCACCTATGGCAGCTCCGATGACCGAGAGAGGTATGGCCATTTTTATGGAGGAAAAAAAGTAGGGCAGTACGGCAGGCAGCTTGAGCTTTAAAAATATCTGCCTTTTGTCCGCGCCGAAGGTGAGCATCAGCTCCTCCATTTCCCGCCTTACGGACTTAAATCCGTCAAAGACCGTAATGGTGATGGGGAAAAATGTCATCAACACCGCCACAAGCACCTTGCTCCATATCGTATATCCGAACCACAGAACGAACAGCGGAGCGAGGGCAGTGGTAGGGATGGTCTGACTGGCTATGATGATGGGATAGAGTGCCTTTTCGGCCGCCGGAAAGGCATCCATTATAACGGCAAGGGCTATTCCTAAAAGTACCGAGATGATCAGGCCTATCGCCACCACCTCCATGGTAGCCGGAAGATGGGCCGTAAAAAGCGGTCCCCTGAGCTCCCATAGCTTAGCAAGTATCTGGGAAGGGCTTGGAAGTATGTAGGCTGCGTTCATATGCATCGCGCCTGCCTGCCATATTATCAGGAGGGCAAATACAAGTATGGCTGCCGGCAGATTGGCTCTGCTGTTATTTTTCATCCGCAGGGGCCTCCCTTCTCAGCATATCTATAAGCTCCTCCTTTATCCTTGCCATTCCCGGCTCGCTTAATGAGGAAATGTTCCGCGGGTATCCTGCCGGGATCTCTACGCTCTTAAGTTCCGAGATCGGGAAACCGGTGACCGCGAGGACCCTGTTTGATAGAAACACAGCCTCCTCTACGTCGTGGGTGATGAAGAGTATGGTTTTGTGTTCTCTTTCCCACTGTTTTAAGAGCCATTCTCTTAAGCTAAGTCTTGTAAGATAGTCAAGGGCCGAAAAGGGCTCGTCTAAAAGCAGCAGGTCACAGCCTGTGAGTATGGTCCTTGCAAATGCCGCTCTCTGACGCATGCCTCCGGAAAGCTCCGAGGGGGATTTATCGCCCCAGCCATCAAGGCCTACGTTATTAAGGGCATCACTTACGGCTTTGTCCATATCGTTCTGATCCATTCCGCCCTTTATCTCAATGGGAAGGCGGACGTTTTCCGCCACCGTGCGCCAGGGAAAAAGCAGATCCTGCTGCGGCATGTAGCCGCAATAGTTTTTTCTGCCGGATATATCCCTGCCATCTACCTTGATGCTTCCGCTTTCCGGATTTAAGAGCTTATTTACAAGACGGAAGATAGTGCTCTTTCCGCAGCCTGAAGGTCCGATGAGACACACGAACTCACCCTTATGTATCGTAAGGCTTAAATGGTCTACAGTGGGCTTGATGTCGCCGGCATAGGTAAAGCTCAAGTCCCTTATCTCAAGCATAGGCTCAGCATCAGGGCCGGGTCTTAAGCTTGCAGCCGGGCCGGCCGTCATGGACGCATCTCCCAGGCCATATCCCAGAACAGCTTTTCATAGAGAGAGCAGTTTATAAATATGGTCTTAAGCCTGTCAAGCTCCGATACACTCATGTCCGACGTCAGCTTTTCCATAAGCTCCTCTAATTTGCGATTTGCGGCGGCGTAGCCGGGATCCGCGTAGCCGCTGATCCACTCGCCGTAAAACTCATGTTTTATGGCCTCCGGGTGGCGTAAGAGTATATTTTTTGCTATCATCTCGTAGCTTACGGCGCAGCTTAATATCGAAGCGGCCGTTTCAGCGGCGCCTCCCTCGTAGGCGACCCTAAGCATATATGATGTGTAGCTCAGGTTGTCGAGGGCCATTTTGGAGCTTTCGGCTTCCTTAAGGCTTATGCCGAGGCGGGACATGTATCCCCTATGTATCTCCATCTCGCCGTTTAGTATCTGATCCACATATCCTGCAAAGACCTTCATTGTCTCAGGATCCGCGGCTTTGGCGGAGCCTATGGCAAAGACCCTCGCGTAATCGTAAAGATACAGATAGTCCTGTATCATGTAATATTTAAATTTTTCCTTATCGAGGCTTCCGTCCGCTATCCCCATGACAAAGGGATGGCTGTCATAGGATGCCCAGATGTCCCTGACAGAATCAAGGAGCATTTCCACGTTCTTTCCCATATGAGCTCCTTTGTCAGCCGGTAAACCTGCTTTTTATATCAAAGGCGTGATTCATCGGGCCGCTGCCCTTACCTAAGTCAAGCATGGCAGCCAGGGCTCCGCTTATGTAATCCTTTGCGCGTTCAACGGAAGTTTCAAGATCGTATCCTTTGGCAAGGTTGGAGGCTATGGCGCTCGACAAGGTGCAGCCCGTGCCGTGGGTGTTTGGATTATTTATGCGTCTGCCGTTGAACCAGACTTTTCTGCCCTCATGGATAAGCAGGTCGTTGGCGTCATTAAGATTATGGCCCCCCTTAATGAGAACGCTGCAGCCGTAATTTCCGCTTATCAGCTCTGCAGCCTTTTCCATGTCCTCCGCTGAGTGTATCTCCATATCTGAGAGTACCTCGGCCTCAGGGACATTCGGCGTAAGAACTAAGGCAAGGGGAAGAAGCCTTGACTTAAGGGCTCCGATGGCGTCCTCGCTTATGAGCCTTGATCCGGAGGTGGCTACCATTACCGGATCCACCACGATATTCTGCGCCTTATACTCGGTAAGCTTATCGGCTATTGTACCTATAAGTCCCGCGGAGGATACCATGCCTATCTTTACCGCGTCCGGCCTGATATCGGTAAATATACTGTCTAACTGGAGCCCCAAAAATTCCGGAGTGACCTCAAATATCCCCTGTACTCCAGTGGTGTTCTGGGCAGTGAGGGCCGTGATGGCACTTTCCGCATAAACTCCGTTAGCCGTCATGGTCTTTAAGTCGGCCTGGATACCGGCGCCTCCGCTGGAATCGCTTCCGGCGATCGTTAATGCTGTTTTCATCCTGTCTCCTTTCTGAAATGTACATTAACTTTTGTTTGAGCGACATAAGGTGGTGCCCCCAATGATGCCGCTTTTGATACTGTAAAAAAGAGGAGCGCCCCGATGCGGGAAACTCCTCTTAAAGATCCTGTGTCCGTATATCAGGCCGCTTATGCGGTCCGGAAACATGGAATGAATATTTCCCTACGTTGGCATTATCCAAATCAGGTTACGGGTAACGGCGATAACAGCCGAGTCTCAGCCTGCTTTGTGCAAGCTCCCCTTAATCGGTTTTGATGACCTCTTTATTTACAAGCGTAACGATACAATAATGTAAATGCTTTGTCAAGGTAAAATGAAATGACGCTCCTTAAGGGACTCATCTATGTCGAATCCCACGATATATCCGTATTTCTCGGCGTAAAAGCTGCACAGGGCGGTGGTCCTCATTATCATGACCTGGGCCTTTTCCCCGAAACGCTCAAGGATCAGCTTCTTTAATCCTTCGGCATCGCCGATATTGCGGTTATGGGCAATGATGACGCGGCCGCCGTTATAGCCGAGTTTAAGCATTTCCTTAAATGTGCCCTTAAGGACCTTGGCGGCCCCTCTGTTCTTTCCGGCTATCTGTATCTTGCCCTCATCGCTGGCGGTGCCTATGATCCTTAAGTCAAGCACGCCTATGGCTTTTACCAGTATAGGGTTGACCCTGCCGCCTGCAGCAAGCCTCTTTATGGACTGCAGCGTGAAGGTGAGCGCAGTCTTATGCAGCCTGAATTCGGAAAGCTTAAGCACCGCTTCCTCCCCGCGGATGCCGCTGTCGAGGAGTTTCTTAAGCTCATCCATCATGAATATGGCTGTGCAGCCCGCGGAAAATGTATCTATTATATATACATGCCTGTCTGGGAATTCATCCTCGTAATGCCTTTTGGCGGCGAGGGCGCTGTTAAAGCTTCCGGACAGGTTCCTTGATATGGTAAAGCAGTATATCTCCTCGGCATCGCCGAAGGCTGACAGCCACTCGTCCGGGGACGGGCAGGCAGTTGAGACCGGTCCGGTACAGCTGTCCAGAGCCTCATCAAACTTATTGATGTCGAGGTCAGCCGTATCCGCCCAGTCATGGCCGTCTATCATGACATGCAGCGGTACCGTCCGGTAATGTTCATCGTTACTCCAAAGAAGATTACTGGATGAGTCTGAAATTATAAGGTAAGACATGATTATTCCCTCCGGAGTTTTGTAAGTCAATAGTAAGAGTAGCGATAAACTTTGTCAAGAGTTTTTAAAAAACCGCTTTGCGATTTTGGTACATTTGTTCTATACTAATAATACTATTTAAAAGGAGTGAAGGAATATGGCTGAGGATAAGAGGATACTGAGACTTCCGAGGTCGTCGGAGATACCTTCCATAGGCTTATATCTCGATCAGACCGTAAAATATATCAACCGGGTGTTTGAACCAATAAGCTGCGTGGAGGTGACGCCCTCCATGGTCAGCAACTATGTAAAAAAGAAATACATAGAAAAACCGGTAAAAAAGCTGTATGACAGGGATCAGATAAGGAAGCTGATATTCATAGTGCTGGCCAAGCTGGTACTGAGCATGGATCATATAGGCATACTGCTTGATAAGGGCAGGGGCATGCCCGTGGATGATAAGGCCTACGATGAGTTCTGCAGCAAGATAGAGCGGGAGCTGAACTCCGTCTTCGGAGTGGACGGCAGTGTTAATAAGGAAGATAACGGCGGGGAGGACAGATTTATGGATACACTGCTTTCAGCCATCGCCTACTACATTTACATAAATCATTGTATAGATAAGATTAAGTAAGCAGGATTGACATTTTATAGGAGCATTCCTGCTAACGATCCCTGTGGGCGCATGCCGGCAGGGATTTTATACTTCCCTTAGGAATGCAACGATGCTATAATGGCAAAAGTTTTGTTATTTCAGGGGGAACACATATATGGAAAGCCAAAACAGGGAATCCTTTGCCTCAAGGATAGGTTTCATCCTGGTCAGCGCCGGATGCGCCATAGGCATAGGCAACGTCTGGAAATTCCCGTATATCACGGGAGTGAATGGAGGAGGATGGTTCGTACTTTTTTACCTTATCTTCCTTTTGATCATGGGAGTGCCGATCCTTACCATGGAGCTGGCTGTGGGACGTGCGAGCCGAAAATCTGCAGTGCTTGCCTATAAGGCGCTCGAAAAGCCGGGCAGCAAGTGGCATATCCACGGATGGGTAGCCATTATAGGCTGCGTCATACTCATGATGTACTACACTACGGTATCAGGATGGATGGTGGACTATTTCGTCAAGTTTGTCACCGGGACCTTTACTCCGGGCATGACCGCCGACGAGGTAGGAGGAGTATTCAACACCATGCTTTCCAAGCCTGTGGAGATGAGCTTCTTTACGATCCTTACAATACTGGCGGGATTTCTGATCTGCAGCAAGGGACTCCAGAACGGCCTTGAAAAGCTCAATACCTTTATGATGACGGCGCTTATCATATTGATACTTGTGCTTGCCGTAAACAGCCTGCTGCTTCCGGGGGCAGGAGAGGGCATGTCCTTCTACCTCATTCCTAATATGGAGAATGTCAAAAAGGTAGGCATCCTTAACGCCGCAGCCGCAGCCATGAACCAGTCGTTCTTTACACTTAGCCTTGGCGTGGCGGCAATGGAGATATTCGGAAGCTATATGAGCAAGGCTCAGAGACTTCCTGGGGAGGCTGTGCGTATATGCATACTTGATACCTTCGTAGCCATAAGCTCGGGAATAATTATATTCCCTGCATGCTTCTCATTTGGGGTGCAGCCTGACCAGGGACCGTCCCTTATATTCGTGACGCTGCCTAATGTATTTAACAGTATGGCCGGAGGAAGGCTCTGGGGATCGTTGTTCTTCATTTTCATGACCTTTGCAAGCTTCAGTACGGTTATTGCCGTATTTGAGAATATCATCTCATTTACGGTGGATATGTTCGGCATCTCAAGAAAGAAGGCCTCCATCATAAACTGTATACTTATCCTTATACTTAGCATGCCCTGCGTGCTTGGATATAACGTATGGAGCAATATAACATTCCTTGGAGGAAAGAACTTCCTTGACTTTGAGGATTTCATCGTCAGCAACCTTCTGCTTCCTATAGGTTCGCTTATTTTCCTTTTATTCTGCGTTACCAAGTGGGGCTGGGGCTTTGATGAGTATATAAAGGAATGTAATACCGGAACCGGACTTAAGCTTCCAAAGGCGCTTAAGCCGTATTTCCAGTTCGTGCTTCCGATACTTATACTGATAATACTTATAAGGGGCCTTATCTGATTAGAGAATTTATTTGATATGAGGCTTTATCTGATGACCGGACAATAATGTATCATGTATCATGATATATTCTTACACGATATCCGCTTATATGATGACGGGCATAATGACGGTTTAAAACTGTATTTTACAGGGAGGATAGCATGCGTTTTGTGATACAGAGAGTCTCAGAGGCTTCAGTAAAGGTCTCCGGAGAGGTCATAGGAGAGATAGGAAAGGGCTTCATGGTGCTTATAGGCGTTTCGGCTGAGGACAGTGAGGCCGAGGCCGACCGGCTCGTAAAAAAGATGCTGGGACTTCGCATATTTGAGGATGAAAACGGTAAGACCAACCTGTCCTTAAGGGACGTGGGAGGGAGTTTGCTTTTGATATCCCAGTTTACGCTTTACGCGGACTGCAGGAAGGGCAACCGTCCGTCCTTTATAAATGCCGGCGCGCCGGACAGGGCAAACCAGCTCTATGAATACATAATACAAAAATGCAGAAGCTCAGCTGACGACTGGGGATCGGAGGGCTCAAAGGTGGAGACCGGAAGCTTTGGAGCGGACATGAAGGTATCCCTTACAAATGACGGGCCGTTTACGGTCATCCTCGATTCGGCAGAGATGTGATTTTAAGCGAAGCTATGATATTAAAAAACACTGATCCGTTATTAATGACGGGTCAGTGTTTTTTATTGGGTATGTGAAAAAAAGATAGCCCAATGGCATACTGCAGGTGTTGTACGGTTGAAAACATCCATCATCACTTTCGACATACAAATTTAGAATATTGTCTGCATATAGTTGATGCTGTTTTAAAAGCTGTATGGTACAATAACTGCGTACAGTATTTGCTTTTTGTATGCGGAAAGTTGGCGACTGGGTGAATAAAAAGGAAATTCTAAAAACGGTAATTGAAAATAATGGCGGCATTGCAAAAACTTCAGATTTTGTCGCTAACGGTATAAATAAATACGAAGTGGCGGCTTTTTGTAAAGAAGGAGTCATTGAAAGAATCCGCAGAGGCTTTTATCAACTTCCCCAAAGCGAAAATATTATAGAAGAACAGCTCATACGGGAGCTTCTTCCACAGGGGATTATTTGCGTGGAGTCTGCTTTGTTCCACTACGGATATAGTGATTTTTCTCCGCGCGAATGGTCGATTGCTGTGCCGAGAACAGCGTACCGTGCCGTAAAGAACATTGACGAATTTCCGGTGAAGGCTTACTACATTCGAAGGGAACTTTTGGATATTGGTAAGGCTTTAAGTGATTTTAACGGTGTAATATTGCCAGTGTATGACCGCGAGCGAACAATATGTGATTGCTTTAAGTATCGCACAAAACTTGATAACGAAATCTTTAATAAGGCTGTCAATGCCTATACTGCTGACGAAAAAAAGAACCTTGCAAATTTGTCTATATACGCAAAGGAAATGCAGCTTTATACAAAGGTTATGAGTGTAATGGAGGTGCTGCTCAATGGCTGATGCCGCTGCTTCTGTGCTTGCACGACTGAAAAACAAGGCTGCTGAAAGGCGGGCTATTTCTTTATTCTTTGACCAATTTTGACAGTCGGGTAACGGTGGATGTGGACTTTTTGCTTCGTCAAATGCCAAATACGCCGGAGCAGTTAAAAACTGTGTTGGAAGAAATTATTGCAATATCTACCGGAAACGATTTTATCACTTTTGAGATTAAAGATGTTGCTCCCATTGCAGTTGCAAAAAAGTATGCTGGAATCGGTGCCGCTATAGTTGCACATATCAAAAACACAAGAACGCCATTCAGCATTGATTTTGGTGTAGGAGATGTCGTTGTTCCAGAACAGGAAAAGCGAAGAATCCCTACACAGCTTTCCGACTTTGATGCTCCTATAGTAAATACATATTCCTTGGAAACAACTATTGCCGAGAAAATTGATGCCATCTTGAGTCTTATGGAATTTTCAAGCCGAATGAAGGACTACTACGATATTTATTATATTGCAAACAAGTTTAATTTTGATGGCGAAGTGCTTACTGATGCACTCAAAAGGACTTTTTCAAACCGTGAACACAGCTTCACGCTTGAGCAATTCAAGCAGGTTATGAGTTTTGACGATGATGCTGCTATGCAAAAGAAGTGGAAAGCCTTTGTCCGTAAGATCAATACTAAGACGGATAGTTATAGCATTGTCTTGAAAAAAAAATAGAGGCTTTCTTAACAAAACCGGTTACTGCAGCGGTTAGAGGCAAAGAACTTAATGAAAAATGGTCTGCAGCTAATGGCATGTGGATATAATTAGAAGAATAGTATTATAAAAGCTTAAAACACTAAAGGCAGAAGGTTGTATACCCTACCCTCTGCCTCTTCATTAATTTAGGGTTATTACGCAAGTTTTAATACTTCAGTTTACTTGACCTCTATAAGCTCATAATTCCTTGTGCCAAGCCCTATCTTTTCAGCGTGGGCAAAGCAGCTCTTATACTCTGTTCCCGGATTGATATTATCGAACAGGTCGTGATGGTCTGTGAAGCCGTCCTTTGCCATCTCATCCGTAAGCTGGCTGTTTTTGAGCGGCTCAGCCTTAAGACAGGCGTCCGTGCAGGCCTGATCAAGGGCAAGAGGATCAAAGGAAGCGAACATTCCGATATCAGAGATGACCGGGGCGTCGTTTCCTGCATGGCAGTCACAGACAGGCGATACGTCGCAGATGATGGAGATATGGAAGGCCGGCCTTCCGTCTACTACGGCCTTGGTATATTCCGCCATGCGGCAGTTAAGTTCCTCTGTTGCGGCGTCCTGGGCGAAGCCTATGGCGTCAAAGTTGCAGGCTCCTATGCAGCGTCCGCAGCCTACGCAGTTTTCGGTGACCACATGCATCTTCTTAGTCTGCTCGTCAAAGCTTAACCCGTTATTGGCGCATTCGCGCATGCATCTCTTACATCCGCGGCAGAGCTCAGGATCGATCACCGGCTTGCCGTTGCAGTGCTGGTCCTTCTTGCCGGCCCTCGATCCGCTTCCCATACCTATGTTTTTGATGGTACCGCCTACGCCGGTCATCTCATGCCCTTTAAAATGTGTAAGGGAGATAAATACGTCAGCGTCCATGATGGCGTGGCCTATCTTTGCTTCCTTTACATATTCGCCTCCTTTTACGGGTACGGCAATATCGTCAGTTCCCTTAAGGCCGTCGGCTATGATAACGGGACATCCGGCGGAAAGAGGGGTGAAGCCGTTTTCCCAGGCGCAGTACATATGCTCTATGGCATTTTTACGCTTTCCGGGATATAAGGTATTGCAGTCGGTAAGGAACGGGATGCCTCCCAGCTCCTTTACTGTATCAGCCACAGCCTTTGCGTAGTTAGGCCTTAGGTAGCTCATGTTTCCGAGCTCACCGAAATGCATCTTGATGGCGGTGAACTTACCGTTAAAATCTATATCGCCTATGCCGGCTTTTTTGATCAGCCTCTTAAGCTTATCTGCCGGGCCTTCGTCAGGTTTGCATCTGAAGCTGGTAAAATAGACTTTTGAAGCATTTTCATTATTATCCATAATAACCTCCTTAGAAAAGATTTATAAATATAACAAAAGAGTCTCAGCCTGTGTTTATGATCGGATCACAGGCCGCGATACTTATAAAGATTAGTTTATTCTATATCATTGCATTACTGTTGTAAAATATTTATAAATTAGACATCAGCATATGTTTTGCTTATTTTTCATAGTCTGATATAATAAATCAGATAAAAGCATAAAAACTATCATGCTGATATTTTATAAGGGAAAGGCAGGCGTTTAAAATGGGCGATATGAAACCTGTAAAGGAAGGCAAGGTAAGAGAGATATATGATAACGGGGATAACCTTATAATGGTCGCAACCGACCGTATAAGCTGCTTCGATGTGATACTTCATAACACGGTGCCGAAAAAGGGGACCGTGCTTACACAGATGAGTAAGTTCTGGTTCGATCTTACGGAGGACATCATTCCTAACCATATGATATCCGTGGATGTCAATGACATGCCGGAGTATTTCAGGACGCCTGAGTTTGACGGCAAGAGCATGTTATGCAAAAAGCTCACCATGCTTCCGGTGGAGTGCATCGTAAGGGGATATATAACCGGAAGCGGCTGGGCAAGCTATAAGGAAAGCGGTACTGTCTGCGGCATTAAGCTTCCGGAGGGACTTGAGGAGTCGGAAAAGCTTCCTGAGCCTATATATACTCCGTCCACCAAGGCTGAGATCGGAGACCATGATGAAAATATCTCCTATGAGGAGAGCGTGGATTACCTTGAAAAGCGTTTCCCGGGCAAGGGAAGTGAGTATGCGAAAAAGCTCAAGGACTACACCATAGCCCTCTATAAGAAGTGTGCGGACTACGCGCTTTCAAAGGGTATAATCATAGCTGACACCAAGTTTGAGTTCGGCCTTGACGAGGAGGGCAATATAGTTCTTGGAGATGAGATGCTCACTCCGGACAGCTCACGCTTCTGGCCTGCCGATGGCTATGAAAAGGGACACTCACAGCCGTCCTTTGATAAGCAGTTTGCACGAGACTGGCTTAAGGCCAACCCTGACAATAACTGGACCCTCCCTGAGGAGATAGTGGAAAAGACAAAGGATAAATATCTTCAGGCATACAGGATGCTTACGGGAAAAGAGCTGTAAATATAATAATATGATCATGCGGCCGGGCTTAAAAAGCCCGGCTGCGATGCATTGTTATTTGAGCGAGGTATAAAATGAACTACAAAGAACTA
The DNA here is from genome assembly GCA_944381575.1 of uncultured Lachnospiraceae bacterium. Classification (GTDB taxonomy): domain Bacteria; phylum Bacillota; class Clostridia; order Lachnospirales; family Lachnospiraceae; genus Avilachnospira. The sequence goes on along the minus strand of CALWLS010000002.1, from coordinate 124,218 downwards.
ATGGATGCGGCAAGAAATAATGTAGGAGCACTCTGCCACGCCTGTCCCGTATGCAACGGAAAGGCCTGCGGCAGCACCATGCCTGGCCCGGGAGCAAAGGGAGTGGGAGATACCGCCATCAGGAATTACGAGGTATGGCAGGACATACGCGTAAATATGGATACTATTTGTGAAAACACCGAGCCTGACACAAGCTTCGATTTTTTTGGATACAAGATGAAATATCCTATCTTTGCAGGACCGGTGGGCGCGGTAAAGCTTCATTACGGCGATAAATATAATGATCAGCAGTATAACGACATACTTGTAAGCAGATGCGCTGCCGAAGGCATTGCGGCGTTTACGGGAGACGGAACTGATCCTGAAGTGATGAAGGCGGCTACGGCAGCCATTAAAAAGGCCGGCGGCATGGGCATACCTACCGTAAAGCCGTGGGATATCAATACACTTAAGGAGAAATTTGAGCTGGTAAAGGCGTCGGACGCTATGGCAGTCGCTATGGATATTGATGCTGCAGGCCTTCCTTTCCTTAAAAATCTCACCCCTCCTGCTGGAAGCAAGACTGTAGCCGAGCTTGCCGAGATCATAAAGGCTGCGGGAAAGCCTTTTATCATAAAAGGCATCATGACTGTAAAGGGAGCTCTTAAGGCCAAGGAAGCAGGAGCTTCCGCCATAGTGGTATCAAATCATGGCGGCAGGGTCCTTGATCAGTGTCCGGCAACGGCTGAGGTACTGCCTGAGATAGCTGCGGCCGTGGGCGGCGATATGATGATACTTGTGGACGGAGGCTTAAGGACCGGCACCGATATATTTAAGGCTTTGGCCCTTGGCGCCGACGCAGTGCTCATTGCACGTCCTTATGTCACCGCGGTATACGGAAGCGCCGAAGAGGGCGTTCATATCCTTACGGATAAATTGGGCTCGGAGCTTGCAGATACCATGAAGATGTGCGGCTGCGCTTCACTTAAAGACATTTCAGATGAAAATATCTGGTAAATGAAAGAAATATTATTTGTTGCACCAACAGATACTATATACAAAAACGCCATAGAGGTGGCGGAAAACCACGGCCTCGACAATATCGAGGTCGTGGAAGGCACGCTTCTTACAGGGCTTGAAAAGGCCCTTTCATACTGTGCCGGAGGGGGCTGCCGCGTCATTATAAGCAGAGGCGGCACATATAAGCTTATCAAATCAAAGATAGATATCCCTATAGTAGAGGTAAAGGTAGGAGCAAGCGACTATATAGCCGCATACAGCAGGCTTAAAAACCACGAAGGCAGGGTTGCGGTAATAGGCTACAGCAATGTAGTGAACTTTAAGATGCTGGGAAGCATAGTAAAGGGTAATTTCTATTACAGGACTGTCAGCAGCATGGATGAAGTCCCTGAGGTGATAAAGGTATTAAGGGAAAAAGGAATAACCGATATCCTCGGGGACGCCCTTATAAGAGATATAGCCAACACCCTTAACTGTAACGGCATACTTATAGAGTCCCAGCATGAAAGCGTGCTTGTCGCAATGCAGCAGGCGGAAGGCATACTAAAGGCACAGCAGGCGGAAAGGCAGCGTGGAGAAACATACATAAAAGCAGCCATGGAGAGCATCAGTGATGCCGCCATACTTACGGGAGCAGACGGAAGCATAAGGCTGAAAAATACTTCAGCCGACAGGATCTTAAAGTCATATGGGACCGTAAATGGGCCTGAGTCGATATATGACATACTGCCCGGGAACTGTCTCAGCCATGCTGATACTGTCGAAGGAAAATACATGGTAGCCAGCAGGCGATGCGCTGTAAAAAGTACTCCTATATTTGACAGTTCACGGTGCACAGGATATATGATCCTGATCCGGAACCCGGGAAAAACTGCTTTTGCAGAGCGTGATAAGGAAAATGATAAAGACAATGACAGATCCGCTGCGGGATATACATTTTCGGACATCATACATGAGAGCGGAGTTATGTCGTCCGTTATAAATAAAGCAAAGAAATTTGCCCTTACAGATCTGCCGGTGCTTATATATGGAGGGCCGGGAACCGGCAAGGAGCTCATGGCCCAGAGCATACATAATCACAGCAGGCGTAAAAACGGCCTTTTTGTAAAAATAAACTGCGCAGCCTTAAGCCTTGAGACGGAGGATGAAAGATCGTCAGTCTGGGAGACACCCGAAGCAAAATTCAGGGAGCCAGGCTGCGGGGCGGGGCTAACGGACGCATTCGCGCTTGCAAGTAACGGTACGCTTTTTCTGGATAACATAAGCGAGCTGCCGTACGAAATGCAGGGAAGCCTGCTGGATATGCTGCAGAAAAATAAGACTTCCAATATGGACGTAAACGGCCGGGATGAAACAAGAGTAAGGCTCATATGCTCTTCAAGCCGGGATATAAGTGCCATGGCAGGGGAGGGCAGCTTCAGGGCTGATCTGTATCATATGATAAATGTCTTAAGGCTGAGTATCCCGTCATTAAACGAAAGGGTGGAAGATATAATACCGCTGGCCCGCTGGTTTCTTAAAAAACACGCCTCAGGCCATGGGATGCGGGAGCCTGTGCTTAAGAAAAAGGACATTGCAAGGCTGAGTCAGAAAATATACTCAGGAAATGTCCGTGAGCTCGAAAACCTGATGGAAGAGAGCGTGACACTTGGTTCCTTTGATAACCTTTATTATCAGGATCAAAAGGAACAGGGCAGGGAAAAGGATATGCCTTATTACAGGACGGACAGGTCCTTAGAGGATAACGATAGAGAGTATATAAGATATGTTTATGAAAAGACAGGCTGCAGCGCCGGGAAAACGGCAAAGCTGCTCGGCGTAAGCAGGACCACCCTCTGGCGCAGACTGAAAAATGAATGATGCAAAAGGTATAGATATTCAGGATAGGCTTTGTTTCATTAAGAAACAGAGCCTGTTTTCTTATGAAATAAAAATATCAAAAATCAATGGCGGATATTATAAGCAAAGATATTTCGTCAGGTAAAACGCTCATCCTGCTTGATATACATAAAACATGAATATATAAAGAAACTAACAAAAACAGTCAGTTTTACGTTTGCGGGCTGCAGGCCAAAGCCCTGCGGCAGCGGCGGCAATATCAGAGAAGTCAAAGGAGGTTGAATATGGAGACAGTTTTAAGGATAGACCCAAAGGATAATCTGGTCACCTGTTTAAGAGCTGTAAAAAGCGGCGAGGAGATAACCGTTGACGGCGAAAAGATAAAGGTCAGAGGCGATGTGCCGCAGTTTCATAAGATAGCCATAGAGGATATTCCAAAGGGAGGCATCTGCTACAAATATGGGCAGGTTATCGGAAAAGCAAGCGTGGATATAAAAAAGGGGGATTATGTGCATGTGCATAATCTTGTGAGCGCTAAGGATTTTAATTGACCGGGGAGGAAAGGATATATGAAGATAAGCGGATATAAAAGAGAAAACGGAAGATACGGCATAAGGAACTATCTTCTTATACTTCCGGCGTCAGTCTGTTCTTCGGACACGGCCAAGCGTATAGCGGACAATATTGACGGCGCCATATCCATACCTAATCAGCACGGGTGCTGCCAGATAGGCGACGACTATCTCAATACGGTGCGCACCTTGGTGGGATTTGCAAAGAACCCCAACGTAGGAGCGGTGCTTATAGTAGGGCTTGGATGCGAGGGCATACAGACAAATGTTTTAAAGGAGCAGATAAAGGAATCGGGCAAACCGGTGGAAGCCATAACCATACAGCAGGAGGGAGGCACCATAAAGGCGATAGCAAAAGGAACTGAGATCGCATCAAGGCTTGCTGCCAATGTAAGGAAGCAGCAGAAGGTCGAGTTTGACATAAGCGAGCTCGTGCTTGGACTTGAGTGCGGAGGAAGCGACCCTACCAGCGGCCTTGCATCCAACCCGACCATAGGAGTTGCCTCGGATAAGCTGGTTTCCCTTGGCGGCAGCAGTATCTTAAGCGAGACCACTGAGGTCATCGGTGCGGAGCATCTTATAGCCGCAAGGTTTGAGGATGTTAAGGCGAGGGAGAAATTCCTTCAGATGGTAAAAAATGTAGAGGCCCATTCGGCAGCCTCTGGAAATGACTTAAGGGAAGGACAGCCTACCCCTGGCAATAAGGAGGGCGGACTCACCACCATAGAGGAGAAATCCTTAGGCTGCATGCATAAGGCAGGCAGCAGTCCGTTTACGGGAGTCCTTGAATACGGAGAGGAGATACCTCATGACAAGAAGGGCTTATATTTCATGGATTCTCCGGGACAGGACATTGATTCCATAACAGGCATGGTGGCAAGCGGAGCGCAGATAATAGTGTTCTCCACTGGACGCGGAACGCCTACGGGGAGCCCGATAGCTCCTGTTATCAAGATCACCGGCAATACAGGCACATACAACAACATGATCGACAATATCGATATCAACGCCGGAAAGATAATAACAGAGGGCGTCAGCCTGCCGGATATGGGAGAGGAACTTTTTGATCTCATGGTAAGGGTCTGCAACGGCGAGCCAACCAAGGCCGAGGCTCTTGGACACAGGGAGTTTGGAATATATAAGATAGGATATACCTATTAAAATCAAGTCTCTGAAATAAATATTTACGGGCATGGCTTAAGGCAGGGCATGCGGGACTGCCGCCTGCCTTAAGAAAATAAAATACGTTTAAAAGACATGGATCTGTTGATATAATTATACTGATAATGTAAATCAGATATGATTGGAGGACAACAGATCCATGTTTATAACTAAAGATAAAGCTTTTGCAGTCGCCGTTGACTATCAGGAGAGACTGATGCCGGCGATCAGGAATAACGAAGAGATCACGGAAATGTCGGTAAAGCTCCTTAACGGGCTCAAGATGCTTAATGTTGACGTGTTCGTTACGCAGCAGTATACAAAAGGACTTGGAGCAACTATCCCTGAGATATGGGAGGCGGCAAGCGTAACGGAGCATGTGGAAAAGATAGCCTTTGGAGCCTACGGAGATCTTGCAAAGGTAATACCTCCGTCGACGGATAAGCCATTTGCCATCATTATGGGCGTGGAGGCTCATATCTGCGTGATGCAGACGGCGCTTGGCCTTAAGGAGGCAGGATATCAGCCTGTGCTTGTGACAGATTGTATCGGCAGCAGGAAGAAAGCCGATCTTAAGACTGCCATAGAGAGAGCTAAGCAGGAGGGCATCATACCTGCCACCTGTGAATCAGTATTGTTTGAGCTTCTGCATGAGGCTGGAACGGATACCTTCAGGGCCATAAGCAGACTTGTAAAATGAAAGCGGCCAGTCAGCATACATGATGGGAGATATTGCAGATAATGACAGATGCTGCTTTAAAAATACCGCTATCTTATTATGAGCATGAGTTTTAAGGAGGTATATGACAATGGCTGATATATTTACCACAGACAAGAAGTTCGGCTTCGGCCTTATGAGGCTGCCGCTTACGGACCCTAACGATGAAGGAAGCATAGATATCGAACAGACCAAAAAAATGGTTGATACATTTATAGAAAATGGCTTTACGTATTTTGACACGGCCTACATGTACTGTAAGTTCAAGAGTGAGAAGGCAGTTAAAGAAGTGCTCACTGACAGGTATGACAGAGATAAGTTCACTCTTGCCACCAAGCTTCACGCTTCCTACCTCAAGACTAAGGAGGACAGGGACAGGATATTTAACGAGCAGAGAGAAAAATGCGGGGTTGAGTTTTTTGATTACTATCTCCTCCACAATATAGGACGTGATCATTACAGGATATTTACTGACTTGGACTGCTTCAACTGGCTTAAGGAAAAAAAGGAGGCCGGCCTCATAAGACACATGGGATTTTCCTTCCATGATACTGCCGAAACACTTGACATGGTGCTTAACGAGCATCCGGAGATGGAATTTGTACAGATACAGCTCAACTATCTCGACTGGGATTCGGAGAGCATCCAGTCTGCTAAATGCCTTGAGGTCTGCCGCAGGCACGGAAAGCCTGTAATAGTCATGGAGCCGGTAAAGGGCGGCGTGCTGGCAGGAGGACTTCCGGTGGGAGCGAAGGACATATTTGAAAAGCTCCGCCCTGATATGCCTATCCCTTCCTGGGGCTATAGATTTGCCGCAAGCCGCGAAGGCGTAAGGCTCGTATTAAGCGGCATGAGCAGCATCGAGCAGATGAATGAGAACATGACTTTCATGAAGGATTTCAAGCCTCTTGACGCTGAAGAGGAAAATGCGGTAAAGGACGCTGTAAAGATCATAAGCTCATCCATAGCCGTACCTTGTACCGGATGTTCATACTGCACGCCTGGATGTCCGATGAACATACCTATCCCTAAGTATTTCTCGCTTTATAACGCCGAGGTGCTGGAGCCTGATACAAAGAGCTGGACCGCCCAGGAGATATTCTATGGAAGGCTCACCGACAGTTTCGGTAAGGCCAGCGACTGCATAGCCTGCGGCCAGTGCGAGGGCATATGCCCGCAGCACATACACATCATAGATAAGCTTAAGGAGGTAGCTGCAAGGTTTGAAAGCTGATCAGGAAAATCTCGAAAGGCCGGATTTTGCAAGGTACAACGGGCTTAAGGTGACGTTGCTTAAGGAAGGCTACGCAAGAGTCGATATGGATGTAAGGCCGGAGCACTTAAATCCCATCAACTCCATACATGGAGGAGCCATATTTACCCTTGCGGACTCTGCTTCCGGTTCAGCAGTCTACTCCCTCGGGAACCTGAGATCCACCTCCATAGACGCCAATATACATTATTTGAGACCGGGCATGGGAAAAAGCCATGTCTACGCCGAGGCCTCAGTGATAAAACAGGGGCGTAAAGTGGTGGTCACGGAGGTATCGGTAAAGGACCAGGACGGGGAAGAGCTTGCGGTCGGGATATTTTCCAACATGGTGCTTGACAGCGCAAAGGCGAAGGAAAGCGGATGGAGCGATTTCCTTACAAATATACCGGTGGAAAAGTAAAAAGAGCTGCCATATCCCATGACTTTAGGAGTCAAAAGATATGGCAGCTTAAATTTTAATGGTTTTAAGATCAGGCTTCGCTCTGAAACTTACATCGTACCGCGCTGCTCCTTGATATACAGATACAGCTGCGCCGAGGCATGGTTATAGTATGGGTTTGAATAAAATACCCCGACCAGTCCGAAGGTTATGCCGCTTAATATCATCCAGCCTATAAATGAAAGGTCGAATATAAATGTCTGCCACTTGTATCCGTCCATCATGTATCTGGAAAGGCCTATGGCCTCTGACATGTTCATTTCAGGGTTCTCGGCAAGTATGTACGGTACGAGACGGTAGGAATACATCTTAATAAATCCCGGTATGACAAAAAGCATGGTCCAGAGACAGGTGAACAGGTCCCTCATAAACATTACGAAGGCCTGATTAAGGAAGGCTCTGGAAAACGGCTTTACGATCACGCCTATGCCGGTATCGCCGTAGGATGTTTCTATAAAGAACCTGCGGCAGCCTATCTCGAGTACGTTTAATACAAAAACCCTTATGATCAGCATGATGATCATCAATATGCCGGCAAAGCCTATGAGGAGGGCTGCGAAGCTCATTGGGATAGCGGCCACGTAGCTTCCTGTCTGTACTGCATCAGGGGAAGCCCCGCTGTTTGTCGCGGAAGAACCGGCTGCGCCGTAGAGCGTTATGAACAGTACAAGGGATACTGCCACCGATTTGAGGTAGGAAGCGCGAAGAATTTCCTTTGAACGGGCTTTCAGCATCGGTCTGTCTATGATCATTTTTAATATTTACCTCCAAAATCAAGAAATTAATATCTATCAAGTATATAATATTAACATGAAGCGATTAAAAATAAAATATCAGCTTTAAATGCAGAGTAAAGGAGCCGGTATATACATATGGACCATTATTTTGATACAAACAAAAACATGAGGGACAGTATAACAAAAATGGCCCTGGGCAGGGATTTTGAGCATATACTTCCGCCGGGAGCCATCAGGGCTGCCGTATTTATGCCCCTTGTGGAGGCAGACGGTAAGCTGAGCCTGCTTTTTGAAGTGAGGTCGAAACTGATAGGACAGGCCGGGGAGGTCTGCTTTCCGGGAGGCAGGATAGAAGAGGGGGAGACGCCGCTTGACGCCGCCGTAAGGGAGGCCATGGAGGAACTTGAGCTTGAGCGCAAAAATATTGAGGTGACGGCTCCAATGTTCAGGCTCACAGGCCCTGCCGGAGCAGATATATTTGCATATCTCGGATTCTTAAATAACTATAAGGGGACATATTCAAAGGATGAGACAGAGTATGTATTCACTCTTACAATAGAGGAGCTGCTTGATATAGAGCCGATCACGAGCGGGGCTACCTTTGTCCAGACTCCCGGGGAGGATTTTCCATACGACCTCATACCCAACGGCAGGAATTACCACTGGGCCAATATAAAAAGAGAGTATTACTTTTATAAAACAAAGTATGGGATCATATGGGGTATGACAGGCCAGCTTTTATACCATCTTTTGGGATTTCTTAAAAATGCAGGCGAGCATGCGTGACCGCGCATGCTTGTCCGATGGAAATATCATCAGGGAAATTTAACATTTAAATAATCCTATCGTAAGGATATCTTATTGAAATCATCTTTTTCATTTATTAGACTTAAAGTACTGCGTCCTTAAACGGGCGCCGGAAACAGGAAATACTAAATGCGGCATACAGAAAAACCAATGTATGCCGTAATGTATATGATAAAAGCAGGAGAAAGATGACAGACAGGGAAAGAAATCAAAGAAGAACGCCCCGCAGGCCGGCGGCGGATAATGACAGCAGGGATATAAATGACGCCGGGAGCTATTATCGCGACAGGGAGGAGTATTTCAGGGAGAGAGACCGCTATTATGCCGAACGCGACAGATACTACCGTGACAGGGACAGATTTTACGAAGAAATGGACGGTTACTCGCGCACGGCCCAGTCAGCGGCGGAAGACGTCATAGATAACGGATACTATGATGAGCCTCATGATGAAGCGCATTACGGAGAAGTACCGGAAAGAAAAGCAAGGCCGGTGAGGGGGAATACCCCAGGCACTGAGAAACATGAGAGACATGAAAGACCTTCAGGACAGCAGCTTAAGGGTAAGCATAAAACCTCGGTAAGCGGCCAGGTGGAAAGAAAGAAGGGCATTAAACCGGCGAAAACGGCAGCGGGACCTGCGGAGCCAAAAGCTGTCAAAAAGAAAAAGCATCCGATACTTATGGCGGTACTTGCAGTATTCATTTTTCTTATTGGATTTGTAGTCTTCAAGATGTTCACGGGGCAGAGCGGATATTACACCGTGGCTGTGTTTGGAGTAGATTCGAGGGACGGAAATGTCGGTAAGGGAGCGCTCTCTGATGTCAATATAATCGCAAGGGTCGACCGTGCGTCGGGAGAGATCAAGCTCGTTTCCATCTACCGTGATACCTACGCCATGATAAGTGAGGACGGAGATTATCATAAGTTCAACGAGGCATATTTCAGAGGCGGGCCTGAACAGGCTGTCTGGGCGCTGGAGCATAACACGGATGTAAAGGTGGACGACTACGCCACATTTAACTGGAAGGCCATAGTTGACGCCATCAATATCCTTGGGGGCATAGATCTTGAGATAAGCGACGCTGAGTTCAAATATATAAATGCTTACATAACGGAAACGGTAAACAGTACCGGAGTCGGATCCGTGCAGCTTGAGCATGCCGGGATGAACCATCTGGACGGAGTCCAGGCGGTGGCTTACGCAAGGCTCAGATACATGGATAACGATTATGTGAGAACCGAGCGTCAGAGAAAGGTCGTGTCCCTTGCCCTTGAAAAGGCAAAGCAGGCGGATTTTGCCACGCTTAACAACATTTTGGTGACAGTGCTTCCGCAGATATCCACAAGTATCGGCATAGACGATCTGCTTCCTTTTGCAAGGAATATAGATAAATATTATCTGGGAGATACCGCGGGATTCCCGTTCGATAAACAGGCAGCAGACATAGGAAAGCTCGACTGCGTCGTGCCGGTGACCTGGGAATCCAACGATACAGCGCTGCATGAATTCCTTTATCCGGGGACCCCTTATACTCCGAGCGCATTGGTGCATGAGATAAGCGAGCATGTCATATCAAAGAGCGGACTTGGAGGAAACGGAGAAACTACGATAACCGTCGACGATCTAAACGCCGTTACGGGAGGTCAGGCCGCAGAGGAAACGGAAGCAGTTACTGAGCCTGAAACAGAGAGCACCGCAGATGAAACAGAAACGATAGAAGAGATCGTCGATCCGGAGGCAGGAAACGGCCCTTCGGATGCGGAGGATAATGATTCCACGGATCCGGAGGATATGGTGCCTGAGGGCAGCAATTCTAATGTAGGTGCAGGTACGGATCAGTCAGGCTCAGCGGGATCCGGCACGCTGCCTTCAGGAGGTTCAGGTTCCGCCTCCGGTGCGTCAAGGCCGGGCACATCAGGTTCGGGCTCAGATTCAGGAGGCCATGGATCTGGAACAGCCGGTTCTGAAGCAGGAACATCAGGCGGCAGTCAGGGTTCTGAAAGTAACCACGATACAGTGACCGGTTCAGGTGATTCATCAGGAGGCGGACATCCTGGCTCCACTGGATCCGGTACAACGCCGTCAGGAGGCTCCGGCTCAGGCTCATCCGGGCCTGGAACATCAGGTTCAGGATCAGATTCAGGTGGTCACGGACCGGGAACATCCGGTTCTGGATCAGGAGCATCCGGCGGCAGTCAGAGTTCAGGAAACAGCCATGACACGGTGACCGGAGCAGGTCCTTCATCCAATGGACCTGAAACGGGACCGGAGACGGGAACAAATTCGGGCGAAAATTTTATTTCTGAAGAAGGCCCGGGAAGCAATATCATAAATTAACAGGAGGAGACATTCATATGAAGATAGAAACGCTTCAGAAGGATATGATAGCTGCAATGAAGGCAAGGGAAAAGGGCAGGAAGGACGCCATCTCATCGCTGATCGCGGCTGTCAAGAAAGCTGCGATAGACGCGGGCTGCAGGGAGGATATACCTGAGTCTATGGTGGATCAGGCCATAATGAAGGAGCTTAAGAGCGCAAAGGAGCAGGTGGAGACCTGCCCTGCAGACAGGACGGAGCTTCTTGCCGAGTACAAGGAGAGACTTGCCGTGATAGAGGAGTATGCTCCAAAGCAGCTTGATGCTGAGGAGATAAAAAAGATAATCTCAGAGAAATTTGCTGAGGTCATAGCCGCAAAGAATAAGGGCGCAATAATGAAGGCTGTGATGCCGGAATTTAAGGGCAAGGCCGACGGTAAGACAGTACAGGCAGTGGTGGACGAACTTATAAAGTAAGATCCATGTAAAATATTCCACGGATATGATTATCCGTAAATAATGGCACACATGTATAATGTGTTCACCATAAAGAACAACCACAGGGGTATGTGCATGAATATAAACATTGCCCTAAGCCATTTATGACGTTATTATTATTAATGAAGTATATATGCTGTTCATTGTGCTCATTATAACGGCTCAGCGCCGGGCATATGACGCATCGTAAAATAAAAATAAAATGGAGGATCTGTTCTATGGGCGATTTTAAAAAAGTGCTTGTGGCCAACCGCGGTGAGATCGCTATGCGAGTTTTTCGCGCGTGCCATGATCTTGACCTCAATACAGTTGCGATCTATTCCAACGAGGATACTTATGCCAAGTTCCGTACTGCAGCTGATGAGTCTTACCTCATAGGTGAAAACCTTAGCCCGCTCGGCGCATATCTTGATATCGACAGGATAGTTGAGCTTGCAAAGCTGCATAACTGTGATGCCATTCATCCGGGTTACGGTTTCCTTTCCGAGAACGGGGATTTTGCAAGGGCCTGTGAGGCTGCCGGCATCAAGTTCATCGGACCGTCTTCAGAGGTCTTGGACAGGATGGGAGATAAGCTCGGCGCAAAGCAGATAGCCATCGAGTGCGGAGTACCTATCACGCCTGGAACCAGCGAGCCGTTAAAGAGCCGCGAGGAGGCTCAGCACCTTGCAATGGAGTTCGGCTTCCCGGTTATCCTTAAGGCTGCAGCCGGAGGCGGCGGAAGAGGAATGCGCCGCTGCGATACCGTGGAGGAGGTAGGCATAAACTTTGACCTTGTTAAGTCAGAGGCCTTAAAGTCCTTCGGAAACGACGATATCTTCATGGAGAAGTATCTCGTAAACCCTAAGCACATCGAGGTACAGGTCCTCGCCGACGAGCACGGACACTGCGTACATCTCTTTGAGAGAGACTGCTCTCTTCAGAGACGCTACCAGAAGGTCGTAGAGTTCACGCCTGCATTCTCAGTATCCAAGGAGACCAAGGAGAAGCTCTATAAGGACGCTGTCAAGATCGCTAAGCACGTGGGCTATACCAACGCCGGAACATTGGAGTTCCTCGTGGATAAGGATGAAAATTACTACTTCATCGAGATGAACCCGAGGATCCAGGTAGAGCATACCGTAACAGAGATGGTAACGGGAGTGGATCTTGTCCGCGCACAGATACTCATAGCAGAGGGTTATGAGCTTTCAGATGAGCGTATCGGCATCAAGTCCCAGAGAGACATTAAGCAGAACGGTTACGCTATCCAGTGCCGTATTACAACTGAGGATCCGACCAACAACTTCGCACCTGATACTGGAACCATTACCGGATACAATGTTTCCGGAGGCTTCGGAGTACGTATGGACGAGGCTACAAGAGGAGCCGGAGCCGTTATATCACCTTACTATGATTCACTGCTCGTCAAGGTCACGACCTGGGACAACACCTTTGAGATGTGCTGCTCAAAGGCTGAGCGTGCCGTACGCGAGATACATGTCCGCGGCGTAAAGACCAACGTTGCATTTATAACCAACGTGCTTACCAACCCTACATTCAGGGCAGGAAAGTGCTACACCAAGTTTATAGATGAAACGCCTTCACTGTTCGAGATCAGCAATGATGAGGACAGAGGCACAAAGATGCTCAAGTATATCGCTACAAAGAGTCTTGAAAATAAGAGCGTCAACAACCTTTTTGAAACTCCGAGATTCCCTGTTCCTACCGGAAACCGCAGGGACGGACTTAAGCAGCTCCTTGATAAGGAAGGCCCTCAGGCAGTCAGCAAGTGGGTACTCGACCAGAAGAAGCTCCTTATCACCGATACCACCTGCCGTGACGCTCATCAGTCGCTGCTGGGCACAAGGGTAAGGACAAGGGATATCGTAAAGTGCATGGACGGCACCTCGGAGATACTTGCCGACGCATTCTCACTTGAGTGCTGGGGCGGAGCTACATTTGACGTTGCCTACAGATTCCTTCACGAGTCGCCTTGGGAGCGTCTTGATATGATCAGGGAAAAGGTGCCGAATGTACTTTTGCAGATGCTCCTCAGAGGTGCAAACGCAGTAGGCTACACCAACTATCCTGACAATGTTATCCGTGAGTTCATCAAGGAGGCTGCAAGGAGCGGCATCGACGTATTCCGTGTATTCGATTCGCTCAACTGGATACCTGCCATGGAGGTTGCCATGGACGAGGTACTTAACCAGAATAAGATACTTGAGGCTACCATCTGCTATACCGGAGACATTCTTGACGAAAAGAGAGACAAGTATACTCTTGAGTATTACGTAAGAAAGGCCAAGGAGCTTGAAAAGCTCGGAGCTCATATGCTCTGTATCAAGGATATGGCAGGTCTCTTAAAGCCATATGCAGCAAAGAAGCTGGTAAAGACCTTAAAGGAGGAGATTGGCATACCTATCCATCTCCATACTCACGACACCTCAGGAAACCAGGTGGCAGCTCTGCTGATGGCAGCCGAGGCAGGCGTGGATGTTGTGGATACAGCCATTTCTTCAATGGCAGGGCTTACTTCACAGCCTTCCATGAATGCAGTAGTAGCAGCCCTTCAGAATACAGAGCGTGATACGGGACTTGATCTTCAGGAGCTTCAGAAGCTTACGGATTACTGGGAGGACATACGTCTCCGCTATGTGGACTTCGATAACGGTCTTAAGTGCTCCGCTACGGATATTTACAGATATGAGATCCCTGGAGGACAGTACACAAACCTGTATCCTCAGGTAGCCAGCATGGGTCTTGGATCAAGATTTGTCGAGGTCAAGGAGAATTACCGCAAGGCCAATAAGATGCTCGGAGATATCATCAAGGTTACTCCTTCCTCAAAGGTAGTAGGCGACCTTGCGATATTCATGACTCAGAATAACCTCACTCCTGAGAACATCCTTGAAAAGGGTAAGGATCTTGCATATCCTGACTCAGTTATCACATACTTCTCAGGCATGATGGGACAGCCAGAGGGAGGCTTCCCTAAGGATCTTCAGAAGATCGTGCTTAAGGGCAAGGAGCCTATCACCGTAAGGCCTGGCTCAATACTTCCTCCAGTTGACTGGAACGAGCTCAAGGCAGAGATGATGAGCTTCGATAAGAATCCTACATGGAGGGCAATGCTTTCATACGCTCTCTATCCGAAGGTACTTAAGGACTTCGTAAAGCAGAGAGAGGAGAACGGATACCTTGTAAGGCTTGGAAGCCATGTATTCTTCAAGGGAATGTCCATAGGCGAGACGAACCGTGTCAACATCCAGGACGGAAAGACCCTCGTCATCAAGTATCTGGGCCCTGGAGACGTGGATTCCGAAGGAATGCGCACAGTTGTATTCGAGCTTAACGGCGTACGCCGCGAGGTCAAGGTCCCTGATAAGGAAGCACAGAAGAACATCATACATGTTCCTATGGCGGATCCTGAGGATAAGAGTAATGTTGGCGCATCCATCCCTGGAGCCATCTCACAGATCAAGGTCAAGGTAGGAGATAAGGTCGAAGAAGGCCAGACTCTCGTAGTCATTGAGGCCATGAAGATGGAGATCAATGCTCAGGCTCTCATGGGAGGAGAGGTCGCAGAGATCCTTGTAAAGGAAGGCGACACCGTAAAGGGTGGACAGCTCCTTGTAAGGATAAAGTGACCGGCATAAGACTTTCTTAAAGGATCATGACAGGCCTTAAGCAGGCCGGATAGAATTATAATAATAATTAAACCCCTGTTATAAAGACTGCAGAAACGTCTTTATAACAGGGGTTTTATAGATTAGTTCATATTACGTATCAGGTTGACCATCTCTATGGCGCTTAAGGCGCAGTCATAGCCTTTATTACCTGCCTTTGTGCCGGCCCTTTCGATAGCCTGCTCAATATTGTCGGTAGTAAGCACGCCGAACATCACGGGAACGCCTGTTTCGAGGGAAACGGCTGCAATGCCCTTTGAGACCTCGTTGCAGACATAGTCATAGTGGCTGGTCGAGCCCCTTATGACGGCGCCGAGGCATATGACGGCGTCGTACTTTCCGCTTTTAGCCATTTTGGAGGCAATGAGCGGTATCTCAAAAGCTCCTGGGACCCATGCAAGCTCTATGTCATCGTCATTTACGTCGTGTCTTTTAAGGCCGTCGAGGGCTCCGCCTATAAGCTTTGAGGTTATGAATTCGTTGAAACGGGAGGCAACGATCCCTATCTTTATCTTATCCGATACTAATTTTCCTTCTAATATTTTCATGATCTCTCCTTTATAATCAAACTTTGAGCATATGCCCCATGCGTTCTTTTTTTGTCTTTAAATAAAATCCGTCGTACTTAGTCGGCTGCATTTCGATAGGCACCCGCTTTGTTATCTCAAGGCCGAACTCCGAGAGCTGGTAGACCTTATCCGGATTATTGGTAAGGAGCCTCATGCTTTTTACGCCAAGCTCCCTTAAGATCTGGGCTCCTATATAATATTCTCTCTGATCAGCTTTAAAGCCGAGGGCGATATTTGCATCCAGGGTATCCATGCCCTGTTCCTGAAGTTCATAGGCCTTAAGCTTATTGATGAGGCCTATGCCGCGGCCCTCCTGCCTCATGTACAGCAGTATCCCGCGGCCTTCCTTTTCTATCTGCATGAGAGCTGAGGCAAGCTGTTCTCCGCAGTCGCAGCGCAGCGAGCCGAAGGTATCTCCCGTAAGGCATTCGGAGTGGACGCGGCATAAAATATCCCTGCCATCGCCTATGTCTCCCTTTACCAGGGCCACATGGTGTTCGCCGTTCAAACGGTCAACAAAGCCATAGGCGTTAAAATCACCGTATTTTGTAGGCATTCTGACCTTTGCCACCTGATCCACGAGCTTATCATGGCATTTGCGGTAATTTTTAAGATCGCTGATGGTAATGAATTTGATGCCCCACTTTTTTGCCAGCTCATGCAGCTCCGGAGTACGCATCATTGTGCCGTCGTCCCGCATTATCTCGCAGCAGAGCCCGCATTCCTTAAGGCCCGCAAGGCGGCAGAGATCCACTGTGGCTTCGGTATGGCCTTCACGTTCCAAAACTCCGTTCTTTTTGGCAAGCAGCGGGAACATGTGTCCAGGACGCCTGAAATCCTCAGGCTTTGCATTTTCATCCACGCAGGCCATTGCGGTCACGGACCTTTCCGCGGCGGAGATGCCGGTGGTAGTGGATACATGGTCTATGGATACGGTAAATGCTGTTTCATGGTTATCGGTATTGTACTGGACCATCTGAGGTATCCTGAGTTTCCTTACATACTCCTCGGACATGGGCATGCATATGAGCCCTTTGCCGTGGGTGGCCATGAAATTGATATTTGCTGTAGTGGCAAATTCAGCGGCGCATATAAAGTCTCCCTCGTTTTCGCGGTCCGGATCGTCCGTGACAAGGATGATCCTTCCGCTCTTTAGCTCCTCTAAGGCCTCTTCTACGGTATTGAATGCTGATACAGCTTCCTCTGACATTTTATCCTCCTGAAATCAATTTAAAACTAAAGCCTATATGATACGTTGATGTGTGATCTGATTAAAAGCCGTGGCGCGATAAAAATTCCCTCGTTATGCCGCAGGTATCTGAAGGCGCATAAGAACCTGATCCTTCCGACATCATGCCTGCGGCAGCAGACTTCGGCCTTGAGTACGTGCTTTCATATGTGCCTGTCATGCCGTTAGGGCTCATAAGCTTTTCCACGTATTTTCCGATGATATCATTTTCCAGATTTACGCCGTCCCCCTTCTTTTTAGCGCTTAATATCGTATTGGCTATGGTATGGGGTATGGCTGAAAATGCAAAATCATCAGTGCCGGTCCTCGCCACGGTAAGGCTCATACCGTCCACGGCTATGGATCCTTTTTCAACTATATAGCGCATGACTAAGGGCGTTGTCATGATGGTGAACCATACGGCGATACCGTCATTTTTAATGTCAGTGATGATGCCCGTACCGTCAACATGTCCGGAAACGATATGTCCTCCAAATCTGCCGTCGGCTGCCATGGCCCGTTCAAGATTTACTCTTGCACCCTTAATGAGCCCTCCGGGGGAAGCGCGGTTTAAGGTTTCGTGCATGACGTCCGCGCTGAACATTCCCTGTGAAAGCTCCGTGACGGTAAGGCAGATACCGTTTACGGCTATACTGTCGCCGGGCTTAGTGCCCTCAAGCACCTTTGAGGCCCGGATCTTAAGCCTTGCCGAGACCGGATTTTTCATTATGTCGGCGATAACGCCTGTTTCTTCTACTATTCCTGTAAACATACGGTATATCCTTCTATGAGCAGATCCTCTCCAAAAAGCCTTATGGAAATGTCTTTAAGCCTGAATGCTCCCGCGGGATCTGAAACACCTTCGCCCTCAACGGGAGTCCTGGCATTTTCCCCGCCAAAGAGCTTTGGAGCTATGTAGGCCTGGACTTTATTTACGATACCGGCCTTAAGGGCGGACCAGTTGAGCTTGCCGCCTCCCTCCAAAAGTATGCTGTCTATCTTAAGCTCATACAGTCTGTCCATAAGCTCATTAAGATCAAGATGTCCATCAGTCCTGTTTACCTTTATTATCTCAAAGCCGGCGTCAGAATAAGTCCGGATAAGATCATCATCATTACAGCAGGTGGCTATGATGGTACGGGCCTCCGGGATCGTAGCTGCGATACGTGATTTAAGTGATGTCCTGAGAGAGGAATCGCATATGATGCGTACCGGATTTCGTCTTCCGGGAATACGGCAGGTTAGCAGTGGGTCGTCCTTAAGGACGGTGCCTATTCCAGCCATGATGGCTGAATATCTGCCGCGGTCAGCCTGCACGTTATTCCTTGCCTCCTCTCCGGTCACCCATTTGGAATTTCCGGTATGGGCGGCGATCTTACCGTCTAAGGTCATGGCGTATTTCATCACTACAAAAGGCTTTTTCCTTGTAATGTAGTGGAAAAATACCTCATTTAATGCATCACATTCTTTTTTCAGGACATGCTCGGTGACTTCGATGCCATGCTCACTCAAAATGGAGATGCCCTTTCCTGCCACGAGAGGATTCGGATCGCCGGAACCGGTCACGACGCGGCTTATGCCGGATGAGATTATCGCGTCGGTGCAGGGAGGCTGTTTGCCATAATGGCAGCAGGGCTCTAAAGTGACATAAATGGTGGCGCCTGCAGGATCCTCAGTACAGGAGGCGAGGGCGTTTCGTTCCGCGTGGGGCTCTCCGTATCTTTCATGATAGCCCTGGCCGATAATGCGGCCGTCCTTTACTATTACGGCTCCTACCATGGGGTTTGGGGAGGTATGTCCCATGCCTTTTTCAGCAAGGGCAAGGGCAAGCCTCATGTATGATTCATCCCGAGTGCCGGCGGCATTTCCATGGGGGTCGGTGGCATTCCTGTGAGCGCAGGCAGTGTTTTCATAAGAAATACCGCTGCATTTTATTTTATTGTCATGTTCAGGAAGCAATGTTCCTGCGTTTTTAATATTATCCATACTTGACAGTTTTTATTAAATAAAAACGCCCCCGGAGGTTCCGAGGGCAAGGTTAAATTATGACAGGTACAATGAGGTTTTTCTTAAATCATGGAAACATCGTACTGCGTGCAGCGTTTCTTTAATCATGGAAATATGCCGTGTGCGACTGACACATATGTTGACGGGCCGTGTCATGACAGTGTTTTCAGCAGAACCGAAAACATTTCGCGCCCAACGAACATAAAAAGCTCCGGAACAAAAGTTCCAGAGCAGCCACATTGCAAATAGATTTATTTCCATTAAAAAGAAAATAAGTGCCTTATAATGTAATCTTCTTTCATCCAGACTATACTGTCGGCCCCGGAGTTCCACCGGATCATGCCATAAAAGGCTCGCGGGCTGTACCGCCGGTAGGGAATCGCACCCTGCCCTGAAGATATATTAAATTATGGCATCAGTATAGGCACATGCCGGATATTTGTCAAGATGCTTTGCGTGCAAATTTATATCTATATAGATGCTGATTTGTTTTTTTTAAATATTCAGGAAAATAAAGAAAAAAATCCAGTAAAATAACATAATTTTCAATGATTTTTACTTAAAAATTAGAAATTTCAAAATCACGCTTGATTTTCGATAAAAATAACTTAAAAATCCCTTTGATTTAGGGCGTTTTTTAAAAACATTCTCAAAATGTCTCAAAAATCCATAAAAAATACATAAAAATGGCCTGAAAAGGCCATATTTCTGTTTTGAAAATTATGATATGGGAGTATAATGTGGAACTGTAAGATGATAACTGAGGAAACGTGACATGAAAGCTCTACCGCTAATAACCACACACTGCTACCTGGAGCATGACGGCAAATTCCTCATGCTGCACCGTGTGAGCAAAAAGGACGATGTCAACAGGGGAAAGTGGATAGGCGTCGGAGGCAAGTTTGAGGAAGGAGAAGCCCCGGAGGAATGCATCAGGCGGGAGGTCATGGAAGAGACCGGCTTTGAGCTCAGGAGCGCTAAGTTCAGGGGCACATTGACCTTTATCTACGACGATAAGCCTCCGGAATATATATTTACCTATACCAGCATTGACTTTGTTGGAGACGATACGGTGACGCCTGAGTGCGACGAGGGTATATTCAGATGGGTAAATAAGGAAGACCTCATGAGCCTGGAGCTCTGGGAGGGCGACCGGATAATGCTCGAATATATCCTTAAGGACAGGGAAAAACCGTATTCCCTTAAGCTTATTTATAATAAAAATGACGAGCTGACCGAGGCCTGGGAGCTTTCCGAAAGACCTGTAAGGATCAGATAAGCATTCAGATAAGTCAGGTACGCAGGGCGGGACCGTTAACGGTTACCGGCGTCAGGCCGCGGGCCGAAAAAGCATTTATGGAGTGACGGATGGCTGATTACTGGTACAGCTTTGACGACCAGATGAAGAAAATGTTCGGAGGGAAGGTCTACAGACTGTCCCTTACCGCTGGAAGGACCTGCCCCAACAGGGACGGGACGCTTTCGACGGGAGGCTGCATTTTCTGCAGCGCTGGAGGCTCCGGAGATTTTGCCGAGGACGTTGATAAGGATGTCTATAAGCAGATAGAGGACGCAAAGAAACGGGTATCGTCAAAGATAGGAAAAAATACTGTATTTGCAGGATATATGGCCTACTTCCAGGCATATACGAGTACCTACGGAGATACTGGTGAGCTGGCATCGGTTTTTGAAAGGGCTGCGTCCCATCCTGATATCATAGCGCTTTCAATAGCCACGAGGCCGGACTGCCTTAAGGACGATATGATAGACAGGCTTTCCGCCATTAACGAATATAAGCCGGTATTCGTGGAGCTGGGACTGCAGACCGTGCATGAGGATACGGCGGAGTACATCAACAGATGCTATCATCTGCCGGTGTTTGAGGATGCGGTAAGAAGGTTAAAGGCCAGGGGAATCAGGGTCGTTGCCCATGTGATAATCGGACTTCCGGGAGAGGACGATGGAAGGACAAAAGAAACCGTCAGATATCTGTCGGATTTTACTGTTTCGAATAATAAAGGAAAACTGTGCCATATAGACGGCGTTAAGCTGCAGCTGCTGCATGTGATCAAAGGCACCAGGCTTGCGGAGTTGTTGCCGGATGGATATATTGAGAGCTGTGACAGCGGTATATGGTCCATAAGACTTAAAGACGGTGTGCTGCTGCCCCAGTATTCACTTGAGGCCTACGCAGGGCTGATCCGCAAGTTTATAGAAATGCTGCCGGAGGATATGGCGGTGCACAGGGTCACCGGCGACGCGCCTAAGAAACTGCTGATACTGCCGAAGTGGACAGCGGATAAAAAGAGAGTACTAAACGCCATAACTGCGGAATTTAGAAATAATAAAGATCAATACAGAGTTAATTATGAAGGAGGGAACGATGATCAACGAATTCGGAAGCATGGTCTTTAATGAGAATGTCATGAGGAGCCGTTTAAAGGACGCCACATTTAAAAAGCTCATGAAGATCAGGAAGGAAGGAATGCCGTTAGAGTGGGATGTTGCCGAGGAAGTTGCCGAGGCCATGAAAAACTGGGCCATGGATAACGGGGCAACCCATTACGCCCACTGGTTCCAGCCGATGACAGGCATCACCGCCGAAAAGCACGATGCTTTCCTTGACAATGACGGAGAGGGCAATCCTATATTCGAGCTTTCGGGAAGCGAGCTCATAAAGCGAGAGTCGGATGCGTCATCATTTCCATCAGGCGGAATGAGGTCCACCTTTGAAGCCAGAGGCTATACCGTATGGGATCCTACCTCAGATGTATTTATCAAGGAGGACACTCTCTGCATACCTACGGCCTTTGAGTCGTTTAACGGCATAGTTTTAGATAAAAAGACCCCGCTGCTTCGCAGCATAAACGCTTTAAATAAGCAGGCCTTAAGGGTGCTGGCACTGTTCGGGCAGCAGCCTAAGTTTGTGTTCCCGAATCTTGGCCTTGAGCAGGAGTATTTCCTCATAGATAAGGCTGACTACGAGAGGCGCAGGGACATTATAGTCTGCGGCAGGACGCTCTTTGGAGCCAAGACACCTAAGGGACAGATACTTTCAGACCAGTATCTTGGAAATATCAGGCCGAGAGTAAAGGCATTTATGGCAGAGCTGGACGAGGAGCTCTGGAAGCTCGGCATTTTCGCAAAGACCGAGCACAACGAGGTGGCTCCGTGCCAGCACGAGATGGCGGCGGTATATACCAGGGCTACCATTTCCATCGACCAGAACCAGCTCACCATGGAGATCATGAAGAAGGTTGCCGACAGGCACGGCTTCCACTGCCTGCTCAACGAAAAGCCATTCGAGGGCATCAACGGCTCAGGAAAGCATAACAACTGGTCCGTAGCTACGGATGAGGGAGAGAATCTCTTTAACCCTGGCAAGAACCCTTATGAAAATACGAAATTCCAGCTTTTCCTTGCGGCAGTGATAAAGGCGGTGGACGACTATCAGGATCTTTTAAAGGTATCCGTATCCACGGCTTCAAACGATCACAGGCTTGGCGGCCACGAGGCGCCTCCTGCCATCATTTCCGTATATCTTGGAAGCCGTCTTACCAACATGGTGGAGGCCATCATCTCAGGAGTGGATCTTGAGGAGGCACAGGCCAACGCCGTAAGAAAGGGAGACGATGAGGACAGGAACCGTACCTCGCCGTTCGCATATACGGGAGGAAAGTTCGAGTTCCGTATGGCCGGGGCTTCGGACAATGTTTCCTGCGCCAACTATGTGCTCAATACATCCCTTGCGGAGAGCTTAAGGCAGTTTGCAGACAGGCTGGAAAAATACGCCGGTAAGGCAAGCCTTGAGAAGGAGATGAAAAAGCTTATCCGTGAGGAGCTCAAAGCTCACCAGAGGATACTCTTTGACGGCGACGGCTACAGCAATGAGTGGGTAAAGGAGGCTAAAAAGCGCGGACTCTATAATCTTAAGTCCACACCTGAGGCTTACGCTCATTTCGATGATCCTAAGAATGTGGAGATGCTGGGAAGACACGGCATACTTTCCTATGACGAGATCGAGGCAAGGAAGAACATCGGCCTTGTAAAGTACGCCAATGTCATCAATATCGAGGCAAATACCATGCTCCTTATGACCAAGAAGGAGATCATACCTGCCTGCATCAGGTTCTCCAATGAGATAGCCTTCGGCATCGAGTCAAAGGAGGCACTGGGTCTTGATATGGAGCACGAAAAGGCTCTGTTAAAGGATATCAGCGATCATGTCAAGGCTCTCATGGAAAATAACGCAGTACTTGAGACCCTTATTGCAAAGCAGCCTTCAGACGATGAAAAGAAAGCCATGTACGATTATAAAAAGATCGTACCGGCAATGGCCGAGGAGAGGCGCATCGTGGACGAGCTGGAGCTCATGGTAGATAAGGAGGAGTGGCCTTATCCTGATTACACGGATATGCTTCACTATGTAAGGTGATAGAGCCGTTATAAAATTTCAATCAAAGAATTTAAAATAATTCTGAGAAAAATCAAAAACACTGCCGCGGACAGATAACAGCAGCGCGCCTTAAGATTTAAAGGCCTTAAGGGGGGGAGCTGCGGGGCTTTCGCGGCAGTGTTTTTTATGTTTGCAGGATCTTTATTCTTAAATATCAAGCTGCCCGTTAATGAACTATTATTTTATAGTCACGGCAGAATAAGGCTTATTGTGGCTTGGCAAGGTAGGGTACCGGTTTCTGCCGGTGATATAAAAGTTCACAGCGCTTCTTTCATGCTTTTAACGTATGACCCTATATATTCAGGAGCGTCTTTACCGTACTGCTCCAGCAGCTTGATTATGGCCGATCCGACGATGGCGCCGTCCGCAATGGCTGCCATGTCATGGGCCTGAGCAGGCGTAGATATGCCAAAGCCGATGGCACACGGTACATCGGTATTTTCCCTTATAATATCCACGATGGAAGAAAGGTCCGTTTCTATACTGCACCTTGTGCCGGTGACTCCAAGGCTTGAAACCACATAGATAAAGCCTTCGGCCTCCTTGGCTATCATTGCCACGCGGCCTCCGGAGGTTGGGGCGATGAGGGAAATGAGGTCCACGCCGTATTTTTTACAGTAGGGCAGGAATTCATCCTTTTCCTCATATGGAAGATCCGGGATTATAAGGCCGTCTATGCCGATATCGCTGCAGATCGAGATGAATTTCTCGGAGCCGTAGGAAAATACTACATTGGCGTAGGTCATGAATACCATAGGGATATCAGTCTCACCTCTCAGTCTTTTCACCAGGTCGAATATCTTATCTGTGGTCACGCCGCCTGAAAGGGCCCTCAGGTTGGCTCCCTGTATGACGGGACCCTCGGCCGTTGGGTCTGAAAATGGTATGCCGAGCTCTATCAGGTCAGCGCCGTTTTCTATGGCAGCCATTACGGACTTATAGGTGGTCTCAAGGTCCGGGTCTCCGCAGGTTATAAATGGTATGAATGCCTTGCCGTTTTCAAAAGCCTTTCTTATATTACTCATGGATATCCTCCCCTCTGTAGCGTGCAATGGCGGCGCAGTCCTTGTCGCCGCGGCCTGATATGGTGATAACTATTATCTTGTCCTTATCCATTTCAGGAGCTGTTTTAATGGCGTGGGCCACAGCGTGAGCTGACTCTATGGCAGGGATTATCCCCTCGGTACGCGCTAAATATTCAAAGGCATTTACCGCCTCGTCATCAGTAACGGGCACATATTCCGCCCTGCCGGTATCGTGCAGATGAGCGTGCTCAGGGCCGATGCCTGGATAGTCGAGGCCCGCGGATATGGAGTAAACCGGGGCTATCTGTCCGTATTCGTCCTGACAGAAATAGGATTTCATTCCGTGGAAGATACCGAGTCTGCCGGTGGATACGGTGGCGGCGGTCTCAAAGGTATCTATACCCTTTCCGGCGGCTTCGCAGCCTATAAGCCTTACGGAAGGTTCATTTATGAAATGATAAAAGCTGCCTATGGCGTTGGAGCCTCCTCCCACGCAGGCGATAACGGCGTCCGGGAGCCGGCCCTCCTTTTCAAGGATCTGTTCCTTTATCTCCTTCGAGATCACGGCCTGAAAATCCCTGACTATGGTAGGGAAGGGGTGAGGCCCCATGACGGATCCGAGACAGTAGTGGGTGTCGCTGATGCGGGAGCTCCACTCGCGCATGGCTTCGGATACAGCGTCCTTAAGGGTGGCGGTGCCTGTTTTGACCGGCACTACCGTTGCCCCAAGGAGGCGCATCCTGTATACATTAAGAGCCTGGCGTATGGTGTCCTCCTCGCCCATAAACACAACGCATTCCATGCCCATGAGGGCCGCGGCGGTGGCTGTGGCAACTCCATGCTGTCCGGCGCCGGTCTCCGCTATGAGACGGGTCTTGCCCATTTTTTTGGCAAGCAGGGCCTGGCCCAGGACGTTGTTGATCTTGTGGGCGCCGGTGTGGTTTAGATCCTCACGCTTAAGATATATCTTTGCGCCTCCGAGGTCCTTTGTCATTTTTTCGGCGTAATACAGCCTTGAAGGTCTTCCGGCGTAGTCGTTAAAGAGTGCCGTGAGCTCCCTGTTAAAATCCGGATCATTCTTATAATGCTCATAGGCTTCTTCAAGCTCTATAACAGCGCTCATGAGGGTCTCGGGTATGTATTGTCCTCCATGTACGCCGAAGCGGCCTTTTTTATTTGTCATATTTATATTTCCTCCTGCAGTAAGATTGTGGAAGTCAGACGCCTGATCACCGATCGGGACTGACTTATCCATTGTTTAAGATTCTTTAAATGCTTTCCTTACAGCGGCTGCAAATGCCGCCATTTTTTCGATATCCTTAAGTCCGTCCGTCTCTATACGTGAGCTTACGTCTACGGCCCATGGGTGCAGCAGTCTGACGGCATCCCCTGCATTTTCGCTATCAAGTCCGCCGGCAAGAAAATACGGGCGGTGTATTTCTTTAATAAGCTGCCAGTTGAACGTTCTGCCTGAGCCGGTTCCGGAATCTAAAAGTATCATGTCCGCGGAAGATGCCGAAGCCTTCACGGCCTCAGATGCCGAACTGATCCTGAAGGCCTTTATTACGGGCTTTCCGGTGAGTTCCTTAAGCCTGCTTATATATGCCTCGTCCTCATCTCCGTGGAGCTGGGCCAGATCTATCACTCCTTTATCAAGGAGGGATGCTATGGATTCGGGTCTTTCATTTACAAATACTCCCACGGCGCTTATTTCAGGTGAGAGCCGGCTTTTTAATACGGCTGCATTTTCCGGGGATATGTATCTGCGGCTGTCTTTGGCAAATACAAAACCGATAAAGTCAGGCTTAAGGGCATTTGCTGCTTCAATGTCAGCCTTACGTTTAAGCCCGCAGAATTTGATCTTTGTCATGGCCGATCCTCACAACGATATCTATAACAGTGATCTAAGCTCGGCAAGGCGGGCTCTCTTATCCGGCGCGGTCATAAGGGCTTCGCCTATAAGTACGGCGTCGGCCCCGGCGTCATGCAGCCTTTTAACGTCGTCGGCGTTTTGTATGCCGCTTTCGGAAACGAAGAGCACGCCGTCAGGAATGTGTCTTTTAAGGCTGAGACTCAGGTCGTGATCCACGGAAAAGTCTTTGAGATCCCTGTTGTTTATGCCGATGATATCTGCCCCGGCCTTGACGGCCATTTCTATCTCCTCCGCATCATGGGCCTCGACCAGGGCGGAGAGGCCAAGCTCACCGCATATGCCGAGATATTCGGAAAGCTGTCCCGGAGAGAGTATAGAGCAGATAAGGAGGATGGCTGAGGCTTTAAGCAGCCGGGCCTCATAGATCATGTATTCATCTACGGTAAAATCCTTCCTTAAGCAGGGTATATGTACGGTTTCTGCAATTTCCTTAAGGTATGAGCCGCTCCCAAGGAACCATTTCGGCTCCGTGAGAACGGAGATGCAGTCGGCCCCGGCAGCCTCGTAGTCCTCCGCTATCTTAAGATATGGGAAATCAGGGGAAATGAGGCCTTTGGAAGGAGAAGCCTTTTTACATTCACATATGAAGGACAGCCCTTTTTTGCTGATGGCCTTTGTAAATGCAAAGCCGGGATCCGGCGTATCAAGCGCAGCCTTTTTCATTTCGCTTAGAGGAAGCTTTGCCTTTGCTTCAGCGACCCTCTCCAGTGCATATGAGGAAAGCTGATTTAGTATAATGGTTTTATTCATATCGGTACTCCTTAATGATGAACCGGTAATAATGATCTGCTTAATAACGGTCTGATAATAACGACCTGATAATAACGATCCGGACAGGGCTTGAATTTAAGGCTCATTGCTGATCCTGATAAGCTTATCAAGGGTCTCGGCTGCCTTCCCGGAATCTATGATCCTTGCGGCTAGCTCTACGCCTTCCCGTATGCTGTCCGCTTTTCCTCCTATATACAGGCAGGCTCCGGCGTTTAAAAGCACAGCGTTTCGCTTAGGACCTTTTTCTCCGTTTAAGATACGTCTTACGATCTCGGCATTTTCCTGCGGCGTTCCGCCTCTTAAGTCTTCCTTTTTGCAGCGTTCAAAGCCAAATTCCTCAGGAGTTATGACAAAGGATCTGAACCATCCGTCCCTGATCTCGCATACGCTGGTAGGGGAGCTTAGGGAGATCTCATCTAACTTATCCTGTCCATAGACCACCATGCCGCGCTTTACTCCAAGGCTTGACAGGACCTCTGCGAGGGGCTGTACGAGATAGTCGTCATATACTCCAAGAAGCTGCATCGAAGGCGTTCCCGGGTTTGTAAGGGGACCGAGGATATTGAATACGGTGCGGAAGCCAAGCTCCTTACGGATGGCGCCTACGTATTTCATGGAGGTATGGTATTTCTGGGCGAAGAAGAAGCACATACCGGCTTTATCAAGGAGCTCCCTGCATTTTTCAGGACTCTGCTCTATATTTACTCCAAGGGCCTCGAGGCAGTCTGCCGTGCCGCAGTTTGATGACGCTGCGCGGTTGCCGTGCTTTGCCACCTTCAATCCGCCTGCCGCTGCCACGAGGGCAGAGGTGGTGGAAATATTAAAGCTCCGGGCGTTATCACCGCCCGTTCCCACTATCTCGAACAGCTCCATATCGGTATCGACCTTAGTGGCGTGATCCCGCATGGCAGCCGCGCATCCGGCTATTTCATCTATGGTCTCTGCCCGGGCGCTTTTTGTGGAAAGGGCTGCAAGAAAAGCCGCGTTCTGAGTGGGGCTCGTATCCCCGCTCATGATCTCATTTATAACCGCATATGCCTCGTCAAAGCTCAAATCTTCCTTATTTACAAGTTTTACTATTGCCTCTTTGATCATGGATATCTCCTTTAAAAAATCCGGATAATTTATATCGTTACAAAGTTTTCAAGTATTTTCCGTCCGCAGGGCGTCATTATGGATTCGGGATGAAACTGTACTCCGTATATCGGATAGCGTTCATGCTCTACTGCCATTATTTCTCCGTCCTTCGTCTTAGCGGTTATCCTTAAGGCAGGCGGCATGGTATCTGGCTCTGCCGCAAGGGAATGATATCTGGCTACAGGAGAGCTTTCCGGGCAGCCCTTAAATAAGGCAGAGGAGGTATCAAAGCCGGCCACCGAGGTCTTTCCGTGTATAAGCTCTTTAGCATATGTGATAACAGCGCCGAAGGAAAGACAGATAGCCTGATGCCCAAGACACACACCAAGTATCGGAATGCTGTCTCCAAGGGCCTTGATCACATCTACCGTTATGCCGGCGTCCTCGGGCCTTCCGGGACCGGGAGAAAGGATGATGCGCTCAGGCTTAAGCCTTTTGATATCGTCTATACTCATTTCATCATTGCGTATGACCTTTATGTCTGGCTCTATTTCCCCGATCAATTGATAAAGGTTATAGGAAAAGCTGTCATAATTATCTATCAGCAGGATCATGAGTCCACCTCCCCGGCTAAAGTAAGTGCGTTAAGGACTGCCTTCGCCTTATTTATGCATTCTTCGTATTCATTTTCAGGAATAGAATCTGCCACTATGCCCGCTCCGCTCCGCACGAATACGCGGC
Organism: uncultured Lachnospiraceae bacterium; assembly: GCA_944381575.1. GTDB lineage: Bacteria > Bacillota > Clostridia > Lachnospirales > Lachnospiraceae > Avilachnospira. Next base: position 95,380 of record CALWLS010000002.1, on the reverse strand, counting down.
CGTTTTTCTTATAGGCTATGCGGATGGCTATGCAGGTATCCATGTTTCCGGTAAAGTCTATATATCCGATGGCGCCTCCGTATATGCCCCGCTTATTATTCTCAAGCTCATCTATCAGCTGGCAGGCGCGGATCTTTGGAGCGCCTGACAAGGTGCCGGCAGGAAGAACGGCCTCTATGGCGTCCAGAGCGTCCTTACCCTCGCGAAGTTTACCTCTTACGGTGGAGCCTATATGCATCACGTGGGAAAAGCGTTCTATGACGCGGAGCTTTTCGACATTTACGGAACCGAATGCGCTTATCTTACCGAGGTCATTCCTGCCGAGATCCACAAGCATGTTGTGCTCTGCAAGCTCTTTTTCGTCATTTAACAGTTCTGCCTCAAGGGCTTCATCCTCCTCCTTTGTGCCGCCACGGGGTCTCGTGCCTGCAAGAGGGAAGGTGTGGAGTATTCCGTCCTCAAGCTTTACCAGGGTCTCGGGCGATGCCCCGGCGACCTCTACATCGGTCCCTGAAAAATAAAACATATATGGCGAAGGATTGATGGTACGCAGGATCCTGTAGGTGTTAAAAAGGCTCCCGGAAAAGGGGGCTGAAAGCCGGTTGGACAGCACTATCTGGAAAATGTCTCCCTCATATATACGGCGTTTTGCCTTATCTACCATGCTGCAGAATTCCTCGCGGCTGAACAGGGCCTCAACTTCGCCGTTAAGTACGCCTGCAGGTTCCTTATGCTTTTCTCCGTTTTTAAGGAGATCAATAAGCCTGGTAAGCTGATGGACGGCGTTTATATAGTTTTTATCAATGTCGTCAAGCCTTATATTGGCGATCAGTATAAGCTTCTGTCTGATATTGTCGAAGGCTATGACCTTGTCAAAAAGCATCAGGTCAACGTCCTTGAAATTTTCAGTATCCGCGGCTTTTGGCTTTATGGCAGGCTCGCTGTACTTTATGTAGTCGTAGGAAAAGTATCCGACCAGTCCTCCTGTAAATGCAGGAAGATATTCAAACCGCGGGCTCCTGTAATGCGACAGAATGTCACGGATAATGCCTGACGGATCATTGGAGGTGAATGTCTTGCAATCATTGCAGTCATTTCCGGTATTGACATTAATAATGCCGTCAGTGCAGGTCACCTCGAGCAGAGGGTCAAAGCCTAAAAATGTATACCGTCCCCAGGTCTCGTCGGCCTGAGCTGACTCCAGCAGATAGCAGTGGCTGGAAACTGATTTTAGGATCCTAATGGTCTCTATGGGAGTCGTGAAGTCCGAGAGTATCTCGCAGCTTACGGGTACCACATCATACAGGCCGTTTTTGGACAGCTCCTTTACACGGTTGATGGATGGTGTAAATTCCATGGCATTTCCCTCCTGATATTTATCCAAACAAAAACTCCTCCGGCCTTCTGCCGGAGGAGCAATAAAAAACGCCCATGACAGAATAAGCCTATCTGTCAAGGACGAATAGATAAAAACAGGTACGACAAAAATACCTGATAACGACACTATCCGCGGTGCCACCTTGATTCACGGCATGACCCGTGCACTTAGCGGGATACCTGCATATCCCCGGCATGTAACGCCTGCCTCACGTCGCAGAATACTCGGTTTCCCTTTGACTGCGCCCTCAGCGGTCCATTTGCCAAACGGTGTTCTAACCCGACTCTCAGCAACACGGGCTCTCTGTATAGTCTTAGATGGCTTTATCTCCGCATCAACGGTTTAGTATTGAGTTGAAGTGATAATACTATAGCAAATCGCAGTTGTCAATAAACAGATTTGTAAAATGTGTGAAAAATAACCGGGGAAATGTGTGGGATACCGAGTTTTTTGCAGGAACATATTTATGTTACAATGAAGTCAGCGGTTGAATTCTTTAGTAAATACCTGGTTGTTTAAAGAAAGGCAGGGGTATGCATATGAAGGCATTAACATATATGGAACACGGCAAATTCGCTCTTATTGATAAGCCAAAGCCGGTCATTAAGGATCCGAAGGACGCCATAGTAAGGGTGACCTTAAGCTCAATATGCACCAGTGACCTGCATATTAAGCACGGCTCTGTCCCGAGGGCGGTCCCCGGCGTAACTGTGGGCCACGAGATGGTTGGAATAGTGGAAGAGATCGGCGATGATGTAAAGGGAGTTAAGCCCGGCGACAGAGTGACCGTAAACGTAGAGACATTCTGCGGAGAATGTTTCTTCTGTAAGCATGGGTTTGTCAATAACTGCACGGATCCAAACGGAGGCTGGGCCCTTGGCTGCCGCATAGACGGCGGACAGGCGGAATACGTCCGGGTGCCTTATGCGGACCAGGGCTTAAATAAGATCCCTGAAAATGTCTCCGACGAGCAGGCGCTTTTTACCGGGGACATACTTGCCACCGGCTACTGGGCGGCACGTATCTCGGAGATAGGACCTGAGGACACGGTGCTTATCATCGGGGCCGGGCCGACGGGAGTATGTACGCTTTTATGTGTGATGCTAAAAAAACCAAAGCGCATAATAGTCTGTGAAAAGGATGAAATAAGGCGAAGGTTTGTGGAGGAGCATTATCCTGACATACTGGTATGCGGCCCTCAGGAGTGCGAGGAATACGTAAGGGAGCATTCCGATCACGGCGGAGCCGACAGGGTCATAGAGGCAGCAGGAGGCAAAGATACCTTTAAACTTTCCTGGAAATGCGCCCGCCCAAATGCAATAGTGACAGTGGTGGCCCTTTACGACGAGCCGCAGATACTACCGCTCCCAGATATGTACGGCAAGAACCTGACCTTTAAGACCGGCGGAGTGGACGGCTGCGACTGTGAGGAAATCCTGAAACTCATATCCGACGGCCTGATAGATACCACGCCGCTCATTTCCCACCGCTTTAAGCTCTCAGAGATAGAAGAAGCCTACCGCGTATTTGAAAACAGACTGGATGGAGTCATAAAGGTGGCCATTGAGGCGGATTGAAGAGAAAAGTAATAAGTCTGGTTTCAAAAGTTTAAAAAAATTTGAGTTTTGAAAGCGGCATGCTGAGAGAAGTAATTAAGAGTGGAAAAATATCCGGCAGTTTTACATGGCTTACTCATAGAATCAGATTGGCGAAACGGTTTTGCGATTTAGCTTAAGGCCAGGTTAATTATAGTTTAGTAAATCGTAATTAAGTAAATCATGATTTACTAAACTGTGAACCGATAATATAATGTATTTATCGGAGGTGATCGAATGTTTATAGGCAGAGAACGGGAGCTTGGCGTATTAGATAAACTGTATAGATCTGAAAAATTTGAATTTGCCGTGATCTATGGCAGAAGGCGCGTTGGTAAGACCGCATTGATAAATGAATTCATAAAGGATAAAAAAGCAGTTTATTTCACGGGTGTGGAAAATAATGCAGTACAGAATCTTGACAACTTAAGCCGCAGTATATTGGAGGTATTAGCCGGGAATGAAAGTACGGCAGTATTTCCTACTTTCCAGGCTGCTTTGGAGTCAGTGTTCAGGCAGTCAGAAAAAGAACGCTTAATATTTGTAATTGACGAATACCCTTATGCCGCCAGAGCTTCAAAGAGTCTTGCATCTACACTGCAGCTTATGATAGACAAATTCAGGGATACATCAAAAATGATGCTGATCTTATGCGGATCATCCATGTCATATATGGAAGATCATGTACTTGCGTATAAGGCTCCGCTTTATGGGAGAAGGACAGCACAACTGAAAATAGAGCCGTTTTCCTTTGCAGATGCCTGCAAATTATTCACTGGTTTTTCGGATGAGGATAAGGCTATTGTATATGGCATAGTTGGGGGAACGCCGCAGTATCTTCTTCAGATGGATGATGACCTGACTGTTGAAGAAAATATCAAAAATACATTTTTGAACCCTGCTTCAATGTTGTTTGAGGAACCGGATAATCTGTTAAAGCAGGAAGTAAGAGAGCCGGCGCTTTACAATGCGATCATAACGGCTTTGGCCAACGGTGCTTCACGAATGTCTGAAATATCGACTAAAGTCGGGGCTGAGACAAGCGTATGTTCAGTATACATAAAAAATCTGATCTCATTGGGGCTTGTAAATAAAGAAACTCCGTATGGCGAAAAGGCTTCAAGAAGATCCATATATTCGATCGCTGATAATATGTTCAGATTCTGGTACAGATTTATCCCAAGCAACATTTCGATCATTTCCAGAGGCGGTACAGATATTGCCTATAAAAGGATTGAACCATATCTTTCAGATTATATGGGCAAGGTATTTGAGGAAATATGCAGACAATATCTGTGGCAGAGGATGCTTAATGGACAGGTACCGATCGAGTTTAATGAATTAGGGCGCTGGTGGGGTACGGACGCCAGGACTCACAGTCAGACAGAGATAGATATAATGGGCGTAGGGGATAGCAGCACGGCTCTGTTTGGAGAATGCAAGTGGACAAATGAAAAAGCGGATATCAAAGTGCTTGATACACTAATACTGCGCAGCAGAATGTTTAATTACAGCAATGTATATCTTTATCTGTTTGCCAAGAGCGGATTTACTGATGGATGTATGAAAAAAGCCTCGGAAATAGGGAATGCTAGTCTTGTGACATATAAGGATGTATTGGATTATGAATCTACTGGATCATAAATTGAGATAAACCGGTAGAGGAGCCTGCGCTCCCAAATTAAAAAAATTTGAGATTGGTCAGACACTCTCTGACCAATCTGAAAAGCTTGCGTCTTACCAGCGCAAAAAATATAATAAAGATTAATCGAGTTTCAAAAATTAAAAAAAATTAAATTTTCGAAAGCAGACACTTTATGAAGACTATTATCAGGGAAAGTTATTTAGATCGGCTTATAGCTTTAAGAAACACACCGGATATCAAGATCATCACCGGCATAAGACGATCAGGCAAATCCAGGCTTATGCAGTCGTATATTGAATATCTGAAAGCTAATTTTGAAGATATCAATATCATATACATCGACTTTATAGATCTTGATTATGAAAACCTCAAGGAGTATCATGCGCTGCACACATACGTTGAGGAACATTATCAGGCAGGAAAGGATAACTACCTGTTTGTCGATGAGGTCCAGATGTGTCCAAATTTTGAGCTTGTGATAAACAGTCTGTATTCAAAAGGTAAATATGATATTTACATAACTGGTTCAAACGCTTTTTTGTTAAGCGCTGACTTGGCGACATTGTTTACAGGCCGTTACATGGAGATACATGTATTTCCTTTTAGTTTTGCCGAATATAGCAAGTATTATAGTGATATTGATGACAGGGACCGTCTTTTTGATGAGTATGCCATTAAGGGAGGCCTTGCGGGCTCTTATGTATATAGTACGGAAAAGGACAGAGCTGATTATATCAGGGAGGTATATCAGACAATAGTAACAAGGGATCTGGTACAGAAATATTCCATGCCGGATACGTTAGTCTTACAGAAATTAAGTGAATTTCTCATGGATAATGTGGGAAACCTGACGTCTCCAAATAAGATCACTCAGACGCTTAAAGCCAATCAAACTGAAACAAACCATGTGACAGTCGGTAAATACATAAAGTTTTTATGCAATGCCTTTGTATTTTACGATGTGAAAAGATATGACATACAGGGGAAAAAGTATCTGGAAAGCTCTGAGAAATTTTATCTGTGTGATACCGGCATAAGATATGCGGTACTGGGAAGCAGAAACATGGATTATGGGAGAATATATGAAAACATGGTCTGCATTGAACTATTGCGTCGTGGCTATGAGGTGTATGTAGGGAAGCTGTACCAAAATGAGATAGATTTTGTAGCACTTAAAGGTAGTGAAAAGATATACATACAGGTAAGTGATAATATATCCGGACAGGAAACTTTTGCAAGAGAATGTTCACCACTCTTAAAGATCAGGGATGCATATCCTAAAATGATAATAGCAAGGACAAAACATCCCGAATACACTTACGAAGGCGTCAGGATAGTGGACATAGCGGAGTGGCTGGGAAGGGAAGCTTGAAGCGGTGTTTAGGGTTTTTGAAGGAGATAATCTTTTCACGTTGTTATGCCCGCGTTATTGTAGAATTTAAAAAATATTGGAGAGAATGAGAATGACCGAAAGTAATGCAAAGTTAAATTCCGTAGGAAGGAATATACAGGAAAAGGCTACACTTATATGGAACGTGGCAAATACACTGTTTGGAGCTTTCAAGCCTCATGAGTACGGCCTTGTCATTCTTCCTATGGTAGTTATAAAACGTTTCCATGACTGTCTGCTGCCTACAAGAGAGAAGGTGATTGAGACATATAAGAAGGTTGAGCATCTTGCGGTAAAGGACGGCTTTATGAAGGCTGCAGCAGGTTATCAGTTCTATAATACCAGCCTTTTTACATTTGAGACACTTAAGGCCGACCCTGAAAATATCAATGACAACTTCCGTGCCTACATAAACGGATTCTCCGACAATGTGCAGGATATTCTTACCCGCATGGACTTCAATGCCCAGCTCAACCGTATGGAGGAAGCAGGGCTTCTTTATCAGGTCATCATGGATTTCTGCTCAGAAAGGGCCTATATGGGTCCTGATAAGATAAGCGCTGTGGACATGGGCTATATCTTCGAGAACCTCGTACAGAGATTTTCAGAGTCCTATAACGAGGAAGCGGGAGCCCATTTCACGAGCCGTGACATCATCTACCTCATGTGTGACCTGCTGGTGGAGGGAGACATAAATGCTTTTAACAATGACGGCATCACAAAGACCGTCTATGATATGACCATGGGTACGAGTCAGATGCTTACCTGCATGGAGGAGCGCCTTAGGCAGCTGGACGCCGATGCCGATATCACCCTGTTCGGACAGGAATTCAATCCTTTCACATTCGGTATTGCGAAAGCTGACATGCTGATCCGTGGCGGAGATCCTGACAACATGCAGTTCGGAGATACTCTAAGCGATGATAAATTTGGTGGGTATGAGTTTGACTATATCATATCCAATCCGCCTTTCGGTATTGACTGGAAGCGGGAGGCAACAGCGGTAGAGGCGGAACATAAGAGAGGCACTGCCGGACGCTTTGCTCCCGGCCTTCCTGCAAAGAGCGATGGACAGATGCTGTTCCTCATGAACGGCCTTGCAAAGCTTAAGTCTGAGGGACGTATGGCTATTATTCAGAACGGATCCTCTCTATTTACTGGAGATGCAGGCTCCGGACAGTCGGAAATCCGTCGGTATCTCATAGAGAATGACTGGCTTGATGCCATCGTACAGCTTCCAAACGACAGCTTTTATAATACTGGTATCGCTACCTATGTATGGATAATTACTAAGGATAAGCCTGCAGAGCATATAGGAAAGGTGCAGCTTATAGACGGAAGCAAGTGCTTTGAGTCCCGCAGAAAGTCCATAGGTAATAAGCGTGTTGATATTACGGAAGCCTGCAGGGAACTGATCGTAAAGGCTTATGGCGAGTATACAGATAAGACATATGAGCAGGAGATGGAGACCGACGGTCATATCGTATGTAAGAGCAAGGTGTTGGACAGCGTATCCTTGGGATACTATAAGATCACGGTTGAGAGCCCTATGCTTGATGAGGAAGGCAATAAAGTCCTTAAGAAAGGTAAGCCTGTGGCTGATCCTTCTAAGAGAGATACGGAAAATGTGCATCTTGATGAGGATATAGACGCATACTTTGCTCGTGAGGTAATTCCCTATAATCCTGATGCTTGGATCGATAAGACAAAGACTAAGGTGGGATATGAAATACCCTTTACCCGTACTTTTTATGAGTACAATGAGATCGAGCCTGCCGATCAGATCGCAAAACGCATCGAGGAACATGAGCATGCCCTGATGCAGAAGCTCCATGAGCTCTTTGGTAAGGATGGCGAGTGATATGACACCTGTAAGAGGTTATAGTGAGATGAAGGAAAGTGGTACAACATGGCTTGGGTGCATTCCGAAAGAGTGGGATATTTCTAAAATTGGTTCTCTTTACACTTTACGAAATGAAAAGGTTAGTGACAAGGACTACCCGCCTTTATCAGTAACTATGAAAGGCATTGTTCCACAACTTGCAACAGCAGCAAAAACAGATGATGGGGATAATCGAAAACTTGTAAAAGTAGGAGATTTTGCGATTAACAGTCGATCTGATAGAAGAGGATCATGTGGAATTTCTTCTTATGATGGATCAGTCTCACTCATCAACACCATCTTGATACCAAGAGGAAAAATGCATCCAGGATATTATAATTGGCTGTTCCATACTTCAATGTTTGCGGATGAGTTTTATAAATGGGGGCATGGTATAGTAGATGACCTATGGACTACACGTTGGCAGGAAATGAAACGTATATTAGTTCCAGTCCCTCCTTATGAAATCCAAACTGCCATCGCTGCCTACCTCGATGAAAAATGCTCAAAAATAGATGAAATAATATCATCAGCAAAAGCAAGCATTGAGGATTACAAACAGTGGAAGGCATCTATTATCTATGAGGCAGTTACAAAAGGCCTTGATCCGAATGTTGAGATGAAGGACAGCGGAATAGAGTGGATAGGGAAGATACCGAAGGGGTGGAGCGTAAATGTATTATTTCAATTAATTACACAAGTAAAAAACAAAAATGTTGGATTAAAAGAAAAAAATCTTCTCTCCTTAAGTTACGGGAAGATTAAAAGAAAGAATATTGAGACAACCGATGGATTGTTGCCAGCTTCATTTGATAATTACAATATTATTGAAGAAAATGATATTGTTCTTAGACTTACGGATCTACAGAATGATCATACAAGCCTTAGAGTTGGAAGAGTCACTGAGAGAGGAATTATAACATCAGCTTATGTTACGATACGTCCGTTTAATAGTGAATATTCAGAATATTTGTATTTTTTGCTTCATTCATACGACATAAAGAAGGGGTTTTATGGCATGGGATCTGGAGTAAGGCAGGGATTAAATTTTGACGAAATAAAAATGCTTAAAATTGTACTCCCCCCGATTGATCAACAGAAAAAGATTGTGAAATATATAAATGACAGATGCGATAGTATTGATATTTTGTTGAATGAAAAACAAGCACTTATTGCGGATTTAGAATCATACAAAAAGTCTCTTATCTATGAAGTTGTAACAGGAAAAAGGAAGGTGATATAAATTGAATTCAAGAATAATATTTAATGAATTTGCAAAAAAGGTACAATCAGATCGGGATTATTATATATTTGGAAAGCCTTCGCAAATTGGAATGATTGAAGACACACTTGCGTTCTTTGGATTAGATTATGAAATTAAATCTCATAGTGGATCTATGCATGAGAATAATCTTAAGATACTTCGAGACTTTATAATAAATAAAGCAAGTGATGAGCAATTAAAACTCATAAATGAATTTGTTGGAAATAATAAACCGTTGCCTATAATAAATCCTTTGTCAGATACAGCAGGGAAGGTCTTCGTATCTATGCCTATGAACCATGATAAGTGTGCTGATGTCGATATTATAAGAGAAGGCATAGGTCGTGGAATAAGAAATACTGGTAATGAGCCGTATTTTCTTGATAAGGCAGCACATAATATGAATATTACTGTCAAGATGATTGATGAAATTTCCTCATGTAAATTCTTGGTGGCTGATTTTACAACTCATAATACTGGTGTTTATTATGAAGCTGGGTATGCAAGGGCACTTGGAAAAACGGTTATCCACACTTGTAAGAAGGACGATTTTCAGGGATTGCATTTTGATGTAAAGCAGATACAGACATTATCATGGAGTAATTCTGATGAACTGGCGGATAGTTTATCAAAACAAATAACTGCCTCAGGATTAGGAATAAAGAATGAATAAGCAAGCTGAGATTTATAAAGCTGAATTATGAAAAGAGGAATAATATAAAATGGCAAAAAGCAGTCTACAGAAAGCAATAGAAAAGCAGCAGAAAGAGGCTAAAAGAATAGCGGAAAACGAAGCACGCAGGCAAAGAGCAAGTCAGATAATAAACGGTCAGCCCATAGTTGGTGGGATGCGTATCATGGATCCTTCGGCTGAGGAGCTGTTTAAAATTATGTTATCTAAATATGAGCCAAATGACAAAATGCTGGTATCAGGACTGGATGACTGTTTTCCTTCACAATATCATTTCTCATTATTGACAGATTTTGAAAAACTTGCAATGTATGGGGTTGTCTCAAATCCGCATCATTATATTGGTGGTCAGTGGTCGGCAACACTGACACCGCAGGGGCTAACATATTTCAAGGACAAGGAGACTGCCATGGAAAAGGATAAACAGACATCCAAAGCAATACATATAGAAAATCTTAATGCAACAGGCAGCAATGTGGTTCTTGGAAATATAATAAATTCTTCGCTGTCCATCGATAATTCTATTAGCCAGATAGAAAAAGAGATAGAGGAAAATGGTGGGGAAGACAAGGCAGAGTTGAGGGAGATACTGACCGAAGTAAAGGAACTTGCGGAAAATATTCAGAATTCAAGGTGCCTACCGAAAAATTCCAGCTTGTTTAAAAGATTGTCAGATCATATGTCTAAACATGGGTGGTTTTATGGCGAGGTGATAGGATTATTAGGCAGTGTGGTTATAAAAATGCTTCAAGGATAGAGGAATATTGTATGCTGGATAATGAAAAAAGATTTGAATCGGATATAGAAGAGTTCCTGATTTCTCTGGAAGGAGGCTGGGATAAGGCTTCAGATGCCGGATACTGTACGTCCAAAGGCTCAGGCATGGCTCTGGACCTTTCAACTTTGATCGAATTTATAAAGGAGACGCAGCCTGTCGCATGGCAGCGCTTTGAGAAGCAGTGTAACTCCGATCCGGAAAAGAAATTCTACCGTGCATTTGAGAATGCCGTTGAAAACGACGGTTTTATCAGCGTGCTCAGACATGGCTTCAAGCACCGCGGCATAGATTTCAGGGTGTGCTACTTTAAGCCGGAATCCACACTCAATGACCTTGCCGTGAAGCGCTACGGACAGAACATATGCCAGTGTATCAGACAGTGGCACTATTCCGAGCAGAATAATAATAGCGTGGACATGATGCTTGCGGTGAACGGTATCCCGGTGGTGGCCATAGAGCTTAAGAACCAACTCACAGGCCAGAGCATCGACAATGCAAAACGCCAGTGGATGTTTGACAGGGATCCGAAGGAGCCTGCGTTTAGACTCAACCACAGGATACTGGTATTCTTTGCCGTTGATCTTTATGAAGCAGTGATGACAACGAAACTCAACGGCGCGAAAACTTTCTTTTTCCCCTTTAACCAGGGTTCAAATGGCCCCGGAAATGACGGCGGAGCCGGAAACCCTGAGACCAAGGACGGCGACTATGTGACTTCCTACCTTTGGAAAGACGTGCTGCAGAAGGACAGCCTCCTTGATATACTGCAGAAATTTGTCAATTTCGAGGTAAAAAAGGAAAAGACAGTCCTTGAAGACGGCACCTATAAGGAAGTGACGAAGAAGTCCTTGATATTCCCGAGATATCATCAGATGGATGCGGTAAGAAAGCTTGTGAAGGACGTCAGGGAACATGGCCCCGGAAAGAACTATCTTATTCAGCACAGCGCAGGATCGGGTAAGTCGAATTCTATCGCATGGACGGCATACCGCCTTGCAAGCCTTCATAACGATAAGAATGAACCTGTTTTCACATCTGTTGTGATCGTCACAGACCGTACTGTCCTTGATCAGCAGCTTCAGGACACGATCTCAAGCTTTGACCATACCCTCGGTTCAGTTATGACCATAGATGAAAAGAAAAACTCAAAGGACCTGAGGGATGCCATTAACGACGGCAAACGTATCATTGTGACTACTCTTCAGAAGTTTCCAGTGATCTATGAAGAAGTCAACGATACTACAGGTAAGGCATTTGCCATTATAGTGGATGAGGCCCACAGCTCTCAGACGGGACAAAGTGCCATGAAGCTCAAGATGGCTTTGGCGGATACCCGCGATGCTCTTAAAGAGTATGCGGAGCTTGAGGGCAAGGCTGAAGCGGAGACGGAAGACGGTGAAGACAGCCTTGTGCGTGAGATGATCTCCCACGGAAAGCATAAAAACTTAAGCTTCTTTGCATTTACCGCTACGCCTAAGAATAAGACCCTTGAGATGTTCGGAGACGAGTATGAGGACGGCTCCTTCCATCCGTTCCATATCTACTCCATGAGGCAGGCTATAGAAGAGGGCTTTATTCTTGATGTCCTTCAGAACTATGTGACTTATAAGACCTGCTTCCAGATCGCAAAGAATACTCCGGATAATCCGGAGGTGCCTACCACAAAGGCGATAAAGACCATACGCCGATTTGAGGAACTGCATCCCCATAACCTTCAGCAGAAGGCTGCCATTATAGTGGAGACCTTCAGGGATGTGACAAAGCATAAGATCGACGGTAAGGGCAAGATGATGGTCGTCACTGCGTCAAGGCTGGCAGCTGTGCGTTATTATCATGAGATCAAGGCTTATCTTGAAGCAAGCCATTATGACGACATAGAGATACTGATCGCATTTTCAGGAAGCATCAGGGATCCCGAGGAAGAAAACGGGCCTGAATATACTGAGAGCGGCATGAACGTGGACAGGAATGGTAACCGTGTCAGTGAGGCACAGACCAAGGAAGTGTTCCATAATGAAGGCGATGTGCTGATCGTTGCGGAAAAGTATCAGACAGGCTTTGATGAGCCGCTCCTTCATACCATGATTGTGGATAAGAAGCTCAGGGATGTCAAGGCAGTACAGACTTTGAGCAGGCTTAACCGCACATATCCCGGAAAGGAAGATACCTTTATCCTTGATTTTGTGAATACCAAGGATGAGATTCTTGAAGCTTTTCAGCCTTATTATCAGGAGACGAGCCTTAAAGAGGAAATAAATGTAGACATAATATATAAAGCAAAAAAGCAATTAAGGGATTTCAAAGTTTACAATGATGTAGATATAGAAAATGTAAGCAAAATATATTTCTCTACAGATATTAAAAAAGTTGAATCTGAGCAGGCTAAAATTTCAAATGCATTGCTGTCAGTAGCAAGATCGTATAATGAACTGAATAAGAATGACAGATACCAGTTTCGAAGAACAATAAGGGCATTTGTAAGATGGTATAATTATATTACACAAATTACCCGTATGTTTGATAGGGAAATGCATAAAGAGTATATTTTTTGCTCGTATCTTTTAAAATTATTGCCGGCGGACGAGTCAACACCGTGGGATTTAGATAATAAAGTTAAATTAGAATATTATCGTCTCGAAAAAACTTTTGAAGGATCAATATACTTAGAAAACAAAAGCATTGCCTTTGAGCCGGCCAAGACCAAGAAGGCTGTGGTTATGAATAATAAAAAGGATCCTTTAGATGTAGTTATAAATACGATAAATGAAAATTATAAAGGATCATTTACAGATGCAGATAGAGTTTTAGTAGGAACACTTCGTGAAAAGTTAAGAGAAGATAAAAAATTGCAAAAAGCGGCTAAATCAGATGGCCAGCAAATCTTTGAAAAAAATGTATTTCCGAAAATCTTTGATAAAACCGCTCAGCAATCATATATTGAAAGTACAGAAACATATACGAAATTGTTTGAAGATAGTGCAAAGTATAAAGCAATCATGACGGCATTAGCAAAAGAATTATATAGGGAACTTAAATATAGCAGTTGTGATTAAATATAATTATTTGCAACAAAAAGTGAATAGCTATCAATAGAAAGGTGTGATTTCATTGACCGTTGAAGAAATTTTGGCAGGGGAATCTAAAAATGTAGAGTTTAAGGTTCAGCGGCCAAAGGACAATACAAAATATATGAAAACAGTTGTCGCCTTTGCTAATGGTGAGGGTGGACGCATTGTTTTTGGCGTTGATGATAAGACTCGTGAGGTGGTCGGTATTCCGAAGGATATAGTTTTTTCTGAGATTGATGCCATCACTTCAGCAATTTCTGACAGCTGTGAGCCGATAATTATTCCTGATGTGTATTTGCGGACTATTGACAATAAAACGATCATTATTGCGGAAATAAGTGCAGGAAAACAGAGACCATACTATATCAAATCTTTGGGGATCAAAGACGGCGCCTATATCAGAGTTGCCGGCACGTCACGTCCTGCAGGACGCGATATAACGGCGGAGATGTATTATGAGGATGAGGGCCGGTCTTATGATATGGTAATCCGTAGGGATTTGACCGTGACAGATGGAGAGATTGCAGAGCTATGCAGTCAGATGAAGGAAGTGGCCATAGCAAACGCGAGATCAGATGCACAGAAAGCTATTATCAAAGATGTGACAAAAAATGTATTGTTGAGTTGGGGTCTGTTGGCTGAGGCAGAAGATGGAAGTATCCACCCTACCAATGGTTATGTGTTTTTACTTGGGAAAGACAGCTTCCTTTCACAGATCCAATGTGGAATGTTTAAGGGAACGACTCGTGCCGTATTTGTAGATAAACGTGAATACGGAGGCCCGTTGTGGCAGCAGGTTGATGATGCGTTTAAATTTGTGCTGCGGAATATTCATCTGGGAGCGAAATTGGAAGGAATCTACCGTAAAGACATTTATGAGCTTCCTCCAGACAGTATCCGTGAGCTTATTATCAATGCGGTAATGAACTGCAGCTTTTTGCAGAGTTCACGCATACAGGTAGCTATCTATGATGATCGGTTGGAAATAACATCTCCCGGCGGACTCATGCCTGGTGTGACTATAGACAAGATGAAAGAGGGCTATTCAAAAATAAGAAACCGTGCACTTGCGCATGCATTCTCTTACATGAATTTGATAGAGGAATGGGGCAGTGGCATTCCGAAACTTATGAAAGCTATGCATGAATATAGTCTGCGTGAACCGGAGTTTATTGATATGGGGATTGCGCTCCGTATCAATCTCTATCGTAATATAGAGAATATAAATATCATGCAGGATGCCAAAGATACCACCCAAGCTACCCAAGCTACCCAAGGTACTACCCAAGCTACCCAAGGCGCTACCCAAGCTAAATTTACAAAAGAATACAAGGCTGTGCTTGCAGTGATAAAAAATCAACCTGACATAACGCAAAAAGAGATAGCAGCAAAATTATGCTGGAAAATCGACCGTGTGAAGTACTACCTTAACAAATTAAAAAAGCAAAATATAATCAGGCGTGTTGGGACCAGTCAAAATGGACACTGGGAGATGCTGATCGAAGAGAATATATGGCAAAGCTAATAGGTTGCTATAGTATTATATTCTATCAGAGCGCAGATGGTACGGTGTTCAGACAATATGTATTGAATAAGGTAGAAATCGAAACATTATGATATTTCTGAAACCTGAAGATTATTCAAACTTTAAATATACAAAAATAAACGTGCCTATTACTCTTAATGAGTGTCCGTCTGATCACAAAAGCAGCAGCTATCTGCTGGATGTAAACTGTAACAGCTTCAGTCAGCAGAATTGTTACATTGGTACGCAGAAGATCGAACGACTTACAATACAAAGAGCAGAAAAGGCAGATGCTTCGAATAGCCAAACCTTCGCTAAATGGAAAGTGGAATTAGAGATTGCCGAAGTCAAAACTGAAGACGAGGTGATAGAGATCCTTGATAAGTTGTGTGATATGCTTTCCATTGCATTTATAAAAGAGTATGGGGCGTTTCAGCATTCAGGTTTTGAGGGTTTCTCTTACCGTACCATGGATGTAAGGCGCAGATATGCCGGGGAAGATGGACGATTTGGAGACACGGTATTTAACAGATACTGCGGCATGGTGTCTACGCGCAACCTAAGCATAGTTCAACAAAATATATTTACCTTGCCAGAATCGATCAAAGATAAGCCGGAAAAGTATATAGAACTTGAAAAAGCCTTTTTAACAGCAATGAAAAGCAGGGATGAGGTATCAAGATATATACTTCTGTATTATATGTTTGAATTGATGTATGACACGGTTGAATACAAAAATCTGACAGAAAACTATAAGCAACCAAACAAAACATCCGGGGTATCAGATGAGAATGATAAATGCCGAAAGAGTAACAAAAAACGCAGTGAATTATTGTATCAATACCTTCAGCAGGCATTTGGCATAATTGAATACTCCCACTTTGATCAAACATATAAGCTTGATCCTGAAATTTTATTCAAGATCATTATGGTTAGAAATGATCTCGCTCATAGAGCGGATAAAACAAATGTGAATGCAATAATGTATGACCATATGCTGCCAATACTGCAGCAGGTTTTCAATAACATAGAAGCACAGGTCTAAAAGATATTTGTCAGGCTGAGTAAGAGTACTGTAAATGATCTTATCTCCTGAAATCTCAATTCATCTTTTTAATGAAAATGATATATTTTATCTGCCTAAAATCGCTTAATTATACGGACGGGATCATGACATTTAAGAGAAAAGATGAAGAATTCGGAATGAGATACGGATACAAGTTGAAATATGGCATATACAGGTGAGTAAAAGCGCTAAATTATACATATAAAAATATAATGATTAAATTCTTGGGTGAGTTCGGTTTAAAACATTTTTTTAATCCGGATTTATATAGACGCTATGACATAATCAATATTGATACATACTTTAGATCTGCATTTATTAAACTTTTTCAAATATTGAGGAAAACACATGACCAACATTTTATTTGTCTGCTATGGAAATATCTGCCGATCGCCGATGGCGGAGTTTGTTATGAAGGACCTGATCAGGAAGGCGGGCCGGGAAACGGAGTTTCATATTGAGTCTGCGGCCACCAGCGCCTATGAGATCGGAAATCCTGTCTATCCGCCGGCGCGGGAAAAACTTAAGGAGCACGGCATAGGCTGCGCGGGTAAGACTGCAAGGCAGATAACAAAAGCCGACTATGAAAAATACGACTACATTATAGGTATGGACGAAGCCAATCTTGAGGACATGCGCAAGAGGTTCGGAGGGGATCCGGATAATAAACTCCACATGCTAATGGACTATACGGACAGGCCCGGAGAGGTGGCGGATCCATGGTTTACCAGGGATTTTGACGCTGCCTGGAGAGACATATACGAGGGTTGTAAGGGTATGGTGGCAAAGCTTATGCGCTAAGCTTAAGGTATTGCTTAAGTTATTCCGTAAATTCATTTGACAAATTCATATACTGAAATATAATTGACATGTCAATAATTGACATGTCAATTTTGCTTCAAGGGCTATTGATCACAAATAGAAGATTAATAAATTCAGCTTGAAGGGATTCAATGATATTTTAAAAAGCCTATCAGAAAAAGATAAAAAGAACGGAAAAGGAAAGGGCAGCGTCAGGATGGAACAGACTCTTCACATGCTTTTATACAGGGCCTTTCATGCGCAGAGAGGCGAGCTCAGGCCAAGCCTTAACAGGCTGGGGCTTGGGACGGGGCAGCCGAGGATACTCGGCTATCTTGTGCGTGACGGGGCGGCTTCACAAAAGGAGCTGGCAGATTACAGCGAGGTGGATCCATCGGCTATAAGCCGCATGCTTGAGAGCATGCAGAAGGGCGGGTTTATAACGAGGAAGTCTTCGGAAAATGACAAGCGCTCCGGCGTAGTGGATATCACGGAGCTGGGCAGAAAGGCCTATGCTGAGTGGAGGAATGACTGCGATATCGTAGAGGAGCGCATGCTTAAGGGCTTTAACGATGAGGAAAAGGCTGAACTTATGAGCCTTTTAAAAAGGGTCTACACCAATCTTAAGCATACGGAAAAAACAGAAGACGAGGACTGTCTTAAGGAAATTATCGAAGAGGGCAGCAGAAGGATCGATGAAAGGGGAGGACATTGACATGGAAGATCTTAAGCGTTTGTTCTCCTATCTTGGCTCCTACAAAAAGGACATGATACTGGCCTGCCTCCTTGTTGTGCTCGAGACAGTGGCAGAGCTCATAATACCAGTCATCATGGCGGACCTTATCGACGTTGGAGTAGCTAATAAGGATCTTGATTATATCATATTTAAGGGAGTGCAGATGGGGATCTGCGCCGCCTTTGCTCTGATTACGGGGCTGCTATATGCGAGATTTGGCGCAAGGGCGGCCTTCGGTCTTGGAGCCAACATGCGCATAGCCGAATACGAAAAGGTGCAGGACTATGCATTTTCAAACCTGGACAGATTCGACACCTCATCGCTGATCACCCGCATGACGACGGATGTGACGGTTATCCAGAACGCCATAAATGGAGGCTTAAGGCCCCTTATGAGGAGCCCTATCATGCTCATCATGGGAGTGAGCCTTTCCTTTATGATGAATGCAAGGCTTGCAATAGTATTTTTTGTCTGTGCTCCGGTGCTTGCCCTGATACTGTTTGCGGTGGTTAGAAAGGTAGCGCCCATGTATACCAGGCTGCAGGATGCAGTGGATAAGTTAAATGGAGTGGTCGAGGAGGCTCTTACGGCAGTGCGGGCGGTAAAGGCCTTTGTAAGAGGTGAGTATGAGGAGGAGAAATTTGCAGTAGTCAATACCAATCTCATGGAGACCGGAAGGACTACTTTTCACTATGCGGTATTCAATCTCCCGGCTTTCCAGCTCACCATGTACACCGCCATAGTCCTGATCATGTGGTTCGGCGGAGGCATGATACTTGACGGAAAGCTGAAGGTAGGGGAGCTCACGGGCTTTTTAAGCTATGTGCTGCAGGTCATGAATTCCTTTATGATGATCTCCAACGCATTTCTGCTGCTTACAAGGTCCCTTGCCAGTGCGAGGCGTATAAACGAGGTGCTGGATGAGAAGCCTGAGATAGCTAACCCTGCGGACCCGGTGATGGATATAGCAGATGGGAGCGTGGATTTTGATAATGTGAGCTTCAAATATAAAAAGAATGCTAAGGAATACGTGCTTTCCGGGGTGGACCTGCATTTTAAGGCAGGAGAGACCATAGGCATACTGGGAGGAACCGGAAGCGCCAAAAGTTCTCTTGTGCAGCTGATACCACGCCTCTATGATGTTACCGAAGGCTCGGTAAAGGTCGGAGGAAGGGACGTAAGAGAATATGATATCAGGGCCTTAAGGGATGCAGTTTCCATAGTGTTGCAGAAAAACGTGCTTTTCTCCGGCACGGTAAGGGATAATCTTGGCTGGGGCGATCAGAATGCCGATGATGAGATGATGTGGAAAGCCCTTGAAGAGGCCGGAGCCGATGAGTTCTTAAGGAAAATGCCTAAGGGCCTTGATACGGACATGGGCCAGGGCGGCGTGAATTTCTCGGGAGGGCAGAAGCAGAGGCTGTGCATAGCCAGGGCCCTGCTGAAAAAGCCAAAGATACTTATAATGGATGATTCGACTTCAGCCGTGGATACGGCGACGGAAAGTAAGATACGTTCCGAGCTTAAAAAGCTTACGGGGATAACAAAGATAATCATTGCCCAGAGGATCAGCTCCGTGATGAATACCGATAAGATCGTCATACTTGAGGACGGCCGGGTGCATGCGGCGGGGACCCATGAGGAGCTTATTAAAAATGATCCTATCTATCAGGAGATATATGCTTCGCAGATGAAGGGAGGTGCGGAAGATGGCAGCACGTCAGATGAGCGGCAAAAGGCCTGATGATCTTGGTTATACAGTGCGCACGCTGCTGCACTACATGGGGATGCATAAGTTTCTGCTGCTTATAGTAGCCGTACTTGTTACCATAAGCGCCTTGGCAAATCTGATAGGCACTTACATGATAAGGCCGGTGGTCAATAACTTAGCGGATGGAAGCTTTGATACACTTTTTAAGGGAGTACTTGTGACTGCAGTTATATTTGCATCGGGAGCCCTTTCCGCCCTTGGATATACCCAGACCATGGTCATGACAGCCCAGAAGGTATTGTTTGATATCCGCAGAGACCTGTTCTCGCATATACAGAAGCTTCCGCTTAAGTTCTTCGATACCAATCTGCACGGCGATATCATGAGCTATTTTACCAACGACATGGATACTATATCCGATGCGTTAAATAACAGCTTCGCCATGACCATACAGAGCTTCATACAGATGGTGGGTACCATAACCCTGCTGTTTGTTTTAAACTGGAGGCTCAGCATCATAGTATTTATCTGCTATATCATAATGTTCTGGTATGTCGGCTACAGCGGGAACCGCAGCAAGAGATATTACAGGGTGCAGCAGGAGAAGCTGGGAGATCTGGACGGATATATTCAGGAAATGGTGACGGGCCAGAAGGTGGTCAAGGTATTTAACCATGAGGAGGAAAACCTGAGGCGTTTCTATGCTAAAAATGAAGCCTTAAGAGAGGCCGGGACCGGAGCCCAGAGCTACGCCGCCACCATGGTGCCTGCGGTGGTCAGCATTTCCTATGTCAACTACGCCATAGTTGCGGCGGTGGGAGGTTACATGGCTATGACAGGCATGACGGACGTGGGAAGCCTTGCGAGCTATCTTGTGTTCGTGCGTCAGGCGGCCATGCCGATAAACCAGTTCACCCAGCAGAGCAACTTTATACTGGCGGCCCTTGCCGGAGCGGAGAGAGTATTCAGGGTTCTGGATATGGAACCGGAGGTGGATAAGGGACGTACTGTACTTACGGAGATCGGGGAAGATGAGACATCTTGCGCAGCTAAAGGAGGTCTATCTTCAAAAGCACTTAAAGACGGAGCAGATGGAGTTGATAGTGCAGATCGATCAGTCGTGGCAGCCGGAAGCGGGAAACCAACGGAAGATGCCGCGCATGCTGGAAGGCTTGCCTGGAAAAAGCCTGACGGGACGCTGGTGCCCCTTAAAGGAGAGGTTCATTTTGATCACGTGGATTTCGGGTATGACGACAGCCGCATGATACTTCATGACATAAGCCTGTATGCAAAGCCGGGACAGAAGATAGCCTTTGTGGGCTCCACCGGCGCGGGCAAAACCACCATCACCAACCTTATCAACAGATTTTATGACGTGCATAAGGGCTCTGTGACCTATGACGGGATCGACGTCAGGGATATAAAAAAGGACGATCTAAGACGAAGCCTCGGTATAGTTCTGCAGGATACCCATTTATTTACCGGGACCATTGCGGATAATATCAGGTTCGGAAAGCTCGACGCCACCATGGAGGAGATAGAGCAGGCCGCCCGCATAGCCAATGCGGACTCATTTATCAGGAGGCTCCCTGATGGTTACGATACCATGGTGACAGCGGACGGAGCCAATCTTTCCCAGGGCCAGAGGCAACTCCTTGCCATAGCCCGTACAGCTGTGGCGGATCCTCCGGTGCTGATACTTGACGAGGCTACGAGCAGCATAGATACAAGGACAGAAGCCCTTATAGAAAAGGGCATGGATCAGCTTATGGAGGGACGTACTGTTTTCGTTATTGCCCACAGACTCTCCACGGTCCGCAATTCTTCTGCTATAATGGTGCTCGAAAACGGGCGTATTATAGAGCGGGGCAGCCACGAGGAGCTGATAATGCAAAAAGGACGGTATTATCAGCTTTACACCGGCATGTTTGAGCTTACGTGATAACAAAATATGATTTGATATATGTAACCGATGAGAGCTAAGATATCTGCATTTATAAAAAAAGAAACAGTCCTCTGCGCGGCCCTTTTCTGCGCGCTTATTTCCATGCTGTTCGTACCGCCGTCAGCAGAATATATCTCTTATATAGATTTCAGGGTGCTCTGCCTGCTGTTCTGTCTTATGTCGACGGTGGCGGGGCTCCAGTACTGCGGCGTGTTCAACATGCTCGCGGTAAAGCTTTTATCCGGAGAGAAAAGCTTAAGGCTGTTAAGATTTATATTGATAATGCTGCCGTTTTTCAGCTCAATGCTCATTACAAACGACGTGGCTCTCATCACCTTTGTTCCATTTACCATTTTAGTGCTGGAGATGGCGGGGCTGTTTGAGGAGGTAACGTCCATCGTCGTGCTTCAGACCATGGCGGCCAATCTTGGAAGCATGGCTACCCCTGTGGGCAATCCTCAGAACCTTTTTCTCTGCGCGAGGTTTTCGCTTTCGGCTGAGACCTTCTTCCTTGCGCTTCTGCCATATGTGGTCTTAAGCTTTATCGTGCTTGCCGCGGCGGCTCTTACCGGCAGGAAGCGCAGGATACAGGTGGCCTTTGACCATAAGGCCGAGCTGAAGGATAAAAGATTTCTTGCGGTATGCATCCTTCTTTTTGCGGGATGTCTGTTATCGGTATTCCATGTGGTCCATTATCTTGTGATAACGGCGCTGGTGTTTATCGCGTTCTTTATCCTTAAGCGTGATCTTCTTACTCACGTGGATTACAGCCTGCTTATAACCTTCGTGTTTTTCTTTATATTTTCGGGAAATCTTGGAGAAATACCGGCGCTTAAAACATTGTTAGAGAGTCTTATGTCAAGGAACGCCCTTTTTACCTCCGCTGTTGCGAGCCAGTTTATCAGCAATGTTCCGGCTTCAGTACTGCTGGCGGGCTTTACGGAGGACTGGAGAGGCCTGCTTTTGGGAGTGGATCTTGGAGGCCTCGGGACTCCGATAGCCTCTCTGGCGAGCCTTATCTCCCTCAAGTTTTTCATGCAGCTTAAAAATGTCAGTACGCCGCATTATCTTATCAGTTTTACCATCGCGAATTTCCTGATGCTGGCGCTGCTTATGCTGCTTGCTGTTATTCTTAAGGCGGCCTGAAGATAATACAGGAGTCTGTATGGCGCTCTGCAAGGCGCTTATCCATCGGGCGGGCGCAGACGATCATCTGTCAGGTATGTGCATACGATCGCCCGTCGGGCATGCCGCTTGACTATATCAATTTAAAGTAATATAATTCATAATTAACCTATAAGAAAAGTAGGAGATCTTAAACAAGACTTTCAGGTCATTTTTATCAGATCATTTCAAGGATCCAGGCCCACTATAATGGGCCTGTTTATTATTAAACGCCTGCCTGTATCATGGGTTTTGAAGCCAGGGCCGGCAGCGGAGGGAATTTTAAGGGAAAGAGGAACAGCGTTCATATATGGATGAAGGGAAATCTAACGGCAGCAGAAATTTGAACAGTAAAAATATAGTATATTCAGACAGCGCAATACAGGAGGACAGAACTGAGGGACAGGATAAAAATATGACCTTCTACGTCGGCATAGACGTGGGCTCCACCACCACAAAGATCGCCGTGATAGAGCCCGAAACGGGAAAGCTTATATACAGCGATTACCGCAGGCACGGGGCGAGACAGGTAAAAAACGTAGGCATTTACCTTAATGAACTGAAGCTCAGATTTCCGAAAGTAAGGTTCTGCCTTGTGCTTACGGGTTCAGGAGCAAAGCTTCTTTCGGATCATACCGGGCTCATGTATGTGCAGGAGGTGGTAGCTAATTCCATAGCCATAAGGAAGCTTTATGGAAATGTCAGTACTGCTATAGAGCTTGGAGGCCAGGACGCAAAGATACTTTTCTTTAAGCAGGATATTAAGACAGGGGCTCTGGACGTGGCCGATATGAGGATGAACGGAAGCTGCGCCGGAGGTACAGGAGCCTTCTTAGACGAGGTGGCCTCCATACTTAAGCTTAAGCCGGAAGAGCTTAATCGTGCGGCCGAAGAGGGAACTGCCGTCTATGATATTTCCGGACGCTGCGGTGTATATGCAAAGACTGACATACAGCCTCTCTTAAACCAGGGGGTCCCTAAGGCGGACCTTGTTCTTTCAACATTTCACGCAATAGCAAAGCAGACCATAGGAGGGCTTGCCCAGGGACTTGATATCAGAGGCCCGGTGATATTTGAGGGCGGGCCGATGAACTATAATCCAAAGCTTATAGACGTGTTTGCCGAACGCCTCGGCCTTGAGGATAAGGACATACTAATCCCGGAGCATCCGGAGATGATGGTGGCCTATGGCGCGGCTATTTCCATAAATGAGCTGTACAGCCGGGAAATGGCCGGGATAGATATAGACGAAGCCATAGATAAGGTAAATGCCGCCGACAAAAGCGGCCTTACGGATGAGTCAGGCACCACGCCGGTATTTTTTGAGGATGATGCGGAGCTAGCGGATTTTCTTAAAAGACATCCGAAGCCGATAGAGAGCTTCGGCCCTAAGCCGGGGCAGAAGGCAAGGGCCTATCTTGGCATAGATTCAGGAAGCACGACCACCAAGTTCGTGCTTATTGACGAGGATGAAAATATCCTCGACAGCTTTTACGCTTCCAACGGAGGAAGCCCTCTTGACATAGCGAAAAATGCCCTCATAGCCTTAAGGAGGCGCTGGCAGGCGGCGGGAGCCGAGCTTGAGATCATAGCCACAGGCACCACAGGCTACGGGGAGCTGCTTTTTGAAAAGGCCTTCGGGGCGGATTATCATACCGTCGAGACCGTGGCACATACAAGGGCTGCAGTCAAGTATGTACCGGACGTTACCTTCCTTTTAGATATAGGCGGCCAGGACATGAAGGCCATATGGATAGACAGGGGCGTCATCACCAATATCGTGGTAAATGAAGCCTGTTCCTCAGGCTGCGGCTCTTTCCTCGAAAACTTTGCGGCTTCGCTGCAGATACCGGTGCAGGATATAGAAAAGGCGGCCTTTGCCTCAAGGAATCCTGCGGCTCTTGGAAGCCGCTGTACCGTATTTATGAACAGCAGCATAGTCACGGCCCAGCGTACCGGCAAAAACCCGGACGATATCATGGCGGGCCTGTGCCGGTCGATAATTGAAAATGTATTTACCAAGGTCATCCGTGTCTCCAACATTGATTCCCTTGGAGATAAGATAGTGGTCCAGGGAGGAACATTCAGAAATGACGCGGTGTTAAGGGCGCTTGAGCAGTACCTTGGCCGTGAGGTCACAAGGTCGCCATATACCGGCATGATGGGTGCCCTCGGTGTCGCCATATTGACTAAGGAGGATCACGAAGCAAGGCTTAAGAAGGGGGAAAACATAAAGAGCCCGTTCATCGGCCTTGATAACATGGACGGTTTCCACTATGAACAGCTCGGAGACTCAGTCTGCCCGTTCTGCGGCAATCACTGCAAACGTCAGATCATGAGATTTTCAAACGGAAATACCTGGGTCACCAATAACCGCTGCGAAAGAGGCGAGGTCATAGGAGACCCTGAGGACGAGACCGTAAGGAAGGAGCTGAAGGAAAAGACCAGGCTTAAGGACGCTACGCCGGATCTCTTTAAGCTGAGAGAAAGGCTCTTATTTAAGGATTACCTTAAAGATGAGCCGAAGGCAGAAAACATAAAAAAGCGCGGGATCACCATAGGACTTCCGAGGGTACTTTCCTTCTGGGATAACATGCCGTTCTGGACCACGTTTTTTAGGACTTTAGGGTTTGACATATGCTTTTCCGACAGCAGCACGAGGAAAATGTATGAGAGCGGACTTGCAGGAGTTACCTCCGACACCATATGCTTTCCGGCAAAGCTGGTCCACGGGCATCTGAGGAACTTAGCGGCAAAAAAGCCGGACAGGATATTCATGCCGTCAGTGACTACCATGCCTTCGGAAAATCAGGTGTCCACCAGCCAGTCCATGTGCGCGGTGGTAAAGGGATATCCTCATGTCATAAGGAATTCAGATAACCCTGAAAAACGCTTCGGCATCCCTTTTGATACGCCGCTGTTCCACTGGTATACTGAAAAGGACTGCATGGATCAGCTTTCCAGGTATATGAAAGACACCTACGGCATAAAGATAAGTGAGACCAGAGCGGCCATAAGGGCTGCGGATGCGGCCATGAGGGAATTTAAGTCTGAGCTTAAAGCGGCAGGCAAAAAGGTCATGGAGGAGGCAAAAGCAAACGGAAGCTTTGCCGTGGTGCTTGCCTCAAGGCCTTATCAAAATGACAGCCTCGTGAACCACGATCTTCCGGAAATGTTTACGTCTCTCGGCATACCGGTGCTTACGGCTGATTCTATACCGGGCTCCGAGGAAGTGGACTTAAGCAGGAGTACGGTGGAGATAGTCAATAACTTCCACGCAAGGATGCTTTCCACCGCCATAATGGCTGCGGAAAGGCCGGAGCTTGAATACGTGCAGATAGTGAGCTTTGGCTGCGGGCATGACGCCTATCTCTCAGATGAGATAACAAGGCTCATGAGGGAGATATCAGGAAAGACTCCGCTCATAGTAAAGCTTGACGAAAGCGATATACAGGGGCCTCTGCGCATCAGGGTAAGGTCCTTCCTTGAGACCCTTAAGCGCCGCAGGGAGGACGGCGGGGCCTTAGGAGTCAATGAGCTTCCGGAGCCTTATCCTGTCAAATATACGGTAAATGACAGGAAGAGAAGGGTGGTGCTCATACCTAATACATCCCACGCCTTCAGCCGCATAATGGCCGCTGCCTTTGCCTCCCAGGGCATCATAACCGAATCTCTTCCGATAGGAAGGAAAGATGCCGTGATATACGGAAAACGATACGTGCATAACGACATCTGTTTCCCTGCCCAGATGGTGATAGGTGAGGCTCTTTCCGCATTAAAAAGCGGGAAATACGACGCCGATGATGTAGCCATAGGCATGGGAAAGTATATGGGAGACTGCAGGCTCACCCATTACAGCAAGCTCTTAAGGAAGGCGCTGGATGACGCGGGCTTTAAAAATGTGCCTATACTTACAAACGACGATCAGGATCCTCATGAGCTTCACCCGGGATTTAAGATGAACCTGCTGACCTCAGTAAGGATAGCCTACGCGCTGCCGATGATAGACGCCCTCGAGGGCCTGCTCAGGAAAATAAGACCCTATGAGCTTAAAAAGGGAAGCGCTGAAAAGGCATTTAACAAGGGACTGGACGCTCTTGTAATAGGACTTAAGGAGGGCGGAGTCGCCGGAGCCAAAAAGGGATTTGCAAAGGCCATAGGCTATCTTAAGGCCGTGGCTTACGACAGGTCAAAGCCGCGTCCAAGGGTCCTGATAGTAGGAGAGTATCTCCTTAATTTCCATCCGGGAGCGAACCACGATATAGAGGCCTACCTTGAGAAAAACGGTTTTGAGATCATTGAAGCCCACATGACGGATGTGATACAAAAGACCTATTTTACAAAGGACACCCAGATAAGGGAGTATCATCTTAATGCTAAGGTGAAGGATAAGAGCTGGTACAGGATGGCGGATCAGTTCTTTGACATGGCCCACGACGCGGCGGACAGGATAGCTTCTGCGCATCCGCTCTATACGCCGCCTTGCAGGCTTAACGAGCTTGTAAAGGACAGTGATGCGATAATACAGCATACTTTTGATTCGGGAGAGGGTGTGCTGATCCCTGCGGAGATCATACACCACGCAAAGCATGGATGCAGGAATTTCGTGATACTGCAGCCTTTCGGCTGCCTGCCTAATCATATAGTGGGGAGGGGAATAGTAAAGAGATTAAAGGAAATGTATCCGGACGTCCAGATACTCTCTCTTGATTATGATCCGGACGTAAGCTTTGCAAACATAGAAAACAGGCTGCAGATGCTTGTCATGAATGAGAGGATGCGTTCAAGGTAAAACGATCGTTTAAGCTATTCAGGACCGCTCACGGCAGGGCTATTTTCAGGGCTGGCTTCCGGCCTGTTTAATGAAAATACTTATGAGTTTCTGATTAATAGTTAAAAAAGTGCAGGAGTCCTGGCCCTCAGTCGGCTTTAAGCTCCTGCATTCCTGTTATATCCTTTAGTCCAAGGCTTTCAGCGGTGTAATCCCGTCCTCCGCCGGTGGTCTTAAGCAGCCCCCGGACAAACTCAAAGGCGGCTTCCTCTCCCTGATCCTTCATTACGGTGAGGCAGTTTTCCAGTACTATGCGGGTATCCCTGTCCATGATCAGGTGATCCTTGGATTTAAGATAGTGCTCCCATGGTGCTGCCGGAGTATAATGCTCCTTATTATATGTACGGCAGGCCGCGCGCCTGTCGCAGACCATTTCGGCAAGGTACTTTATCGGCATGCGGTTTCCGTATACGAGCCGTCCCGGGAGATTGGAGTAATCTATCCAGTACTCAAAATGATGCTTGTTGCGGCCCTTGTGGTGCAGCCATGCGGTGGAAAGCCCGCCGGAGGTTGCCCTTTCAATGGCGTTGGGAGACCTGTGTCCGTCAAAAAACTTAACGCCTACGATGAATTCCGACGGCGAATACTTTGAAAGGTCATGTACTATGCCCTGATAATAAAGCCCGAGCTTAAAGCAGCCCTGGGCCACGTAAAATTTATGGGTGGTTATGGTCTTAAAATGCCCGAAAAGCCGCCTGAGGAAACTCATCGACTGGTAGTTGAAGGTGCCTCCGGGCTTTGGCCAGGGATCATATTTATCATTTGTATTAATATCAGTCCGCATACCGTAAATATATCATAAAGGGCATTTGTATGCTATAATTTTAAATCCGGGATATGTATTCCCGGAAGTCATAGTCTGGGCGGCAGAAAGAAAATCACCTGTAAGGCAGGGGTTTAGAAGAAAACTAAAACTCCGGGAAGCGAATTTAAAAAAGGATTATTATGAATACAAGTATAAGTGAAGATATATCAGAGGATATGATGTTAAAAATGGCGGCGGGGATGGAGTACAAGCCTCTTACGGCAGAGGATGCCATGAGGCTCAAGCCTTTTTATTCTATAAGACCTAATAAAAGCTGCGACGCTGCTCCTCTCTGCCAGTACATATATAGGTATTTTTACAGGGTTAAATTCTGTGAGTTCGAGGACGCGCTGCTCATTATGTTCTGCAGCGACGACGGAGAGATCTACGGCTTTCTGCCATACTGCAGGCCGGAAAAGGTAGCTTTTTACTTTAAGCTCCAGGAAATATATTTTAATAAGGTACTGAAAATGCCTTTTGCCATAACCAGCGCCGATGAAGAGGGCGTGGAGCTTTTGAAGGAAGCGGGAGCTTTGGACGGCTACGACATCGAAGAGATAGAGGACGCGAAGGATTACCTGTATGATGCAGAGAGCCTGAGGACTCTTGCCGGCAGGAAATACAGTAAGAAAAGGAACCATATCAATAAGTTCAATCAGATATACGACGGCAGATGGGAGTACAGGAAGCTCACCTATGAGGACCGCTGCGAGGTACTGGCATTCTTAAGGCTCTGGATGGATAAAAAGGTAAGCATGGGAGAGAGCGAGGGCGTGAATGAGAGCGGAGATGAGTTCGATCCCATGGTTGAGCTCGAGGCGGAATTTAAGGGCATACAGGACGTTGTAAATGATAAGAGACTGTACGACCATATAAGGATCGGCGGGATATTTATAGACGGCAGGCTCGAGGCATTTTCCATGGGAGATTATAACGAGGCGGAAAAGCTTGCCATCATCGACGTTGAAAAGGCCAACGAGGAGATCCCGGGACTCTATCAGGTCATAAACCAGCAGTTTGCCTTAAATGAATATCCGGAGGCAGAGCTTATAAACAGGGAGGACGACGTAGGGATAGAGGGCTTAAGAAAGTCCAAGATGTCCTACTATCCTTCGGGCTTTGAACGCAAATACCTTATCAGACAGAAGGATTATAGACCGTGCTGATCACGAGATTTCTTGAAAAATACGAATACGTGCGGACACAGAAGCTGTTTAGGGAATGCTTTGGGAACGATGAGGAGTACATATCCGAGCTCTACGGAGAGCTGGACGGTGAAAATGAATGCACCGGCACCATACGCAGCCATGTGATAGCCGTGATCGAGAACATGAGCGGCGAGATACTTTCCATGGTGCATTATAAGCCCATGACCGCCCTGTATGGCACTGAACCGGTGAAGGTGGGCTATATCATGGACGTGGCCACAAAAAAGGATTTCAGGCACCGCGGCATGATGGATGAGCTGATGGCAGCGGTGGAGGAAAGGCTCAAAGCCGAGGGAGATCCATGGTGCTTCCTTGTGCCGGTGGATAAGGAGATATACAGGCACCTGGGATATATCCATGACTGGAGCTTTAATAAGGGCGAAGGGGACCTCCTTGACGCGGATGAGGGACTTACGGACTGCTCCGCTAAGCTGCTCAATGCCGGAGAATTTAAAAAGCCGGACGGACTTTTTGATATAGGACAGCCTTAAGGAAAATACTGACGGCCGTTCATAAGAAAATACAAAAAACATACATTAAACATGAGGCGCGGCCGGTTTACATGCTTGCGCCCAAATGCGGCGTTTGCTATAATACAACATTGTGACACTAAAATTTCCTTGCTCCCGACAGCTTACGGGGGCCGGAGACCAGAAGGAGGAGAAAACACATGAATAAGTACGAAGTTACAGTTATTCTTAGTGCGAAACTCGAAGAGGAAGCCAGGACTGAGGCCATTGAGAAGGTAAAGGCATATATCGCCAGATACAACGGCACGGTCGGCGAGGTAGAGGAGTGGGGCAAGAAGCGCCTTGCTTATGAGATCCAGCATCAGATCGAGGGATTCTACTACGTGATCAACTTCGAGGGAGACTCTGAGACACCTAACGGAGTCGAGTCAGAGCTTCGCATTTATGAGCCTGTTCTCAGATACTTAGTCGTAAAGAAGTAATTCATTTTTATAGACTAATTTTAGGAGCGCAAGATGAACAAAGTTATCTTAATGGGCAGACTTACAAGGGATCCGGATATCAGATATACACAGGGCGAGAACAGCACCGCCGTGGCAAGATATACGCTTGCGGTGGACAGACGCCGCGCAGGTGCGGACGGACAGAGAGAGGCTGATTTCATCGGCTGTGTGGCCTTCGGAAGACAGGCTGAGTTTGCCGAGAGATACTTACATCAGGGCACGAAGATCGCAATAACGGGACGCATTCAGACAGGCAGCTATACCAACAAGGATGGACAGAAGGTCTATACGACGGACGTCATAGTTGAGGAGCAGGAGTTTGCGGAGAGCAAGGCCGCTTCGGAGAACCGTCAGGGGCAGGGCTCCTACGGCGGATATGACGGATTCGGAGGACGCCAGCAGCAGAGCCAGCCATACGGCGGACGCAGCGATGATTTCTCATCATCAGTGGGCGAGGGCTTCATGAACATACCTGAGGGAGTTGAGGACGAAGGGCTGCCGTTCAACTAAGCAGTAACAGTAACAAGGAGGAATACCGATGGCATACCAGAAGTCAGAAGGCAGAGAAGAGGGCGCACGCCCTAAGAAGATGGGCGGCTTCCGCAGGAGACGCAAGGTCTGCGTATTCTGTGGCGAGAACGCTAAGCCTATCGATTATAAAGACGTAGCAACACTTAAGAAGTACATCTCAGAGAGAGGAAAGATCCTTCCGAGACGTATCACAGGAAACTGCGCTGAGCATCAGAGAGATCTCACTGTAGCAGTTAAGAGAGCAAGACATTTGGCTCTCCTTCCTTACACAGTAGAGTAAGACATATGCGTCATATTGCCGGACATGTATCAAAGAGATATGTGTCCGGTTTTTTATTTATATCAAATACATTTCGCCGCGCATTATGCCGCCAATCTTGCCGGGGTGGGGAGCATTATGCCGGCGCATAACGAAAGAGGCTGCCCCGCCGGATATCCGGCGTGACAGCCTCTAAGATTCAGCTTGATTAATTAGATCAGCCCTCTGAGATAGCGCCTACAGGGCACTGACCAGCACATGATCCGCAAGAAATGCATGCGCCCTCATCGATAACGTACTTTCCGTCTCCCTCTGAGATAGCGCCTACAGGACACTGTCCAGCACATGATCCGCATGAGATGCAAGCATCACCGATTACGTATGCCATAGTAATAACCTCCTAAAAGTATGTGAAATAAACATTATTGTTCGCTCATACTATACAACAAAACACTGTTTTTAGCAACAGCGGTTTATAATGTATTTGTTCAATTTCAAGTACCGTCTGATTTAAAAGAAAGAGAAATAATGTATATTCTGTGATATAATCAATCTACTATGAACAGGAAAAATGACTCTTTATTCTCATTAGAGATGTATATGCGCTGGCCGCTTATCCTGGCGGCCCTGATCGTGCTGCTCAATCTTATAGTTTTTTTGGCTGATGTAAGGGCTGGTATGATGATGCTGATAGCTACGGTATGCATAGCCGCAGCTTCGCTTATCTTATATTTCTACAGCAGGAAGAGGCTCTATTCGGGGCTTATTGAGTACGCCCAGAGTTTTGAAAAAGCCGAATCAGTGATGCTTAATGAGATGGGGACGGCAGCAGCCATAGTGGATACGGCAGGCAATGTCCTCTGGAAAAACGACGCCTTCAGCCTGATCTTTAACGAGGGGGATACTTCTCACATCCAGAGCATTTTCCCGGATATGGGAAAGGACGTTACGGATAAGCTTACCGAGGCCTCTTTACTCCACAGCAGCTACGGCGAGGGACGTTATCTTATAGAGATGAGGCCGGCAGTATTTGGAGCATGGGTCGAAAAAGCCGAGGGAAAGCACCTGATATTTATCACGGTCACGGATGAGACGGAGCTTGTGAGGTATAAGAACGCCTACGAGCAGTCCAGATCCTGCGAGGGACTTATCTACCTTGATAACTATGATGAGGCGCTGAATTCCGTGGAGGAGGTAAGGCGAAGTCTCCTTATGGCCCTTGTGGACAGGCGTATAAGCGGATATATCAGCTCCCTTAACGGCATAGTAAAAAAGCTTGAAAAGGATAAATATTTCTTCTTCATGAAGGAGAAGGACGTGGACAGGATGATAGAGGATAAGTTCTCCATCCTTGAGGACGTCAAGACCATAAATATCGGCAACGACATGGATATAACCCTAAGCATAGGCGTGGGTCGGGGCGGCACCGAGTACAACGATAATTACGAGTCCGCAAGGTCCGCCATAGAGTTTGCCCTCGGACGAGGCGGAGACCAGGCGGTGCTTAAGAACGGGGAAAATGTCATTTTCTACGGCGGTAAGTCAGAGGCCAAGGAAAAGCATGCAAGAGTCAAGGCGAGGGTCAAGGCTCAGGCCTTAAGGGATCTCCTTAATACCTGTGACAAGCTCATCATCATGGGGCACAAGAACGCCGATGTGGACTGCCTCGGGGCAGCCGTTGGATTCTGGAAGATAGCCACTACCTTTGGAAAAAAGGCCTGGATAGTCATGGGCAAGCCGACAAGATCGCTAAAGCCTCTCTACGATAAGTTTATTGAGAGCAGCGCTTATCCGGAGGATATGTTCATATCCGGGGACGAGGCCATGGAAAAGCTAGACGATCAGACCGTGGTGGCCGTGGTGGACGTAAACCGGCCGAGCATCACCGAGGAGCCGAGATTACTAAAGAAGGCCCGTACGATAACCGTGGTAGACCATCACAGGAAGACGACGGAAGCCATCGAGAATGCAGTACTTACCTATGTGGAGCCTTATGCTTCATCGGCCTGCGAGCTTATTTCAGAGATAATACAGTACATGGGAGTGGAGATCGACCTTACGCCGCTCGAGGCGGACGCCATGTACGGAGGAATGGTCATAGATACACAGAACTTCGTCAACCAGACCGGAGTCAGGACCTTTGAGGCGGCGGCATTCCTAAGGAGGAACGGAGCAAACACCACAAGGGTAAGGAAGATGTTCCGTGAGAGCTATAACGATTACAGGGCCAAGGCGGAGACCATAGACAGAGCTGAGATCTATAGGGAGCACTTCGCATTCAGCGTATGCAACGCCGAGCTTGCGGATTCACCTACGGTCATAGGAGCCCAGTCGGCTAACAGTCTCCTTGAGATGGAGGGCATGAAGGCTGCCATAGTCCTCACTCCGTACAACGGGCAGATATATGTTTCGGCACGAAGCATAGACGATGTAAACGTACAGGTGATGATGGAAAAGATAGGCGGAGGCGGACATATGTCAGTGGCCGGAGCCCAGCTTAAGGATATGACGGCAGAGGAAGCCGAAGAAAAGATCAAGGCAGTCATAGATCAGATGATAGAACAGGGAGATATTTCATAATGCAGGTAATACTTAAGGAAGATGTTAAAAGCCTCGGAAAAAAGGGCACGATAGTCAAGGTAAATGACAACTACGCAAGGAACTACATAATACCGAGGGGACTCGGCGTGGAGGCCAATAAGGCAAACTTAAATGATCTTAAGCTTCAGAATGCCAACGCCGCCAAGATAGAAGCCGCAAAGGTGGAGAACGCCGGTATAACAAAGGCGGCCATAGACGGCAAAAAGGTCACCATTTCCGTAAAGGGCGGAAAGGACGGAAAGCTTTTCGGTTCAGTGACCAGCAAGGAGGTTGCCGAGGCTTTAAAGGAAAAATTCAAGGTAGACGTGGATAAGAAGAGGATAGTCATGGAGCCGATCAAGACTACGGGCATAACGGAGGTGACGGTGAAGCTCCATAAGGAGATCAACGCTACTGTGAACGTGGAGGTAGAGGCTGTATAATGGCTGATACGGCAAAGGAAAACATACTTGACAGGACTGCCCCTCACAACATCGAGGCGGAAAAGTCAGTCATAGGCTCCATGCTCATGGATAAGGATGCCATAGAAGCCGCCCTTGGGATGCTTACCAGGGACGACTTTTATTCGCGTCAATACGCCACCATGTTCGAAGCCATAAGGAAGCTGTATAACCGGGATACGGTGGTTGATCTCGTCACCGTACAGGAGCAGCTTGCAAAGGACGGGGCGCCCCTTGAGATGCAGACGGTGGATTTCCTTAAGGATATTTTTGAGTTCAATGCCGTTTCGGTAAATGTCCGCTCCTATGCGGAGATCGTAAGGGACAAGGCGGTACAGCGCAGGCTGATAAAGGAATGCGGAGAGATCAGCCAGATGTGCTACGATGATAACGAGCGCACGGAGGACATACTGGCGGATACGGAAAAAAGGATATTTGATCTGCTTAAAGTCGGTACGTCGTCAGACCTTACAGGCATAGACGACATTTCCATAAATGTATTTAACATGATCCAGGAGGCCTCCCGCAGCAAGGACCATATCACGGGGGTGGCGACCGGATTTACGGATCTCGACAACATGACCACCGGCTTTCATCCTTCGGATTTTATACTCATAGCTGCAAGGCCTTCCATGGGAAAGACGGCGTTCGTATTAAATATCCTCGAATATGTGGCGATAAAAAAGAACCGCCCGTGCATGATATTTTCACTGGAGATGAGTAAGGAGCAGCTGGTAAACAGGCTGTTTGCCATGGATTCCGGTATAGACGCCCAGAACTTAAGGACGGGAAAGTTAGCGGACGAGGACTGGGACAGGCTCATTCAGACAGCCGACAGGGTCGGAAGCTCCAATATCATCATAGACGATACCCCGGGCATAAATATTTCGGAGCTCAGGTCCAAATGCAGAAAGGTCAAGCTCGAACGGGGCCTCGACATGGTCATAATAGACTATCTGCAGCTCATGAGCGGAGCAGGGACGAAGCATAATGAAAACAGGCAGCAGGAGGTCTCGGATATATCCAGATCATTAAAGGCGCTGGCAAGGGATATAGAGTGTCCTGTCGTTGCCCTTTCACAGCTTTCGAGAGCGGTGGAGCAGAGGACCGATAAGCGGCCGATGCTGTCGGACTTAAGAGAGTCCGGAGCCATAGAGCAGGATGCTGACGTGGTAATGTTCCTCTACCGTGATGAATACTATAATCCTGATTCACCTAAAAAAGGCGAGGCAGAGGTCATTATAGCCAAACAGCGTAACGGCCCTATCGGTACCATAAGCCTGTACTGGCAGTCTCAGACCACGAGATTCGTGAGTAAGGAAAGGACGTTTACATAATAGGATATTTACATAATAAAACCTGCGGCACATACAGATGGTTTAGTAACACTCCGTATGTATGAGCTGCAGATTTTTTGACTGGTTATAAACTATATTATATTAAGCCATAAAATTTATTCATATTACCCGCTCTCACACCGCAGGCATCCCTCTGGCGCTCATATATTATTGTGAATATGCCGCCGCCTGCTGTCAAAGCAGTCAAAAAACTTTTTACAAATTCAAGTAATATAATGAAAGGATCCTGATGCAGTATTTTATATCTTTCCTTGAGGGCATAATAACATTTATATCTCCCTGCCTGCTGCCGATGCTTCCCATTTATGTCTCATATTTTGCGGGAGACTCTGCGGCTCCATATGACTCTAAAAGGCGCACGCTTATAAACGCCCTATGCTTCGTGCTTGGATTTACCCTTGTATTCATCGCCATGGGCGCCCTTGCCGGGACCTTTGGAAGCTTCCTTAAGGGTCACCAGACTGCGGTAGCGGTAAATGTCATTACCGGCCTTATCGTTGTTTTCTTCGGCTTAAATTATCTCGGTATTTTTAAAATGAATATATTTAAAGGCATCCGTAGAAATGTAAATACAAAGGACATGTCCATGGTCTCAGCATTTATATTCGGAGTGGTATTTTCCATAGGCTGGACTCCCTGTGTGGGCGCTTTCCTGGGTTCTGCCCTCATGCTCGCCTCCCAGCAGGGCCATATTACCGAAGGTATGCTAATGCTTCTATGCTACTCCCTCGGTCTCGGAATTCCTTTTATCCTAAGCGCCCTGCTAATCGACAGGCTCAAAGACACCTTTAATCTCATAAAGAAACATTACTCGGTGATAAATACCGTCTGCGGTATTTTCCTTATTATAATGGGAATTCTTATGATGCTCGGGATAATGGGTAGATTCCTTGCACTTCTTAGCTAAAGAAAGGAGACATTTTCCGCAATGAAAAACAAATCCGTCCTTATCATGATCACAGCCTTTGTCGTGCTCATTGGCGGTGCATCGTTTCTCTATAACAAACTCAGTCCCAAGGTTGCGACCGAGAGGCTTTCCACCAATATCACTCCGCCCGCTGACGACAGTCAGCGGATAACATTGTCTGAGTCCCAAACAAGTGATAAACAAAATTTAGAGAAGGAAGAAAGCACCGGTTCCGACATTTCATCCGGACAGGGCAGCAGCGTTGATTCAGGCATTTCATCAGAGCAGTCTTCAACTTCTGGAACAATCAAAGGCAGCGAAGCTTCCGACACCGCAGATGCTTCAAATGATCCTGCTGCTTCAGGTAATCCTGACTCCTCATCTGATGCTCAGGATGATTCTGATACAAATGATGATTTTGAGATTCCGGCTGCTCCTGATTTCACCGTATATGACATCGACGGTGATGCGGTATCCCTGTCAGATTTTATCGGAAAGCCGGTGATCATCAATTTCTGGGCCAGCTGGTGCGGACCCTGCAAGATGGAAATGCCGGAATTTGAAGAAAAGTTTGAAGAGCTGGGCGGGGATATACAATTCCTTATGGTAAATCTTACTGACGGAAACCGTGAAACAAGGGAAACAGCGATCTCCTATATAGAAAAAAGCGGCTATACCTTCCCGGTATACTTTGATACCGATCAGGACGCCGCTTATACATATGGTGTCTATTCAATCCCATCGACCTATTTTATAGGAGCCGACGGCTCCGCTGTTGCCATGGCCCAGGGCGCCATAGATGGCTCTATCCTGGACAGGGGCATTTCCATGATTTATAGTTCCGATAAGTAGCAAAATGCGGCAATTAAAAGCCTATACCTTACTGGGCGGCATCTGTCATTGGTTTTACCATTAAAGATAGGTAAATGTAATTGTAGATATATAGTATTTTACAGAACAATAAGAAATGAAAAATATGAAATTGATTTGAAAGTTTCTTGCAATTCTAAAATATAAATGTGACAGCAAAACTGCTGCCACATTCATGTTTTGTATATTAGACATAATTTGAGTCTATGAAATATTCATATTGAAAATTCCATAGACTCGATTTCATCAATCAAACATCAGTTAAATTATAAGGAAATATTTCATCTAAAGTAACTTGTTAATTTAGGATTCTGTGTTGATTGAGAAATCTTCATAATATAGCTCTTCGTAGCCCTGTGGAATCCAAAATCCTTCGATTCTATCATTAACTGCGACGTACATCTGTTGATGATTAAGTGGAATTACCACATAATCCTTCATGAGCATTTCGAGGCAATCCTCCCAAACCTTTCCACGTTGTTCTTTATCTATAGTTGCACAGCCTTCTTGATATAAATCGAAAAATTCCTGATTATCATATCCAACTCGATTAAGGGCATCTGACCCTGGCTGAATCTGGCTTAAGAAGCCATCTGCTTCCATAGTACTTG
Source organism: uncultured Lachnospiraceae bacterium (assembly GCA_944381575.1). Classification (GTDB taxonomy): domain Bacteria; phylum Bacillota; class Clostridia; order Lachnospirales; family Lachnospiraceae; genus Avilachnospira. The sequence continues at coordinate 57,347 of CALWLS010000002.1, read as the reverse complement.
CAGTAAATGCATTTATACATATTTGATGATTTCCAGCAGACATATACTCACGAAGAGGAGCGTATTCCATTTTATTGATAGATAGATTTATTCCTGCATCCGCTACCTGGGCTTGTATTGCTTCTGCCATATCGCAACGTTGTTCATCCGGAGCTTCGACAGTGATTTCAAGATCTACTCCATCGGCATAGCCTGCTTCAGCAAGAAGAGCTTTTGCTTTTTCGATATCATAGCCTGTACCAAAATACTTCTGGTAAGTTTCAGAGTTTGATCCAAGTACACCAGGTGTGATAAATGCTTCAGCAGCGACTCCAACTTTGCCATAAGCTAAATTTACAGTTGTTTCTGCATCGATGGATCTGGCAAATGCTTCGCGAACAAGCGGATTATCCATAGGAGCTTTATTACAGTTCAAAAGAAGATATACAGTTTTAGATGTAGGAGCTATCTCCATATGCATTCCTGGAGTATTGTCAATATTATCATATTCTCGTGCATTTACACCTATAACTATATCGTACTGACCGGTTTTTGCTTCTGTAGCCTTGGCATCTGCGGAATCTATTATTCTCATTTCTATATTTTTGATGTAAGGCTTTCCGCTTTCTGAATTCCAGTAATGCTCATTGGCTGTAAGTTTAATCATGTCACCCTGAGTATACTCAACAAGTTTATACGCGCCGGTCCCAACTACTGCTCCGCCGAGGTAATCACCTCCGCTTGATTCATATGCAGATTTGCAACCAATAACACACTGAGAATTAGCCAAATGGTTTGGAAGAGTAACACAAGGGTATTTGAGTCCTATAATGCAAGTTGTATCGTCTATAACTGAACATTCATTAACATCGATCATATTAAAATGAGAATTTGGAATATTATTTTCAATCTCATACTGTAATGTCCAGATTACATCCTCGGCTGTAAAATCACTGCCATCAGAAAATTTTACGTCCTTTTTTAAATTAAACTGCCAGTGAGTATCATCTATCATCTCCCATGATTCTGCAAGCCATGGTATGAGCTCACCATTTTTATCAAATCTTGTTAATGTGTCATAAATCTGTACCATTATTCTGTTGTATGATTGTTCATCGTTATTACCGGGTTCAAAAGTACCGGGATCATATGGCTGTACAACTCTCAGCACCTGATCTTCTTCGGAACCAATAGAATCTGTGCTATTTAAAGATTCATTGTTATTTGATGTTTCGGGGGGGGTACATGAGCATAACAGAAATACCATTGGTATGGTTAGAAGAAATGCTAACTTGGTTTTCATAAGGCACCTCCTTTTTAAGTTTAAATTAAATGGATACAAATCATATATACTATAAGTTTTACTTTGTTATCCATTCGCAGAATACAAATATTGTTCTAAAAAAAATTATAAAAAACAGAGAATAACATTAAAATTTATTAATTATTGTTAAAAATTAAGAGTGATACTGTAAGAATATTATGCAATTCATACAAATGATGTGAATTTTATTTTCTTCATTTTACATGTTGAAAATAATTACAATCTGAATTATTTTGTCAATAAAGCAGCTGTTTTTTTGATATTCGCATATGCAATTTAAGATGTTCAACTACAAGCAGGGGTGGTTTTGAGAGGGTAAAACTGAAGGAGGACACTTAATATGGATGTCAGAAACATAAGTGAGCTCGAATACTATTATTCTTATGCTGAAGTTAATCTTGTACAAATCATGCAAAATTTACAAAATTTGCAGGCTGCATGTGATAAGGCAATAATACCGGTAGTTAAGGGGGATGCGTGGGGACAGGGAATTGTTCCGGTTGCATCTATGCTGTTTGATGAGGCTGGTTATGATATCGTAGCAGTAGCACAGGTGATAGAAGGGAAAAAACTACGTGATGCAGGTTATAATGATCAGATAATAATGCTGCTTTCAGGAGTGCCATATCATGCTATTCCATATGTTGTTAAATATAATCTTTTAATGGAAGTTTATGATTTAAAAACAGTTGAACTTCTTAGTGAAGAAGTGAAAAGAGCTAATTTAAAGCATTTTCCAGTACAGATAAAAATTGATTCTGGTTTGCATCGTATAGGTGTTCTGCCGGAAGAGTTTGAAGCATTATTAAAAGCAATTGAAAAAGCTGGCAATCTTGATATAGTAGGCATTATGACTCACTATTCAGAGGGCTCTAAAATAAGAATACAGAAGCAATATGAGGTATTTGAAACGATAGTTGAAAAATTTAAAGCTATGGGCTACGCTCCAAAATATATATCGGCTGGATCAAGCTTTAATATTGAATTTCCCAAAGATACTGTATGTACACACTTAAGAGCCGGCTGGGGATATATAGCATATGCTGACGGTGTAGTTGATAACTATTACGGGAACAAACCTTCATTGTCACTTAGAACATTTATAACAAATGTCATTAAGCTTAAAAAAGGTGAGATCATTGGATATTCTGACATGGTTTTAAAGGAGGATACTAAAGTTGCGTGTATATCCATGGGGATGTGTGATGGATTGTATAGACCTGTATTACTTAATGGCGGGCCATTGTTGATAAAGGGTAAATATGCGCATTATATAGACGGATTTATGGACCAGACTTTAATAGATGTTACGGATATAGACTGTAAAATTGGAGATGAAGTAACGATTTTTGGGAAGGATAAGTATTCTGATGTATATTTGGGAAGGAAAGAGATAAGTGATTATGCCGATGGTAATTGTTCTATACTGGAGAACTATTTGACAGATAGGGTAAAACGCGTTTATATAAGATAATAATTGTAAATCGCGAAGTTTTATATGAATGTATAGTTTATATTATTTGCGTAATCTATGTTGGATATATAGACAAACCGGGTTTAGGAGTGATATTCTAACCCCGGTTTATTTTGATTTTAAATATTAAGGGGGACGTTATAGCTTATGAACTGGGGAATATCTGATGCAGAAAGATAACGTGAAATTAAAGGCATTAAAAGCAGCCTTCCCGCATACGATACCTATACTGGCGGGATTTTTATTTCTGGGGATGACCTACGGCATATATATGAATGTGCTGGGATTCAGCTTTATTTATCCGCTTATAATGAGCATAACCATATTTGCAGGCTCAATGGAGTTTGTGGCGGCAGAATTTCTGCTGGGCGCATTCGATCCCATAAAGGCATTTCTGATGACGCTTATGATAAACGCCAGACATTTATTTTACGGCATTTCCATGCTGGATAAATACAGAGGGACGGGATTAAAGAAGCCTTATCTGATATTCGGCATGTGTGATGAGAGCTTTTCGATAAACTGTACGGCGGAGATACCGGAGGACGTGGATAAGGGCTGGTTCATGTTTTTTGTTACGCTGTTAAATCAGATATACTGGGTATCCGGAGCGGTGCTCGGCGGGGTGTTCGGTTCCTTTATACATTTCAATACGGAAGGCCTCGACTTTGTCATGACAGCCATGTTCGTGGTGATATTTCTTGAGCAGTGGCTTAAGAGCAGCGATCATAAAAGCGAGCTTATCGGTCTGGGGCTGTCAGTACTTTCTCTCATCATTTTCGGAGCGGACGGCTTCATCATCCCGGCCATGGCAGGGATTTTTGCGGTACTTACTCTTATGGGCGCATCCGAAGGACATAAAAAGGCAGTGAAGAGCTTTTAAAGCCGGCTTTAAAATACGAACGGTATGAGCTTAAGTTATAATAATTCGTGATATAGATCGGAGATTTGTATTATATGACAGTTGCACAGCAGATAATCACAATAGGAGCAGTGGTGCTCGGAACAGTTATAACGAGATCGCTCCCTTTTCTGATATTTCCGGCAGGAAAAGAGACGCCTGATTTTATAAAATATCTGGGACGTGTACTGCCTCCGGCCGTATTCGGCATGCTTGTCATATACTGTCTTAGAAATGTGGATTTTCTCAGCGGGAGTCACGGCGCGCCGGAGCTCATAGCCATAGCGGCCGTGACTTTGCTTCATGTCTGGAAAAGGCAGATGCTTTTATCCATCGCAGGAGGAACGATCATCTACATGTTCCTCGTACAGACGTTATTCTGAGATCATACGGCGGTCATTTTCTACAGAGGAATAAAAGCCGTAGCCTCCGGCAAAATTATAGCAGTCAAAGCCAAGCCCGCTAAGGATGCGCATAGCAATATAGCTTCTTAAGCCGCTCTGGCATATGAGATAAACCGGCTTTGAAGGATCGAGCTCATCCGCATGCTCTCTCAGCTCATCAACAGGTATATTTATAAAACCGTCTATATGTCCTGACCGGTCGAATTCTTCTTTAGTCCGTACGTCCAGCAAAGTTACGCTTTTGTCACGAGGAAGGCTCATAAGCTCATCAAGCCGGAACTGCTTTAAGATACCATGTTTTATATTATCTATCATAAAACCGGCCATATTGACGGGATCCTTGGCGGAGGAATAAGGCGGGGCGTACGCCAGGTCGAGATCCTTAAGCTCATCGGCCTTCATGCCTGCATGTATGGCAGCAGCGATCACGTCTATGCGCTTATCTACGCCGTCACGGCCTATGATCTGGGCCCCGAGCAGCCTGTATGTATCACTTTCAAAAATAACCTTCATGGTCATCGCCGTGCTGCCGGGATAGTATGAAGCGTGGTTCAGCGGTGAAAGTATCACGCTGTCAAATTTTATTCCGGCCTTTGAAGCCGTACTCTCATTAATGCCGGTGGATGCGGCCGTAAGCTCAAATATATGCACTACGGAGCTTCCGAGAGAGCCCTGATAACGGCTGTCGCCTCCGCAGATATTGTCTGCGGCTATGCGCGCTTCGCGGTTTGCCGGCCCGGCAAGGGAAATAAGAGTGTCCAGTCCGGTAACGAAATGCTTTACCTGCACAGCGTCGCCGACGGCGTAAATATCCGGAATTGATGTCTCCATACGGTCATTTACGGCTATACTGCCCTTTATCCCAAGCTCAAGCCCGGCATCTGCCGCAAGTCCCGTATCCGGAGTGACGCCTATGGCGAGTATCACCATATCCGCTTTGAGCGGCTCATTATCCTTAAGGAGGACATTGATGCCGCCTCCGGCATTTTCCTCAAAGCCCTCTACGGTGTATCCAAGCCTGAGACCGACTCCGTGCCGCCTCATCTGTGCATGTACGAATGAAGCCATATCAGGATCGAAAGGATTTAAAAGCTGCTTAGGGCGCTGGACTATCGTGACGTCAATGCCGAGCCCGCGCAAGTTTTCCGCAAGCTCTATACTGATAAATCCGCCTCCGGCAAGAACCGCTGAGCGAGGTCCGTGTTTGTTTATGTATTCTTTTATCTTAAAAGTATCCTCTACCGTGCGGAGCGTAAAAAGCCCGCTTATGCCTATGCCAGGAAGAGCAGGCTGTGAAGGCTTTGCGCCGGGAGCAAGGAGGAGCTTGTCATAGCTCTCGGTATATTCCGTATTGTTTTTTAAATCCCTGACCGTGACTTCCTTTTTCTTAGGATCTATGGAAATGACATCACTTAAAATGCGCACGTCAATGCGGAAACGCGAGAAAAAGCTTTCCGGGGTCTGCAGCTTCAGCTCTTCAGGATCGGTGATAACGTCACCTATATAATACGGAAGCCCGCAGTTGGCATAGGAGATATAGCCTGTACGCTCAAAAACTACTATTTCTGCGTGCTCATCAAGACGGCGTATCCTTGCGGCAGCAGTAGCGCCTCCGGCAACGCCGCCTACTATAATGACTTTCATGATGACTCCTTTCTCTGTTTACCAGTGATCTGCAGTATATTTCATTATGTTTACAGCAGCAGTTTTATATACTATATCATATAACCGGAAAAACGCCTTCAGTGGCATAATTGCATAATGGCAGCGGATTATAGTGACGGATAACTGATTATAGCTATAAATAATCACTGCGGCAAATAAAAGTATGTTATTCTTGATGCGGATAAAAACGGATCTTATTTAAAGAAAGGAAAATTAAATGAAGGGAAACAAATTTATAAATGAATTCAGAGAGTTCATTTCCCGCGGGAATGTGATAGATCTTGCCGTCGGTGTCATTATAGGAAGCTCATTCACGGCGATCGTAAATTCACTGGTAAATGATATTTTTATGCCGTTTATAGGCATGATACTCGGAAGGATAGACTTTACCGGACTTAAGTATGTGGTATCCCCGGCTGCGGACGGCGCAGAGGAGGCTGCAATATATTACGGTAATTTCATTCAGAGCGCCGTAAACTTTCTGATCGTTGCTTTTGTACTCTTCCTTACCGTAAAGGCCATGAATAAATTCAACCGCAAGAAGGAAAGCGCCCCGGAGGAGCCAAAGGCGCCGGCTGAGGATGTCGTACTCCTTACGGAGATAAGAGATCTGCTTAAAGAAAGCAAATAATATCAAATAAATCAACTGGTAGAAATAAGTCTCACTAAACAAAAAGCCTGTCCGACGGCCGTATCAGTTTTCTGATTTGCCGGCGGGCAGGTCTTAAGTTCAGCTGAGACTTATTTTTCTTATCCGGGTTTTATACAGACGTTAAAGTATTTTACTGCTTTGCGGCCTGAGATCTGTCAATGGCATAGCCTATCATACCGCAGACTACGGCAGGTATGACCCATCCGAAGCCGGCCCCGGAGAGCGGAAGGAAAGCCGCAGCGGTACCGGAGAGAAATGACTTATCGATCATGGTGATGATCCCGGCCGCAAGCGCGCCGTATGCCGAAAATCTGTATACATGGCAGCCTGTAAAAAACCTGCCAAACAGACTGAGGATTATGAGCATTATCATCACAGGATATACGAGATCAAGTACAGGCGCGGCCTTTGCTATGATCACGCTTGTTCCGAAATTGGATATGATCCATGAAATGACAGCGAATACGGTCACAAGCATTTTATAATTTAAATGAAGATTTTCCTCAAAATACGACGCTATGGATGTGAGCAGTCCTATAGCGGTAGTGAGGCAGGCGAAGGAGACTATGAGACCCAGTATGACCCTGCCTGCGTTTCCCATGAGGAGTCCGGAAAGATATACGAGCAGCTCGGACTGCGTAAGTATAGCATCCACGCGCACAGACGCCGTAGCGCCTATATACGCAAGTCCGCCGTAAACGATAAACAGCAGCAGAGCTGCGATCAAGCCGCATCCGCGGATGAGAGAAAACTGTGCTTTCTGGTCTGTATATCCCCTTTGAATGATCGTGGAGGTCACCGTTATGGAAAAAAGGCAGGCCGCAAGCATATCCATGGTCTGATATCCGGCCAGCGAGCCTTCCTTAACGGCAGTATAAACATCGTTATTCGGAGCGATCTCACCGATAGGCGATATAAAGCCCTTTATGATCATTATAAGTATGATGATGAACATCACCGGAGAAAGCACTTTGCCCACTATATCTACTACCCTGCTCTCCCTGATGCTTAAAATCCAGGAGATGAGGAAGAAAACTCCTGTAACGACCCATGAATTGAGATCTCCGAAATTAGGAATAAAGCCGACTTCATATGTAATTGAAGCAGTCCTCGGTATGGCGATCATGGGACCGATGCACAGGCATGTGATGGAAATAATGATAAACGAAGGGATGCGGCCGAGCTTCTCTGTGATGCCGGACGCGCCGTGGCCGATACGGGCCGATGCGATGATGGCCATAAGGCTCATGCCGATATCGATAGCCATATAGAAAAGTATGCCGATAAGCCAGTTGGAGCCCGACTGCCAGCCCAGAAACGGCGGGAATATGAGATTGCCCGCGCCAAAAAACATCGCAAACAGCGCGAATCCGATCGTGATAAAATCACGTGTCTTAGATGATCTGCCCAAAATAATGCCCTCTTTATGATTTATTTTCTCAGATACGGAAAACCATGCCCGGAGCCGTATGATATCCGCTCAGAATAAAGCCATGCCCTGCTTGAAACTGAAAAATATAAACGGTGCAATATATGCAAAGCCACATATTACCGGAACTGATAAAAATCCATACCCGATGATTATAACAGAGAGCGAAGGGAATAGGAAGATAAAAAGAGGGGAGGAAAAATTGTTTCAGTAAAAAGGCTAATGAGATAATAAAGAGGTATATGACAGAGAAATCATTTAGGCATCACATACCCTTCATCGTCTATATTCACCTCCGGTGAAAGCGCACGCATGCGTTCCAAGGCGGCAGTATATTCCTCACCTTCATATGACGTGACCCTGCAACCGGACTGGAGCGCCGGGATAAAGCGGACGCTTAAAAGACTGCCGTCAGATGAGTCGAGATTTATCTCTGCGAGGCAGGTATCCAGGGTCTTGGAATTAAAAAGGTAATTGCCAAGACTGTAAAATACCGGCGTATCGCCCTGCCAGGCGATCTTCTGGAGCACATGAGGGTGCGCACCGATAATAAGATCTGCTCCGGCTTCGGCTATAAGAGGAGCCTGTTCATTTTGTGACCAGTCAGGCTCTGTGGCGCCTTCAGTTCCCCAGTGGGTAAATACTATCACATAATCGCTGACTTCTTTAGCTTCCTTTATGGCAGCGGTAAGTTCAGCAAGATCCATGCTGCGGAATACGCCGGGAGCATCGGCAGTAGCGCCTTTTGTGTCGGGATCCGGCATGCGTTCTATCTGCGTGGATGCAATGATGGCAATGCGTACATCGTCATTTACAAAGTATACCGGAGAAGAAGCTTCATCAATATTGCGGCCGGCGCCGGCATAAGCAATACCTGCGTTTTTCAGCGTATCCATACTGTCAATGAGAGAGATCTCGCCATAATCATAGGCATGATTGTTGGCAAGAGTCACGATATCCGTACCGATGTCATTTAAGAAGCTAACGTCAGCCGGAAAGGCACGGAAGGTGAACTGTTTCTCAGGTGTCGGCTCGCCTCTCAGCGTATATGTAAATTCATTATTGAGCATAAAAATATCAGCTCCGCGCATAAGGCCGAGCATGGTATCATCGAAAGCATTTTCCGCAATGATATAGCCTCCGGAAAGCTCTCTCTGATAAGCCGCGATAGCATAAGAATCATCCAAAAGCATGTCTCCGGCAAACCTCAGAGTGATAACACCGTCGCCGCCGTCATCCAGCGGATAACAATTTTCAGCCGCCATGCGCTCAGGATCATTTAACAGATCAGTGTATTTGCCGGAAGTATTTTCGCTGCTGTCCGGAATGCCGTCACTATCAGCATCTGCCGATGGTGAATCGCTCCCTGTACCTGAATTGTCCGATGCATTGGAATCAGGCTGTGATGCGTCTAAATTTGCATTCGCCGTATCAGAAGCAGCATCCGAAGCTTCATCATCAGGCGAAGAGGAAGGGGAGTCACTGTCATCATATACCGAAGCACCGAAAATTCCGGATGCAAACCGGGTAAATGAACCTGCGATGCGGCTGACAGCGTCGGGCCTGAAAAAGAGAATACATGCGCCGGATATACATGCTGCAAGAAGCAGGAATACAAAAAAGTAGCGAACTGGTGATTTATGCTGTTCAGGATTTTTCCTGCGGGAGCGGCCACGGCTTTTTTTGCCACTGTCGGAAAGGTTACTATTATTTTTATTGTCTTTTAAAAAGTCTGGTATCTCTTTCATGGTATAAAGCAGTGAGTGGGGGGGGAGTTAGCTGTATCTTAAAATGAAAATAATATTTATATAATTACATAGTTTATGTGAAACTATTATACATGATTTTGATGGATAGTAATTATATTGAAAATAAAATTAAAATGGACCATCCGTAATTTTTTTACGGAACTCCTTGTTATTTGAATAATGATAAAACAAAACGTAAAAATCCGGAGGGTGATATTTGACATAGATTCTATAATTCCAGAAAATAATTTTCTGAGATGGATTAAGAACTGTGTAAATATTGATTTAATTTCATAAAAAGCAGCCATATTATTCCCATGTTGGTAGAAGGGCTATTGCCACCTCACTTTTCTGATAAAATCAACTAAAAATATATCGAACTGCAAAATTCTTACGAAATTCTAATAAATACACTAAAACCCCTATAGACGTGGTATATTTAAACTTAATTAAATGGCGAACATAAGAGGGGAATGTGTTATGTCAGCCAGATTTGTCAGGATAAATGATGAAAGCAGAAGCTTAGATGTTGATGTTCTAAGCTTTGTTTTTGTATATAAAAAGGTAAATAATAGTTAAGCCTTATAATATGAGGAATACAAAATGAAAGGATTTAAAGACTTGAAAATTGCAATTGCCGGTACAGGATATGTAGGGCTTTCAATTGCAACACTACTATCTCAACACCATAAAGTTTATGCGGTCGATATATTACCGGATAAGATTGAACTGATAAATAATAAAAAGTCCCCTATAAAGGATGAATATATAGAAAGGTATCTTGCAGAGAAAAATTTAGATCTGACAGCAACACTTGATGCTGAGGCAGCATATAAGGATGCCGATTATGTTGTGATAGCTGTGCCGACTAATTATGATTCAGAAACACAGCATTTTAATACCAGTGCTGTCGAGGAAGTCATACATCTGGTTATGAAATATAATCCAGATGCAATTATGGTAATTAAGAGTACCATACCGGTTGGATATACGGAAAATATACGCAAGGAAACTGGTAGCAAAAATATTATCTTCAGTCCTGAGTTTTTAAGGGAAAGCAAGGCTTTATATGATAATCTCTACCCTTCACGTATTATTGTCGGAACGGATATGAATGATGAGAGGCTTGTTGAGGCTGCTGAAACTTTTGCTAAGTTACTTCAGGAGGGTGCCATTAAAGAAGAAATAGATACACTTCTCATGGGATTTACAGAAGCTGAAGCAGTAAAACTTTTTGCAAATACATATTTAGCTTTGCGGGTTGCATATTTCAATGAGCTTGATACATATGCTGAGAGCAAGGGACTTAATACTAAGCAGATAATTGACGGGGTTTGTCTGGATCCAAGAATAGGAGCGCATTACAATAACCCAAGTTTTGGATATGGTGGATATTGCCTGCCTAAAGATACTAAACAATTATTAGCTAACTATGCGGATGTGCCGGAAAATTTAATTGAGGCCATTGTTGAGAGCAACAGGACAAGGAAAGACTTTATAGCCGATCAGGTGCTCAAGATGGCCGGATATTACGATTATTCTGATAGGGGAGATTATAAAGCTGCTGATGAAAAAGCTTGTGTGATCGGAGTATATCGGTTGACTATGAAGAGCAATTCAGATAATTTCCGGCAGAGCAGTATACAGGGTGTTATGAAGAGGGTGAAAGCCAAGGGGGCAACGGTAATTATTTATGAGCCGACTTTGGAAGATGGAAGCACTTTCTTTGGCTCTTTAGTTGTAAATGATCTGGAAACTTTTAAAGAAAAAAGTCAGGCAATTATTGCTAATAGATATGATAGTTGCTTGGATGATGTAAAAGAGAAAGTTTATACAAGAGATCTTTTCGGCAGAGATTAAAAAGAATACATAAGTGATCAGTAAATATATGAATAAACAAAAAAAGGTAAAAATCTGTTTTGTTGCATCATCAGGCGGACATTATGAGCAGCTTATGATGTTAAAACCGTTGATGGATAAATACGATAGTTTTGTCCTAACTGAATGGACAGAATATAATGCTGAAATCAAAGGCGTAAAAACCTATTATTTAAAACAGGTAAATAGAAAAGAACAGACTTTTTTTTGGAGAATGATTAAGAATTCTATTTTATCTTTAAAAATATTTCTAAAAGAAAAGCCGGATTTAGTCATTTGTACAGGAGTATTGGCAACGATACCAATGTGCTTAGTTGCAAAAGCTGCACGTAAGAAATTAATTTATATTGAATCATTTGCAAAGGTTAATTCTCCGACTGAGACCGGCAAGTTACTTTATAGATTTGCGGATCAGTTTTATGTTCAGTGGGAATCGATGAAAACGTTTTATCCAAGTGCAATATATCTTGGAGGAATATATTAAAAAATAGAAAAATGATTTTTATAACTTTAGGCTCACAAAAATTTCAGTTTAACAGGTTGCTTAAATCAGTGGATGATTTGGTTGAAAATGGCCAAATTACTGAACCTGTTTTCGCACAAATTGGATATAGCGATTATACGCCTTGCTTTTATGAATTCACAAAATTTCTTGATAGAGATGAATTCTTGAGATATGAAAAAAATGCAGATATAGTGATAACACATGGTGGTACAGGAGCAATAATTGGTGCTGTTAAATTAGGGAAAAAAGTGATTGCAATACCAAGACTTGCCAAGTACGGAGAACATGTTGATGATCATCAGATACAGATTATTGAACAATTTAAAGAACAGAACATAATTTGTGGATTGGATGATTGCGGGCAATTGGATGAAGGATTGCGGTTTGTTAAAGAGCATATATTTGAAGACTATAAAAGTAATACCCAAACAATAATTGAAAGTATAGACAATTATATTTATAAAGAATTATATAAAAAATATGAATAATCTGCAAAAGAATATACTACTAACCCCTTTTAATATTTTGTATAAAATCTCTCCGGAATTAGATTTGAAGTTATTATTTAGGATTAAACAAGGATATTCTCTAAATTTGAATAATCCTAAAACATATAACGAAAAATTACAATGGATTAAGTTGCATGATCATAATCCGTTAATGATCAAATGTTGTGATAAATATACAGTTAGACAGTATGTTGAAAGTCAGGGCTGTGGAGACGTATTGAATGATCTATTATGGCAGGGATTTGACCCAAATCAAATTCCATTTGAAAAATTACCAGAAAAATATGTAATTAAAGTCACGCACGGCTCCACTTTTAATATAATCCAAGATGGGACAAAGAGTATCACTAAAAATGAAATTATTAATAAATGTAATAAATGGTTAAAAGCAAAATTTTTACCATGTTACGGAGAATGGTTTTATGGAATTGAAAAACCAAGAGTTATCGTTGAAAATTTTATTGAAAGCAAGGATGATAAGCAACTGAGAGACTATAAGGTATTTTGTTTTAATGGCAAACCTAAAATAATAAGAGTAGATACAGATAGATTTACAGGGCATAAAATGGATTTTTTTGATACGAATTGGAATCGTGTCGATGGTGCGGGGATGGGATATCCAGTATCAGGTAGAGATTTTAAAAGACCAAAGTGCTTATCCGATTTGCTGATATATTCTGAAAAGCTATCAGAAAAGTTCTTACACGCAAGAGTGGATTTCTATATTGTAGAAGAGAAAATATATTTTGGAGAGATAACATTTACTAATGGTGCTGGATTTGATAGATTTTCAACTTATGAGTTTGATTTAATGATGGGAAAGTGGCTTGATTTAAATCAGGCTGAAAAAATATAAAATTATTGATGATAGACCATACTTATGAAAATATATGTTGTTTTTATAGTAGTGGTTAAAAAGGATGAAGTATATGGAAAAAGTATGGGTTTATAGCCAAAGTTCGTATAATATTAACGAAATTAAAAACTTAATAAAGAAAAGTGATGTTTTAGATATAATAAAAAAAACGGATACAGTATGTATAAAACCTAATTTTGTACAAGAATCACGGAATCAAGATGATGATTGGGAATATGTAATTACACATCCAACTATAATACAGGCAGTTATTGAGTTAGTTAGTGATATTTTATCATCGCATGGCAAGATAGTAGTTGCAGATGCGCCTATGACTGGCTCCTCATTTTCTAAAATTATCTCTCATATGCCAATTAACGAATGGAAAAAATGTTGTGATGATAAAAACATTCCTTTTGAAATAATTGATCTTAGAGATGAAGAGTGGAAAATGGCTGACAACGGAGTGATCCTTAATAGAACAAAATTAAAAGGAGATCCAAACGGAAAGCTCTTAGTTAATTTAAAATCATCGAATAGTGAATTTTTTGATAAACCAAAAACAAGCCAAAAACTCTATGGCGCAGATTATAATATTGAAGAAACAAACAATGCACACAATGGATTAGATAATTTTTATAGTGTTTCAAAAACTGTTATTAAAGCTGATGTTATAATTAATTTGCCTAAATTAAAAACACACAAAAAGGCTGGTATAACATGTTGTCTAAAAAACATGGTGGGGATTAATACAAATAAGAATCTGCTACCACATCATACAATCGGAACTCCAAAAAATGGAGGAGATCAATTTGAATCAAGTTCATCGGGAACCGAAATTGAAAGCTTATTCACAATGGCTGCAAAAAATTTTGTGACTAAGTTCAAAGTATTTGCACCAATATTAGTTCCATTAAAAAAAATGGCCATATTATTTAGAGGAGATAATAAACACACTTTAAGAAGTGGAGGCTGGTATGGCAATGACACGTTGTGGAGAACTATATTGGATTTGAACAAGGTCATGTTTTATTCAAGAGAAGATGGTAATTTTTCAGAGGATAAAAAAAGGTATATAGGAATTGTGGATGCAATACAAGCCGGACAGGGAAATGGACCAGTTGAGCCAGATAGAATCGATTGTGGGAAAATTATATGTGGTTTTAATCCTGTAGCGATCGACTGTGTTGCTACAAAAATAATGCATTTTGATTATATGAAGATACCACAATTAAAAAATGCTTTTTTAATCAAAAATTATAAACTCATTGATTGCCAATACAAAGATATAATTGTGGCAAATGATGATGTTGAAAAAACAATTGAGGCAACTGATTTTCCGATAATAGAATGGAGATCGGCTTTTGGTTGGGAAAATCATATTGAGTAAGTGGATTGAAATTATACAAGTTTTGCAAATTTGGAAATTAGTACCTTTAAGCTGAGTGAACACAGCGGGAATGAATGAAGAAATGATAAAGAACCAAAAATAGAACCAAGAAAATAGTAAAAAATCCTCTGATAAATTGAATATGAGAAAACACGAGAACCTTTTTAATGATAGTAAGTAATACATGTTAAAATTTTGGAGTAAATAATAGTGTCGGGTAGACCATTGCTAAAATGAATGCAAAAGGCAGAGCTTTGAGCCACTGCAGATAATGAAAGCAAGTAGTTTGAATAAATCGTTAGATAAACGAATGGTATTAATATCTACAAGATTTAAAGTAATGGGGTGGAGTGTTTTATGACATGAACCATTTAAAATAGCCGAATTGTTATATATGACAAGTGGAGGGTAATGGTCTCTATTATTAGAGCCAAAGCTGTAGCAGCCATGCTTATACTTAGTGATATCGACACCAATATAGAACATAAAAGGGGGCTGTCTTAAGAAATATCTGTGCTGAAATGTTCTGCAGAACCTTCAGCAGATGTGACCTCGCTTACATAAACCATTGTATGCTATCGCATCGACAAACACTGATACAAAGATGTTGGGAGGGGCAGCTATTTTGAAATCTCAATAGTGATAGGCAATTTGAATCAGTTTATAGTATTTTTAACACCAAAGTTTAAACTATTGAATCAGTTAAGAGTGGCTATGACTATATGATACAAGGGGAATGTAAATTATGCCAATCGGATTAAAGTTTCACCGAAAACATAGAATTATAGGGTATATGATTAAATATTTTTATTACTGCTTTGCTCGCAGGGATGTCCTACAAAAGAAAAAGTCTTATGGAGAAAAAAATCTAAATAAAATAATATATGTAATAAAACCGGATTATCAGGATGGAGTTGAAGGATTGTTATCTTTGACTTATAAACATATTCTTTACATAGATTATGCAAAACATAAAGGATATATACCATATGTGGATTGGAAGAATTATAAAACTCAGTATTATGATGGAGTGAATAATGTTTGGAATTATTTCTTTAAGCAGCCATCGGATATTAGTGAAAAAGAAGTGTATTCAAGTAAGAAGGTTTACCTATCTGGATGGACTTTTAATAATATTAATTCTAAAGGATTGTTTGAGCCAGATATTTTTTTTGATGATCAGATCGAAAAAGAAAGCCATGATATGTTAATTAACAATCTCGAATTTAATGATGAAGTTATAAATTGTGTCGAAAAGGAAGCTAATAGACTAGAGATTGATAATTGTATTGGTGTGTATGTAAGGGGCACTGATTATACTATATTAAAGCCGTCAGGAGAATATGTGCAGCCTAATGTGAAACAAGTAGAGGAACAGTTGAACAAATTTATAAAAAAATATAAGGCTCCATTTTTTTTGGTTACTGAGGATGGGAATATTTATGATTATCTGAAAAAAAAGTTTGAAGAATCTATGAAAATTGTCTCCTTTGATTCGTTCATCAGGAATTATGATGGGAAAAATGTTCTTAGTAAAGCTGGTGTCCTAGAAGAGGATAAAAAGCTGAGGGGTCAAAAATATCTAGTTAAAATGATATTACTTTCTAGATGTAAATACTTAATAAGTTCAATAACTCAAGGATCTAAATTTAGTTATGCTTTAAATGGTGGCAAATATATTGATAAATATATTTTCGATTTAGGTCTTTACGATTAAAATGAAAGATTTTGGTGATAATATGCTATTTAGTATTGTTATTCCTGTGTACAATGTAGAAAAATATCTTAATGAATGTGTGGAATCAATACTTACACAGCTTGAATCAATCGAAAACGACTGTGAGATATTGCTAATTGATGATGGATCGACAGATAAAAGCGCCAGAATTTGCGATGACTATGCAAGTAGATTTCCAAGATTGATCAAAGTTTACCATAAAAGAAATGAGGGTTTGCTTTTGACACGGCGCTATGGGTTCAGGAAGGCGTCTGGTAAATATATTGTTAATTGTGATTCGGATGACCTGATAGAGCCTAATATGCTTAGAATTGTAAGAGATATCATATATAAATACGATGATCCCGATATAATTATCATCAATTACAATAAATACAATGATGTGAAGAAAACAATAGCGTTCGAAAATATATTTACCAATGAACATGCTTGTCTCGTAAATAAGCAGGATTTACTTCGAGAGTTTATGCTTGGCCACAGTGTGGTTAGTGTATGTGGGAAAATTGTTAAGAATTCATGCATAAACATCGATATGGATTATAGTGAATTTGGGAGATTAAGTACAGGTGAAGATACATTACAGTCTATTGAGTTTTTCTCAAACGCAAAAACATGTGTTTACTTGAACGAAGCTTTATATGATTATCGTTGCAGTTCTGGGATGACTGCAAAATTTGATGCGAATTATTACTTCACATTTAAGATGATATTTGGGGCAATTCAAAAACAAAGGGATAATTGGAGACTTAGTAATTTTGAAGAATTATTTGCAATTAAGGTATTACAAACTGCTGGTAGAGCTATTACTCAATCTCGTTTAAAAAAATGGGATTCTTTTTTAAACCATAAAAAATATTTACAAGAAATATGTAAGGATGATTTGTTAAATGATAACATGAAGTATATTGGTGAATCTATGAAATATTTGCAGTTTGATCACTATATTTTGTTAATACTGCTAAAGAGAAGGCTTTATTCAATGATAATTGTCCTTTTGTATTGCAAGAATTTGTTGGAGAATAAAAATAAATAATGAAAGTAAAAGTTGGGGGAAATATATTATATACTACCTTTCTCATAATAATAGAAGTTATGTGCATGCTTGAAACATCAGCTTTACCGGACTTTGGTAACTCAATAGTTCAAAGAACCATGCTGTTTCTTGCTCTAATTCTCGCAATTTTTTATATGGCCCTGAGACATTATTCAAAGAATCAATTGCTAATTGTGATTTTCGCTAATACAATTGGTTTGCTTTGCTATAATTCGAGCGGTTATACTGGATTATTGATAACATTGTTAGCAATCACGTTAATGCAAAAGAATTCTATTGACAAAAACTTACGTGTCATTTTTTTAGTTGAAATAATTTTATTCTTTATAATTATACTAACATCACAAATTGGAATTATTGAGAACATTACTGCACGTATTAATAAATATTCATATACTGCATGTACGCAAGCATTAGGATTTGGCCATTCTAATACGTTTGCAGCACAGGCTACATCACTTCTTTTTCTGTTTTTATGTATAAACAGAAATTCTTTGAATAATATTAAACTTATATTTTCCTTGTTCGTAATTATGATTATTTTTTTGATTTCAGGAGGGAGAACAGCCTTTATTCTCAGCTTGCTTGGCGTATTTTTGATCTCTTTAAGGGATAAAAAAATAATACAAAAAGTGATTTTTAAAATCTTACCATTCGCACAAATGATTATATGGGGAATTTTGACGATTTGTTTATTAATTATTATAAGTTTAGGCTATGAAAATACATTATCTGGTTTTATAAATGACAATATATTTAATGGAAGAATTGGACTTTCATTGACAGCATTAAATGTTTATCCAATAACACTATTTGGGAAACCATTGGATATGACAATTTGGAGTGAAAGTCAATTCTTTTCATTAGATAATGGCCAGATTATGTTGATTTTAAATTATGGACTTATAGGAACGCTATTTTACTTTTTTTTAATACAAAAAATATTAAGCAATATAAAAAAAGGAAATGAGTATATTTTTGCAATAATCATGATTATCTTTCTTATATGGACATTATTAGAAGGAACCATGTATTTTATAGGTAAAAATTTTGCATTGTTATTTATTGGGGAAATTGAAGTTGAAGATATAAAAAATAAAAAATGGGGAAGCGCTGTATATGATACCTAAAATAATTCATTACTGTTGGTTTGGTGGGAAACCATTGCCAGATGAAGCAAAAAAGTGTATAGCTTCGTGGGAGAGATATTTTCCAGACTATGAAATAAAAGAATGGAATGAAACTAATTATGACTTGAACTGTTGTGCTTATGTTAAGGAAGCATATAACGCAAAAAAATGGGCTTTTGTTTCTGATTATGCTCGCTTCGATATTTTATATAAGTATGGTGGCTTATATTTTGATACTGATGTGGAAGTTATTAGTTCGATGGAGGATCTTATAGAAAATGGATCATTTATAGGATTAGAAAGTGGTAATTTATATGCTTTGGCAGATGGCAGTGTGTTAAATTCTGATGGCAATATTGTTGATGATGTCAAAGTTGCGCCGGGGCTGGGACTAGCTGCAGTACCAGGGCTGCAGCTATATAAGGAAATTATAGATTTATATAAAAAAAGACACTTTATTTTGAGCGATGGAAGTCAGGATGTGAAAACAGTTGTGGATTTTGTGACTGAAATTTTCTTGAAAAATAAAATAAAAGTTTGTAAGGGCATAGGGTATTGTGACGGAATTTGTGTATATCCGGTTGATTACTTTTGCCCTAAAGATTATAAAACGGGAGTTCTTAATATTACAAAAAACACAAGATCAATCCATCACTATACAGCTTCATGGATTACCCCAACAGTAAAAAAAATATTAAAGTATGACAATAAGTGCAAGGATATTTTTGGCGTTAAAATCGGTATGTTTGTGTCAAGAATTATTACTGCACATCTACGTGTAAAAAACAAGATTGAGATATATAAAAATAAAGGCATCTAAGATAAAGATTATTATTTGAAAATTATAATAATTTCAAAAATTTAACAGAAATAATATGGAGAGAATAATTTGTGGGTAAATATAAATATTTAATTAAAAATATTGGACTTCTTACATTAAGTAATTTTGCCACAAAGTTACTTTCCTTTTTTTTGGTTCCTTTATATACATCAATTCTTTCTACATCGGAGTATGGAGAATATGATTTTATTTCATCAACTGTAGGAATACTTGTTCCAATTCTGACGATTAATATCTATGAAGCAGTTCTTAGATATTCGATGGACAAAGAAGCAAAGTCAAGTGATGTATTTTCTATTGGATTAAGATTATGCTTTATAGGTAATATATTGGTTGCTCTGTTCCTTATACTTAACCATTTCATTACTCTAAGTAGCATAATTGATCGATTTTCAATTTACTTTTTCTCAACATTTTTTGTCACCTCCATATCTGGTATTATTTCTTCTATGGCTAGAGGCTTGGACAAAATTAAGGAAATATCTATAGCAGGTGTAATTGGTTCCACAGTGACAATTTCACTTAATATAATTTTATTATGTTTGGTCAAATTAGGAATAGATGGGTATTTTCTTGCTAATATTATAGGGGTTCTGAGCCAAAATATTTTCTTGTTTTTCTGTATGAAAGGTTGGAAGTATATTTCAAGCACACGTATTGAGCAAAAGACAAATCGAGAAATGATACATTACAGTTTGCCAACGATTGCTAATGCTATAGCATGGTGGGTGAATGGTTTGGCAGATAGATATATTATTATATTTTTTTATGGAGTAGCTGCAAATGGGGTTTATTCTGTTGCTTCAAAGATTCCATCCATTTTAAATATTTTTCAAAATATTTTTTCGCAGGCGTTTATGCTGTCAGCCGTAAAAGAATTCGATAAAGATGACAAAGATGGTTTTTTTGGAAAAATATTTAGAGTATATAATTTTGTTTTGGTTTTTATGTGCTCATTGATTATATGTTTTGATAAGATTTTGGCTAGATATTTATATGCCAACGACTTTTATGATGCATGGAGATTTGTACCTTTTCTTACAATTTCTGTAATATTTGGATCGTTATCTGGATATGCTGGGAGCATATTCGCGGCATTAAAGCATTCAGATTACTTTGCAAAATGTTCGGGTGCTGGAGCAATGGCAAATATATGTATGAATTTTATTATGGTTCCTATTTGGGGTGCATTAGGTGCAGCCATAGCGACAGCAATCTCCTATTGGATTGTATATATTGTAAGTATGATTTATCTAAATAGAAGCATGAATGTGAAGTTATCTATTATGAGGGATAATGTTTCATATATTTTGCTAATGATTCAATCTTTTTTTCTTTTGAATGAAAATTTTACTGTGGAGATAGAATATATAATACAAATGTTTTTCGTTTTGCTTCTACTTGTTTTGTTTAGAAGCGAGTTTAAAGTATTAAAAAATAAAATTATGATATTTAGGAGTAAATAAATGAAAATATGTTTTATTACAATGGAAGGGGCTAGAGAAAAAAACACATGGTCAGGAACGCCAAAGGCTCTGATTGAATGCATGGAGCAAAATAATATTAAGATACAAAATCTAAGTTATCTTGGTAAGATTCACCACTGCGGATTGGGCAAAGTAAAAGTATTTTTAGATAAGATAATGTACTGCTATGGTTGTAGTTTTAGAGATCCGTTTCCTTTTTGGTATAGCATGAATGCAAATTTTTTTGAAAGGGAAATGAATAAATTCGATTCAGACGCATTTTTGTTCATGGGAGAACAATGTATAAAACATAGGCAAAGGGTTAATGGAAAACTTTATGCCTATTTGGATAGAGTGGTTGGTGTCATGGCAGAATATGATGAGGATAAACGGTTAGGAAAAAAATGGTATCTAAAGCATTATTTGGAGAATGACAAAAAAAGTCTTTCATCTATGGATCATATATTCACGCAAAATGATTGGAGTAGGAATGAATTAATAGAAAAATATGGTATACCTGATGATAAAGTGTCTAATGTTGGATTTGGTATAAATCTTTTAGGATATCAAGGCGAAAAGAATTACGATAATCATGAGATGCTTATAGTTTTGAGAGAGGGTACTGAACATTATAAAGGATTAGATTTATTATTAGGAGCATTTGAAATTGCAAAGGCCAAATTCCCTGATCTAAAATTAAATGTAGTTGGAACTAATTACAAGGAGATACCAGGAGTTAATTATTACTATAATAAAGATAGAGATTTGACAATTTCACTGTTTCAAAAGTGCTCGTTATATGTTATGCCTGCATTATTGGAACCAAATGGAATTACTTACTTGGAGGCTTTGGCAAATAAAGCCCCAACGATTGGTTTAAATAGATTCGCTTTTCCAGAATTTTGTGGCTATGGACAATATGGATTTATAGTTAATGAGGCAACAGCAAATTGTGTGGCTGATGCAATTATAAAAGCATATTCCGACACCGATACACTTAAAAAAATGGGATCAGAAGGACAAAAATTTGTCTTGGAAAATTACACATGGAGAAAAACAACAGACAAAATCCTGAAAATAATATTAATTGGAGCAGGTTTTGATGAATAAAAAAACAAAAGTTGTAGTAACATCGGGTTATAGATGGAATTATTTTCAGTGGTTTCTTCTTGGACTATACGAATTAGAAAAACAGGGATATATTAAATTAAAGTTCAAATTACCATTTGCCAGTACGGCTCTTTCTATATCAAACGAGAAACATGTTGTTAGGATTGCGGATAAAATGCGGAGAATAATGGAACGTGATTCTTACAATATGTGTGGTTACATTGATTATATGGATGAGTCAAATAGGTGTATAAGAAAAACATTTACAATAGATAGCGCTGATTCTCCTTATCTATTTGATGCTGATAAGCTTAATAATTTTGATGTTTATTTCAAAATGCAGTGCCCAAAAACTATTGAAAAAGATGGTTTCCAGTTGGAAGGTAATATTATAATTCCTTGGCTCGATCATGCACATGTGGACAGTGATAAAAAATTGACAGATAGGGGTGAAAGAAAAGTCTGTAAAAATTTTATTAGAAACTCATATAAGATAAAGCCACTTATGACAGGGCCTCGTGCATTGAGTGAAAAGTCTTTTTCATATAAAGCATTGAAAGATGGCTATAATAATTATTTGAAAGATAGAAAAACTAAAAAAACACGAGAAATAATGTGTTATTTTGGAAATTCGAGAGGGCCATGTGCAGAGTCGAATGTAAATCATCCGGATTTTGATTTTGAGCCTGACATAATAGGTTTTTATGAAAATGAGATTTCACATCCCAATGAAAAAAGAGCAATTGTAGCAAGCTATTTAGCAAATAAAGAGGGGTGTGATGGCAGAGTTATAATTCAGGGAAATTCTGATATTGTGGGTGGACAACTACAAGAACATAGTGAGTTGAAAGTTCCATTAAAGGATTTCTGTGCTTTTATATCTGAATTTAAATGGAATGTAAATGTATCTGGATATCGCATGTCTATTCCAAATCGTTTTATTGAGAGTTTTATGGTTGGTACAGGCATAATTACAGATGAAATGTCTGTAAAGTGGTATAAACCTTTTGATGAGGAGGTATTTGAGACTGTTCCCATGGGGTATATGCCAATGGAAAAAGTCGATTGGAAAACATTTGAGGATGATCTAAATCACTTACCTAATATTGATTCAGAAAAAGTAATACGGGCCTTTGAAGAGAAATGGTCACCAGAAGTAGTTGCAAGATACATCATAGAAACAGTAAAGGGGGCAAAGATTTAGTGATTAATTTGTTAATGCCATCGGCAAAAATATAAGAAAAACTTCAAATTTAGAAAAACTATCAGACATTATATACAGTAACTGACAGTATAGTGTTTAACTATATTAATCAATAGTATCCAGAAATTAAGATATAAAGTTGCATAGTTATTAATAATGCTATATTTAGGGGGTGGTAGAAAAAAATGAATCCGCATTTGATAATTCCAATGGGTGGAGCAGGGGCGCGCTTCTATAAAAATGGTTATATGCAACCCAAACCTTTAATCGAAATAAATGAAAAGCCATTTTTTTATTGGGCAGTAATGTCGATAAAAAAGTATATTGATGTAGCAGATCTTACATTTGTTGTTCTACAGCAGCATGTTGACCGTTTTGCTATTGATAAAGTGATAAAAAAATATTTTCCAGAAGCAATAGTTGAAGTTCTGCCAAGCATTCTTCCAGGCCCTGTTTTTACAGCTATTAAGGGTGTGGAGAAAATTAATGACGATGCACCTGTTATTTTCAATGATTGTGATCACATGTTCAAATGTTCCGAAGTCAATGAACTTTTCAATCAGAATTTATTAATTTCTGATGGAATATTACTAACTTTTGAGTCGAATGAACCGCAGTTTAGTTATGTTAAATATGATGAAAATAATTCAATTATTGGAACTATTGAGAAAGAGGTTGTAAGTGATCATGCTATTTGTGGTGCATATATATTTAAGAGCGCCAAGTTGTTTAAAGATATGGCAGAAATATATATAAAGAATTGCCCATATAAAGAATGCTTTATGAGTGGCCTTTATAACGTCATGTGTGATAAAGGTTTAAAAGTAAAAGATTACCTTTTGGATTATCATGTTGAATTTGGTACACCAGAGGAATATGAAAGAGCAAAGGAATCGCAGCGTTTTGATGATTTGGTGTAAATATGAATATTATAAA
Organism: uncultured Lachnospiraceae bacterium; assembly: GCA_944381575.1. Classification (GTDB taxonomy): domain Bacteria; phylum Bacillota; class Clostridia; order Lachnospirales; family Lachnospiraceae; genus Avilachnospira. Next base: position 33,154 of record CALWLS010000002.1, on the reverse strand, counting down.
TTTAGGTGGTCATTCAGGTTGCAAAATATTGTTATGCGAAAAAGAAAATAATGAGCTTTTTGTAAGAAAGATTTCTAGTGATTCTGATTATAATAAAAGACTTAAAATTCAGGCTAAAAAGCAAGTTGAATACTCTAATCCTAACATAAGGGTACCTAAGGTATTAAATAGTGGAATTAATGAAGATGGATTATTCTTTTTTGATATGGAGTATATTCAGGGCATAACTATGTCAGAATATATTAAAACCATTGAAATAGGGAAGGTACGTTCTATTTGTAAAAATATTGTTACTAATATTGTAAGTATAGATTCCAATGAAACTGAGGTTACTGAATGTGTTTTTAAAAATAAAATTAAATCTTTGAAGAGAAAACTGCAGTCAAAAAATAACCCAGTTATAGATGAGGCCATTGGATTGCTAAATAAGCATAGTTGGAAAAGATTCAATAAAACACAATGCCATGGGGACCTGACACTTGAAAATATCATAATTAAAGATAATCAACTTTACCTTATTGATTTTTTGGATTCGTTTTATGATAGTTGGATTATGGATATAAGCACTATCATGCAGGATGTCCAGACAATGTGGTCATATCGACATGAAAAAGAAATAGATATTAATACAAAGTTGCGATTGCTTGTATTTAGAGATATTTTAATGGATACAGTTAGAAGTGTATCACCAAAAGATTATATTGAGGTGTATTATGCCCTTTTGTTAAAACTAATAAGAATATTTCCATATACAAAGGATGAAGAGACTTACGAGTTTTTAAATACTAAAACAAAGTCAGTGATAGAAATTATTAAGGAAATAGAAATATGCGAACATTAGTTGTACCTTGTGCAGGAACGAGGAAAATCAACAACAATCCTTTATTTTTGACTCGATATCCAGATAATCAATTGCTTGCCTTAAAGGCAATTGAAGGGGTTTATCCTGATAATTATGATAGGATAATTTTTACAGTATTAAAGGATGTTGACAAGAAGTTTCATGCTTGCGAAATGATTAAGAGAGAAAATAAAGGAAAGTATAATGTTGATTTTGTTGTCTTAGATGAGCAAACTAGTGGACCTGCAGAAACGATTTATCAAACAATTAAGAAAGCGGGTATAGACGGCGAATTCGCAGTAAGAGATACGCATGCATATCTTAGTGTTAAAAAGGATTATGTTGGTAATTTTGTTGCTGGTCTAGATTTAACTACGTATGAAAAAACAATAGATAATCTAAGAAGCAAAAGCTTTATTACAATTAATGAACAAGGACAGATTCTTGATGTAGTTGAAAAGCATTTTTGTTCAGATGTAATCTCTGCGGGATTTTATGGATTTAAAAGCACAGAAGATTTTAATAATGCTTATGAGCATTTATGTGATCCTAACTATAATATTCAGAAGCTATACCTTAGTCATGTTATTTCATATTTAATTGGTTATTCACAGAGAGTATTCCATAGAGCAAAAGTTTTAGAATTTGAAGATTGGTCAACAAGTATGGCTTGGCAGAAAGTCCAAAAAGATAATTCGCTATGTTTTATAGATTTAGATTCAATAGAAATTGATTTTGATACTTTAGATAAGCTTGTTAGTTTAAGTAAGGCAGGTATGGCATTTATTGGATTTTCTTATAATAATATTAGCCTTGATGATATTGAAATGCGCGGGGTCAATATAATTTCAATAGTACATAATTGTCCCAGAACAAATTCTAAAACAATAATTAACAATTTAGAGGATATAGATAGGATGCTATTGGAGGTATAGTATGAAGTTAATGATGATAGATCTAGACGGAACACTCTTCGATACCAAAGAAATTAATTACAGAGCTTATAAAGAAGCTTTAGAACAATATGGATATGACATGGATTATAAATATTATTGTGAGTTCTGTAATGGAAAACATTATACCGATTTTCTACCACAGATAACTACAAATGATGAAAGAAAACTTCTTGATATGCATAGAAAAAAAAAAGAAGCCTACAGTAAGTACTTGAATTTTGGTCGTGTTAATCAGGCACTTGTAGATATAATTATAGACCGTGGAAAAGATTGTAAAGCAGCGTTGGTAACAACAGCTTCAAAACAGAATACTTATGATATCCTCAATGAATTTAGATTAGTAGATATATTTGATCTAATACTTACACACGAGGATATTACAAAACCTAAACCTGATCCAGAAGGTTTTTTAAAAGCTATGATAAGATACAATGTAGCGCCTAAAGATTGTATAATATTTGAGGACTCAGATGTTGGAATAAAGGCTGCAGAAAAAACAGGAGCTACAGTATTTGTAGCCAGAGGATTTAATTAGGATAAGTTGCACATGAATTTGGATGGTGTATGCGATCTATCCTATGAATAAAGAATTTAATGATTTATAAAGGACTAATACAAGTTATTGAGTAAATTAATGAAACTGAATAATAAAAATAGACTCTGCTCAGCAAGCTGAACCGGAGCCTTATAGAACGTCTCGCAAGCTGCGGTTATATCACAGAGTGCCGTAACATTTTTATTACTGGAGCCACAGGCAGCGGAAAGACTTATCTTGCCTGTGATTTCGGCATGGAGGCCTGCAAGCTGGCATTATTATACTGTAAAGTATGTACGGATGCCTGATCTCTTTTTGGGTCTGCAGGCTGCAAAAGAAGAAGGCCGTTTCAGGGAGATTCTTAAAAATACACCAATCCTGTAATGTTCATCATTGATGAATGGCTTTTACGCCCTCTTACCGAACAGGATACACCAAACCTTCTTGAACTCATACATAAACGGCGCAGGCACTCGTCTACCATCTTCTGTTCACAGTATCGTGAGAAAGGCTGGTATGAAAAGCTTGGAGCCGGTAATACGCCTTTAGCGGATGCCATCATTGACCGTATATCTCATGACTCCTATAAGATCAGTATAGAAAGTACTGACCCGTCAAAAGATATCTCCATGAGAGAGGTCTACGGCTTGGGTCAAAGGGAGGCTCAATGACCTGAGTGCTGCTATTTTTGCCGGACAGGCGCTGTCCTTATCACCGGACTCGCGCCTCCGGCGCATCGGAATATTCAGGCGTCATAGAACATGGAATACCCATTTATTTAACAAGCATACGTAGGTGAAATGAATTTTGATAGAAAAAAATATAAGAAATATTTGAATCTCATAATATTATGGCTACCGATTATTATATATCGAATATCTTTTTGGGCTTCAACGGAAGTCTATGTATTTCCAGATTCAGAAGGATATATTGGTTATGTATTTTCAAATCTTTTTTACGGCCGTTTAAGTGACAGAACGCCAATTTATCCGTTGGTGATTCGAATATTATTGAAAATGGTAGGAGAAACATATTACCTGGAAGCAGTCACAATCTGTCAAAGTATAGTTTCTTTAATTGCGGTTGTTTACTTTTATCGTATCTGTAAGCTCTTTTCAATAAACAGATTAATTACAGTGATTTTAGTGTATTTATATGGATTTAACACATCGATTATCGGATGGGACAGTGTTAGAGCCGGGAGTAAATGGCCAAATATAGTCGACCGTAATTAGCCAATTTTAGCCAATCAGAGATGACCAATACACCAGCTTCATGTTTTATCTATGGTTGTTATAGCCTGTCATCAGCAGTTTCTTTGATAAGGGTCCTGCCGGTGGTAAGAGCTACGGTCTTAAGGTTCCTGCCTCTGTAGCTTTCTCCCTTAAAAAGGAATACGGTCGCAGCGTCAAAGCTGCGATCAAGAGCACACAGCAAGGTGTCATCCTCATGGAATGAAGATATCCATTTGTCGGGAGACTTATTGCTGGTAAAGATGATGCAGTTTGCTCCCTCCTTCTGCTGTCTGCGGTCTATGATGTCGAAGAACAGCCTTGTATTCTGAAGGTCGAAGTCACATCTGCCTATCTCATCTATGATGAGACAGGACGGCTTTACCAGTCCATTGACCACGGAGCCTTCTTTACCATTACGCCTTGCCATAAGGAGTTTTTGATTGAGTTCATTGGCCTTTATGAAATAAGTCTTGAGGCCACGCTCGCAGCAGCTGTAGCCATAAGCCATGGCAAGATGCGTCTTTCCAACTCCCTGAGGCCCTATGAAAGCCAGATTCTTATGTGCATATATTCCGGAAAGGGACGGCAAAGACTCGAGCAAACTAACTTCCTTTCCATGGAACCTTTTAAAATCAAAGTTATCGAAGGTCTTTGGCTCCTTTATGGGAAGGCGGCTCAGCCTCAGATTGGTGGCGATGCTCGCCTCATGTTTCTTAAGGCTGAGGTATTCAAATATCTCCATGGCTGCTTTTATGCCATCCGGAGACATGTCCTTAATCTCCGCAAGGTGTGCGATCTCCTCGGGAGAGCACGGAAGCCCAAGACCCGATGCCTGTTCACTGATCCTTGAAAATAAAGACTGATCATTCATCCCAAAGCTCCTCCCGGTCGAAGTTGAATTTTTCGAAGCCCGTGGGCTTTTCCAGCGGTTCTGTCTGCCGGATGTCAGTCGTCACCTTCTGGCTTGGAACTTCTTCAGGCTGTTCCATGATCTCATACTGGTCATCGCAGCTCTGGGCTCTCTTTGACCAGGTCACATCGTGGGTGGTAAGGAGCTCTTTAAGGTCGGTGGAATAGATATAAAGCGTATAGCCTTCCCGTCTTACACGGCATGTCTTTCCCGTATAACGGTAAGGTACTCCGTATCTCCTTCCTTCGAAGCTTACGAATCCGTCAAAAGAGATGATCCTTTCAGGGCTTAGATATCTGCCTATGTCCTCGGTGGAGATTACGGCCTGTTTTACAGCACCAGTCCGGACACCCAGCAGCATCATTCCGGCTTAATGGACAGCGCTGCTCCGGCCATAGTACTACGCTAAGGCATCGGTTCTTATAATGGATATAAGCACATATTTAATGTGCTAATTCATTATAAGGAGGTCGCTTATGACAAAGTATCGAGAGATCCTGAGGCTCACAGCCTTAGGGCTGTCCCTGCGAAACATAGAGAAAAGCCTTCATGTCTCGCAACACACCATCATTAAGGTACAAAGGAGGGCGAAAGAGCTTTCTCTTTTCTGGCCTTTGGATGAAAAACTTACGGAAGCTGAGCTTTGTAAGCTTATGTTCCCGAAAGAAGCCACCAGGCAAAAGACAAAAAAGATGCCGGACTTCAGCTACATCCGCAGTGAACTTATGCGCAATGGAGTCAACAGAAAACTCCTTTGGACGGAATATCTGGAGGAATGTCGTAGAAGCGGTGATGAGCCGCTTATGTATTCCCAATTCTGTTATCACATCCAGCAGGATGAGCAGAAACGAAGAGCAACAATGCATATCCCAAGGAAACCCGGAGAGCAGATCGAGGTCGACTGGACAGGTGATCCGGCGCATCTGACTGATCCGTATACGGGCGAGATCATAGATGCCTACATATTCATCGGAGTCATGACCTACAGTCAGTATACTTACGCAGAGGCATTCATCGATGAAAAACAGCGCTCATGGATCACAGCACATATCCATATGTATGAGTTCTTCGGAGGTGTTACGCCGATCCTTGTGCCTGACAATGCTCCGACCGCAACGAACAGGAAGCAAAGTGACAGATATGAACCAGTACTTATAAGATCCCATGAGGAGCTCGCGCAGCATTATAATACGGCCATCATACCAGCAAGGGTACGGACTCCGAAGGATAAGCCAAATGCTGAAGGTAATGTAGGACATATCTACACATGGATCACTGCAGCACTGAGGGATGAACAGTTCTTCTCCATTTCAGAGCTTAATGAGGCTATAAGGACGAAACTCAAAAGCTATAACGCAGCCCGCTTTGAAAAGAAAGAGGGCAGCCGGCAGAGTTTGTTCCTTGAAGAAGAAAAGCCGCTCCTTATGCCTCTGCCAGCCACCCGCTATGAACTGGCCGAGCATCGTACCGCCACAGTACATTTCAATTATCACATCGCAGTAGACAGGATGTACTACTCTGTGCCTTATCAGTATATCAGAGATAAGGTCGATGTGCGTATAACTGACACAGTTATTGAAATATTTAAGGATCATCAGAGGATAGCTTCACATAAAAGGCTGTACGGGCGTCCCGGACAGTATTCGACCGTACTCAGCCATATGCCTCCCGATCATCAGAAATACCTTGAGTGGAATGGAGACCGGTTCCGCAAATGGGCGGAAACGGTTGGAATAAATACCTACAAAGTAGTTGACGGCATACTTGCCTCCGGGCAGGTGGAACAACAGACCTACAGATCCTGCATGGGACTCCTTAAGCTGTCTGAAAGGAAAAGTCCTGCCATACTTGAAGCTGCCTGTGGGAAAGCTCTCAGGTATTCCAATAAGCCAAGCTATAAGAGCATCAAAAGCATCATAGCTTACGGATAGGATGATGAAAAAACGCCTGTTCCTGAAAACAATGAAAAACCCATGAGCCGATACGGCATAACCCGTGGTGCTCATCACTATGGAGGTGAGAGGCTATGATCTGTCAAAGCACCATAGATAAACTCATTGAGATGCGCCTTACTTCCATGGCAGATGCATTTCGTATCCAGATGGATGATCCCTCCATGAAGGATATACCATTTGAGGATCGTTTCGGGATGCTCGTTGACATGGAATACACCTCAAGGAAGAATAACAGGCTTAAAAGGCTCATAAAGAATGCAGACCTTGAACAGCCGGGAGCATCCATAGCAGCGATTGATTATGGTCACAATCGCAAGCTGAATCGGAGCCTGATAGAACGCCTCTCAGGCTGCGGATATATCACCGAATGCCGCAACATCTCTATTACGGGAGCTACAGGCAGTGGTAAGACCTATCTTGCCTGCGCTTTCGGTATGGAGGCCTGCAAGCATTACTATATGGTAAGGTATGTCCGGATGCCTGACCTCCTTTTGGACCTCCAGTCTGCAAGAGAGGAAGGCCGTTTCAGGGAAGTACTTAAAAAGTATACCAATCCTGTACTGCTCATCATTGATGAATGGCTCTTACTTCCTCTTACTGAAAAGGATACTCCAAACCTTCTTGAGCTTATACATAAACGCCGCAGGCGGTTCTCCACTATCTTCTGCTCACAGTATCGTGAGGAAGGCTGGTACGAAAAACTTGGAGCTGGTGACACGCCTTTAGCGGATGCCATCATGGATCGCATATCTTATGACTCCTATAAGATCAGGATAGAAAGTACTGATCCATCAAAGGATATCTCCATGAGGGAGGTCTACGGACTGGATCCTGAGGAAGCTCAATGATCTAAGTGCTGCTATTTTCGCCGGACTGGCGCTGTCCGTTTTACCGGATTCGTGCCTTCGGCGCACCGGAATATTCATCCTCGGTCCGGATCAGCTCGTATAGAGCATTAGAACACTTTGTCTTATGGATCTCTACTATGGGTATATCTACAGTCTGTGTATGCCTCATGTTCCGTAAGGAGCACCAGCGTTCGGCCTCATAGTTTAGGTCAGTAAGGTCTCCGAAAGTCCTGGCACAAAGGAAGTTCTCCTTTACATATCGAACGAGTCTTTCCACCTTGCCCTTTGTAAAAGGATGCCTTGGCTTACAGAGCTTTGTGGAGAAGCCCACCGTATCCATAAAGGTCTCATAGTCCTTCTGCCATATGGGATGTCCCTCGGCATCGCGCCTTATGACCACGCTCTTCATGTTGTCCGTAAGTACCGTCTTTGGAACTCCAAGCTTCATGAACCCGTGAAGCATACCTATGAACAGGTTCTCCTGTTTGGCGTTTGGGAAGAATTCTATGTAGCAGGCTCCGCAATGGTGACACACAAAAGTAAAGCAGGCAGCCTGATAGCCATTATCGGTATCCGTATGGACATTCACGAATCCCAAGTCCATTTGGAATACTTTTCCAGGACCCGTGATATAGCGTCTCCCTCGATTTCCCTGAGGAGATACTGAATATCTCTTTGGTGGCAACAGGTATCTATGCCTTGCGATATATGTTTTTACGGTAGTAAGTCCTCCGGTATCCCCCACTTCTTTCAGGCGGTCGAAGCATATACATACACTGCTGTTCGATACTCCCTGACTGAGGAGATCATCGATGATACCGGTGTAACCATCGAGTACGGTAGGCTTTTGTGGCATAGACCTCAAAAAAGCTCCCTCCATATCGAAGCCCTTCTTCTTAAGAGTACGAAGGCGGCTACGGCTGATACCAGTGATCCGCTCGAGTTCTGCAAGGTTCACCTTTTGTGGATCGAAACTTTCTCCATGGATGTGCTTTAATTCATCAAAGCCCTGTGCTATTATCTTTTGCAGGTCATTACCATGTCCTTCATTATTCATTTATCCTCCTTCTGCTGATGTATCGGTCTACATCATTATAAAGGAGTTGAAGCTTCATGGTAGTGGCTTTTTAGATGGCTGAAAATGGTCATCCCATCCTGACTATTTTTGGTCAATATCGACCGACTATTTTTGGCGATTTATGCCCGACGTTAACACATATTATATATGTTCCTCTTAAATATAAAAGTAAAAGATAAACCAAAGTATTAAAAGCTAAAGTAAACATTGCCGTAACACTAAATAACACGCATAAAATTTAAACCTTCACAATATTTATGTCTATTTTCATGTTTTGCAATGTGAAAAAGATACATAGAAAATAATAAAAACCTAAATGAATATTCCGTTGCGCCGGAGCGCGAGTCCGGTAAAGAGGACAGCGCCAGTCCGGCAAAAACAGCAACACTCAGATCATTGAGCCTCTCTTGGATCCAGTCCGTAGACCTCTCTCATGGAGATATCCTTTGATGGATCAGTACTTTCTATCCTGATCTTATAGGAGTCATAAGAGATACGGCTGCAAATTCCGGTCAAACGGAGTGAGTTTTCCGAAATGAACGGAGCGGCTATTCCGATGGAACGGCGTAGCCATTCCGATACAAACGGTGCGGCTTTCTCTATAATGGCGATGTAACTTTATCGTCAGAGAGAAAGGAGCGCATCATGCAGAAATACTCTACGATCATCGGCGTCATAGAGCTCCGGTCACAAAAGATCGGATACGCCACTACCCAAAGACGCTACCGTATCGGATCCAGTACGGTAACCCTCATTATGAAGCGTTTTCGAGAGCTTGGAATGACTCTCGAAGAACTCAAAGCCATGGATCCGAAAGAGGTAGAAACCGCCTTTTATTCTCCGGAAAACCTGAAAAGGACGGAGAAGCCTTTGCCGGATTTCTTCAGGATCCATAACCAGATGATGGTGATGAAACACCCGGATCTATCTTATCTGTGGCTCGATTATAAGGAAAAGCATCCAGATGGCTATCAGCTTTCCCAGTTCTATCAGCTCTATAAGGAATTCCTTTCCGAGAACTTCGGACAGGAAAAGGTATCCATGCCGGTGGAGCGCATCCCTGGAGAGCGTATGTATATCGACTGTATCGGAGACCAGCCGGAGCTGCTGACGGATCCTGAGACCGGAGAGATAAAGAAGGTCCACGTATTTACCACTACCCTTGGTTTCAGCAGCAAAGTGTATGCGGAAGTTTTTCCAGATGAAAAGATCACGTCCTTTATCACAGTAGTCGTTCATGCACTTGAGTTTTATGGTGCTGTACCGAAGTATCTCGTGCCGGATAACTTAAAGGCGGCCATAACGAAGCACTCAAAGGATGAACTGATCCTTAACTCAGCATTCTCCGATCTTGAGGACTTCTATGATACCATAGTGCTCCCTCCTCCACCCAGGAAACCAAAGGGTAAGCCATCAGTGGAAAACCATGTGAAATACCTTGAGACCCACCTGTTGGAGACTCTTTATAAAGATATCCATACGAGTCTTGATGGACTTAACAGGTCTATCAAAAAAGTGATAGCGGCCATCAACGGGAGAGACTTTCAGGACCGGAAGGATATACGAAAGTCCAGATCCTTTGCATATGAGACTTATGATAAGCCTCAGATGAAGCCGCTTCCCGGAGGCTCCTTCAAGACCTGCGATTACAAGTACTTCCTTCACGTACCCGAGAACTATCACCTTGAGTATGATGGCCACTATTACTCGGTATCATACACCATGCACGGAAAGCCTGCAATGCTCAAGGCCACCATGACAGAGATCAGGATCTGTGATGAGAACAACCGACTTTTGTGTAAGCATCAGAGGGCCTATAAAGCCTTTCCGAGATACATAACGGATGACAGTCACATGCCTTCGGAACATCTTTACTATAAAGAACTCAATGCCCACGATGGCGCTTATTACAAGAGGTGGGCATCCTCCTATGGAGAGCCCATGTCAATCCTCATAGACAGGATCCTACGAAGTGTAAAGCACGAGGAACAGGCTTATAACAGTTGCAAAGGGATCCTTCACATGTGCAATGACGTGCCTCATCATCTGGTGACGGAGGCTGCACAGAGCTGTATAGATGCCTCCGCCTGCAGGTACACCTACTTCAAGAAGGCGCTGAACCGGATGCTTAATCAGCGGTCAGTATCTTCAGAGGCCTCAGGAACCCTTCCTGAGCATGAGAACATCAGAGGGAGGGAGTGCTACGAATGAGAGGCGATATCACTTTAAACCATGAAGAGCTGATCATCTGTGAACGCTTAAGGGCTCTTAAGATGTCAGGCATGGCGGATGCCTTTGAGGATCAGATGCTGGATCCCAATGCAGACCTCATTCCATTCATCGAAAGATTCACAAAGATCGTGGATCAGGAATGGCAGTTGAGGTACGACAAGAAGTTTAAGCGGTATATGAAGAAGGCTCATCTGAGATATCCGGATGGCTGACATTGACGAAACCATATATGATCCGGCAAGAAAGCTTGATACCGTAGCCATAGAAAGACTTGCTTCATGTCATTGGATAGACGAAGGCAAGAACCTTCTGATCACCGGCATGACAAGCAGCGGAAAGACCTACTTAAGTAATGCTCTCTGCATCTCGGACCTCCGGCAGATGAAGACGGTCAGATACATAAGGGCGAATACACTCATGCTGGAGCTGGAGCAGGCACGCCTTAAAAACGAATACCTTGCGATGGTGACACAACTGTCAAAGCTCGACCTGCTTGCCATAGATGATTTTGGACTCATGGAGCTGGACCTGGACAAATGCCGGGATCTCTTTGAGGTGATAGATGGGCGGGACGGCAGACGCTCCACCATTATCATCTCACAGTTCCCGATAAAGAGCTGGTTCGATCTTTTCAAGGAACATACTTATGCGGATGCGTGCCTTGCCCGCATAACAGACAAGCGGCACAGCTATCGTCTGGAGATGAACGGAATCAGCATGCGAGAGGCTGAAAAATAGGTGATTACATCATAGCGGCGTTTCACGCCGTTTAAAACGGAATGGATGCGCCGTTCCTCCGGAACAGGCGCTCCGTTCTATCGGAATTTGCAACCGAGGAAGTAGAGATACGCTACCGCACCGAAACAAACATTGACCAGGAAATCGGAGAAACCACAAGCGAGAAAGTCCCTTATGAGTATTATATCCTCAACGTGGAATTGATGAACAAGCCCATATCCTCACTTGCGGAAGAACTTCTGATCCCGGAGCAGCTTGAAATATTCCGTGTCTACATGGAAACAAGCGAAAACAAACCGCTGATTTTCGGCGGCGGTTCCCCGTACACTTATGCGTCGGAGGATTTAAGCGGCGTACAGTTTGTAAACGGCACACGCCCCGGAAATACCGCTCTTGTAGACCTTGTGAAGCAGCAGGTCGGCGACGTGGGCGGCTATCCCTATTGGAGCTGGTACGGCTTTAATTTCTGTATCAAGTGGTGCACCTGCTTTGTGAGCTGGTGTTACAATCAGGCGGGTGTGAGTGAACCGAAGTTTGCCGCCTGCCAGTCGCAGGGCGTCTCGTGGTTCCCGTCACGGGGACAATGGGGTGCAAGGGGCTATGAGAATATCGCCCCGGGCGACGCTACCTTTTTTAACTGGGACTTAGACGGCAGCGCAGACCATGTAGGCATTGTCATAGGCGCAGACGGGAGTCACGTTTACACCGTGGAGAGCAATTCAGGCGATGCCTGCAAGATAAAAAGTTACGACCTGAATTATCAGTGTATCAAAGGGTACGGGCTGATAAACTGGTAAATTGACCCAAAAAATGAAAGGAGAAATTTTATATGGCTATTAACAAGATTGAACGTATCAACTGGGAAATCCAGAAAACCCTTGAGAAAATCACAGAGTACCAGAATAAGTTAAAAGGCTTGAAAGCACAGAAAACTAAAGCGGAAAACCTGCAAATCGTACAGCTTGTGCGGGTTATGAAGCTGGCCCCGCAGGAGCTTAACGCCATGCTTTCCGGTGGCAGTATTCAGGGCATGGAACCCACACCAGACTATGGCGCAAGGGAAGCCGCTGACTATGGGCGAGGGGCAGGAGGATAAAGAAGTATGATCCTGTTCACAAACAGCTCCTATAAAAAGATGATTCAGAAGCCGGAGGACGAGAAGCGGGGCAAATCACCGCCCGCTTCCTTTCCCCCGCACACTGCTTCAAATCTTATGCAGAATGGTAGACAGATTGTTGTAATGTGTATTATAATCACACATATTATTGAGTAAAGGGGGGTAAACAGTTTATGGAATGCTTTGTTATAAGACAAGATATTCTTGAAAATTTAAAAAAGGAAATTTTGGATATTAATAAAACTCTTTTTGATAAACTTCAAAATTCCCCCAATTATTTGTATTCTACTGAATTTTTGAAAATCTCTTGTTCAAAAAATTTTCTTGATGACATTGAATTTTTGAATGAAATGAGCGGAACTCCAAATTTTAAAGTTAGATATGCAAATATGATTATTCGAGATGTTCTTGAGCAAGTTATAGAGTTCATATACCTGTTAGAATATCCAGAATTAATTGAACAGTTTATGGGTGGAAATATAGAAACTGATGATTTTGATGAGGATAAACTTATAGAGGAATATCTTCAATTTGGTGGGAAGCGTTATGTTGGTGGGAGAAAAAGGATTTCTGAAATGGCAAGTTCTATAAATGAAAAGGTTTCCGTAGATGATACTCTTTCTTTATACGATATTTACCGGATTTTATCAGAGCAATGTCACAATTCATACTTTTTATCAAATTTAGATGATATTGATGAAGTGGAAACAGGTAAAAGAACTGTCGCTTTGACAGACGAGCAGTTAACATACTTAATGATAATAATTGATCGTTTTATGGAGGCCTACAGAAAATAATTTGAGAGTTATATATAGGATGAAACGTGTTGGTAAAAACCCACTGTGAGCTAAGTATATAAGGCTCACAGTGGGTTATATCTTTTAAGGGAGAAAGCTACAGGGGCAGGAACCTTAAGACCGTAGCACTTACCACCGGCAGGATCCTTATCAAAGAGACTGCTGATGATAGACAATAACGACCAAAGATAAAACTTGGAGCTGGTGTATTGGTCACCTTTGATTGACTGGAATTGGCTAATTACGACCGACTATAATTGGTCATTTACTTCCGGCTCTAACAACCTGTTAATGAGATAGGCTAAAAAGAACACTGTATCGGGAAAGCAGAAGGTAAGGATACACTTGTTAGAGCCTGAAGCAGAGATAACGGTATCCATTTCAACAAAATCAGCCGAAGAGATACCAAGCTGTTTAAAGTCAGCATAGGAACGGTTTTTGAACACCGACCTGTCCGTTATGGTCTTCTTCTTAAGGCTGTCCTTCCTCTTTTTAAACACTACCTTCCTCTTCAGGTCGATGTTACGCGTAAGAAGCACGCCGGAATCGATATAGTTGTACATGGTCTTGACGGACATGTTAAGTTCCGGGTGATTACAAAGGATGTGGTAAGGGGACTGGCCCTGATATACGAGAGGCTTTATGACAGCATCGATGCGGTGTATCTCGGATTTCGTCCTGTTTATTCCTTGCCGTGATGCCGAAAGCTTTTCTTCGTATTTCCTGTGGGCGAACACAGGATCGTAGTTGTATTTTATCGGGACGGTGCATTTGTGTCTGGGCTTGTCACAGCCGTTACAGACAAAAGGCGCCTTGTAAAGCCTTTTACAGGTTTCACGCTCAAAGTCTTTGCAGACCTGGTTGCATTTGTAGCAGCTGCGGCATTTCCTGTCACAGATAAAAAGCTTATCGCATACATTGGTCTTCCTGCAGTTAAACCGCCTTACACAGAAGTTCTGCGGGTTGTTGAAGGAGCCCTTGTTCCATGTGTTCATGGAACGGTGCAGCTTCACTTCTTTTGAGATGGTAGTTGGATCCTTACAAAGGAACTTGGCTATATCCTTAAAGGAACGTCCATCATTAAGGGCTTCATAAATGTACTCCCTGTCTTTAAGGGAGAGGTGCTTTTGGTTTCCAGGTATCAAATGAGACATATGGAGGTCCTCCTTTACCTAAAAAACGGGCGGTTGGTAAAGGATAAGGCCTTAAGTCAAGATATGCAATAAGTTTTGCTTTGTAAGATTAAATTCCACTTATGTAAGACTAAATTCCACCGCGCCTTATGGTAGTGGAATTTTAATTTACAATTTAGATTAAGTAATAGAAAGAGAATATCATGTATATTAATTAATAGTCTTTTAGTATAATAATCATATTGAGATAATACTAAATTAATTCAAAACTGGATATTTATCAGGAGACAGATAATGAGATTATCCATTAAAAATATTGGAAAAATCAAAAATGCTGCTGTTGAAATAAATGGAATTACAGTGATAGCTGGAGAAAACGATACAGGAAAAAGCACTGTGGGAAAAGCATTATTTGCCTTATTCAATAGTTTTTATAATTTTAAACAGCAGATTGAGGCAGAGAGAGTCAGCAGCGTGGAGAAAAACCTCATGTTGCGTCTGGTTTTGATGTCTGATAATTTAACATACTCGAATTATAAAAGTCTGTCTCAAAACATTATTAAGGAATTTAAGAATAAAACGATCTCAAAGGAATCGTTTGAAAATTTGCTCTATCAATATATGGGGAATAATATATCCTTTGAAGATAAATATATTAACGATACTATTTCACACATACAGGATGTTATCAAGGTTCCTGATGAAGATGTGCTGCGGACGATCCTTGAAAAGAGATTTAATTATGAGTTTAATCAGCAGATATGTAACATCTATTCTTATGAAGAAGGGGCAATCAGGCTTTTTATTAAAGAAAAAGAATTGGCAGTTTCGTTATCTGGTAATCAAATTAAAAATGTCAGCAATCCGGAAAATATCTCGTTGCATACGGAAGCGATATATATAGACGATCCATTTGTTTTAGATGAGTCAGGAAATTTTGGCAGAGCTGTTTTTACAGAGAATATTGATCATAGACAGCAGCTAATTAATAAGTTATCATCAGGAAATCAAAAAAACAATGTTGTTGAGGAAACTATAGCAAAAGAGAAATTAAACATTATATATGCTAAACTGTCAGGTATCGGTGTCGGAGACGTGGTTTCAGACAAAAGAACAGAGTTTGGCTACAAAAAACCGGGCAGCGATAAAGTTCTGAATGTAAGGAGTTTGTCGACAGGCCTGAAAACATTTGTCATACTTAAGATGCTGCTATTAAATGGAAATATTGAGCAAAACGGAACTATCATACTGGATGAACCGGAGATACATCTTCATCCTGAATGGCAGCTGCTTTTCGCGGAGATTATTGTACTGATACAAAAAGAATTTGGCGTACATATTCTGCTGAATACTCACAGTCCTTATTTTTTAAACGCCATAGAAGTTTATGCTGCCAAATATGGGGTAGCGGATAAGTGCAGATATTACCTGGCATCACTTGTTGATGAAAGTGCTGTTATTGATGATGTGACGGATAACATAGAGAAGATTTACTGCAAACTGGCAAGCCCTATTCAGACGCTTGAAAATGAAAGAGGCAGGCTATGATCAATTTGTATGATTTTCCTATTTTGTCAGAGTGCAGGACTGAACTTCGTGAGACCTCAATAGATAACAGCGATAATATTGACGTAAAGTATATGACTGAATCAAAATTAGAGGCCGTGAATTTTGATCAGGTAAAAAGGAAATATGTGAACAGTCTTAACCTTTCGGAAGATTGTGCTAAGTCAATGGATGCAGTCATTGAAAAAGATGGCCGGATTATTTTCATAGAATTTAAAAATGGCAAGGTAAATAATCGCGACATTAAGGATAAGCTGCGGGATAGTTTATTGATATTTTTGGATATAGTCAAGAAAGATCTTGATTATGCAAGAACAAATATAGATTGTGTTGTAGTGTATAATCAGTCTAAGAACCCGATCTCTGTTCAATCAGGAAAAAACTATATACAGGAATCCAGATCCAGGGATATTATCAATGATTTTATCGCCGGAAAAGCGGATACGGAGATAATACGTTTTGATCTGGAGAGGTATAAACGACTATACTATAGGCAGGTACATACATATTCTGTAGACAGGTTTGAGAAATACTTAGGATTATTTTAATGCGTTTATCGCTGATGCCAGAAGCAGTATTGATGAGTCAGGTATCGCGTCACCGCTAATGTAAACGAAGCCCGGAGGGCCAAAAGGCTCCCACCGGGCATCAGAGCTTTGATTATTAAGTTTAGCGATCATTTATCAAGTATCATCGTGGTAATTCAGGAATATACTCAGATAAGATAGCAATAATTTGGTCCTTCACATTATTAGGATTGCGTTTCAATAAATTAATAACACGTTGAGGGTAATCGTTTCCGTGGATTCCAAACTGGCTTCCTATTTTTGTACTAAGACTTTTAAAATTAAATATTCTTAAAATTTCCTTGATGGTATGTGCAGAATTAAACTGAGCTTGTTTCTCAGTATAAAATGCAGCGATTTTCATTTGGGAAAACTCAGTATCTAAGCATGCTTTTACCTCGGCTGGAGTGAGTTTTTTGTTAGAGAAATTCTTTAGAGTTAGTTGATGATTGACTTCCTTAATAAATGCTTCTCCAATTTGATTTGCCTTGTTTTGATTAAAGAGATTTTGAATAAAATCTTTTGCATTCTGGGCAGTATCTTCAGCGCATCCCAACTGTTCTGCCATTAAGTCTAAAAGTTCCGGTACTACGAAAAGATTTTCAACCTCGGCAACGTCAAGACAGAATATTCCATCATCTTGTAGTGCGGTAATTTCTGCTTCTGTCCTAAAATCCCGATCAACAATACCAAAAACGTCTATTGTATTTAGTTTCTCATACGCACGTTTGGATTTTACAAACTTTGTAACATCTTGACATCCGCCGCAAGGGATTACATGGTATCCTTTATCACGGAATACCTCTTGATATAGAAAGTAATCATAACTGTTTTTTTCGCCTTCTACGAATAAAACTTTTTGGCGGGTACCAATTATTTCGTATAATAAATCATTTGGCAAGTTAGAGTAGTCAGCAATATTCAGAAATTCGTAGTCCCACGTAGTGCCATTGAAGCTTTTGATCCACAACACCTTTTCTGTATTACGTGATAAAGCAAAATTCAAATCGTGGGTAATATATACAAACACACAATCCTGTCTTAATTCTTCCAGTTTGTCCCATAGTTTGTCTACGATTGCTTTGTGTATATGTAACTCAGGCTCATCTATAATTAAAACACTGTTGGGCTTTAGAACCAGAACCTGACAAATCATATATAGCATTACTCTTTCGCCATCACTCATTTCTTTACCATGATAGCGATCGCCATTATACTCTACATGGACACCGTTTCCGCTGAGATCAATTTTACGGTGAGGAAGCAATTCGTTCCAGATTGATGTTGCGGTTTCTACAACTGTTGTAACTGGAGCTGGCCGTTCGGTACCAGCTTTATATGCGGCTACATCCAATGTATGTGCATTTTGTAATTGATCATTATTTTTGGCGAAAAGTAAAGATAATGCTTGTTCATAGTCATTTAACAATCCTGTAATTGGATTACTGCTAAATCTGTAGGTTATTTTACTTGCGTGCATGTCTGGATTGCCTATAAACAATGATTTCGTAGCACTATCGAGGTCAAAAATGGAGATGGATTCATTGATTGTAAGTGATTTTTGTGCAGAAATCCGATGAATCAGCAGTGACTGTTCTTTGTTCCAAGTATTGTATTTTTCGTCGTTCAATTCTTCGATTTTTGAACTAAAACGTGTTTTTCCGGCACCATTAGCTCCAAGAACCACAATAGGCTTTCCTTGTTCAAAAGTGACATCTTCATTATTGGGAAATTTTATTGTAATTCCCATATTACTGCCTCCTTTATTTGAATTTTGTGATATACGCTAAATAATATTAATGCTGAGTTCATTGTACTGATAGAGTGTGCATTAATTCATCTGCGTTTCATTGATGAAATAGGTGTGATATTATTATGAAATGATGCATATTTTTTGCTTGATAATAATAACTAGTAATTTTAATCCTTATCTCCATATGTGATTGAACGGTATCCCAAATGCCCACAGTTAAAGTATTTAACAAGTTTTCTTTCGGCAGTAAAAGGAGTAAGAATTCGGATTCGCCATTGCTGCCGATACCGTAACAGTTTCTGGACTCAGTATTGACCAGTCGGGAACTGCTGGTCAGCCTCATTGAACGGGTGTAGTTGACCGAGGAAAAAGAGATCATCATCAAATTCCGCTTATAAGAACTGGAGGAGATTTCTTAAATGGCATCGTTTACAATAGACGTATCGCTATGTGTATTATCGATTGATGTCAGCGATTTTAATATCGATCTGAATGCGTTAAACAAAACTAATATTTTAGTTTAGACATATGCTCTAAATCAGGCGGCTTTAATAGGCAATGTATTGTCAATCCCAAAGATGATAGAACCACTTGGAGAATAATTCAAAAGCTTTATCCTTGCATTTTAGACGGTATTCTGAAAGTTCTTTTTCACATTTTCTATAGTTTTCACATATTTCTTTATACTCATCAAGCTCCTCCATACTGTGATAAGTGATAACATGCTCTTTCTTATTTCTTTTTATCTCTTCCGGAGTTCTGAGTTTCTCTCCCATGACGCCGTATTTTTTGGAGAAGGTGTCAAATGCTTCCATATATGCTTTTTCATATGGATTCTTTTTGCGGCATGTATCCTCGTCTGCTTCTCTAAATAAGAAAATCATTTTTGAAAGGATCCTGTCCCATTCATGATGACACTCGTCATTGACCAGTAACTCTTTTTCGTTTTTATAATTCTTTCCAAGAATTCCAGGGCTTCCGTGGCGTGTCTTTTTATATTCAGTGAGCATGTCGGGCATAAGTTTCAGAAACCAGTCACTGATATCCCAAAGGTCTTTATCGCAATAACCTTTTGTAATGCGTTGAAGGCTGTATTTAATGTCTCTGAAAAACTGTTTAACTATATAAAATATTTCGTGGCTTCTCCAAAAACGCTTATATGACTCTTTATTCCATACATTTTTCATGGATACTCGTATCCTCCTGCCGGTATCTTTACGGTTATTATACTATTTCGCCTATCGGCTCGATGAGGCATTCGCCTTATAGAGCGCTCTGTGCACGCACGGAGCTCTGCAAGGCTCATTATATCATATATTGACCAAATGAATGTCCAATGCAAGTTTCTCATAAGAGCGCCATGAGAGTTGTACTTTTGCTTACTGCATAATAAAATTTAAGTGAACGGACAAATAATAATGGAAAGAAAATGAAACATTAAAAGAAAACTTTCAGAGGCTGATATTCTATACGAAGATAGCAATGTTTTCAGTAATGTTTAAATTGGAATTATTTATGCTCACTTTAACTTTTAATAACCTCGTAAACTGCATCATAGTAGCATTCGTAATGAATATTGCAGCCAGACTGCATCAGATCTTTCTGCCGAGGTCGTATTCGTCGATACTGGATTTCAGGTACAGCGGGGACGTGGCAAGAACTATAAGAAGCTCATCTATAAGGCTTATATATGTTGCGCTTATCAGCATAGGTTTCTATGTGCTGGGTTTATCGGCTAAGGAAATATATCTTGGTGTATTTATATCGGCGTTTTTAAATGTCTGGCCGGCGGTGGTGCAGTACAAGCTGATAGCATTTGCAGCATCGCCGGATAAGCTTAAATTGCTTTTGGGCTACGCGGCATTTGTCATTTTTTCAGTGGCATTTTCATATCTCAGCATAAATTATATATACAGATCGTTTGCTGGCGACAGGGTATTTGGAGTGGTTGAGAGCAAGGGAGTGGATATACTGGTTTCTTTGATGGCGGCAGCAGGGCTCTGCAGTGTCGAAACTGTTATAGGCAAATTTGCTCATGTAAAGAAACATATGGATATAGAATCCTTCAGAGTGGATAAGGAATTGCTGCTGGACAGGGTCTATCTTGAGGAAATAAGAATTGACGAATATTGTTATGAAATACAGAATGCTTCAGATAAATATGGAATATCGGATAATCTGTTAAAATATCTGCTTGTTCTTGAATATATCTACAGGGGCCAGTGGTATATAAGATTGATTGAACGGGTGATATGCCGCTTTAGTATATTTTATTCCTTTGCCATCAGGAAAGACCTGAGTATGGGACTGGCACAGATCAAGATATCAACTGCAAAAGAGCTGCTCAAATGCAATCCGCGCTCTTTTATTCCGAAAATGTGCGATCCGGCATTCAGCATTGATCTCTGTGCGGCATATATCAGTAAAATGCTGGAGGATTATGATCAAAATGAGATCACTGAAAATGTTTATGATTATATTGCTTCAGAATATTTAAGCGGTCTGAATGACAGAGACTCAGAGATAGTAAGATTGTATTCAGTTATATTGGAACATTTTGACGGTGGAAAGGAATGATGGATTTTGGCAAAAAATAGTTTGGAGAGCTTGTAAAAGCAAGACATGAAAAAGGGATTACTCAGAAAAAGTTAGAGGAACTCAGCGGTGTAAAGCAGCCTGTTATAGCTTGTATGGAAAAAGGAATATCAAACCCGCAGATTGATACACTGATCAAGATTCTTATTCCTCTTGGAAAAACCTTAGCTGTAGTTCCCCTTGAATCCAAAACTGAAAAAAATGTATCGTAATAATTATTTAAAAAATATAAAGTTGAACGAGGGCTGTTAAGCCCTCGTTTATTCGTGAAACATTCAAACTTATTAAATCAACCAGACTGGAACATACCAATTCTTTTCGTCCAGAGGCAGCAGATCATTTGCCATACAGATGACGCTTCCAGTTCCGATCTCCACTTTCAAGGACTCTAAACCTGCGTGGGCAGGTTCTGTGGTAATGGGCTCAAGGACCCTGAAGTTTTTAATGGCAGCCTTGCCCGGTGACGCCGATTTTTTAATCTCTATAGGAGACAGAATGCCATTCTGATAAAGCAACAGGTCGATCTCTTTTTTATCCTTATCCCTGTAGTAGAAAATAGGAGGCTCCTTACCTGCATTCAGATAACTTTTATAAATCTCTGAAAAAACATAGCTCTCAAAAAATGCACCGGACATAGCGCCTTTCTCCAACGCTTCGGAGTTGCCCCATTTTAAGAGATACGCTGCCAGGCCGGTGTCGAGGAAATGGATCAATGGCATCTTGACCACCCGTTTGAGCGCATTGTTGTGGAATGGATGTACAAGCGCGATGATGTGAGATGACACTAAAATAGAGAGCCATTTTTTCGCTGTTGGAGCCGAAATACCTGTGGCGTTTGCTAATTCCTCATAGACAACAGGTTTTGATGTCTGTGCAGCAACTATCGTCATGAAATTATAAAACTGCATTTCATCTGCGACTTGTGTAAGATCCCGGATATCCCTTTGCAGATATGTATCAACATAGGAACGATAATAAGTTTCCCAATCTACATTTTCATCAGCATAAAGCTCAGGCATGGAACCTTTGAATATCCTGCGGTAGATTTCGTTCAAATCTCTTTTTCTTTTTACGGACAAATGCTTCATCAAATACTCGGCATCCGTCTGGAAAGGCTCGCTTGGCTCTTGGTAGATTTCCGCATCTGATAATCCCAGCAGGTTTATGATCCCTACTCTTCCGGCAAGGCTTTCACTTACATTTTTCATTAGATGAAAAGCCTGAGATCCGGTGATCCAGAAATCGCCTTTTTTTCTGGAACGGTCAACGTCCATTTTGATATAAGGCAGCAGCTCTGGTGCATACTGGATCTCATCGATCAGTACCGGTGGAGAATATCTTTGTAGGAACAGGGCAGGATCGTGCTTAGCTAAGTATCTGACGTCAGGATCATCCAGAGTAACATATTTGCGTGCTATGCCATCGTTTTGCTGCGCCTCTGCCATTTTCAGCAATAAGGTCGTTTTTCCTACTTGTCTGGGCCCGGTTACCAGTAGTATCGGAAACATTTTGGATATGCGTGCAATAGTGTCTTCCACGGCGCGTTTTATATATGCCATAATAATCCTTCTCTTTGATGCGGTATAGTAGTGGATTCTATTAATGATATTTGCCAGCGAAATATTTGGCTAAACTAAAATGCAATTTTATTATAGACATATTTTAACGGATTGGCAATAGTGTTATATGACTATACAAAACGGATTTTTTTGTTTGGACGGATACTTCAAATCAGGTAGTTTTTAGAGATAATGTATTGTTAATCCCAAATATGATAGAACCACTTGGAGAATGATTAAAATTATAATTATTTATGCTCACTTTAACTTTTAATAACATCATAAACTGCATCCTGGTAGCATTTGTTATGAATATTGCAGCCAGACTGCATCAGATCTTTCTGCCAATATATTGGAACATTTTGATGGCGGAAAAGGATGATGGATTTTGGCAAAAAATAGTTTGGAGAGCCACTTATAATCATTGATATTTAATAACTTATAAGTTATAATATATCCAACCTTATTTCGGGAGGAAAATAATGAATGTATGAAATCCTATTCTTTAGGGATAATAATGGAAGAGAACCTGTAAAGGAATTTATTCAAGAATTATCTAAAAAGAAGGATAAGGACAGTAGAATTAATTTTAATAAAATAGCTGATTATATAAAAATATTATCTATTTATGGTACAAGCATTGGAGAGCCGTATATAAAGCATTTGGACAATGAAATCTGGGAGCTGCGTCCTATAAGGAATAGAATACTTTTTGCCTCATTTGATGGAGATAAATTTGTCTTATTACATCATTTTATAAAAAAGACACAAAAAACTCCAGTCAAAGAAATTGATGCTGCAAAAAGAAACTTTAGCAAATATAAAGAGGACAGGAGGTGAATATTATGAGGAATGGGGAGTGTAAAGAAGCTTTAGCTAAAGCCAAAGAAGCACTAAATGATTTACATGAACGTGGTGATGATGCTATTGGAGAAAATGCATTAGATTATATTGAATCTCTTATGACTGTCGATGAAAGAGCCGAGAGTGATTTAAGAGTTGCGCTTATTGGAGAGCTTATAAAAGCAAGACATGAAAAGGGGATTACTCAGAAAAAATTAGAGGAACTCAGCGGTGTAAAGCAGCCTGTTATAGCTCGTATGGAAAAAGGAATATCAAACCCGCAGATTGATACACTGATCAGGCTTCTTATTCCTCTTGGAAAAACCTTAGCTGTAGTTCCCCTTGAATCCAAAACTGAAAAAAATGTATCGTAAATAAATAAAAAGAATTGTTTGAAGATATATCGTTTAGAAGAAAAAAGGAGCTTATGCATTAAAAAATAATGCGCAGGCTCCTTTTTCGCTTCTGAAACCAAAGAATTATTTCTATCCACATCAAATTACTGAGTATAAAATGATGGCATAGGTATTATATATATTTTGAAAAAGCTTGACAAGCTATAGCATAAAATATAATATTAAATTGAAACCAATGAATTAAAGCAAAAAGTTATTTATGCAAGAAAAGGAACAATAAATTGAACAGCAGCAGAAAATTGATCGCGCACAAACTTCTATCCGTAAATGGCGAAATAATATATCAGTCCCTGAAAGAGCACTCTGATAATGTCGCCGAGCTGTGTTCTGAGGCATGTGCACAGATCGGACTTAAGTATACCGGCTATTTAGCCGGCAAAATCCATGATATGGGTAAGGCATGCAATAGGAATCAGGAGCATATTAAGCTCAGCACACCGGAAAAGATCAATCATGCCTCAGCGGGAATGAGATGGATATGGGAAAATTGTAGGGATCAGGGTCAGGTATATACAATAATGGCTCAGATGATCTCACTGGCCATAGGTTGCCACCACTCAGGACGATGCGATTACATATCATTGGATGGATCATTACCATGGCTCGAAAGGATGTATTCAGACCAGGCAAATAAATTATATGATGAATGCGTCAAAAATTTCTTTAATGAATGCTGTGATGAAGATGAACTTAAGGAGCTTATAAGGAAATCAGCGGAAGAGATAAAGGATCTAATATCTGGCAGGCTTGCAAAGACAATGCCTGAAGGAGCGAATGCCGAAAAAAACGGGGACGTAGTCTGTTTTGGATTAGGTCTCATTCAGAGATTTATTTTCAGCGCCCTCATAGATGCCGATTGGACTGACACGGCCTGTTTCGTGAAACAAACAGGACTTTTGCATATTGAAAATGAAAAGTCCCGTGAGAGTATTTGGAGAAAAATATCTGAAAATGTCGAATCATATGTGGCTCATCTGCCTTATAGATATGATATTGATAATGTCAGAAAAACCATATCAGTTCAATGTCATGAAGCCGGTAAAAATATGGAACCTGGGATATACAGACTGTATGTGCCTACGGGCGGAGGAAAGACTCTGTCGGGATTAAGGTTCTGTGTCGAAATGGCAAAGAGGCATAATGCTCAGCACATTTTCTATTTTTCTCCATACAAATCCATCACCAGACAGAATGCGGAGGTGATACGCAAGGCTGTAGGAAGAGATGAATATGTTCTGGAACATCATTCAGACGTTGTGATAGATAATGAAGATAATGAGGGAAATGAGAGATGGCTGTCATCAAGTGCCAGATGGCAGGGAACGCCGGTTATATGTACTACTATGGTGCAAATGCTTAATACACTGTTTGCGGCACCGAGACAAAATGTCAGACGAATGTCCGCCCTTGCCGGTTCAATACTGCTGTTTGATGAAATACAGGCGCTGCCGCGTAAGGATACATGTCTGCTGAATATGGCAGTAAATGTTTTAGCATACGTATTCGGATGTACAGTGATCATGTGTACAGCTACACAGCCGGCGCTTGACAAAACGGCTTATCCTGTCATTTTCAGCAGGCCGACAGATATCGTTAAAGACACAGACGGAATATTCAGTGCTTTTAAGCGTACACGGATCATAACGGACAGACTTTCTCTGGGAGAACAAACATCTGAGGAAATTGCGGAGTTTGTAACAGGACTTATGGATGATAACAATAATGTTATGGTTATTCTTAATACTAAAAGGGCTGTCAACAGGCTGGTGAATAGTTTATCATCACGGATCACCGGCGATGTAAAGCTGTTCTGTCTTACGACCAATCTGTGCCCAAGGCACAGAAACGAGATCCTGGATAATATACGTGCATGTCTTGAAAATCATGAAAAAATAATATGTGTGAGCACTCAGCTGATCGAGGCCGGAGTGGATATCAGCTTTGAGTGTGTAGTAAGAAGCCTGGCAGGACTTTCAAGTATTGCCCAGGCAGCAGGAAGATGTAATAGAAATGGGGAGAAAGCCATAGGATATGTATATATAATAAAAGATAAGGATGAGAATCAGTCAAATCTTCCTGAGATCAATGACGGGGCCAAGGCTGCGGAGCTGACCATAATAAAGACCGGGGATGATGACATTCTTTCTCCTAAATCCATCAGTGAATACTATCAGGAATATTATTATGGGGAAAAGCAGAGGATAGAAATGTGTTACAAACTGTCATCAGACACAACTATGGTAGAGCTGTTGTCGTCAAACAGGGAAGCAGTCAAGGCTTTGGCCTATACGAAGGAAGGATCCAAATTGGGAGATATGTATATGAGGCAGGCCTTTGGCACGGCAGAAGCTGAATTTAAAGCGATAGAGGATGAGACTATTCCTGTCGTTGTTCCTTATAAGGAGGGCAAAGCACTTATAGAAAAGCTTTATTCAGACAAAGACCATATCGATCTGCGTGAGCTCCAGCCGTATGTTGTATCCGTCGGAAGTTCCATTAACAAAAAATTGGGAAATGCCGTCGGTACGGCGTTGGACGGGGCAGTGTATGTTTTAAAAGAAGGATTTTATGATGAGATCATTGGTTTAAATATTGACTCTAATAATAGTTCAGGAATTTTTATTTAAATATATCAGGAATCAATAAGTTATTTCAGTTAAAGGAGGGATGATATTGAGATACAGTAACAGCATTTCCTTCAGGGTCTGGGGCAGATATGCGTTATTCAGCGATCCGCTGACAAGGATCGGAGGTGAAAAGTTTACTTATCCTATACCGACGTATCAGGCCATAAAAGGTATATTGGAGAGCATCTACTGGAAGCCGACGTTTATTTGGGTACCCGATGCGATAAGGGTAATGAACGAGATAGAAACAGAGTCCAAAGGTGTGCGGCCTGTCAAATATAATGACGGGACCAACGATCTGTCGATATATACGTATCTGTCCAATGTTTCATATAAGGTCAAGGCGCATTTTGAATGGAATATGCTTAGATCTGATCTTGAAGCTGACAGAAATGAAAACAAGCATTACTTTATTGCAAAGCGCATGCTGGAACGGGGAGGACGGAGAGACATTTTTCTTGGAACAAGAGAATGCCAGGGATATGTTGAACCATGCGATTTTGAAGAGGGTACCGGAGTCTATGACGGTACGCCTTCGATAGCTTTTGGAGCTATGGTCCATGGTATAACCTATGCCGATGAATCCGGAGACGGAAATATGTATGAAAGATTATGGAATCCGGTCATGAAAAACGGCGTGATCGAATTTGTTCCGCCGGATAAGTGTGAGATAGTAAGGCCGATCCACGGACAGCACTCGAAGAAATTTATTCTCGGAGAAAACATGAGTACATGTGATGATCTGTATGAGGAGGCTGCCAAATGAGCTGGATAGAAAGCACCTTCAAAACATACAATAATAATTTAGACAAAATAGGCAAGCCTACATATAACCGTTTTGGCTGGGATGCGCCTATGCTGCTTCCTGTAGCGCATACTACGCAAAAGGTAAATATTCAGATCGATTTGAATGAGGATGGAGATCTGATTTACGCATCCATACTTCGCAAAGACGAAATGACTACCATTATTCCGTGTACTGAAGAATCCTCAGCCAGAACTTCCGGGCCTGTGCCTCACCCGCTGGTGGATAAGCTTCAATATATAGCAGGGGATTATAAAAAATACGGCGGTCCGAAAGAATCTCAATATGAAGCATACATGGACCAGCTTAAGGACTGGTGTGATTCCAAATATGGGAACGGGGAGATCAGGGCGGTATATAAATACCTGAAAAAAGGCAGACTGATCGAAGATCTTATAGCGCGCCATATATTGATCGCAGGTGAAGATGGAAAGCTTTTAAAAAAGTGGACAGGGACCAAAGAGGATGCACCGGAAATATTCCGTAATCTTAGTGATCAGTTCGAGGCTTTTGTCAGGTACAGGGTAGGCGATATAAGGCTGCATGATGAAAAAGAAATATGGGACAGCTTTACTGATTACTATATTTCGACCTTGAATAAAACCGGGATATGTTATGTTCAAGGTAAAGAAATGTCGCTTTCAGCTTTGAGTCCATACAAGATACGAAATTCCGGAGACCGCGCAAAACTGATCTCAAGTAATGATAATACTAATTTTACCTACAGAGGCAGATTTAAGGATGCTGAAGAGGCGCTCTCCATTGGATATGAAACTACCCAGAAAGCTCACAGCGCCTTGAGGTGGCTGATTGGTAAGCAGGGGACATTAAATGGTGACCAGGCTATTGTGTGCTGGTCAGCCGGTAATGAACCGGTACCGCAGTTGATGAATGATACCGTGGATCTTATCAGGGAAAATAATGATATCGATATTATTTCTCTTATAAGATCAGAGAAAACGTCTGCTGATACCAGGGCTGCATTTGCCATGGAATTTAATAAGGCGATTGCAGGATATAGGGGCAAATTAGTTAATTCAGATTATGTTTCCGTTATGATCCTCGACTCTGCTACTCCGGGCAGAATGTCCATAAGGTACTACAGAGAGCTTACAGGCTCAAAGCTTATGGACAGTATTGAGGACTGGCACAAACACTTTACCTGGGAGCTGATTGCAAAAAAAGAGAGTGAAAAGAACAGCGGCAAATTTGATACTTTAGTCAGATTTTACGGAGCGCCGTCGCCAAAGGAGATAGCGGAAGCGGCTTATGGAAGTAAAGTCGATGCAAAGCTTAAACAAAACACTATTGAACGCATATTGCCGTGTATTTCGGAGATGAAGATATTTCCGAGGGATATAATGCTATCGGCGGTGAGGAGAGCCTCCAACGGGATCGCCCTGGAACCCTGGGAAGCAAATAAAACAAGGAATATCGCATGTGCGTTAATATGCGGATATTATCATCGCAATAAAAAGGAGGAGTACAGTATGGCTGTTGATGAAATCTGTAAAGATCGTAGTTATCTGTTTGGCAGGATACTCGCCTGTTTAAATCAGATAGAAGAAGATTCCAATTATTTTTCTAATAAAACATCCGGTGATGGCAACAAAAGACCCACAAACGCCCTAAGATATGAGGTCGCATTTACACAGAGACCGGCAAAGACCTTGGAGATACTTAGAAGACAGACGATGCCTTATCTTGAAAACCTGATAAAAAATGGCAGGTCAACTTACGCAAATGATCTGATGCTGAAGCTGATAGACAGGATTCCGGCAGATGAATTCAACAATGAACCTCTGAGCGAATTGTATATGCTTGGATATGCAAGCCAAAGGGCAGAATTTATGAAAAAATCAAACTCAAAAGAAGAGAATGATAATGACAATGAAGAGTAAAGCATTTTAGATATGATGAGCTGACTAATATTTTGAAATTTATGACATATTTGAATAAGGAGAAAAACATGGCTGTATTAAGTAAAAAGATAGATTTCGCATTGGTAATTGCTGTTAAGCATGCTAACCCTAACGGGGATCCTCTTAATGGAAACAGGCCGAGAGAAACATATAATGGAAATGGAGAGATATCGGACGTATGCCTGAAAAGGAAAATACGTAACCGTATGATGGATCTTGGAGCTAAGGTATTTGTCCAGTCAGATGACAGGGCAAATGACGGATTCAGGAGTTTAAAGGAAAGAGCAGAAAACTGCCAGGCGCTTGTTGAAGCAGGGAAGAAAAAGGATAAGGAGGCCTACGCAAAGGCAGCATGTGAAGAATGGCTGGACGTCCGCAGCTTTGGGCAGGTATTTGCATTTAAGGGCGGTAATGATAATGGTGTTTCCGTTGGAGTCCGCGGTCCTGTATCCATACACCCGGCTTTCAGTGTGGATCCTATAATCATTGACAGCCTTCAGATAACAAAAAGTGTAAACAGTGAGCCGGCCGATAAAAAGTCAAGCGATACAATGGGTACCAAGCATAGAGTAGGATTTGGCGTGTATACGACATTCGGAAGCATTAACTGCCAGCTTGCGGAGAAGACCGGATTTTCTGACGAAGATGCCGAATTGTTAAAGGAGGCACTTAAGACAATATTTGAAAATGACGCTTCATCGGCAAGACCTGAGGGCAGCATGGAAGTGGTAAAGATGTACTGGTGGGAACATAACTGCAAGAGTGGACAGTATCCGTCTGCTAAAGTTCATAGATTATTGCATGTGAGTCTGAAAAATGGAGTGGATAATCCAAGGGATATAGATGACTATGAAATAACCTGTGAAAGTCCTTCTGATCTTAAGGTTGAGATCTATGATTGATACTGATGATTATCTGCAAATGTCGGGGATACAGCATTTTTCCTTCTGCCGCAGGCAATGGGCCTTGGCCTATCTTGAACTCCAATGGGCTGAAGATGTGCGTACGGCAGAGGGCCGTATCCAGCATGAGCGCTGCCATGATGACAATATCGTTGAAAAAAGAGGAGATCTGTTTACCGTAAGAGGACTGCGTGTAATAAGCCACAGATTAAAAATGTCAGGCATATGCGATGTAGTGGAATTCAAAGCTGATAAAAATGGAATCAGGCTTAATGGCAGGGATGGTCTGTGGATCCCATTTCCAGTTGAATACAAGCATGGTTCACCTAAACAAAATGATGCGGACAGGCTGCAATTATGTGCTCAGGCAATGGCTTTGGAGGAAATGCTTGTTTGTGATATACCTAAGGGAGCCATATACTATGCTGAAACAAGGCGCAGGGAGACAGTTGATATTTCTGATGAATTAAGAAGCAGGGCACAGGCAATGGCAAAGGAGATGAATGAATATTATCTGCGTGGTTATACTCCAAAAGTCAAACCGGGAAAGCATTGTAATGCCTGCTCATTAAAAGAGCTGTGTCTGCCAAAGCTTTGCGGCAATATAAATGTAAATGATTATATAAGTTCTCATATATATGATGATTCGGGAGCAGGGACATTATGAGGAAGCTGCTGAACACATTGTTTGTATTAACGGCTGAAAGTTATCTTACATTGGATGTTGAAAATATTGTCGTAAATATTGATAAAAAGGAAACAGCAAGGTTTCCGCTGCATAATTTTGAGGCAATACTATGTTTTTCATATGCGGGAGCTTCTCCCGCACTGATGGGCGCATGTGCTGAAAGAGATATAGATATGGCGTTCTTTTCGACGAGAGGAAAGTTTCTTGTAAGAGTTTCAGGAGAAAATAAAGGAAATGTATTGCTCAGGCAGGAACAATACAGAAGCTCTGACGATCAGGAAAAAAGCCGTGATCTGGCCAAAGGATTCATTTTGGGAAAAGTCTATAATTCAAGATGGGTTTTGGAACGTGCGACAAGAGATCATCCTCAACGGGTGCCGGTAGATAAATTAAAGCGATTATCAAGTCTGATAGCCGGTTCCATGCCAAGGATCGAAAATGCTGCAACGCTTGAAGAGCTTAGAGGTATTGAGGGAGAGGCCGCGCAGCTTTACTTTGACGGCTTTGACAGTCTGATATTGCAGCAGCGGGAGTCATTTGCTTTTAATGGACGCAGCCGGCGTCCTCCGATGGATCCGATAAATGCGCTCTTATCTTTTGCATATACGCTCTTGGCGCGCGACTGTGCAGCTGCGCTGGAGGGAGTCGGACTGGATCCATATGTGGGATTTTTGCATAGGGCAAGGTCTGGAAGAACAAGCCTGGCTCTGGATCTGATGGAAGAGCTGAGATCGGTATATGCAGATCGTTTTGTGGTGACATGCGTCAATCAAAAAGTAATAACCGATAAGCATTGTCAAAAGCAGCAAAGCGGAGCAGTTTTACTAACTGATGACGGCAGGAGAGCATTTTTACAAGCCTGGCAGCAAAGAAAACAGGAAATCATACGGCATCCTTTTTTAGGAGAGAAAATACCATGGGGATTAGTACCATATGTTCAGTCTTTATTATTAGCAAGGAAACTGCGTGGAGATATTGACAGGTATCCTCCGTTTTTCTGGAAATAACAATATAACTGATTGTTTATATGAGGCGGTGAGATAATGCTTGTACTTGTAACATATGATGTAAATACTGAAAATGCGGATGGCCGAAAACGGCTGCGCAAGGTCGCGAAGGCATGTGTCAATTACGGGCAGAGAGTTCAGAATTCGGTTTTTGAATGTATGCTGGATGCGGCGCAATATGTCCAGTTCAAATCAGAAATAAGCAAACTGATCGATAAAGATCTGGACAGTTTAAGGTTTTATCAGCTGGGAAACAATTACAAAACAAAAGTAGAACACATAGGAAGGACACCGCAGTATATGCAGGATGATATACTGCTGATTTAGTTATGAATGTGCGAACCATAAGCTGTCAGAAGATTATGGGGTCTGTCGCACTGCTCAAAAACTATTCTGTCAATTAATTTTTGTAGAAAACTGATAGAATTTAGCATAAATAATTATTAATTAAGTTATTTTACCATATTAAAATTTGCATAATATGGTAAAAAATCACAAAATCATGCAATCAAACTGTATGGTTTTGCCGTCGCTCTCCGCATGGAGAGCGTGGATAGAAATAAGCTCTGCTCCGAGCGGAATAAGGCGTGTTATGTCGCTCTCCGCATGGAGAGCGTGGATAGAAATCCCGAGTTAGCAGTTGAAATAATAGAGAAATGGTCGTCGCTCTCCGCATGGAGAGCGTGGATAGAAATAGTGCCGGTAGCGCCCTGTTTGTCAGTAAATATGGTCGCTCTCCGCATGGAGAGCGTGGATAGAAATATTCCTTTCTTTGTTCTTGTTATCTTCTGCCGGGTCGCTCTCCGCATGGAGAGCGTGGATAGAAATTTTCTGATCGCCGATCATGCCGAGCGGGATATAAGTCGCTCTCCGCATGGAGAGCGTGGATAGAAATATTTCCAGTAACTCTTTCACCCCTGAGTTTTTAGCGTCGCTCTCCGCATGGAGAGCGTGGATAGAAATACGCATTGGATAACTATACCGTTTGGCGGTGCTATGTCGCTCTCCGCATGGAGAGCGTGGATAGAAATTTAGAAGGGAAATTAAGGAATGTAAATCTACCATAGAGTCGCTCTCCGCATGGAGAGCGTGGATAGAAATATTTCCAGTAACTCTTTCACCCCTGAGTTTTTAGCGTCGCTCTCCGCATGGAGAGCGTGGATAGAAATACGCATTGGATAACTATACCGTTTGGCGGTGCTATGTCGCTCTCCGCATGGAGAGCGTGGATAGAAATTTAGAAGGGAAATTAAGGAATGTAAATCTACCATAGAGTCGCTCTCCGCATGGAGAGCGTGGATAGAAATTCTGCCGTTACTCTTTTCTCTTCTGCAGATACACGGTCGCTCTCCGCATGGAGAGCGTGGATAGAAATCCTCATTTTCCGACGCGAAAAGAACCGTGCCACAGTCGCTCTCCGCATGGAGAGCGTGGATAGAAATGGCTCGGTCTATCCACCTGACCTTAAACCAGTGAGATCGGAAGAGCGTCGTGTAGGGAAAGAGAGTAGATCTCGGTGGTCGCCGTATC
>CALWLS010000001.1 GCA_944381575.1 uncultured Lachnospiraceae bacterium | reverse complement strand
CGCGAGTGCCGGATAGGAACGGCAAAATTTTTTACACTTCTATTACTTCTTTATCGCACATCAGTAAATGCTCATGGTATTGAAACATATAGATAGAACATTTCTGTAAGAACTGAGTTTAAAATGTAAGATAATCTTATGTTGAGATGAAGATGCAGAAAATGATATGGTCATAATAGAATCAGCTTTTAATGAATAATCAGATAATGATAATTCTTGAGGAGGATAGAGACATGAAAAAGTGTATCTTACTCTTGTTGATAATTTTTTCTGTTTTGGGATCAGCTGGATGTTCTAAGGATAACGGTGAGCAGACCACTACGGGTTATGCGGAATTTGCGGTATCGGAGACCGAAACCGAAGAGACAGAAACCGGGGAGATAGAAGCGGAAACATCCGAAATCACGATAGAAAGCAAGCATATATCCTCTCAGGAGGAAACCGAAGAATTTGATCCTGCCCGTATGCTGTCAGAGGACTCAAAGGATATATGCGGATACTATCTCAAGGCGGGCGATCCTGCATACCAGCTTGAGGTAAAACCCGGAGGCAGGCTAAACCGCAATCAACTTACATTTACGGTAAATAGGAGTCTTAAGGAAAGTGTAGCAAGAGAGCCGATATCATTTGCATGGGAGAGGGAGAAATCAGGCTTCTCAGAAACCAGTTCTATGCTGCCCATGGCCGCAGCTTTAAAGATGAAGAGCTTCAGGAGCATTTTGAAAAGCAGAAGTGGTATGTACCTGAGGACGGAGACCCTGAGTCAGAATTTACGGATATAGAGAAGCGGAATATTGAGTTTTTGAAATCCATAGAGGGTGAATTGTCAGAGTCCGAGCCATCGACGATAGATGACGCAATGGAACTTTTCACCATTTACGATGATGAAAATGTGCTCCTGCCTGAGGAGATAGAGTTGCTTAAAAGCTACAGTATTGAGCCATTTACGAAGGAAGGTCTCCAGGTATTGGAAGAAGCACATTCTAAAACGGCTTTTGAACTTCCCTATTATGATATTATAAAAGACCATATAGACAGGAACTGGATGCCTGTAACCGAGATCTGGGTAGAGCTGTCCCCAAGGCCTGAGGATTTTGAGGATCGTGGCCTTTATTATGCTGTACATGGAAGTATATCTCTGCCGGTAAGCGTGAGCCCGGAGGAATATGAAACAGTTATGAAGGAGCAGGAAACAGCGGAGATAGTAGTCAATGAGCTTACGGGGGAGACGGCAGTCATGGAGGCAGTTGACAGCACAGATTATCAATATGGAGACTGTCGTCTTTATTTTGATGGAGAGGAGGAACCCGATCATTTCTTTATAAGCTATGAGCCTTACTCTGGGACGTATGAGCTTTGGCATAACAGCGCCGATACACTTTTTAAGCCAGTTTATGAGGGAAATATTTATGTATTTAAGGGGGCGCAGGAAGAGTATATAAATTATTTTCCATTGATACCATCAGACGACCGTAAGGGATCACCGGGCGTATTGAGGGATATTTCCCCTGAGGAAGGCCAAGAGATACACCTTTCGGCGGTGACCTGCCGGCATTTGACCCAAATGGATATCTGCGAGGACTCTATTTTGCCGGGGATTGAATTGAGAAAAATGTGTCACTGAGAGATCAGCGGCACATTTTTTTGAGGAGATGTTTCAATAACATTATGATACAATCATCATTAAATATTTTGAAATTAATGCTGCGGGAGGTAAAAGTCTTGTATTTCTGCTATGGAGAGCGCGAAATAGAATATCTGAAAGCCAAAGATAAGCGTCTCAGCGAAGTTATCGAAAAAATCGGCCGCGTTGACCGTGAGGTAGATACCGACCTGTTTTCGTCCGTAGTACATCACATTATCGGCCAGCAGATATCGACAAAGGCGCAGGCAACGATATGGGCGAGAATGAAGGCGCAGTTTGGAGAAGTGAATGCGGAGAGTATTTCGGCAGCTGATACAGGCACACTGCAGTCCTTTGGAATGACATTTCGAAAAGCTGAATACATCAAGGATTTTGCTGAAAAAGTAAAAACCGGAGAATTTGCTCTGCAGGAGATATCGCAGCTGCCGGACAAAGAAGCGATACAGGCGCTGGCGTCTTTAAAGGGGATAGGCGTATGGACGGCGGAAATGATCCTGCTGTTCTGCCTGCAACGGCCTGACATATTCAGTTTTGACGATCTGGCTATCCAGCGCGGCCTTCGCATGGTGTATCACCACAGGAAAATAGACCGAAAGCTGTTTGAAAAATACCGCAGACGGTTCAGTCCTTATTGCAGTGTAGCAAGCCTGTATCTCTGGGCCGTGGCAGGAGGGGCTATCCCTGAAATGAAGGACTATGCGCCGAAAAAGAAATAGTGCTGACTGGAGGTTATTTTGATTCGGATAATGCAGGAAACAGACATTGATACCGTTGCCGGCATTTGGCTTAATACGAATATATCAGCCCATGATTTTATCGATCCGGCATACTGGTTAGGCAATTTTGAAATGGTTAAAAACATGTTGGCTAAAGCCGAAGTGTATGTTTATGAAGACAACGGCAGCATACAGGGATTTATAGGCTTGGACCATAATTATATTTCTGGAATTTTTGTTAAAAGCGAATGTCAATCCCATCATATAGGTAAGCAATTACTGGATCATGTAAAAACGATCAGAAATGAATTGACTTTAAATGTTTATGTAAAAAATACCCGTGCATTAAAATTCTATCTGAGAGAGCATTTTGATATAATTAAGTCTGGTACAGATGAAGCAACGAATGAAAAAGATTACAGTATGGTGTGGAAACAACTTAAGTATAGGGCAAATGTGAGGAATTAAGATGCATTCGCATATTATGAAAAAACGGATTCCTGTTTGTGGTGAACGGCATAATTCAATTTGATGAGATCCACGCTTTCTTAATACATAATATATCAGTTTAAATGGCAAATGCTATTGGAGATAATTATTATGATACTTGAAACCGAACGATTATATCTGCGAGAGATGGATCAGCCTGACTTTGCGTCTTTATGCAGGATCCTTAAGGACGATGATGCAATGTATGCCTATGAGGGCGCGTTTAGTGACGATGAAGTAAGAGAATGGCTTGACAGGCAGATCGCCCGTTATCATAAATGGGGCTTTGGATTGTGGGCAGTGGTCCTTAAGGAAACGAATGAAATGATAGGGCAGTGCGGGCTTACCATGCAGAACTGGAAGGATGGTGAAGTCCTTGAGATAGGCTATCTATTTGAACGGGAGTACTGGCATAAGGGATATGCCACAGAGGCGGCGCAGGCGTGTAAAAAGTATGCATTTGAAACATTAAATGCAGCGGAAGTATGCTCCATTATCAGGGATACTAATATAGCTTCTCAAAATGTTGCCATAAGGAATGGAATGACAGTAAAAGATAAATGGACTAAGCATTACAGAGGCATGGATATGCCGCATCACCGTTATGTGGTTTATCGTTGAAATACTGAATCTGAATACAGGTTAAGCTGATGCTGGCCAATTTGAGATTACAGTGAGGTAAAGAGGTAAATATGAAAATATTGGAAATAACAGACAGGGATCCGGATCTGATAAACCGGCTGTTAGAAATATGGGAGGCTTCTGTAAGAGCCACACATCTGTTCCTGTCGAACGAAGAAATAAAAAATATAAAAGAATATGTTCCGTAGGCACTGAACGGAGTTGAGCATCTATTGATAGCGGAGGATGATAAAGGACGCGCCGTTGCCTTTATGAGGATAGAGGACGGCTCTCTTGAAATGCTGTTTATTTCCCCGGAGGAAAGAGGAAAAGGACTGGGAAAACGCCTGATCCAGCATGGGATAGAAAACTATGCCGTTAAACGTCTGACGGTCAATGAACAGAACCCGCAGGCAAAAGGATTTTATGAACACATGGGGTTTCATGTTTACAAAAGGACCGAACTTGATGAACGGGGAAACCCATACCCACTACTTTATATGGCACGCATGGTTAATGTAAATAAGAGCGAAGGGCTGCCTTAAAAATGGCTGAACGACATAAAAAAGCAGTCAAAGTGAAGCTTATAACCTTAAAAATGCAATCTGCTATCATTAAAATAAATAGCTGAATAGAAAAAAAATCAATAAAAGTGTTGACAATAGAATAAGACGATGATATTTTATACATATCGCTGAAGCGATAGACAATTTTCACAACCAAGAGCCTTATGATTTAATCATATTTACATGTGAGTCAAAGGCAGATAAGAGATCGTGAGGAAAGGAGAAACAGCTATGAGGACAGGCCGCGAAGCTATGGTCATGTGCATGCAGATGATGTACGGTATGATGATGTGCCGTATCGCTTCCTGTCGTCTTGATTGCTCATGACCTTCTTAGAGGATAAGCTTTAATTATAAGCAGGGCAGTTTAAGACGAGCCCTGCTATTTTTATGCTTTCATGTCTTTAAGATACAGGGCAGATGACAATTTAATAATAATGATAAACGTACCTGTGTCTTATGACAGACAGGTGGACTAAAAAATAACCAATACTTGGAGGAATAGAAAATGAGAAGATCAATAATAGCAGCAGTAACGGCTTTAACATTTGCAGCGGTAATTACGGGATGCGGAGCGTCTGATGGTTCGGGTGAGGCTGCGTCAACATCGGCAGCTGAGACGGAAGGGACCTCTGCTGAGGATACGGAGGCTGCATCAGAGGCTGAGGATGATGGAGCTGCTGCTGACGGTGAAAACGTAGTGGTTAAGCTTGGAGTCGTTGGAAGCATTTATGAGGACCTCTGGGAGGGCCCGGCTGAAAAGCTTAAGGAGGAAGGCATCGATCTTGAACTCGTTCAGTTCTCGGATTATGTGACCCCTAACAATGCTTTAAACAGCGGTGAGATCGATCTTAACTCATTCCAGCATCAGATATATCTTAATAACGAGATAGAGCAGTACGGCTATGAGATCCAGGCGGTAGGCAATACATTTATCATACCGCTTAACCTTTACTCAGATAAGATTACTTCAGTGGACGAGATCAAGGACGGCGACGTTATTGCCATACCTAACGACCTTACCAACGGAGGAAGGGCTTTAAAGGTCCTTGAGTCAGCCGGGCTTATCGAGCTTAGCGAGGAATCAGCCTTCAGCCCTACCATAGACGATATCGAGACCTACAATGTGGATATCACCATTGAGGAGCTTGCTGCAAATACTATCCCGTCAGTGCTTCCGGATATCACCGCAGGCATAATCAACGGAAACTATGCCCTTGACTTCGGCCTTAAGACGGAGGAGGCACTGTTTAAGGATACGAGCGTTTCAGAGAGCCAGTACTGGAATATAGTAGCCGCAAAGACCGCCGACCTTTCCGATCCGGAAAAGGTAGAGGTTTATGACAAGGTCATCAAGGCTTTCCAGACAGATGATGAGATAGACGTATTCAACAACGAGTTCGGCGGATATTTCATAGCCCAGGGCTGGGATCAGGATCTTCTTGCCGATTATAAGTAATCATGACATAATATATGAGCTCGGATCATGAATATGGTCTGGGCTCATATGTGATTAAAGATAAAAAGGGAAGTTTGACAACATGAAGCAGTTATCTAAGAAAACAGCGAATTTCACGGATTCCGTCATCAGGAGGATGACGAGGATATCTCTACAATATGATGCGGTAAACCTCTCACAGGGGTTTCCGGATTTTGACCCTCCAAAGGAGATTCTTGACGCCCTTAAGGCGACGGCGGATAAGGACGTGCATCAGTACGCCATCACATGGGGAGCTCCAAACTTAAGGAAGGCTCTTGCCAAAAAACAGTCGGCGCTCATGGGCATGGATATAGATCCGGAGCAGGAGATAGTTGTTACCTGCGGAGGAACCGAGGCCATGATGGCCACCATGATGGCCATAGCGGATCCGGGAGATAAGGTTGCAATATTTTCGCCTTTTTATGAAAACTATGGCGCGGACACTATACTCTCCGGCGCTGAACCGATATACGTTCCGCTTGACCCGCCGGAATATAATTTTGATCCCGAGAGGCTTGAGCAGGCGTTTAAGGACGGGGCCAAGGCGCTTATACTGTGCAATCCTTCCAATCCATGCGGCAAGGTATTTAAGCTTGAGGAGCTTGAGCTTATAGCCGGGCTTGCGGAAAAGTACGACGCATATGTGATAACCGATGAGGTATATGAGCATATAGTATTTAAGCCTAATAAGCACATATATTTTGCATCGCTTCCGGGAATGAGGAAGAGGACCATATCCACCAGCTCGCTTTCAAAGACCTATTCCATAACAGGCTGGAGGCTTGGATATACCATAGCGCCGCCTGAGATAACGGACAGGATAAGGAAGGTGCATGATTTCCTGACGGTAGGTGCCCCGGCGCCGCTGCAGGAGGCCATAGTCACAGGACTCAATTTCGGACAGGATTACTATGATGATTTCCTGAAGAAATATACCAGAAAACGTGATATATTTTTAGACGGCCTTGATGAGATAGGCCTTAAGCACAACGTGCCGGAGGGCGCATACTATATCATGGTGGATATAGGGGAATTCGGCTTTGATAATGACCTTGAGTTTGCAGAAGAGCTTATAAAGAGAGTCGGGGTTGCCGGCGTTCCGGGTTCTGTATTCTTTAACGAGCCGGTAAATAATTATATAAGGTTCAATTTCTCAAAGAAGGATGAAACACTTCTTGAGGCCATAAGGAGACTTAAGAGCATCAGGGAGAAATTCTAAGGACGTTCCAGTTTTTCGGGACAGATGTTAAAAATAGATCGGGGAGACAAGATAGATATGTATAAGGTAAAGATAGGCATAATCGGTATAGGAAATGTCGGCTGCCATGTTCTCTACACCCTTGCTCTCATGGGTATAGGAGATGAGTTTGTGCTCATAGATACCAATGAGAAAAAGGCAAATGCTGAAAGGCAGGATATATTCGACAGCGCAGAGTTCCTGCCTCATGATATAAGCGTAAAGGTAGGGGACTATCCGGATCTTAAGGACTGTGACGTGATAGTATACAGCGTTGGAAGGATAGAGCTCCTTATCGGTAATTCCGACAGAGTCGTGGAGCTTAAGTACAATATACCTGCGGCAAGGGAGTGCGCCGACAGGATAGCCGCATCGGGATTTAATGGCTGCATCGTAAGCATTTCAAATCCATGCGACGTGGTGACGAATGAACTTATAAAGAGGATACCACTTGCAAAAGGGCGCATATTCGGTACCGGAACAGGGCTCGATACCGCAAGGCTAAAGGCATATGTGGCAAAACAGTGCAATGTGGCAACGGCTTCCGTGACGGGATACATGATAGGAGAGCACGGCAGCTCCCAGATAACTCCGTGGTCAGTATTTAATATCAATGGCATGCCGCTTGATGAGCTTGCCAAAAATGACGAGAGGTTCATATTTGACAGGGATAAGGCGGAAAACGCCGGAAGGGAAGGCGGATGGATCACATTCAACGGCAAGCACCATACTGACTTTGCCATTGCCCTTACGGCAGCCCGCTGCGTTAAGGCCATAGTATTTGATGAAAAGAGAGTCATGCCGGTAAGCATAAGCCTTAACGGCGAATACGGTGAGAGCGGAGTGTGCGCAGGAGTTCCGGCCATAGTCGGAGCAGGCGGAGTGGAAAAGGTCATAGAGCTTCCGCTTAATGAGGATGAAAAGGCACGCTTTCATCAGTGCTGCGACCATATAAGGGAAAATATAGCCCTTGCGGCAGAAATATAATTACCGGAGGCGGAAGGTTTTGATAGAGCTTAAACACATAGTAAAAGAATTTAATGATTCCGGAAGGGATGTTCATGCTGTAAATGATGTAAGCCTTACCATAGACGACGGAGACATTTTCGGCATTATAGG
Organism: uncultured Lachnospiraceae bacterium; assembly: GCA_944381575.1. Taxonomy (GTDB): domain Bacteria; phylum Bacillota; class Clostridia; order Lachnospirales; family Lachnospiraceae; genus Avilachnospira. Next base: position 312,634 of record CALWLS010000001.1, on the reverse strand, counting down.
ATTTTCCGGTGCGGGAAAGTCCACTCTTGTAAGATGCATAAACCTGCTCGGCAGGCCCACGAGCGGCGAGGTGATAATCGACGGCAGGGACATAACGGCCTTAAGCCAGAAGGAGCTGAGAGAGGCACGCAAAAAGATAGGCATGATATTCCAGCATTTTAATCTCATGCCTTCAAGGACGGTTGCCGGGAATGTGGCTTTTCCGCTTAAAAACAGCGGATTATCCAAGCAGGAGATAAAGGCAAAGGTAAAAAAACTCCTTGATATGGTGGAGATAGGGGATAAGGAGGATGCTTATCCTTCGCAGCTCTCCGGAGGACAAATGCAGCGTGTGGCAATAGCAAGGGCGCTGGCAAATGATCCAAAGATACTTTTGTGCGATGAGGCGACATCGGCGCTGGATCCACAGACTACCCATTCCATACTGGAACTGTTAAAAAGGCTTAATAAGGAGCTCGGCATAACCATAGTGGTCATCACCCATGAGATGGACGTGGTAAAGACCATATGCAATAAGGTAGCCGTCATGGAGCATGGGCGTGTGGTCGAGACAGGGGACATATTAAAGGTATTTACTGAGCCGGAGGCGGACATCACAAGAGCTTTTATCAGATCCACATCCAATCTCTCAAAGGCTGAGGACTTCTTAAAGGCCGACAACCCTGTAACGAGGATTAAGCCGGGAGAGCTTATGGCAAGGCTCAATTATAATAACGTAAGGGTGTCCCAGCCTATAATATCCACGGCCATACTTAAGTTTCAGGTCTATATGAATATCGTATTTGCTGATGTTGAGATAGTAGGAGATTCCAATATCGGAGGTACGGTCGCAATATTCAGCGGAGAAAAGGAAAATATCAGCAGGGCGCTGGATTATTTCAAGAGCGTTAATGTCGATGTGGAGGTCATAAAGGATGCAAGAGACGTTGATTAATATAATGCCGAATGTGATTGAGCACTGGGACGATTTTATAGAAGCAATGAAGGATACGCTGCTCATGGAGGTGTGGGCAGGCGGCATAGCATTCGTGCTCGGTCTTGTGCTCGGCGTGATACTTACTGTCACAAAACCAGGCGGGATATTGGAGAATAAGCCGGTCTATAAGATCATAGATACCGTGACTAATTTGTTCAGATCCATACCGTTTATCATACTTCTTACGGCTCTCATGCCGGTTTCAAGGGCGATAATGGGAACGGCGATATATGTAAGGGGAGCGATAGTCCCTCTTGTATTCGGCTGTACTCCGTTTTTTACAAGACAGGTGGAGGCGGCCCTTGCTGAAACCGATCACGGGCTTATTGAGGCGGCCATATCCATGGGATCAAGCCCCTTTGAGGTCATTACGAGGGTCTATCTTAAGGAGAGCATAGCTTCACTTGCAAGAGCCGTGACCATAACTGCCATCAGTCTTCTTGGACTTACGGCCATGGCAGGAGCGGTAGGCGCCGGAGGCCTCGGAGATTTTGCCATTCGCTACGGCCACGACAGAAACATGACCGATATTACATGGATAACAGTGATAGTCCTTGTTATAGCCGTTAGCATCGTACAGTGGCTCGGAGGCTATATAGCTAAGAAAAATACACACTGATTTTACAAAAGCAGTTGACTTAATCACAAATGCGCGTTAATATATCAATGCTTTTATGTATTAAAGCGCTGCGCATTTGCGCGTTAAAGTGCGATGCAGCATTGATATCAGGAGGATAAACATTATGAAACTTTACAGGAAGATCCTTGCTTTAGGACTTGCAGCTTCAATGCTTGGCCTTACGGCCTGCTCAAGCTCAATAAAGGAGACAGAGGCTGAAACAGAAGCAGCTGCAGAGACGGAGGCAGAGGCTGAAACTGAGGCGGAGACTGAAGAGGCTGAGGAAACGGAGGCCGAAGCTGAAGCAGATACTGAGGCTGCCGCTGACGGAGAGAAGTATCTTATAGGCATATGCCAGCAGATGCAGCACACGGCTCTTGACAGCGCTACCCAGGGATTCAAGGATGCAGTCATAGAGGGTCTTGGTGAAGCTAATGTAGAGTTTGATGAGCAGAATGCAAACGGCGACGCTGCAACGGCAACTACCATCTGCACCAACTTTGTTTCCGAGGATGTTGATCTTATACTTGCAAACGCAACGGCATCCATCCAGGCTGCATCAGCTGCTACCGGCGACATTCCTATCCTTGGAACATCCATCACGGATTACGGCGTTGCCCTTGATATAGACGGCTTTGACGGAGTAGTGGGCGGAAACATTTCCGGTACATCTGACTGCGCGCCTTTGGACGAGCAGGCGGCAATGGTTCAGGAGATATTCCCTGACGCTCAGAATGTAGGTATCCTTTACTGTTCAGCAGAGCCTAACTCAAAGTTCCAGGCTGATACGGTTCAGGCAGCTCTTGAGGAGGCTGGCCTTACGGTAAATATCTATACCTTCTCAGATTCCAATGACCTTGCTTCAGTAACTACCGAGGCATGCTCAGCAAGCGATGTTATCTATATCCCTACTGATAATACCGCCGCTTCATATACTGAGACGATAAATAATGTTGCTCTCCCTGCAGGAGTTCCTATCATCGCAGGTGAGGAAGGCATCATGTCAGGCTGCGGAGTTGCAACTCTTTCCATCAGCTACTATAACATCGGACATGTGACCGGAGAGATGGCTGTTGAGATCCTCAAGGACGGTGCAGACATTTCCACCATGGAAGTACGTTATGACGACGCTCCTGTCAAGAAGTACAACCCTGTTATCTGCGAGGAGCTTGGCGTTACCATTCCTGACGGATATGAGGCCGCTGAGATCGCAGAGTGATAATAATTAATTAGACATATATAACATAATGAAGTATAGTATAGTGAGGTGCTTAGAGATAAGCACCTCATTTAAGGGTTTAAATCCGGAGGTTTTATGGAAGCGTATCTAAGTTCATTAAGTCTGATCGGACTGATAGGAAGACTGCCGGCCAGCGTTGCCCAGGGGCTTATATGGGGCATAATGGCCCTCGGTGTTTATGTTACCTTCAGACTGTTAGACATAGCGGATCTGTCGGTCGACGGAACATTTGCAACCGGCGGAGCAGTAACCGCAATGCTCATCATAGCGGGAGTCAATCCCTGGACATCCATGATCATTGCCCTGATCTGCGGCCTTTTGGTCGGCTGCGTGACAGGATTTCTGCATACCAAGCTCGGCATACCGGCAATTCTTGCAGGTATACTTACACAGTATGCGCTGTATTCCATCAATCTTGCCATAATGGGATTTAAGGCAAATCAGGCCATAAGCGTGGATAAGTATTATCTGCTTATTTCCTCAAGGAATATCCCTCCGGCAATAGTAACCGGACTTGGATTCGTTATCGTGGTCATAGCCGTTATGTACTGGTTTTTCGGCACCGAGATGGGATCTGCATTAAGAGCGACGGGATGCAATCCTACGATGTCCAAGGCTCAGGGAATAAACATCAACACCATGAAGGTGCTGGGACTTGCCATATCCAACGGACTTGTATCACTTGCAGGCTGTTTATCTGCACAGTATTCAGGCTTTGCCGATGTCAAGAGCGGACAGGGAGCCATAGTCATAGGACTTGCAGCGGTCATTATCGGTGAGGTCCTTGGCGAGAGCATAATGGGCAAGAAGCTTAATTTTGCAGGAAGGCTTATATTCATAATATTCGGCGGCATCATTTATTACGTGATCTACACGCTGGTGCTCTGGCTCAAGCTCGATCCTAATCTCATGAAGCTGTTCACGGCCATCATAGTTGCCGTATTCCTTGCCGTTCCGTATCTTAAGGGACAGGCAAAGAATTCATTTGCAAGGGCCGGAAAGAATTCTGCCATTAAGGAGGGAAAGTAAATGCTTGAATTAAAAAACATTCACAAGACTTTCAATCCCGGCACCATAAATGAAAAGATCGCCCTTAACGGAGTGGATCTCAAGCTTGATGAAGGAGACTTCGTCACCGTCATCGGCGGAAACGGAGCAGGAAAGTCCACCATGCTCAACGCCATTGCCGGAGTATGGCCGGTGGATGAAGGATCCATCATCATTGACGGCGCAGATGTTACGGGACTTCCGGATTATAAGAGGGCCAAGCTTATAGGCAGGGTGTTCCAGGATCCTATGACGGGAACTGCAGCTACTATGCAGATCGAGGAAAATCTTGCCATAGCCAACCGCAGGGGCTTAAGGCGCGGCCTCAAATGGCAGGTATCCAGCGGAGAGAGGGAGCAGTTTAAGCAGAAGCTCAAGGTGCTTAATCTTGGCCTCGAGGACAGACTTACTTCTAAGGTAGGATTGTTGTCGGGAGGTCAGAGGCAGGCACTTACGCTGCTCATGGCTACGCTTCAGAGACCGAAGATCCTGCTTTTGGATGAGCATACGGCTGCCCTTGACCCTAAGACGGCGGAAAAGGTCCTGGACGCTACGGATACGATAGTTAATTCACAGAAGCTTACGACTCTCATGGTCACCCATAACATGAAGGACGCCATAATTCACGGCAACAGGCTCATAATGATGAATGCAGGACGCATAGTTCTTGACATCAAGGGCGAGGAAAAGAAGCGTCTTACTGTGGAGGATCTGCTTCATCAGTTTGAGAGAGTTTCCGGTCAGGAGTTTGCGAGCGACAAGGCGCTGCTCGGTTGATGGTGTTTTAAGGGCAGCCTGTTTATAAAAATGACTGAGGATTTTCTGACAGAATAACTGAGCTGCGATGTATTTTATTACGGGAAAAAGGAGATAAACAATGGCACATAAAATGGTCGTTTCAATAATAGCTATACTCACGATCTGCGGCATAGCCATATCCTTTTTGGCTATAAACGGGGACAGGTATTGAAGATAATAGATTTTCATGCTCATGTGTATCCGGACAAGATCGCTCTTAAGGCCACAAGGAGTGTCAGCCGTTATTACGGCCTGGTATCATCAGAGATCGCTGCAACGCCTGCCGAGCTTATACGGCAGGGAGAAGAAGCGGGTATACATGAATTTTTGATACTCCCAATAGCAATGAAGCCCGGTCAGGCAAGAGAAGTGAATGATTTCGCTGCCGGGCTTATGAATGACGGTCATTTTTACAGTTTCGGATCAGTACATGCTGCCATGGGGGAGGAAGCGCTGATCGAGGAAGCTGAGTATATAATTTCAAGGGGGCTCCTGGGTATAAAGATACATCCCGAGACACAGATGTTTCCCATAGATGACGAAAGGCTTTTTCCGCTTTACGACTTCTGCCAGGGAAGGCTTCCTTTTTATTTTCATTGCGGCCAGTATACTAACGACTACTCTCATCCGGAAAGGCTGAGATACGTACTCAAGCTTTTTCCTGGACTTGAGGTGGTCGGAGCTCATCTTGGCGGATGGAACATATTTAAGGAGGGGGCTGAGCTTTTAAAGGATATAAACTGCTATACGGATATATCCAGCTGTATGGAATTTGTGGATAAGGAGGACATGGTCCGTTATATCCGCATGTTCGGGGCTGAGAGATGTCTGTTTGGCTGCGACTTTCCCTTCTTTCTCCCAAAGGATGTTAAAGCTTTGTTTTTGGAACTTGATCTTACTGATGAGGAAAGGGAACTCATCGCTTACAAAAATGCCGAAAAACTTTTGGCAGAATGGAGGCATGTAAAATGATTGAAGCTTTTAACCTGTATGATTTTTTGTGCTATTTTCTTATTTACTCCTTTTTGGGCTGGTGTGTGGAGGTTATTTATCACGCCCTGACATTCGGAAAGGTCATTAACAGGGGTTTCCTGAACGGGCCTGTATGTCCGATATACGGCTTTGGAATGGTGGCCATACTCGGTTTTTTTGACCATTTCCTTAAGACCGACGTACAGAACGGAAACGCCATAGGGCTGTTTATAGGAGGAGTTATAATCACTACTGCCATAGAGCTGTTCGGTGGTTGGATACTTGATAAGCTTTTCCATGTCAGATGGTGGGATTACAGCGACAAACCTTTTAACCTCCATGGTTATATCTGTCCTGAATTCAGCCTGTACTGGGGACTTGGAGTGGTTTTCATATACAGGATAGTACACCCTGTCATAGCTGACGTTACGGTAAACCTCATACCTCATGATATAGGCGTCATACTGCTGGCGGTCCTGTATCTTATAATGCTTGTCGATCTCATCGTAACTGTTTCCATACTTATTGGACTAAACAAGCGCTTAAAGGAGCTGGATTCTCTGAGAGCTGATATGAGAAAGATCAGCGATGAGCTTACCGGCAGGATAGCCGAAGGGGCTATAAGGAACGCCAACATCATAGAAAAAACGAGAGTACAGATGTCACTTGCAGGCATGGAGACGAGGGATGAGCTTTCCGACCGCATAGAATCCGGAAGGGAAGAGATTCTGAGGCGTAAAAACGCGGCTGCAGCAAGATATGAGGAATTAAGATCCAAGGTCTACAAGCATAAGACCTTTGGTATAACAAGACTTGTAAAGTCCTTCCCGTCATCTTCACATGAAAAGTACGGCGAGCTCTTTGATATCATCAAGAAGACTGTCAACGAAGGAAAGTAACTTTTAAATAGCTGTCACTGCGTTCCGTTTGGTCCGGAGTGGCAGCTATTTTTATTTGGGCCCGCATTTTGTAAGGGAAGTTTAATAAAGGTGTCCTTGGCCTTGTGTTATAATCAGCTCATCTGAATATTATGCATATTTATATATAAAAGGACATAAGATGTTACATGACAGGATAAAAAAACTGAATTCATTAAAGGGCCTTGCGGCATGCGTCATAGGCCTGTCCATTATGCTTTCAGGCTGCTCGGTATTTCATAATGAGCTTATTGGAGCGGATAAAGCCGAGGCTACTGTTGCGGAAGAAACCGTAAGGGATATAGAGATAAATATTTCCCAGGATGAAGATGATAAGGCCGCCGGCGCCGGGGATGACGGCAATGCCTCACATATGGATATTTCCGGTGAAGGCAGAGATACGGAAGAGGCTGATGGGGGTTCTGAATCAGAAATAACAGGTGCGGGATCTCAGGATAAAACTTCCGATGGAAAAGCTGCCGTTGGCGCGGACGGCTCCAAAGCTGGATCCGGATCTGAAACCGGACCTGGTCCGGGAACTGATGACGGCCCGGGATCTGATGATAAGAAGCCGGAAATGACTGAGGCTGATAATATTGAAGTGGGAGTGGCGCCAGGAAATGATAATATTATAGAGGAGATAACCGATCATAACATACCTCAGGCCACGCTTGCATCTACGGCTGCCGTGACGCCTGTTCACGCCGGTACCTATGTGACAGGAAGGTCACCGTCATCTGACAGCGGAACTGACAGGACAGAGAGCACTGCCGCAACAGTAACGGAAACTGCTGCCGTCACTCAGGGAGCAGGTTCTTTAAGTGGAACCGCAAACTCCTCGTCAGGATCTTCGTCAGGCGGATCCTCAGCTTCCACGGAAAGTGGAAACATTAACTCTGGAATCAGCGGGAGCACAGGCTCAGGAACGTCAGAAAATAACGGGACATCTCAGGAAACCGGGGAGCAGAAGCCTTCGGAGCATGTTACATGGACCTCGTGTCTTATTGAGGGCGGAGATATTGTCATAAAGGGCTATATGGACGGCTCAGTTACGCCTTCCGATACTGAGATGGGGCAGGATCCGAACTTTTATCTTCTTGAGCTTGAGCCCTTTGAGGACAGCATAGCCGGACACAGGATGATCTCCTCCTGCACAAAGGCTACAGATATAACATTTACCATACCGCTAAATGAAGGCACGGCCGATGACAGACTGTACAACAGTTTCCTCGTATGCATATGGACAGGGCATACCTACATCCCAGTTTCAGATACCATATGCGTGACAAACCCTGAGGCCATAGCCAAAAATAAAACTCCGTATAAGGAGCCGCTTTCCAAAAAGGGACTGCTGATAGAGATATCCGAGATATCAGATGCCTTTTCCCTTGGAGTATGCAATGTTATTATAAATATTCCTTTCGATACCCTTATAGGCAGCGGTATCGATTATGAATATGACGGGGAGATATATCATTTTGATAAAAATGTAGTGGCTGCCTACGATAAGACGATATCCATGTTCTCCAATAAGAGCATGAACGTAAGCGCCATACTGCTTAACAGATATAATCCAAATGTTCCGGAGCTTTTTTATCCCGGAACGAAGCATGAAGGCAGTATAATGTATCATAATTTCAACGCTGCCACGGAGGACGGATATAAGTATATCAAGGCAACGGCCTCCTTCCTTGCTTCAAGATATGACGGTTCGGACTCTGATCACGGAAGGATACAGAACTGGATAGTCGGAAACGAGATCAATAACCAGAACTGGAACTATGTCGGGCCAATGCCGTTAAATGATTATGTCAGGGAATATGTCAGGTCTTTCAGGGTATTTTATAACGCCATAAAGTCCTGTCAGGCCGAGGCAAGGGTGTTTTTCTCCCTTGATAATAACTGGAATCAGGGTAATGACAACAGTATAACTTATACGGCGAAGGATACCCTGACTGCCGTCGCAAACGAAATAACGGCCCATGGCAACGTGGACTGGGGCCTTGCCTATCACCCTTACTGCGTTCCGACAGTGGAACCGGAGTTCTGGGATGATTTTGCCACGGGACAGGTCTCCTGGAGCACGGACTCAAAGGTAGTTAATTTTGCCAACCTGTCAATACTTACTGACTATATGCAGCAGAGCTTTATGCTTGACACAAAAGGCAATGTAAGGCATATAATACTATCAGAGCAGGGCTTTACATCAGAATCGGCAACCAGAGGAACGGTGGAGGAACTTCAGGCAGCTTCGTTTGCCTACGCGTATTATATAGTGGATTCCAACCCATATATAGACGCTTTCATTCTTTCAAGACAGATAGACGCTCCTTCGGAGGTGAAATCGTCTCTGGCCTTTGGCCTTTGGACTACTAACGCGACTGAGGATGTCAATATCAAGCCTTACCGTAAAAAGTATATCTGGAATGTGTTCAAAAACATAGATAAGCAGGCCACTACACTCGAATACAGTGAATTTGCCAAGGAGATCATAGGCATAGAAAACTGGTATGATGTCATACCGGACTTCAAGTGGACCAGACAGGAAAAGAATGGTTATTAAAAAACTACGTAGCAAAAGACATATTTTATTTGCCATGGTATTTTTTATCATGGCAATTTTACTTACATCCTGCAGAAGATATGAGCCGGCAGCTCTTGATCCGGATTATGATGGAGAGACAGTACCTGAAACCACTGCGATAGAGGTTTCCACAGCAGCTTCGGAAGCTCAGGCTGATGAAGGCGGCGGACAGTACGCAGAGGAGGAAACAGAAGCAGAGCCTATAGAGGAGCCGGATAACAGGACTCCGGTCAAGGTGAAGGGTATATACCTTGCAAGCAAACCTCTTGGAAACGAAAGCTTCATGAGTACGTTCTGGGACAATATGGACGATACTGAGCTTAACGCAGTCGTTATAGATATAAAGGACGACTACGGCAGGATCACCTATGACATGCAGAATGTCCCTATGGTGGATGAGCTGGGAGCGGTAAGCGCGGATATAGATGATCTGCCGGCTCTTATGGAGCAGTTCAAAGAGCACGGTATATATACTATAGCAAGGATAGTTTCCATGAGAGATCCGTATATAGGCGAGGTGAAACCTGAGTGGTGCCTTACCAATCCGGACGGCACCATATATAAGGACAACAGCGGTTATACATGGATCAATCCTTATAAGACCGAATACTGGGACTACCTTGTAAGCATAGCGAAGCAGTGCGCAAGGGATGGATTTGACGAGATACAGTTTGACTATATCCGTTTCTGTACGGACAGGGGAGCAAACGATTGTGTCTTTGATGAGGAAGAGACAAGGGGAAGGGATAAGATAAGCATTATCACTGAAGCTGTTCAATATCTCTATGACAATATTAGGGAAGAGGATGTATATATTTCCTGTGACGTTTTCGGAACCATTATCGGAAGCAGCATAGATGCAAGGTCAGTAGGCCAGGATTACGCCCAGCTTGCGTCAATAGTGGATTATATGTGTCCGATGATATATCCGTCACATTACGCTGCAGGTAATTTTGGACTTGACATGCCGGATAAGCATCCTTATGAGTCGATATCCGGAGCCCTTAAAAATTCCAGAAGTGTCCTGCAGAGATCCGCTTCCGACAGCGGAAGACAGGCTGGCGTAAGGCCGTGGCTTCAGGCGTTTACGGCTTCGTGGCTTGGAAGCGGAAATTATATAGAGTATGATGCAGAGGCGGTGCGTCAGCAGATACAGGCGGTATATGACGCCGGATATGATGAGTGGATTCTTTGGTCAGCTTCGGTCTCCTACGACTACGACGGCCTGCTGAGTCCGGAGGAAGCGGAGGAGGAATACGAACATATACTCGAATCGAGGGCGGCACTTCCTCCTGAGGAGACTGCTCTGACTCCTGAGGAAACATTTCCGTCAGAGCTCTCGGATGCTCTTGAGAACGGAGACTTGTCGGCTGAGGATAAGGCCATACTTGAACAGGACGGTCCGATAATTACTTATGAATAACAGCGATACCTTTGATATTAAAGAGGAATTAAAAAAACTCCCGACAAAGCCGGGAGTTTATATTATGCATGGGCCCAAGGATGAGATCATATATGTAGGAAAGGCCGTCAACCTTAAAAACAGGGTCCGCCAGTATTTTCAGTCCACGAACGGAAAGACGGACAAGATCAAAAAGATGATCTCGCTGATCAGGCGGTTTGAGTATATAGTAGTGGATTCCGAAATGGAAGCCCTGGTACTTGAAAATAACCTGATCAAGGAAAATTCTCCCAAATATAATACCCTTTTGAAGGATGATAAGACTTATCCGTACATCAAGGTCACTGCAGGGGAGGATTTCCCGAGGATATTCCTTACAAGGAGGGTCAAAAGGGATAAAAGCAGATATTTCGGCCCATACACCTCCGCCGGGGCCGTAAGGGATACTATAGATCTTTTGCACAGGATATTTAAAATACGTACCTGTAGCAGGAGGCTTCCTCAGGATATAGGCAGGGAAAGGCCATGCCTTTATTATCATCTCGGGCAGTGTCTCGGTCCATGCAACGGGTATGTTGATAAGGCTGAATACAGGAAGCACGTGGACAGGGCCATGGATTTTCTTCAGGGGAAATACGACTTTGTAAAAAAGTATCTGACTGAGAAAATGCAGCTTGCTTCAGAGTCCATGGAATTTGAAAAGGCAATTGAATACCGGGATCTTATAAATGAGATCGAGGAGCTTAAGGCCAGTCAGAAAGTAACGGTCACGGATACGGAAGACAGGGACATAATCGGCATAAGCGTTCTCGGGCATGACGCCCTCGCGCAGGTATTCTTCATGCGCGACGGCAGGATGATAGGCAGGGAATATTTTCATCTTGACGCTGAGGCCGAGGAGGATATATCTGACATAGTGAGAGCCTTCATAGGCCAGTATTACAGCGGAACACCTTATATACCAAAGGAGCTTTGGATCCAGACGGATATATCTGACCGGGAACTTCTTGAACGATGGCTCTCGGGCCAGCGCGGCATGAACGTAAAGATAATAACTCCAAAGAAGGGCAATAAGGAAAAGCTGGTGGAGATGGCGGTGAAAAACGCTGAAAACCAGCTCCTTAAGGATTTTGAAAAGCTTAAGCGGGAGTCCGAGCGTACAAAGGGTGCTTCTGAGGAAATAAGGAAGCTTTTGGGGCTTGAGACCTTAAACAGGATAGAATCCTATGATATATCAAATACTAACGGATTTGAGTCTGTAGGCTCTATGGTAGTTTTTGTGGACGGAAGGCCCAAAAACATGGACTATCGGAAGTTTAAGATACGCTCTGTAAAAGGCCCGGATGATTACGCTTCCATGAGAGAAGTCCTGATGAGGAGATTTCAGCATGGGATAAAGGATGCGGAAAATGAAGTAAATGGATCCTTTGCTGATATGCCGGACCTCATACTGATGGATGGAGGCAGGGGACAGGTAAATATAGCTTTGGATGTGTTAAATGAGCTTGGACTGGATGTTCCAGTGGCAGGCATGGTAAAGGACGACCGCCACAGGACAAGAGGCCTGTATTTTAATAACGTGGAGATCGGCGTCGATATACATTCCGAGGGATTTAAACTGATCACGAGGATACAGGATGAGACACACAGATTTGCCATAGAGTATCACCGCAGCTTAAGGTCAAAGGAACAGGTACATTCAATACTTGATGACATACCGGATATAGGCCCTGCAAGGAGAAGAGCGCTTATGAGGCATTTTAAGGATATAAACGTCATACGGGCTGCCAAAGTGGATGAACTCATGGACGTGGAGGGAATGAGCAGAAAAGCCGCCGAGTCTGTATATGCCTTTTTCCATTAAGTTACTTTAAACCTGGTGAACTAAAAACAGGCGTCATTGTTTAAAATGTTGAAAAATACTTTCGATGCTTTTATTGACACGGGATTTAGTATGATTTAGACTTAATTAGTTATGAATTATTTATTAAAAATCCAGTAATTTTTTTGGTGCAAATGCACCTGAAAATAGCTGTATGCATTATAAAGAGGTATTGGAATGGCACAGTATAATTATCAGGCAATTGAAAAGAAATGGCAGGAATACTGGGAGAAAAATCCGGTAAATGTTGATGACGGAAAAAAGGAAAAATATTACTGCCTTGACATGTTCCCCTATCCGTCAGGAAACGGCCTGCATGTAGGACACTGGAGGGGATATGTCATCTCTGACGCGTGGAGCAGATATCAGCTTATTAAGGGGAAGTACATAATACACCCTATGGGCTGGGACGCCTTCGGGCTCCCGGCTGAGAACTATGCCATCAAAAACCATGTGCATCCGGCTGTTTCCACTGCTGAAAACATTAAAAACATCAAGAGGCAGATCAAGCAGATCAACGCTCTCTATGACTGGGACAGGGAGGTAAATACAACTGATCCTGATTTCTATAAGTGGACCCAGTGGATATTCGTAAAGATGTTCGAGCACGGGCTTGCATATGAAAAGGAATTCCCGATAAACTGGTGCCCTTCCTGCAAGACCGGTCTTGCCAATGAGGAGGTGGTGAACGGATGCTGCGAGAGATGCGGTACTCCGGTCACCAAGAAAAACTTAAGGCAGTGGATGCTCAAGATCACCGACTATGCGGACAGGCTTTTGGAGGATCTCGACAAGCTTGACTGGCCTGAAAAGGTAAAAAAAATGCAGTCCGAGTGGATCGGCAGATCCTACGGCGCAGAAGTTTATTTTAAGCTTGAAAATCCGGTTAAGGACGCCGGAGAGGGCGTTTGCGGAGACAGCATAACGGTCTATACTACAAGGCCTGATACCCTCTACGGGGCTACATTTATGGTGCTTGCGCCTGAACATGCCCTTGCAGCGCATCTTGCGACCCCGGAAACAAAGGAGGCGGTAGAGAAATACATAGCCGACGCCTCCATGAAGTCAAATGTGGACAGGCTTCAGGATAAGCAGAAGACCGGCGTATTTACCGGTTCCTACGCCATTAATCCGGTAAACGGCAAGAAGATACCGATCTGGCTCTCAGACTATGTCCTTGCGGACTATGGTACCGGAGCCATCATGTGCGTGCCTGCCCATGACGACAGGGACTACGAGTTTGCAAAGAAGTTCGGGCTTCCGATAATACCGGTCATTTCCCCGGACGGAAATGATGTGGATGTTTCAGAACAGGCCTATACCGACGCTAAGGGTATCCTTATCAATTCGGGAGACTGGTCCGGAAAACGTTCTGAGGATATGAAAAAGGATGGTCCTGAGATCATTGAGAAAATGGGCTTCGGAAAGAAGACCGTGAACTATAAGCTCCGCGACTGGGTATTCTCACGTCAGAGATACTGGGGAGAGCCTATTCCTATCGTTCACTGCCCGCACTGCGGTAATGTCGCAGTTCCGGTAGAGGAGCTTCCATTGAGGCTTCCTGATGTGGATAATTATGAGCCTACAGGAACAGGAGAGTCACCTCTTGCAGGCATTGAGTCATGGGTCAACTGCAAGTGTCCTAAGTGCGGCGCTGACGCAAAGAGAGAGACCAACACCATGCCTCAGTGGGCCGGTTCCTCATGGTACTTCTTAAGATATGTGGATAATCATAACGATAAGGAGCTGGTAAACAGGGAAAAGGCCGACAAGTACCTGCCTGTAGACATGTACATAGGCGGAGTTGAGCATGCGGTGCTTCACCTGCTTTATTCAAGGTTCTGGACCAAGTTCCTCTGCGATATCGGCGTTATAGACTTTGACGAGCCGTTCATCAAGCTGTTCAATCAGGGAATGATCACTGGTAAAAACGGCATCAAGATGTCCAAGTCCAAGGGAAATGTCATCTCACCGGATGATATGATAGAAAATTACGGCTGCGACGCCCTGAGGCTTTATGAGCTGTTCATAGGACCTCCTGAGGCAGACGCAGAGTGGAATGAAAATGGTATAGACGGAGTATTCAGGTTCCTGAACCGTTTCTATAAGTTAGCTGACCAGTCCAAGGATCTTGACATTGAACCTACGAAGGAGATGCTTTCCGAGAGACATAAGCTCATCAGGGACATTGAGACGAGATTTGACGCTTTCCAGCTCAATACCGTAGTTTCAGGATTTATGGAGCACAACAACGCTCTCATAAATATCGCTAAAACTACCGGCGGTATCGATAAGGAGACTCTTAAGACCTTTGCCGTACTTATTTCTCCATTTGCTCCTCACATAGGAGAGGAGGTATGGAGCATGCTCGGAGGCACCGGTTCCGTATTCAGCGCAGGATGGCCTGAGTATGACGATGAGATGACCAAAGAGGATACCATCGAGATACCGGTACAGGTAAACGGCAAGGTAAAATGTACGGTAGAGGCCGCAGCGGATGCTGACAGAGATACGGTCATGGAGCTTGCAAGGAAGGCTGTCGCAAACAGGATCAACGGCACAATAATAAAAGAGATATATGTGCCTGGCAAGATACTTAATTTTGTAGTCAAATAATAGATACAGGCGGCGTATTAATAAGCAGTGGGATATCACCGCAGGAGATAATATAATAATGAATTCTTCACGAGGGAATAAAAACAGGGGCATAAGTTATTCGAGTGTAAGCAGGACTACAAATAACAGGTCAAGGAGAAGGAAGCGTAAGGATCCGCTGCCGTTTATAATAGGCGGCGCGGTGATCCTTCTTGCCATCGTCATTTTCCTTGTCATAAAGTTCTCAGGCAAGGGCGGCGGAAGCGCTGTCCTTGATCCGACTGAGCAGACTGAGACTTTAAGCGATGATATAATTACGATGAACGCTGCGATAGATCTGTCTGAGATACTTCCTGATTCGGAGACTGATAAACTTATCAACATAAACGGAATGACTCCGGAGGAGATCAGCAGCGCGATAACGGATAAATATGACTGGTCGCTTAAGATAACCCACGGAAGCGCTGATGTCGGAAGCACGGTAAAGCAGACTGTAGATGCCAATGCCACCACTGAGGCGGCCACCATGGGCGATGCTGACAATCCTGACGGAATGAACAACGACGATAAGGCTGAGGAGACAGTTTCTGATGAGATAAGCGTTACGGACAGCATCGATGTGCCTGATTACATTGCAGAGGCCATACCTGCTTTCCTTGAGGGGATAGTTGCGGACGACCTTGCTGAAAAGGAAGCTGCAGCATCTGAGACGGAATCCGAGACAGAAGAAACGAAGAAGCGTTCAATTTTTGGCGGCAATAAGGAGGAGAGCTCCGAGACGGAGGAGTCCACGGAAGCTCCTGAAGTATATAAGTTCACACTTGGTGATCTGAGCGGAAAGATCACCGAAATAGCAGAGTATGCGGATAACATGTGGTATGTTGAGCCCCATGGAGGAAGCATAGGCTCCTATGATGCAGCAAGCGATACCTTCCTTATGGAAAATTCAAGGCCGGGCTACAAGGTCAACAGGGAGGAACTTATTGATCTTATTACATCAGCGATAGCGTCAAGGGATTATGAGGGAAGTATAGAAGTACCCGGCGAAACGCTTTCCGCAGAGTCAAACATAACTGTAGGCGAGTATAAGACCCTTGCGTCATATACGACTGAAACGACCAGCAACTCTGTAAGGAATAAAAACATCAGGCTTGCCTGTGAAGCCTTAAACGGCACCATAGTAAGGCCGGGAGAGGAGTTTTCATTCAATAACGCCGTAGGACAGAGAACTGAGGAAAAAGGCTATGGAGCCGCCGCAGCATATAATAACGGCGAGGTCGTGCAGGAGGTAGGCGGAGGAGTCTGCCAGGTATCGACTACATTGTACAATGCGGTATTAAAGGCCGGCCTTAAGATAACTATGAGGCAGTCGCATACGTTCCAGCCTACATATGTTACGCCTGGACAGGATGCAACTATAAGCTGGGGAGGACCTGATTTCAGATTTGCCAATGTACCGGCGATCGCGGAGTACTCTAATTCTTCCTCTTATGCCATAGGCATCAGGGCAAGCTACTACGATCAGACCGTAACGGTTTCCATATATGGAAGGCCTGTATTAAAGGATGGCTACACTTACTCTTTAAGTTCAAAGAAGCTTAGGGATATCGATATAGTAAGAGAGCTTATTCAGCCTGGAAGCGACAAAACGCCTACCAAGGGAACCATGGGCTCAGTATGGGAAACAAGGCTCGTGATCAAAAAGGACGGCGAGACAGTAAGCGACAAGGTGGATCATAATGCTTATTATGCCGGCCATAAGGAGTACTATCTTGAGGAGAGCCCTACGGAATCCACTACTGTCCCGGAATCCATGACGGAATCAGTCGAGGAGATAATTACCGATCAGCCGGTAGGGCCTGGAATGGATCCTACATCCGGAGTGATATGGCAGACGGATTCGCCTGGCGCAGGTCCGGGAGGATCTGGCTCTGCCGGATCCAATACGCCGGATACGTCAGAAACTGATTATGCTGTAGTAGGCGGAGGAGAAGGATCAAATGGCCCAGGCAGCACAACGGGTCCTGCAGCGCCTTCAGAAACAGGAGCTAAAGAGCCGTCTCAGCCGGTATCGTCACCGGGAGCTCCTGTAACAGATCCGGGATCGGCGGCAGGGCCTTCCGGCACGGGAGAGGTAATACAGGACGGGCCGTAAGCCTAATGAATTATATGTGAGGTTATATATCTATGAAGGATCATCTTATTGATTTGATAAATGAAGCCCTTAAGAACATAGAAAAAGCGGCTTCATCCGATGAATTAAACGACATCAGGGTAGCTTTCCTTGGAAAAAAAGGTTCCATAACATCCATCATGAAGGAGATGAAGGGGCTTAAGCCTGAGGAGAGGCCGGCCTTCGGACAGATGGTGAACGAGGCCAAGACAAAGGTGGAAAACGCCCTTGAAGAGGCTAAGATCCGCCTTGAAAAGGACGCTCTTGAGTTGAGGCTCAAGTCTGAAGTGATAGATGTCACGCTTCCTGCAAAAAAATTAAAGACAGGACATCCTCACCCATGTCAGATAGCTCTGGACGAGGTGGAGAGGATATTCATGGGCATGGGCTACGAAGTAGTCGAAGGTCCGGAGGTCGAGTGGCAGGAATATAACTTCACCAAGCTCAACATACCTGAGGGCCATCCGGCAAGAGATGAGCAGGATACATTTTATATAACCGATCAGATACTGTTAAGGAGCCAGACATCGCCATGTCAGGCGAGAGTGATGGAGAGAGGAAAGCTTCCTATAAGGATGATCTCCCCGGGAAGAGTATTCCGTTCAGACAGTATAGACGCGACTCACAGCCCTTCATTTAATCAGATCGAAGGTCTTGTGGTGGATAAGCATATTACCATGACGGATCTTAAGGGCACTCTTACGCAGTTTGCAAAGGAGATGTTCGGAAAGGATACAGTCACAAGATTCAGGCCGCATCATTTCCCGTTTACGGAGCCATCGGCAGAGGTGGATGTAAGCTGCTTTAAGTGCGGCGGAAAGGGCTGCAGATTCTGTAAGAATGAGGGATGGATCGAGATCCTTGGATGCGGAATGGTACATCCTAACGTACTTGAGATGTGCGGTATCGATCCTGAGGAATATACCGGATTTGCTTTTGGAGTCGGATTAGAGCGAATCGCCATACTTAAGTATGAGATAGACGATATGCGTCTGCTTTATGAAAATGACATGAGATTCTTAAAGCAGTTCTGATGATTTGGAGGGTTTATGAATACACCGCTTTCTTGGATTAGAGATTATGTTCCTGAGCTTAAGTGCACTGATCAGGAGTATGCAGACAGAATGACTCTCGCCGGAACAAAGGTGGAGAGCTTTAAGAGGCTGGATAAAAACCTTGAAGGTATATATGTCGGAAGGATAGAACATGTTGAAAAGCATCCTGATGCTGATAAGCTTGTGGTCTGCAGGATATATGTTGGCGGAGCTAAGGCTGACGGCGTGGATGAGAACGGCATGGTGCAGATCGTTACCGGCGCTCCGAATATCACCGTGGACAGCGTTGGACGGCTTGTCCCGGTGGTCCTTGACGGAGGAAAGGTAGCGGGAGGTCACGACGGCGGGCCTCTTCCTGAGGACGGAGTAAGGATAAATACAGGAAAACTCAGGGGAGTAGAATCCTACGGTATGCTCTGCTCGATCGAGGAGCTTGGATCTGATAGAAACGCATATCCTTTGGCGCCTGAGACAGGTATATATATTTTTAGCGATGAGCTTATAAATGAGCTTTCACTTAAGCCGGGGGATAATGCCGTAAGGGCTTTCGGCATGGACGATACCGTTGTGGAGTATGAGATCACCTCCAACAGGGTGGACTGCTACAGCGTTATCGGTATCGCCAGGGAGGCTGCAGCTGTTTTCGGCTGCGGGTTCAGGATGCCTAAGGTAGAGGAGAGCGGAAATAACGAGGATATCAATGATTATCTTAAGGTAAGGGTCGAGGATGATAAGCTTTGCCGCAGATATACCGCAAGGATGGTCAAAAACATTAAATTCGCACCTTCACCTGAGTGGATGCAGAAGCGTTTAAGGAACGCTGGAATACGCCCGATCAACAATCTTGTGGATATAACTAACTTTGTAATGCTTGAATACGGCCAGCCTATGCACGCCTTTGACTATGATATGCTTTCAGGCCATGAGATAGTCGTAAAGTGCGCATCTGACGGGGATGTGTTCAAGACACTCGATGGGCAGGACAGAAAGCTTGATAGTTCGGTCCTTATGATCAATGACTCTGAAAAGGCCGTCGGCATAGCAGGAATAATGGGCGGAGAGAATTCAAAGATCACTGAAAATGTTCACACAGTGGTATTCGAGGCAGCCACCTTTGACGGCATAAACGTAAGGCTTTCATCAAAAAAGATAGGTTTAAGGACAGACGCCTCATCCATTTTTGAAAAAGGCCTTGATCCTGCGTCGGCTGTGGCAGCCAATAACCGCGCCTGCGAGCTCGTTGAGGAGCTTGGATGCGGAGAGGTCATCGGGGGCTTGATCGATATTTATCCTGAGCCTGAAACCATGGAAAGGATCAAATTTGAGCCGGATAGGATAAATGACCTTCTTGGATCGGATTTCTCCAGGGAAGAGATGCTTGATATCTTCAAAAAGATAGAGCTTACCTATGATCCTTCAGCCAATGAGGTGTTTATCCCGTCCTTCAGGAGGGATCTGCACGCTACCTGTGATCTTGCTGAGGAAGTGCTGCGTTTCCATGGATATGACAAGATAGAGGATACGCTCCCTGTAGGTGAATCCACCACCGGCAAGGTATCCTTTAAGGGCAGGGTAGACGAAGTGGTAAGGAATACGGCGGAGTATGCCGGATTCAGCCATATCATGACATACGCTTTTGAGAGCCCTAAGGCCTATGACCTTCTTTCGATCCCTGAGGACGATATTTTAAGGAAGGCCATAGTCATTTCAAACCCGCTGGGAGAGGATTATTCCATAATGCGTACCCAGCCGTTAAACGCCATGCTTACGGCCCTCAGCTTTAATTACAGCCATAAAAATGAAAACGTATGGCTGTACGATATGTCAAACATATATATCCCTAAGGAGCTTCCGCTTACCGAGCTTCCTGATGAGAGAGAGCAGCTTACCCTTGGCGCTTACGGAGACGGCATAGATTTCTTCTCAATGAAGGGAGTTATAGAGGATATATTCGATCACCTTGGAATGCGTGAGCGTTATGAGCTTAAGACGGATGTGAACAGACCTTATTTCCATCCTGGTAGAAAGGCTGATGTGATCTACGGTGGAATGACAATAGGTTATATCGGTGAGATACATCCTTTTACCGCGTCAAATTATGGATTTAAGGATGGAGTGAGGGTTTATATAGCCGTTCTTGACATTCCTTCTATCCTTGATTTTGTAACATTCGACAGGAAACATGAAGGGGTTACGAGATTCCCGGCGGTTTCAAGGGATATTTCGATGCTTGTGCCTAAGGCTACTCCTGCGGGAGATATTGAAAATATGATACGCAGGATGGGAGGAAACCTGCTTGAAAGCACCGAGCTCTTCGATATATATGAGGGAGAGCAGGTCAGGGAAGGTTATAAGTCGATGGCGTACAGCCTTTCCTTCAGGGCAAAGGATCACACCCTTACGGACGACGAGATAGTTTCGGCAATGAATAAGGTACTTGAGGGACTCGCATCAATGAATATCGAACTGAGGTCATAAGCTTCGGGACACAAGGGCTGTATATTTTTGGAATTCCAAAATCCATGTTATTGAGAGCGAAAAGTCCACGTTTACTTGACTTTGACTCTAAATGTATGGTAAAGTTTTGTGACGAAGTTTAAGCACAGTTTACGAGGATATAAAAATGACGATTCTTTTAACAATAATATATGTTATATTGGGCATATGCATTTCTGCCATCATACTTATGCAGGAGGGAAATACCAGAGGCCTTGGAAGCATAAGCGGTATGGCTGATAGCTACTGGGGCAGGAATAAGGGCCGCAGCATGGAGGGAAATCTTGAGAAATTCACCAAGATAGGCACTGCGCTTTTTCTCATCATCGCTCTTGTCCTTAACATACTCATGAAGTGATTATCATACACCGGCCATACGGCGGCATTTTGAGATAAGCATTTTAACCCATGGGCAGCCTGCCGGCTGCCCGTTTTTTATTTAGATATGATCAATGGGACGGCCGGGCTGTCCTGTCTGAAATCAGTATGGAGTAATAAATGGGAGCGGATTCGATAAAGATCATTGCAAACAATAAAAAGGCCTATCACGATTATTTTGTTGACGAGACCTATGAGGCAGGGATAGAGCTGTACGGCACAGAGGTCAAATCTGTCAGGATGGGACACTGTTCCGTCAAGGAGGCTTTTATCCGTGCCGATAAGGGAGAGCTTTTTGTGGAAGGGATGCATATCAATCCTTATGAAAAGGGAAATATCTTCAATAAGGATCCCCTGCGTACAAGAAAGCTGCTCATGCACAGGGCCGAAATAAATAAGCTTATGGGCAAGATAACTGAAAAGGGATACACGCTTATACCGCTTGAGGTTTATTTTAAGGGAGCCAGAGTTAAGGTCAAGGTCGGTCTTTGCCGTGGTAAAAAGCTGTATGACAAGCGTGAGGATATGGCAAGGAAGGAGCAGAGGCGCGAGCTTGAGAGGGATTTCAAATCCGCAAATATCCGTGTCTGATTTTTGATGGTGGTAATATGATCGGTTCAGGGACGATAGTAAATGTCATTGCCGTTATATCAGGCGGAGCCATAGGACTCTGCTTTAAAAAGGGGCTTAAGGAAAGATATCAGGAGATACTCATGCATGCCTTAGGACTGTGCGTGATGCTCATAGGCATATCAGGGACCCTTAAGGAGATGTTCAGCGTGGAAGACGGCGTGATAGCGGCTAATGGCACGATGCTGATGATATTTTCACTGGTCATCGGATCTCTCACAGGGGAATGGATAAATATCGAAGCACGCATGGAAAGGCTTGGAGACATCCTTAAGTCAAGGTTTGGAGGCGGCAGCGACGATCTGTTTACTGAAGGCTTCGTAGCCGCTTCCCTTACCATATGCATAGGGGCCATGGCCATAGTCGGAGCGCTTCAGGACGGCCTTACGGGAGATGCCTCAATGCTATATGCCAAGGCAGTGCTGGATGGTGTCATACTCATAGTTTTTGCCTCTGCATACGGTAAAGGAGCATTGTTTTCAGCTATCCCGGTAGGTTTGTGGCAGGGGCTCATAACTGTTTTTGCAGGCGCCCTGAGGCCGGTGCTTACGGAAGGACTGATCGGAGATCTGTCTCTTGTAGGAAATATACTCATCCTTTGTGTTGGGATCAATCTTGCTTTTGGCAAGAAATTCCGGGTCGGGAACATGCTTCCGGCGCTTTTATTTGTGCCTGTTTATGATTTTTTTAGTGGAATATTTTCCAGCTGCATCATTTGAACTTTGACTCTGTAAAAATGATTAGATATGGAATTTTAATTTGATCACATAACGCTAAAAAGGAGATCACCATGCGCGGCGATCTCCTTTTTGATGGACCAGAGGGGGGTCGAACCCCTGTCCGAAAACCAATTCCTCGTTATTCTACTATCATAGTCCATGGGGGATTATTCACCCTTTGGATATGTCACAGACACCAATTCCAAATGGCTGAGCTTCATGATACGTCCATACGCTCAAAGCTTTGCGCATGCCGTTTCCTGTCAGGTCGACGCCTCTGTCCCGGACTGACAGGTACGTCCGGAGAGACGAACAGCGCTTAGGCTGCTAATGCAAATTCATCGTTTGCGTTTATATTTAGGTTGGGATTTGACGCATCGCCCTGCGGATAGCTTCCCCGACTGCATGGTCCCCGTCGAAACCGGTACTGGCCCGTTCCTGAATCATTATACTATGTCAGTATGGATTTGACAAATTCATATTATTGAATTTAATTTTACATATTTCTGTCGGCAGGAGCAAAAGCAACAATATAAGCATTAATTTTTAACTCCTCATAATATACTTATTCTTTTAAATCCATTGTATAATAAATTTTATATAAATTTATTTTAACAAGGAGACAAAGAGATGTTTGATAATATTGATGAAAAGATTAAAAAACTGGCAAAGTTTTGCGCATATTTATGTCTTATAAGCGGTATTATAATTTTGTTTATCAGTATAGTAGAGTTCCATCAGATTAGTTTTCAATGGGACTTTGAGTATGCGTTTGAACGAATACAAAAGAACATATGGGGTATAATAATATCAGCTGTGGGCTATTTTAATTCATGGCTGTTGTATGGATTTGGTGAATTGATTACCAAAGTATCAGCTATTGAAAAAGCGACAAGAATAAAAACTGAAACTGAAAATAACAAAGAATTATAGGATGCATAAATAAATATTTACACAGGTGTACTATGCTTGAAAAGATCGATCTTGAATACAGAACCAAAAGGAATACATACGATAAACGGATAGACGGGCTGAAATATGAGCTCTCCATACTGGAGCAGAAGCTCAAAAAGGCGGGTCTTCCGGTCATCATAATATTTGAGGGCTGGGGTGCCTCTGGCAAGGGACGCATGATCTCAAAGCTTATAAATAACCTGGACCCGAGAGGCTTTAAGGTATACTCCAATAAATTGCCGGAGGATTATGAAAGGCGCAGGCCCTTCCTTTGGAGATACTGGACTGAGATCCCAGAGTACGGAAAGATCTCCGTGCTCGACAGGAGCTGGTATCAGGACGTATTTACCGAGAGGATAGAAAGCGGACTTTCTGATGAGGAGACCATGAAACGTGCCGAGAGCATTAAGGCTATGGAGAGGCAGCTTACGGACGATGGTTATCTTATAATCAAATTCTTCCTGCACATCAGCCAGAAAGAGCAGAAGAAGCGCTTTGACAAGCTCGATTCGGATAAGGATACCGAGTGGAGGGTGACGGAAAAAGACAGGAAGCGTAACCGGGAGTATGACAGGTATTATAAGGCTTTTGATGAGATGCTTGAGAGGACCGATACCAGGCGCATACCGTGGCATGTCATTTCAGGTGAAGACAAGCTTGGAATGAGACTTGAGGTATTTAAAACTGTCATAGACAGCGTAAATAAGGCGATAGCCGATGCTGAAAAAAAGAAATCCGTCTCCGGGGTTAAGGTCATGATAGATATACTGTCGGAGTATAAGCTTATAAAAATGCCTGTGCTTTCTGATATCATGCTTAATAACAGTCTTCAAAAGGCGGAATATAAATCAAGGCTTAAAGGGCTCCAGGATGAATTGTCAGACCTGCATAACAGGCTCTATAGAAAAAAGGTGCCTGTGATCATATGCTACGAGGGCTGGGATGCCGCCGGAAAGGGCGGAAATATACGGAGAGTTACTGCAGCAATGGATCCGAGGGGATATGAGGTAATACCCATCGCTTCGCCTTCCACGGAGGAGCTTTCACATCATTATCTCTGGAGATTCTGGAAGCATCTGCCAAAGACGGGCCACATAGCCATATTTGACAGGACCTGGTACGGACGGGTCATGGTGGAACGCATAGAGGGGCTTTGTTCAGAGGAGGAATGGAAGAGAGCCTACCGTGAGATAAATGAATTTGAACGTGATCTTACAGACTGGGGAGCAGTGGTCATAAAGTTCTGGCTGCAGATAGATAAGGATGAGCAGCTAAGAAGATTTCAGGACAGGGAGAATACTCCTGAAAAACGCTGGAAGATCACGGATGAGGACTGGCGCAACCGTGAAAAATGGGACAAGTATGAGGAAGCGGTAAACGATATGCTTAAGTATACGTCTACGGAGACAGCTCCATGGCATATCATAGAATCCCAGGATAAGCGTTACGGCAGGATCAGCGCCCTTGAAATCATCATTGATGAAATAAAAAAACATGTATGAGATGTCTTTACCCAGGTAATAAACTGTTTTAAAATATAATACAGTTTAAGAACGGATAACTAAAATGCAGACAGTGGAGGAGCGTTTTAATGAATATTTCCATAGATAAGAATACTCGTGAAATAACAACAAGGAGCGATCTTATACAGAGGATAGGGGAGCTCAGGGACATAGAAAAATTCAAGCAGGACGCTTTCTTTTTCTGCGGCTTCCCAAGCGAAGCCCCTAATGAAGAGCTGATGTACGCATGTACCGCATTGCTCGACCTTGATGAAAAGCTTTCGGTGGACGATGCTGCAAAGGCTCGTCTTGTGGATGAACTCAACAAGGCTCTTAACAGGGATTCCGGGCTTAAGGATAATATGAATATCACCGACAGCAAAAAGGAGATAAGGGACATACTTGATCATATCGATCTTTTATGATGTATTTTATGTTGACTTTCAGGCTTTATTGTGCTAATATGCACTAAACCGTTGAGGGAGAGTAAGTAGGCTGCTTCACTGGCATATGAGAGAGCTGCGGATGGTGAGATCGCAGTATGTTATATTCAGCTGAATGGACTTCCGAGGGCAATCAGAAATGGATCATATATTTTGTTTCAGAGTATGTGCGCCGGGTATTGCTTCCCGTTACCAAAAGCAGGCATATGGTAGTATGCACAGAGTGGATGATTTTCATCAAGCCGGGTGGCACCGCAGGTAGTATATAACCTGTCCCAGCAGAAATGTGGGGACAGGTCTTTTTTATTCCTTCCCCGATCACTCTATTTCTTTACTTAAGGAGGAAGAAAAATGAAAAAGTTAATCAGCGTACTGACACTTACGGCAATCACGGCTTCACTTGCAGCCTGCGGCAGCACAGGATCTGGAACTGCGGATTCATCAGCTGAAACATCAACGGCGGTGGAAGCAGCGGAGGAGAGCGCAGCGGGAGAGGAAGCAGAAGGTGGAAATGAAGAAGCGGAGGCTGAAGAAGCTGCTGAGGAAAAGGCCGTATATAAAATCGGCATATGCAACTATGTGGACGATGCTTCCTTAAATCAGATATATGAAAATATAGAGGCTCAGCTCAATGCTCTTGCTGAGGAAGAGGGAGTTACATATGAGATATTATATGATAACTGCCAGGCTGATCCAAATGTCATGAATCAGATAATTTCAAACTTCGCCGATGTTGAACAGGTCGATCTTATGGTCGGCATAGCTACTCCGGTTGCCATGGCAATGCAGTCGGCTACCGAGGACAGCGGAACACCGGTAGTATTTTCAGCTGTATCCGACCCTGTATCAGTGGGACTCGTTGACTCCTTGGAGGAGCCTGGCGCCAACATAACCGGTACCTCCGACTTCCTTAATACTGAGGCCATAATGAATCTCATGCTTGCGGCTGACCCGGATATAGCCAAGGTAGGTCTCTTATATGACGTGGGGCAGGACGCCTCGGCAACTCCGATAGCGGATGCAAAGGCCTTCCTTGAGGAAAACGGCATTGAATATGTTGAGCAGACAGGAACCACGGTAGATGAGGTCATGCTTGCGGCTGACGCCCTCGTGGCAGCTCAGGTGGACGCTGTGTTTACACCTACGGATAATACGATAATGACTGCCGAGCTTTCAATATATGAAAAGTTTGCCGAAGCAGGAATACCTCATTATACCGGAGCGGATTCCTTTGCATTAAACGGAGCCTTCCTTGGATTCGGCGTGGATTACGCTAATATAGGCGTGGAGACCGCCAACATGATCAACGATATCCTTATAAACGGTGCAGATCCTTCAGTTACAGGAGTACTTACCTTTGATAACGGCATAGCCACCATCAATACCGAGACCTGTGAGGCTTTAGGCTACGATCTTGAGGAGCTTAAAACTCAGTTTGAGCCATACTGCACTGCCATTCAGGAGATACAGACTGCAGAAAGCTTCTGACGACTCGGGGGACCGCTAAAATCTGTATTCAGGAGAACGATAGATGAACATAGCACCTTATATAAGTTTATTTCAGACATCCCTTGAGCTTGGGCTCATAAGCTCGCTCACGGTGCTTGCACTGTTTTTAAGCTATTCCATGCTTAATGTCTGCGACCTTTCAACTGACGGCTGTTTCACCCTTGGAGCAGCCGTCGGAGCAGTAGTTGCACTTATGGGACATCCGTTCCTGTCCATACCCGCTGCCATGCTTGCAGGAGTCATCTCGGGATTTGTTACCGGATTTCTTCAGACAAAAATGGGTATAGACAGCCTGCTTTCCGGAATAATCGTAAATACCGGACTTTATTCGATAAATATAGCCGTAATGGGGAATTCATCACTTCTAAACCTCAACAAAACGGAAACGATATTTACCCTGTATAAGGACGCCGCTGAGGGAACCGCACTGGAGGGAAAGACCGATCTTATCATTATCCTTTTAGCAGTAGCGGCAGTCATAATAATACTTTCTTTATTCCTGAGTACAAGACTGGGACTTGCCATAAGAGCCACGGGAAATAATCCTGATATGGTAAGATCCTCCTCCATCAATCCGGTATTTACGACTCTTACAGGCCTCTGCATCGCCAACGCATTTACTGCTCTTTCAGGCTGTATGCTGGCGGAGATGCAGAAAAGCGTAAATATAGATATTGGTACTGGAATGGTGACCATGGCCCTTGCATCCCTGCTCATAGGCCGTGCGTTCATGGGTAAGGGACGTATACCTGTGAGAGCCGTCGGAGCCGTGCTCGGAGCCATAATATTCAGGATAGTATACGCTCTGGCACTTAGATGCGATATGCCTGCCTATATGCTCAAGCTTATTTCATCGGTGATCGTTATCATTGCTATTTCAGGACCATATCTTAAATCCAGGGTCCCTGATATCAAAAGAAGGCTTGAAGCAGGGAAAGTGAGGTCATAAATCATGCTAATGATAGAGAATATAACAAAGACCTTTAATCCCGGGACTATAAACAGTAAGGTGGCACTGTCAGGCCTTTCCCTTACGGTAAATGATGGAGATTTCATAACCATAATAGGCGCCAATGGAGCCGGAAAGTCCACGCTTTTTAACGCCATCAGGGGAAAATTTATTACGGACAGCGGAAGGATAGTGCTGGACGGAGAGGACATAACCTTAAAGCCGGACTATATCAGAGCTAAAAACATAGGCATGCTTTTTCAGGATCCGATGCTTGGTACGGCTCCGGGCATGACTATAGAGGAAAATCTTGCCCTTGCAGCCGGGAGAGGCGGATGGCTCGGCCGTATAACAAAAGCAGACAGGGAATTTTTTAAGGAAAGGCTTTCCCTGTTGGATATGGATCTTGAAAACCGCATGGATCATCCGGTGGGGCTTTTGTCCGGAGGACAGAGGCAGGCTCTTACGCTTATGATGGCCACCATCAATAAGCCCAAGCTTCTGCTTTTGGATGAGCATACGGCGGCTCTCGACCCGGCTACGGCTGAAAAGGTCCTTGAGCTTACAAAGACCATCGTTTCCGAAAATAACATTACCTGCCTCATGGTCACACATAACATGCAGTCCGCGCTGGATCTTGGAAACAGGACCATAATGATGGACGGCGGTAATATCATCTTTGATACCAGGGGTGAGGAGCGCAGCCGTCTTACTGTTGAGGATTTCCTCATTAAGTTCAGGGAGATCTCAGGCAGAAAGCTCGATTCGGACAGGATGCTGCTTTCCGATTGAAAAAAACATCGACAACCGGCTGTTATTGTGATAACATGTATAGAAATTGAAAACCGTATAGATAAATAGAGGCGCAATATCAATCAGTACCGTCCGTGCATGAGGCATTCGCTAAGCCGCTGCGGACTGGGAAAGGTGCTGTTGCCGAAGGTTCCGTTTGGCGGGCGGTTCCTGGGCAAACGAATAATATTCGTTTGACTGTCGCGAAAGCGGAGAGCTATGTATCGAATATATTTTATACATGCCGTTAAAGTGCATGTATCATGGATGGATATAAACCGATGCATAGGGCATCGGTTTTTGTGTTTTCAAAAAGGCTTTCAAATATTAAGAGGAAATGTAAATATTATTTAAATCAATTACTGTCAAGGAGGTATAATGCCATGAAATCTATTTTCCGCGGATCAGCCACAGCGCTTATCACGACCACCAACGAATCGGGTATCGATTACGATGCTTACGGAAAGCTTATTGAGTGGCAGATAAGCGAGGGAACTGACGCACTCTGTGTTGCGGTCACCACCGGTGAGAGCGCAACATTAAGCGATGCCGAGCATAAAGAACTTATAAGTTTCGCCGTAGATAAGGTTGCCGGAAGGGTACCTGTGATCGCCGGAACAGGTTCAAACAATACTCAGCATGCGATAGAGCTTTCAAAATATGCCTGCGAGGCCGGAGCAGACGCCCTGCTCGTTGTTACTCCTTATTACAACAAATGTACTCAGGGAGGCCTCGTTAAGACATTCTCAACGATAGCGGATGCAGCCACAAAACCGCTTATACTCTATAATGTTCCATCCCGTACGGGACTCAACATTGCTCCTGAAACATATGACAAGCTTGCTGACCATGGCAACATAGCCGGAATAAAGGAAGCAAACGGCAATATTTCAGAAATAGCCGAGACCGCAAGGCTCGTGGGAGACAGGCTGGATATATATTCAGGCAACGACGACCAGATAGTTCCTATCCTTTCACTTGGAGGAAAGGGAGTTATATCAGTGCTTGCGAACGTTCTTCCTAAGCAGACCTCTGAGATGTGCAAAAAATTTTTTGAAGGGGACGTAAAAGGAGCTCTTGACATGCAGTTAAGGTATCTTCCGCTCATACATCAGCTTTTCTGTGAGGTAAACCCTATTCCGGTAAAGGCTGCAATGGCTGATCTCGGATTCTGTGAGAACTTTGTACGTCTTCCGCTTACTGTCATGGCAGAGGCGAAGCACGCCGTATTAAAGGAGCTGCTTAAGGCCGAGGGCCTTAAGGTCAACTGATCTTAAGGAGGACGGTTATTATATGAAGGTTATAATCTACGGCGCGGCAGGCCATATGGGACAGAACCTCATAAAGCTCATTGATTCCGGCGCCTTTGACATGGAGGCTGCGGCATATGTGAGCAGAAGTTTTACCACCGACCCGGCTTCAAAAAAATACTCACGTCTGGCTGACTTTGACGGTGACTGCGATGTGCTTATTGATTTTTCAAATCATGAGGCGGTAAAGGAAATACTTGATTACTGCACTGAAAAGAAGGTCCCGGCGGTCATCGCGACTACCGGACACACTGAGGCGGAAAAGGAGCTTATCAAAGAAGCGTCAGATACCATACCGGTATTTTTTGCCGCCAATATGTCCATCGGCATAGCCGTTATGGCAGATCTTGCAAAGCGGGCTGCCATGGCGTTCCCGGATGCGGATATAGAGTTAGTCGAGGCACACCATAACCGCAAGGTGGACGTACCGAGCGGCACGGCCCTTATGCTGGCTGAAAGCATAAAGAGCGCCCGTCCTGAGGCATCCTTCAATATCGGAAGGCATGAGAACGGGAAAAGGACAAAAGAAGAGATAGGCATACATTCCTTAAGGCTTGGCAATGTTGTCGGCATGCACGAAATACTGATAACCACGGGAATGGAGACCATAACACTTAAGCACGAGGCCTTTGACCGGGCGCTTTTTGCCGAGGGAGCCTTAAGGGCTGCTGAATTTTTATCAGGCAGACCTGCCGGTTTATACGGCATGAAGGATATGCTGGCATAACTTAAGAGGATTTCAATGAACGCACAGGAGATAATAAAATATATTGCTGATTCGGAGAAAAAAACTCCGGTAAAATTATATGTCAAGGAGAAAGCTCCGATAGATTACGGAAATGCAAGGGTATTCGGTGCCGCAGATAAGATCGTATTCGGAAACTGGTCTGAGCTTAAAAGTATAATAAGCAAAAATTCAGACAGCATAGAGGATATCGTCATAGAAAATGACAGACGCAACAGCGGAGTCCCTCTGCTCGACTATAAGGATATCGAGGCTCGTATCGAGCCCGGAGCTATTATCAGGGAAAAGGTTTCCATAGGCAAAAACGCCGTTATAATGATGGGGGCCATAATCAATATAGGGGCCGTTATCGGAAACGGGACCATGATAGACATGGGAGCGGTATTAGGCGGCAGGGCGACTGTAGGAAATAACTGCCATATCGGAGCCGGAGCCGTGCTTGCCGGAGTGATAGAGCCCGCTTCAGCAACTCCGGTCATAGTTGAGGACGGAGTCCTTGTGGGAGCAAACGCCGTTATAATAGAGGGCGTTCATGTAGGCTGTAACGCAGTAGTGGCAGCCGGGGCCGTTGTCATAGAGGACGTCCCTGAGGGAGCAGTCGTGGCAGGATGTCCGGCAAAGGTCATCAAGATGAAGGATGATAAAACCACAATGAAGACGGCTTTGGAGGAGTCCTTAAGGAAGCTTTAAAATCTTTAGATAGAAGGCATTAAGATCATGCAGCAGTTTTTACCATTTACAAAGGAGGACGCCCTTAGCTGGGCGTACGATTATCCTACGCCATTTTATGTATATGATGAGGAGGCCATAAAAAAATGCGCCTCGGATCTGTACAGGGCTTTTGCCTGGAATAAGGGCTTTAAAGAGTATTTTGCCGTAAAGGCGACGCCTACACCGGCCATTTTGAGGCTGTTAAGGCAGTTTGGCTGCGGAGCGGACTGCGCCTCCATACCTGAGCTCATGCTTGCGGAGGCATCGGGTATCAGCGGCACAGATATAATGTTCAGCTCCAATGAAACATCTGATAAAGAATACAGGGCTGCGGCAAAGGCCGGCGCCATCATCAATCTTGACGATATCACCCAGATAAAGCATATGGAGGATTCCATAGGCATACCGGAGACGATATGCCTGAGATATAATCCGGGTGAATTTAACATAACAAACGAAATTATGGGGCACCTTTTCGATTCCAAGTTCGGAATGACGAAGGAACAGCTCTTTGAAGCATATAAGCTGCTTAAGGAAAAGGGAGTAAAGCATTTTGGCATACACGCCATGCTTGCAAGCTGTTCGATAGATAATGATTATTATCCGGGCCTTGCAGCGGAGCTTTTCAGGCTTGTCGTGGAAGTAAAGGAAAAGCTTGGCGTCCAGATAGAGTTTGTTGATCTTTCAGGAGGCGTGGGGATACCGTATCATCCTGATGAAAAACCGGTGGATATATTCACTGTAGGAAAAGGCGTGCACCGTGTCTATGATGAAATCATAGCGAAAAACGGCATGGAGCTTAAGATTTTTACCGAAATGGGCAGATATATGACCGGCCCTTACGGATATCTTGTGACTAAGGTCATCGGCTTCAAGCACATATATAAAGAATATGTGGGCGTAGACGCCACTGCCTGCAATCTCATGAGGCCTGCCATGTACGGTGCTTATCATCACATAACCGTGCTTGGAAAGGAAGATGAAGAGCTTAAGCTTAAGGCGGACGTAGTGGGATCCCTCTGTGAGAATAACGACAAATTTGCCGTGGACAGGCTGCTTCCGGAGATAGAGCTCGGCGATATACTGGTCATAGAGGACGCCGGAGCTCACGGACATGCCATGGGCTATAATTATAACGGAAAGCTCAGATCGGCTGAGCTCATGATGCATTCAGACCGCAGCGTTACCTGCATACGCAGGGCCCAGACTGCAAGGGATTATTTTGATACCCTTGATGTTGACAGGGAATTTACTGAAAATATAGACAGGATGTTTGAAAATGACTGACTGGATAACGGAAGCAAAATGTATATCCGATGAGATTATTAATAACAGAAGATATCTGCATATGCATCCGGAGGCCGGGAACAGGGAATTTGAAACAGCTGGATTTATAGAGAAAAAGCTTGCTGAATACGGCATAAGGACAAAGAGGCTTTTGGATACGGCTGTCATAGGCTATATCGATTTTGGCAAAAAAGGACCCTGTGCGGCTTTAAGGGCTGATATGGACGCGCTTCCGGTCACCGAGGATACGGGATACGGGTTTTCTTCCCTGAATCATGGAATGATGCATGCCTGCGGGCATGACGTCCATATGAGCGCGGTACTTGGGGCCGCGAGGCTCTTAATGAAGCACAAAGATGAGCTTAAAGGCTCTCTTAGACTTATATTCCAGCCGGATGAAGAAGGCGACGGAGGAGCTAAGAGGCTTGTAGGACTTGGAGTGATGGACGGTGTTGACGCCGTATTCGGCGCCCATGTATCCCCTGATCTTGAGGTCGGAAGCGCCGGATTCAGGTATGGTAAATTTTATGCTGCTTCAGATGTCTTCCATGTGACAGTAAAGGGCAGGAGTTCTCATGGGGCCGAGCCGGAAAAGGGCATAGACGCTCTGTATGCTTCAGCCCTTATGGTAGAAAGGCTTCATCTTCTGCCTGAAGAATGCCTTCCTGACAGGGCAGTGCTTACTGTCGGACAGATGGAGGCTGGAACTGCGGTCAATATAGTTGCCGGAGAGTCTTCATTTTCAGGCATAATACGGACTCTTGGCAGGGAAAACAGGGAACATATCAAGAACAGATTCAAAGAGATAATAACTGCCGCTGCTAATGAAACGAAAGTTACAGTGGATATAAGGATAAAGGAGAGCTACCCCGGAGTGGTAAACAGCCAGGAGATCACTGAGTCAGCAGAGGCTTCGGCCCTTAAGCTCCTCGGACGGGACAGGGTCTTTAAGCTCAGTTCCCCTACCATGACTACGGAGGATTTCGGGTACTATATCGAGGCGGCAAAGGGCACCTTTTATCACATTGG
The DNA here is from genome assembly GCA_944381575.1 of uncultured Lachnospiraceae bacterium. Classification (GTDB taxonomy): domain Bacteria; phylum Bacillota; class Clostridia; order Lachnospirales; family Lachnospiraceae; genus Avilachnospira. Next base: position 278,920 of record CALWLS010000001.1, on the reverse strand, counting down.
GGCAGGGCCTAACGCTGCGCTTCATAACGCCGGATTCCTTCCTGAGGAAATTGTCCCGGTAAACGGAGCTGCGCTCCACGCGGCGGTCATCAGTGATTTTTTAAGTCAGTAAAAGGAGAAAGCATAATGCGTAAATATGTAGCAAAATTCGGAGGAAGTTCCCTTGCCGATGCAGGCCAGTTCAAAAAGGTTGCGGATATAATCAAGGCTGACCCATGCAGGAAGTATATAGTGGCTTCCGCGCCGGGAAAAAGGTTCGGAGATGATATAAAGGTCACCGACATGCTTTATTCCTGCTATGAACAGGCAAGGTCCGGAAACTCCTTTGAAGGGGAGCTTAAAAAAATCAGGTCAAGGTATGAGGATATCGTTAAGGGACTTGGAGTTGATTTTGATCTTAACAGTGAATTTGAAACCATAGGGCAGCACCTTTCCTCAGCTCCTGAAAAGGATTACATGGCGAGCCGCGGAGAATACTTAAATTCAAAGATCCTCGCCGCGTATCTCGGTTTTGGATTCGTGGATGCAGCTGACTGCGTCTGCTTTGACGAAAACGGACACCTGGACGATGATAAGACTGACGACAGATTCTGGGAAACGCTTAAGGACAGGGAGTATGTGGTAGTGCCGGGATTTTACGGCTCCATGCCGGACGGGACCATCCATACGTTTTCAAGAGGAGGCTCTGACATAACCGGATCACTGATAGCCAGGGCCATAAAGGCGGACATGTACGAAAACTGGACCGACGTTTCCGGTATGCTTTCTGCTGATCCGAGGATAGTAAAGGATCCGAGGCCTATCGAATCCATATCCTACAGGGAGCTCAGGGAGCTTTCATACATGGGGGCCTCGGTAATGCACGAGTCCGCTGTATTCCCGGTAAGAAAGGCAAATATACCTCTCAATATCAGGAATACCAACAGGCCTGAGGACAGGGGCACCATTATCTCCGCGGAGATGCCGAGGATCCCAAGAAAATATAAGGTGGCGGGCATTGCAGGCAAGAAGGGATTTTCCGCGGTCCTGGTTGAAACGCCTTCCATGAATGAGGAGGTGGGCTTTGGCGCGCACCTTCTTGAGATATTTGCAATGCATAACGTGTCCTTTGAGCATCTTCCTACAGGCATAGATACCATGTCCGTCGTTGTACATAAGGATGAATTCGATAAGGCAAGAAATGAGATACTTGACGATATAAGCAATGAGCTCAATCCTGAGAGCCTTTACGTGGAGGACGGCCTTGCCCTGGTGGCTGTCGTCGGGATGGGCATGGCATACTCCAGAGGCACAGCTGCAAGGATAACGAGAGCCCTTGCTGATTCAAGAGTAAATATCAAGATGATAGATCAGGGATCAACGGAGATCAATATGATCTTCGGGGTGGACGAGGCCGATTATGAGGTTGCGATAAACAGCATATATAACGCCATATTTGAATAAACAGATCTTTTAAAGCTCCGCTGCCAGTTAAATGCAGGCGGAGCTTTTTTAAGCTGTTTATGCTTTTGAAATCATGTGGTATTATATTATCTGTGGAAAGATCAATACATTATCTGCAGGTGGAAACATAATGTACAGTTGTATCCGTGAAATGCTTGAAAATGAAGAAAGGCTTATCTTAAGCCCCTATGCTGCATTTTCCTCAGAGTCTAAGGGAAGAGGCAGAGAGGAGCCTCAGGATGATATAAGGCCTGTATACCAGAGAGACCGGGACAGGATAATACACAGTAAGGCCTTCAGACGCATGAAGCATAAGACCCAGGTGTTTCTCTCTCCGGAGGGGGACCATTACAGGACAAGGCTTACCCATACCCTTGAGGTATCGCAGATAGCCCGTACCATAGCGAGGGCCTTAAGGCTTAACGAGTATCTGACGGAAGCCATAGCCCTGGGCCATGATATCGGCCATACGCCTTTTGGGCACAGCGGAGAGGCTGTGCTTAACAGGCTGTGCAGGGAGGGCTTCGTTCACAGCGAGCAGTCTGTAAGAGTCCTTGAGGTGATAGAAAAGGGCGGACTTGGTTTAAATCTTACCCATGAGGTAAAGGATGGGATACGGAACCATCAGACCAGCGGAAGCCCTTGCACCCTTGAGGGACAGGTAGTGAGGCTTGCAGACAAGATAGCCTACCTTAATCATGATGTGGATGACGCCATGAGAGCCGGTCTCCTCACCGAGGGCGACATACCAAGGGAATATACTGACGTCCTTGGACATAATGTCCACGACAGGCTGAGCTCTCTTATACATGACGTTATCTCAAGCAGTGAGAACAGCAGCCATATATCAATGAGCGGGGATTTCATGGAAGCCATGAGCGGACTCAGGAAGTGGATGTTTGCCAATGTTTACGTGGGCGGAAAGGCCAAGGAGGAAGAGGGCAAGGCCCAGCAGATGATAGAGCTGCTGTTTAATTATTACATGGATCATCCCGAGGCCCTTACGGGAGAATATAAGGACCTTATGGAAAAGGGCACGGGCAAGGAACGGGCCGTATGCGATTATATCTCCGGCATGACGGATACCTATGCCATCGAAAAGTTTGAGGAACTGTTTGTTCCAAAGGGCTGGAAGTTTTAATGAGATACAGTGATGAGTTAATTGATGAGGTGCGTGAAGCCAACGATATCGTGGATGTCATAGGGCAGTATGTCAGGCTTACAAAAAAAGGGGCTAATTATTTTGGCCTCTGTCCTTTTCATGGAGAAAAGACCCCCTCATTTTCAGTGAGTCCGAGAAAGCAGATATATTACTGCTTTGGATGCGGCGCAGGGGGAAATGTCATCACCTTCCTCATGAATTACGAAAATTATTCCTTTACCGAAGCCCTTAAGGTACTTGCGGAAAGGGCTAACATAGAGCTTCCGGAAAACGGTCCTGATAACGAGGACTCTGGAAAGAAAAGTCTTAAGGCAAAGCTTTATGAGGTCAATAAGGCTGCGGCTTATTTCTATTATGGAGTGCTGCATTCTCCGGAGGGCGGTCTTGGCTATGATTACTTTACCGGAAAAAGGAGACTTTCCGAAAAAACCATAACCCATTTCGGTCTTGGTTTTTCTCCAAAGGCCAGAGACGCACTGTACAGGCATTTAAAGGAAAAGGGTTATACGGACGATGTCATAAGGGAATCAGGGCTTGTCACCTTCAGTGAAAAGGGAATGCAGGATAAGTTCTGGAACCGCGTCATATTTCCAATAATGGATACAAATAACAGAGTGATAGGCTTTGGAGGCAGAGTCATGGGAGACGCCATGCCAAAGTATCTTAACTCGCCGGAAACCCTGATCTTTGACAAATCATCGACGCTCTATGGCCTGAATTTCGCCAAAAAGTCAAAGCGTAAATATATGCTGCTGTGCGAGGGCTATATGGATGTGATAGCCCTGCATCAGGCAGGATTTACAAACGCCGTCGCCAGTCTTGGTACGGCCTTAAATGAAAAACACGCCCGACTGTTAAAGAGATACACGGATAATGTGGTGCTGACCCAGGATTCAGATGAGGCAGGCACAAAGGCAAAGCTAAGGGCCTTTCCCATACTGCATGACGCAGGACTCAATGTACGCATCCTTGAGATAAAGGACGCCAAGGACCCTGATGAGCTTATAAGGACAAAGGGGCCTGAGGCCTATGAGGAATGCATATCCAGGGCTGAAAACGCCTTTTTATATATGGTGGAGGTAATGAAGCGGGAGCATGACCTTAGCGACCCGGCGGAAAGAACAGCATTTTACAATGATGTCTCTGAACGCCTCTGCATGTTCAATGAAGGGCTTGAGAGGGACAACTATACGGAAGCCGTAAGCCGTAAGCTGATGATAGATAAGGATGAGCTTAAAGGCATGGTGGAGAGGCGCTTTTCAAAGAAAAGAAATGACAGGCCTGCAGCGTATGAAAAGGAACGTTCCTTTACGGCTCCGGAGGAGAAGAAAGGGGAGAAAAATGATTCCCGTATACTCAAATATGAAAAGACCCTGGCCGCCTGGCTCAGCGAACGACCGGAGCTTACGGATACTGTGATAAAATATATTAAAGCGGAGGATTTTGCAGAAGGGGTATTAAGGGATATAATTACCGAGCTTTCCTCAGGAAGACCCATAAAGCCTGCTGATTTCCTGGACAAATATAAGGATGATGAGGCGGAGCTCAGCTGTGCCGCGGAGATATTCTCAGGCATAGGAAATGATGTTTCAGAGCTTGGCAGGGCGGATCTGGAAAAAGGCCTTACGGAAGCCGTAAGAGCCATAAGGATATCGGGCATCGACAGGGAAATATCCGAATCAAAGAATGATCTTAAAAAGCTAAGTGAACTTATAAAGGAAAAAAACAGGCTTACAGGCCTTAAAATATTTATTGAAGATGAAGCTGTCAAAAAGACTTAACGCAGTCGTAGATCTTATGGAAAGCTGCGGGAAACTATGCGATATCGGGTGTGACCACGGCTATGTGTCCATAGAATCCGTTTTAAGAGGCCGGGCTCGATACTCAATAGCTGCGGATACAGCTAAGGGCCCCCTTGATATTGCTGAAAAAAATATAAGTGATGCGGGGCTTAAGGACAGGATAAGCTGTATCCTTTCGGATGGGTTTAAGCGTATCCCTGAGGACGCGGGCATAGACTGTGTCGTGATAACCGGTATGGGCGGAAGGCTCATAAAAAGCATACTTAAGGACGGAGCAGATTCCTTTGGCGGATTTAACTCCATAAGCCAGTTCATCCTCGGTCCGCAGTCGGAGCCGGAGGTGCTGAGGAGCTTCCTCATTAATGGGCTTTCTTTATGTATCAAAAAGGAGCTGTGTATAGAAGACGAGGGTAAATTTTATACCCTTCTTGATGTAAGGCGCTTTTGCGGTAATGTCGAAGTTTATGAGGATCATAAAGCTTCCATGGGGGATAAGTACGGCGAAGCTGATATCATGTATGGCAAGTATATAGACGAAGCCTCCATGGATACTTATATCAGGCAGCTGATGCATTTAAAGAAGAAAAATCTGACCGCCATATCCATGGCCGAAAGAGGTTCCGGAGACAGTGCGGCGGAAAAAATAAAAGAGCTTAAGTATAAAAACCATCTTATAGACATAAAACTGGAGGAATTGGATAAACGTGGGATATAAGGTATCTGAGATAATAAACAGGATAGAAGATTCATTTCCCGTTTCACTGGCAATGGAATGGGATAATCCCGGCCTTATATGCGGGCATGGGGATAAGGAGGTGGAAACAGTCCTTATAGCCCTTGACGCTGATCTGTTAAATATAGATAGAGCAGTTAGGAGCGGAGCGGACATGATCATATCGCATCATCCGATGATCTTTTCCGCCATAAAGAAGGTCAATGACCTGGAGCCTGTCGGAAGAAAGCTGCTTAAGCTTATAGAAAACAATATCAGCTGCTATGCCATGCATACAAATTTTGATATAGGAAGAGGCGGCATGGCAGATATAGTTGCAGAAAGGCTCGGAGTAGAGAATATCAGGCCGATAGAGATCACCGGGGAGGACGAAGGCGGCAGTCTTGGGATCGGATTTACTGCTGAGTTTTCTGATACCGACGGTTTTACTGCCAGGGAGCTTTCGGCTTTACTTAAGGAGAGGTTTTCCCTTGAGCGTGTCTGGTATTATGACAGCGGCAGACCGATCAAAAGGATAGCCGTATGTCCGGGCTCCGGCAAAGGTATGATGACAGAGGTCTTAAGCTTAGGGGTCGACGCGTATATAACTGGAGATACGGGACATCATGACGGGCTTGATTATAAGGACGCCGGGGTCACGCTCATAGATGCGGGACATTACGGGCTTGAGCACGTATTTATCGATGAAATGTCAGAATTTATCAGTAATAATTTTCCTTTGTTAAAGATAGTTAAGGGAGCGGAAGATGAGCGAGAATTTGTTTGAAAAAGAAGGAAGGACGAGGAATTATTCCAGAACTGCCGTTCTGATCATGCTTAAAGCCTTCGACGATATAGTCGGAAAGGATAATATCGAAAGCATCTTCGTTGAATTTACCGTAGGCACGCATCTGTATATAAGGCCGAAGCTTAAGGTCGAGCTTAGTAAGAAGCTGTATACGGACCTCTGGTCAAGGATGCATGATTACATAGAGGCGGATCTGCCAATAGAAAAGGTCTCAGAAAAGGTCTCGGATCTTTATACTAAGATGATAGAGGAGGGGCGCATTAAGGAGGCCGAGTTCCTGCACTTCAGGAGGACTTCAAGGATAACCATCACAAAGCTTGAGGATTACAGCGTGTATTTTTACGGTTCGGTTCTGAAGAGGACCGGCGCAGTGAAATCCTTCGATATCATGCCTTATAAGGACGGATTTTTCCTGCTGCTTCCGGATGTGGATGATCTTGAGACCATACCGCCTGTGGATATACCGGAAAAATTCTATGAGACTAACGCCGAGTCCTTCAGGGTGTCCCATGAGCTTGGCATAGATACCATTACAAAGCTTAACAGGGAGATCTGCGAGGGCAATGTAAACGATCTCATACTGACTTCAGAGTCCATATTTGACAACAAGCTTGCCCTTACGGCCAATGAGATAGTGGTAAGGGGCAGGAAGTTCGTATTTATAGCCGGCCCGAGCAGCTCCGGCAAGTCCAGTACTGCATACAGGCTTTCATACGCCCTGAGGACCTATGGATCCACGCCGCATATCATCTCCCTTGACGATTACTACAGGGACAGGACCGAATTAAAGAGAAATAATGTGGAGATCAACGTGGAGGACGTGGATGCCCTGGACGTGGAACAGTTCAAGTCAGACATGCAGGCCCTTCTTGCGGGCAATGAAGTAGAGCTTCCGAACTTTAATTTCATAACGGAAAAAAGAGAGTATAACGGTACAAAGATCAGGCTCGACGATAACGATATACTCATCATTGAAGGCATACACAGCCTTAACGACAGGTTCAGCGAGGGTCTTCCTGACGAGTATATTTACAAGATATATGTTTCAGCCCTCTCGCAGTTTAACATAGACGAGCATAACCGTATACCAAGCTCCGATATCCGTCTGCTCAGGAGGATCGTAAGGGATCACAGGACAAGAGGGTATAACGCAGGAATGACTATCAGGATGTGGCCGGATGTAAGGGAAGGCGAGGAGGAAAATATATTCCCTTATCAGGGCAGCGCGGACAGGATGATAGATACTTCCATGGTCTATGAGATAGCAGCCATAAAGCCGTATGCGGAAAGAGTGCTTTTCTGCGTTCAGAGAAACACTCCTGAATACGCCAAGGCAAAGGAGCTGCTTAAGTTCCTCAATTTTGTAGTGCCGCTTTCTCCTGACCTTATACCTCCTGCCTCCATCATACGTGAATTCATAGGCGGCTCCTGCCTTAATGTGAGGTAAATGCTGCCGTATGTTTTATACATATGAAGATAACGGGAAATTAAGGATCATTTTAAGGGTAGAGGTGACATTTATAGTCCTTATATCCCTTGCATGGTTTATAGTCTATGGGTTTATGGGGCAGACCATAGTCAACGGCCAGTCCATGTCCCCGGTGCTGAATTCCGAGGACGTATGCCTGATCAACAGGCTCAAATATGACCTCTCGGATCCGGACAGGTACGATATCGTCCTGTTTGAACGGGAGGACGGGGAATATAATATTAAACGTGTTATAGGGCTTCCGGGCGAGACTGTAGCCATTATGGACGGCGGCGTATATATTGACGGCGTAAGGCTTGAGGATGAGAGACTCAAATCCATCTCCCTTGCCGGAATAGCTGAGAATGGGGTCTTCCTTGGGGAGGATGAGTATTTTGTGCTCGGCGATAACGCCGAATCCTCCGAGGACAGCCGTTTCGGAAGCATAGGAAACGTAAAAAGACAGAACATCAGAGGTGAGATCTGGTTCAAGATACGGCCTTTGTCCGAGCTTGGAACAGTGAAATGATCGATAAGGCGGGAATATATTGAATATACAGTGGTATCCGGGTCATATGACCAAGGCAAAACGAAGGATGGAGCAGGATGTAAAGCTCGTTGACATGATAATAGAGCTTTTAGACGCAAGAGCTCCCATGGCTACAAGAAATCCGGACATAGGAAGGCTCTCAAAGGGGAAGGAGAAGCTTATCCTTTTAAACAAGTCTGATCTTGCGGATCAGTCTGTCACAAAACAGTGGTCAGAATATTTTAAGTCAGAGGGGGCTTACTGCATTGCCCTCGACGGCAGAAAGCGAGACAGTATAGACCGGGTGAAAAAGGCTGCGGACATACTGCTTAAGGAAAAAAAGGAAAAAGACGTAAAGCGCGGCATAATCGGCGACAGGCCTGTAAAGGCCATGATATGCGGCATACCGAACGTAGGAAAATCCACGTTTATCAATTCCATGCTGGGAAAGGCCTCGGTAAGGACCGGGAACAAGCCGGGGGTCACCAGGGGCAATCAGTGGATAAATATTAATGACGGGCTTTTACTGCTGGACACTCCGGGAGTGCTCTGGCCAAGGCTGGATAATGAGCATACCTCGGAATGCCTTGCCATGATCGGGTCCATTAACGATGATATAGTCAACCTTGAAGAGCTGTCCATGTTGCTCCTTGATTTTCTCTTCAATAATTACAGAGAGGAGCTGTTCAAAAGATACGATATCTCCGACGGTGATTATAAAACCGCTCTCGATAATGTTGATGAGGGGATACTCGGCGTTAAAAGGGAGCCTCTTGCGCTGCTTAATATAATATCCGCAAAAAGAGGCTGTCTTAAAAAGGGAGCCCAGTTTGATTACGAAAAGGCCTCCAAACTTGTGATAGATGATTTCAGGAGCGGAAGGCTTGGAAGGATCAGTCTCGAGAGACCATGATCCTGTATTTCAGGTAAAGGTATATGAAAAAAGAAGAAAGACTTATGATGGAGCGGGAACGCGTCCATCTTATGTATGGATCGGAGCGTGAGCTTGCGGGTGACGCCGTTTATGTATTCGGCATAGACGAAGCGGGCAGGGGTCCGCTGTGCGGCCCTGTGGCGGCGGCCTGCTGCATACTTGGAAATGACTGCGGCGAGATCCTGTATCTTAATGATTCAAAGAAGCTGTCGGAAGCAAGGCGGGAGGAGCTGTATGGCGAGATCACGTCAAAAGCGGCAGCATACGGCATAGCCCTTATAGACTGCCGTCGGATAGACGAGATCAATATTTTAAACGCGACCATGGAAGCCATGAGGGATGCATTTGATAAATGCATGGATATGTACAGGAAGCGCCAGTCGGAAAAGCTTACAGGCTGCAGCAGCGAGGAGCTGAAGGACGCCTTTGATCTCATTCCGGGTCTCAGCGATTCCATAGTCCTTGTGGACGGGAATAAAACTGTTCCGGGCATACATTTCAATCAGAAGAGCGTGGTAAAGGGAGACGCAAAATGTCCGTCCATATCCGCAGCGTCCATACTTGCAAAGGTGACCAGGGACAGGCTGCTTTACGAATATGACAGGCTCTATCCCGAGTACGGATTTGCAAAGAACAAGGGCTACGGCACAAAGGAGCATATCGAAGCCATAAAAAAATATGGAGTCCTTGATATCCACAGAAGATCCTTCCTTAAAAATATCTTATGAATAACAGGCTGAAGGGTGCATATTACGAGGAAAGGGCGGCAGCATTCCTTAAGAGCCTCGGGTTTGATATCCTGTCTCGAAATTACAGGAGCCCTGCCGGTGAGATAGATATAATCGCAGGCAGGAATGGGATAATCAGCTTTATTGAGGTGAAATACAGGGCAACTGACGCTTTTGGAATGCCTTCAGAGGCTGTGGACAGAAAAAAGCAGATGAGGATAATCAGGGCTTCAGAGTTTTATCTGTCAGGCTGCGGCATGTATTCGGCCGAGAGGAGCTATGATATCGTCGAGATACTGGGCGGCAGGATAAGACTCATTGAAAACTGCTTTGGAGGGTACTGATATGTCTACATGGGGCGGACACGGTTTGAGGGGATCAACTCTTGAGGACATGATCAACCGTACTAACGAGGCTTACAGAAGAAGGGGCCTTGCGCTCATACAGAAAATACCGACGCCCATAACGCCGGTGGAGATGAATAAAAAAAGGCAGATCACCTTAGCTTATTTTGACAGGAAATCCACGGTGGACTATATAGGCACGGTGCAGGGTATTCCTGTATGTTTTGATGCGAAGGAGTGCGCAACGGATACGTTTCCGCTCCAGAACGTCCATGATCATCAGATGGAATTCATGGCTGATTTCGAGAAGCAGGGCGGCACTTCCTTTTTCGTTCTTTTCTATACCCAGAAAAACACCATGTATTACATGAGATTTGAGGAAATGTACTCCTTCTGGAAAAGAATGAAATCCGGAGGCCGCAAATCCTTCAGATTCGATGAGATAGGGGAGCTTTTTGAGCTACACAGAAAGGGAGAGTTTTTGTGCCATTATCTTGAGGGGCTTAATTATTATCTAAGCATTTCTTGACATTTCATGATATCTCTGATAATATACTATGGCATGCCGCTTAATAAGGGTAGAAGTATGTCATAAGATCAGGGCATCACCCGATTTAGCGAGTTTTATAAAAAGGAGGTACCTTAACCATGTATGCTATTATCGCAACAGGCGGAAAGCAGTATAAGGTGACCGAGGGAGACATCATCAGAGTCGAGAAGCTTGACGCAGCTGAGGGAGACAAGATCACTTTTGATCAGGTCCTTATGATCGGCGGTGAGGAGACCCTTATCGGTAACCCTGTGGTTGACGGAGCAAAGGTCGCTGCAACGGTTACTGCTAACGGTAAGGCTGATAAGGTTGTCGTATACAAGTATAAGAGAAAGACCGGATATCACAAGAAGAACGGTCACAGACAGCTTTTCACCGAAGTCAAGATCGATTCTATCGCAAAATGATCCAATACTGTAATAAGTATGAGCGATCATAAAAGTTGATTCATACACGCTAAAAGGAGGTGTTTTCATGGCTCATAAAAAAGGTATGGGTTCTACCAAGAACGGCAGAGACAGTAATTCCCAGCGCCTTGGCGCAAAGAGATCAGACGGACAGTTCGTACTTGCCGGCAACATCCTTTACAGACAGCGCGGTACCAAGATCCATCCGGGAACAAATGTCGGCCTCGGCAAGGATGATACATTATTCGCTAAGGTTGACGGTATCGTAAGATACGAGAGGATGGGCAGAGACCGTAAGAAGTGCTCTGTATATCCGGAGAACGCTTGATCTGTGCATATTTTTCAGATGATAAGGGACTGTGTTGTCATAAACATAGTCCTTTTTATGTTTATTGAGGAAAGGAAGGGCCGATGTTTGCCGATACAGCTAAAATAATAATAAAGAGCGGCAAAGGCGGAGACGGACACGTTTCCTTCAGGAGGGAGCTCTATGTCCCTAACGGAGGACCTGACGGCGGTGACGGCGGCAGAGGCGGTGACCTGATCTTTGCCGTGGATAAGGGAATGAATACCCTTTCGGATTTCAGATTCAAAAGAAAATACGCTGCCGAGGACGGAGAACAGGGCGGAAAGAAGCGCTGCCACGGTAAGGACGGCAAGGATCTTGTCGTAAAGGTGCCATATGGCACCATCGTGAGAGAGGCAGCAAGCGGCAAGGTCATAACGGATATGTCCGGCGATAACTTAAGGGAAGTGGTGCTTAAGGGAGGCAGGGGAGGCCTTGGCAATCAGCATTTTGCCACATCCACCATGCAGGCTCCGAGATACGCACAGCCCGGAAAGCCCGGACAGGAGCTTGAGGTCATACTGGAGCTTAAAGTAATTGCCGATGTGGGCCTTGTCGGATTTCCAAATGTGGGTAAATCAACACTCATAAGCGCAAGCTCCAATGCGAGACCTGAGATAGCAAATTATCATTTTACCACCCTGCAGCCTCATCTTGGAGTTGTGGATCTTGATGATGATACAAGCTTCGTTATGGCTGATATACCAGGACTTATAGAGGGCGCATCCGAGGGTGCCGGCCTTGGCCATGATTTTTTAAGGCATATACAGAGATGCCGTGTTATAATTCATGTTGTTGATGCTGCGGGTACTGAGGGCAGGGATCCTCTTGAGGATATAGAGAAGATCAATGCCGAGCTTAAGAGCTTTGATGCCGAGCTTGCCGCAAGGCCGATGATAATCGCCGCAAATAAGATGGATGCCTGGACAGACGACGGCTCAGGCGATCCGGTGGAGAGGATAAGAGCGGTCTATGAGCCAAGGGGGATAAAGGTCATGTCCATATCCGCCGCCACCGGAAAGGGAGTAAGGGAGCTGCTCTATGCTGCTGCCGATATACTTAAAGCCACGGCCGAAGAGCCTAAGATATATGAAAAGGAATTCGACGTAGAATCCGCAGTCAAGGAAGAGCTTCCTCTGAATGTTTACAAGGAATCCGGACATGTATATGTAGTTGAGGGCGAGAGGATAGAAAAGATGCTCGGATATACAAGACTGGATACGGAAAGAGGCTTCAGATTCTTCCAGAATTATATGAAGGAAAATAAGATAATAGACAGACTGAAGGAAATGGGCTTAAGCGAAGGAGACACCGTAAGGGTCGGAGGTATTGAGTTTGAATATTACGAGTAAGCAGAGAAGCGTGCTTAAAGGGCTGGCAATGAATATCGATCCCATATTTCAGGTCGGTAAAAGCAGCATTACTCCGGAATTCACCGAGGCCGTAAGGGAGGCCGTGGATAAAAGGGAGCTTATAAAGCTGCATGTGCTTAAAAATAACGCTGACGATAAACACGAGATCGCTGCGGTACTGGCTGAACGTACCGGATCCCTTGTGGTACAGGTCATAGGCAATATGATCGTTCTATTTAAGTATCAGCCGGATCCTAAAAAACGCAGGATAGAGATTTAAGCATTAAGAGCGCATAAAATGGATACTAATATTGAAAAGATCGCTGACATCAGGGATAAGATAAGGAAAAAGCAGAATAAAAAGAGGTATGAGCATACCCTTGGAGTAGCCTATACGGCCGCCTGCCTTGCATTTATTTATGACGAGGATCCCTTAAGGGCGGAGCTGGCGGGAGTCCTGCATGACTGCGCCAAATGTTATTCGGGAGAGGAGCTTATATCACTCTGCGGCAAAGCCGGAATAAACTTAAGCCAGGAGGAGATAGATTCGCCTCAGGTCATACACGCCAAATACGGAAGCTTTATTGCAAAAAAGGAATACGGTATTACGGATCAGGGCATTCTTGACGCCATATGCTTTCACACCACGGGACGTCCTGACATGACCGTGCTTGAGAAGATAATATTTACGGCGGACTATATAGAACCGTTGAGAAGCGGCCTTCCGGATCTTGATGAGCTGAGGAAGCTTGCTTTTTCGGATCTTGATGAGTGCGTGTTCCGGATCCTGTCCCAGAGTGTCGATTATCTTTCGGAAAAGGGAGCAGGCATAGTGCCGGACACCCTTAAGGCATATGAATGGTATAAAAAGGAAATAAAAGACCATGAATGATGAAAAGAACATTAAGGATACAGTAAGGCTCATGTATGAGGCCCTTGATGAAAAAAAGGCCTCTGATATAACCATAATAGATATTTCAGGCCTTTCTGTAGTCGCCGATTATTTTGTGATCGCATCTGCTGACAATATCAGGCAGACTGCTGCCCTTTGCGATAATGTGGAGGAAAAGCTTTCAGAGCAGGGGATTTATCCTAAGCAGATAGAGGGACGCAGCACTGCCAACTGGATACTTATGGATTATACTGACGTAATACTTCATATCTTCGATAAGGAAAACAGGCTTTTCTATGATATTGAAAGGATATGGAAGGACGGAAGGCGCATCGTCAATATCGACGAGCTTTGATAGGGATGAAGACAGGACTGCTTGGAGGCACATTCGACCCCATACATGCAGGGCACATACATATTGCTGAAGCCGCCATGAAGGAATACGGGCTTCAGGAGGTTTGGTTCATGCCTGCCGGGGATCCGTATTTTAAGGAGGGCATGGGGGTTACGCCTCCGGAGCTTCGTCTTGAGATGGTAAAAAGATGCGCTGATGAGCTTCCGGATGGTTTTTCATGTTCTGATATCGAGATAAACGACAGAAACCGGACATATACGTCTGAGACTCTGAAAAAATTGAATGACAGGTATCCGGAACGGGAGTTTTATTTCATACTCGGCCTGGATTCTCTTATCAGCATCAGCTCATGGCATTGTCCTGATGAGATATTTAAAAGGGCGGTCATACTTTGTGCATCAAGAGATACCGGGGATGATTTCAGCAGGGCTCAAGAAATCATAAGGGATACGGTTTCAGGATTTCCTGATGCTAAGCCTGATATCAGGCTCATACATACTCCGGAAATGAACATTTCCTCAACAATGATACGTAAGCTGATAAGTGAAGGCGGAGACGCTTCCCCTTATCTTACCCGCGGTACATATGATTTCATACGTGAAAACGGGCTGTACGGATCACATATATGATAACCGGTACGAGAATATAATTTTAATAAAATGATGTACTGAATATTGACATTATGTAGTCAGTTTAAGATAATATACATAATATGGGTACAATATTTAGTGTGTCCAAAAAAGGTATAAGGGGAGTTCAACAAGATGAGTTTTTTAGATAGGATCGCTGACAGCTTCAGAAATAATCAGGAACGTGAGGATGAAGAGTATTTCCTTGACGATGATTATTATGATGAGGATGAAGGCTATGAGGACGAGCCTAAGGGCGGTCTGTTCAGGAACAGGGCTTCTGCCGATAACGGAAGCGAGCAGCGTTCCGGAGGATTTTTCGGTAACCGCAATAAGACCGTATCCGTTGTACCTACTGCCATGCAGGTCACAATGAAGAGGCCTAAGTCCATAAATGATTCCAAGGATATATGTGATGACCTGCTCGACGGAAGAGCCGTGGTGATCAATCTTGAGGGAGTAAACTCAGATATAGCGCAGCGTATCATAGATTTCACCTTCGGTGCGGTGTACAGCATCGACGGCGATCTTAAGAGCATCTCCAAGTATACTTTCATAGCTTCTCCGCATTCTGTTGAGCTTTCAGGAGATTTCAGGGAGTTCGGGGATATGGACAGCAGCAGATCGTCGTCATATTACGGTGATCAGAGGCAGTCAAGAAGCGCCGGATTTGCATTTAATGGTTGATAAGATCTCATTTAAGAGGATCCTTTTATTTTCTGTATCCGTGATCCTGCTTATATCGCTGGATCAGCTTACAAAATATCTTGCAGTCATTTATCTTAAGGACAACGGAAGCGTTGTCCTTATTGACGGGATCCTTGAGTTACTGTATGTCGAGAACCGCGGCGCGGCCTTCGGCATAATGCACGGCATGGGCTGGCTTTTTGTTGTGCTGGCTCTATTGGTCAGTGCCGCAGTTATATACATTTATGTCAAAATGCCCCGTGAAAGGAAATTCCTTCCTTTAGAGGTATGTATGGCATGCATAGTCGCAGGTGCCATGGGCAATATAATAGACAGGATCAGGAACGGATTTGTTGTGGATTTTATTTACTTCAGCCTTATCGACTTTCCGGTCTTCAATGTTGCCGATATATATGTCACCTGTTCGGCCATAGCATTGATCGTCCTGTTTTTGTTCATATACAAGGAGGATGATATAAATAAGATCCCTTTATTGGGAAAAAAGCAGGGATAGAGCCTGACAATGGAGTTTTTGATCGGATCTGACATTATTGATAAAGTAAGATTAGACTCATATCTTTCAGATAAGCTGGAGGATATGAGTCGTTCTCATATTCAGGGGCTTATACGTTCCGGCAATGTTACCGTCAATGGAAATAAAGTAAAGCCGGGCTATATCGTTTCATCAGGAGACATGGTGGATGTAGATATTCCGGAGCCTGAAAAAACAGACATCGTTCCGGAGGATATTAAACTCGACATAGTTTATGAGGACAGTGACGTCATACTGGTCAATAAACCAAAGGGTATGGTGGTACACCCGGCTAACGGACATTATTCAGGCACTCTGGTAAATGCTCTTTTATTTCATTGCAGAGATTCCCTCAGCGGCATAAACGGTGAAATGAGGCCCGGTATAGTTCACAGGATAGACATGGACACCACAGGTATCGTGATCGCCTGCAAAAACGACAGGGCCCACAATATAATCGCAGCCCAGCTTGCAGAGCACAGTATCGAGAGGAAATACATCGCTCTTGTATACGGCGGCTTTAATAAGCTAAGCGGCACTGTAGACGAGCCCATTGGACGGAGCCGCAAGGACCGCAAGCAGATGAGCGTCGTAAAGGATACGGAGGGAAGACGTGCCGTCACCCATTATAAGGTATTACGCAGCTTTTACGGCATAAACGGCAGTCCTGACCTTTCCCTGATAGAATGCAGGCTTGAGACCGGGCGCACTCATCAGATAAGGGTACATATGAGCTACATAAGCCATCCCCTTGCCGGTGACGAGGTATACGGCATAAGGAAGGATCCTCTTAAGGGAAACGGCCAGTACCTTCACGCGGCCGTGCTTGGATTTACGCATCCGACAACGGGAGAGAGGATGCATTTTGAAGCCCCTCTTCCGGATTATTTTGAGAAAACATTAAGTAAACTTAAGGAAAAATAGAAAGTAATCAGCTGTAATGCGTTTTAATAAGGATTTAAAAAAATTATTTAACGAAAACAGGGACAGTGCCGCCATAGGCGTGATAATGGCGCTGGTGCTTCTCGGTACTGCCTTTGCCATAGGTGAGAGCGTGGTATCCGTACCTGCAGCTTCGGTAAGCACGGACGACACGGGTGAAGCCCAGCTTAGTGACGGAAGGGAAAATCTTAAGTTTCAGAGACCAAAATCACTGCTTAAGGATATCACCTCTGATGACGAGGAGGAGGAATTCGTACCTGGGCCTGACAAGCTCAATATGGCATATTATTATTCTGAGGATGCTGATACAGAGGACGCCATCAATTCCTACGCAGGACAGGTATATCAGGAGCTGACTGCATTAAACGCAAGCTATCTGGCATCCTTCTACGATCTTACCGATACCACTCCTTTAAGGATGGCCGGTGAGATGGGGCTTGATTCAAGCAGGGTAATGGGAAAGTTTAACCCTGAGGACGCTTCCCATGATCCATCAAATCCATCCACCTGGACTATCAATTCATTCAAAAATGTCAGCGTCAACTTTTATGACGGTGACGGAAACAGGATCAACGGATATTATACGGCACAGGAGATAATGTCTCTTGCCAGCGTATATATGTATTTTCATGATGATTATGATCCGGAGCATTTTGAGGATTACTGCCGGCAGCTTTTTGAATCGGCGGTCACCTCAAGGGTTTCCATGGGATCGCCTTATTACTGTTCAGGCTGTCTTAACAGAACGACCCAGCAGGAGCTTCAGGAGGCGCTGGCCATAGAAAATGAAAGGCTCTCCCTCGAAAATAAGCTTGCCGGACAGACTGCCGTAAGTTCCGGAAATGAGGCCATGGCTTCGGTCTATGCTTCAGCGGAGCAGTCATCGACCATAGAAAATATTATTGACGTCAACCAGTACAGGCCTGACGTCCCGACTCAGACTGAAAGCCAGACTGCCGAAACATCGGTATCAGAAACCACGCCTTCGGCTTTAGAAACATCAGAAGCTGCCGTCGTGCCTGATGTTCAGGAAACGCCGGCGGAGCCAGCTTCGTCCGCTGTTTCAGAAACTTCGGCTGCGTCAGAAGGTACTGAAGCTATTCCTGATACGTCAGTACAACAGCCCTCAGCTGAAACACAGAGCCCTTCAACTGAGGCGGCCCACGCACCTGAAACGACTTCTCCTGCCGCAGCAGAGCCTTCCATCGAGGAGATATCTGATCCGAATTCCTTCGTGCCTGCCATAGGCGGGGCAGAAGAAGCAGCGATAGAAGCTGCAGCGGCCGAAACTGCAGTTCAAAACGAAGCTCCTGAGATCATTCCGTATTCAGAGCCTGCAACGGCTGCTGCTGAAGCTTCACAGCCTGTTGAAAGTTCGGAGACCGCAGTTATTTCTTCATCCAGGGAAAATACCGCTTCAGAGTCTGCGGCCCAGACTGCGGAGGAGAGTTCTTACGCTGTCTATAATTCTTCGATAGTTCAGGAATCAAAGGTGTCCGTGGACGCATACGGTAACGTTACCTACAATGATACCGGGACGGTACAGCCTGCAGCGGGATCAGAGGGAATTATCCCTGAGACCACAGCTCAGACTGAGACCTCTGTTTCTGAAAGCAGCGATCCTGTACAGGAGTCTGAGGCAATAGAGCAGGCGGCAGTAAATGAAAGGATAAACGCACTGCTTCAGCAGGCTGATATCCATGCCTCTGCCGAATCCTACTGTCCTGGACATATAGATATATATGTTACGGTCACCATTCGAGGCATAGACGACAGGAACGGCTTGTTTGCAGCTGACAGGATCGGCAGCGACGAGTCGAATTTTACCGATAAATGGCAGGGCTGGACAGAGGAAATGATAGAGTACGCAAGGGCTCTCAATGCCCAGGACTGGCTTGATAACTACGGCCTTTCCATATCCTCCATCAATCTTAACAATCCGCTTACGCCGGAAGAGATAGCTAACTATATCGCAACACTTCCTGATGATATCGAACCTCTCAGGAAGGATATAATTGAGTTTGCCTTAAATTCAGTCGGAAAGGTCCCTTACTACTGGGGAGGAAAGCCTTCAGGCGGAGGCTATGAGGTCAATAATTTCAGCACTCTCATCGCGCCTGATACAAGGGGACGCATACTTAAGGGGCTGGACTGCTCCGGATGGATCAACTGGGTATACTGGTCAGTTACCGGAAGCAGCCTGCCGGGTGAAAGCACCGGTACCCTTGTGGGATGCGGCAGAAAGATATCAAGGTCTGAGCTTAAAGCAGGAGATATAATCATAAGAGTAGGCGGAGACGCTCATGTTGTAATGTTCCTCTGCTGGGCTGAGGACGGGGATTTTTACGCCATACACGAGACCGGCGGCGTCATAAATAACGTCACCGTATCCAAAATGACAGCCAACTGGCCTTATTACAGATCGCTTATTAACTGACGGAGGTTCTTGCAGTGTCCGGCGATATATGCAAAACACCTGTATATGCTGACAGGGGGCAGGGCGTTTCGGATCAGGATGTGTCCGAGCTTGCTCTTTATGCCGGACATATACTGCTTGAGAGCGGAGCGGAGCTTTCAAGAGTAGAGGATACCATCAAGCGCATACATGACGCTTACGGCGTGGATTCCGAAGAAGCTTTTGTGCTGAGCAACGGTATATTTCTGACCTCAGGATCTGCGGACAGAGGCTATTATGCCAAGGTGGAGCACATACCCATCGCCTCAGCGCATCTTGACAGAGTGGCGGCTGTAAACCAGCTGTCAAGGAAGATAAGCGAGGGCGCGTACACGGTACCGGAGGCAATGGCTCTCCTTAAGGAAATATATAAAAGCCCCGAAAAACCTAAGGCCCACCAGATATTAGCGTCCGGGACAGGCAGCGGAGCCTTCTGCGTGCTGTTTGGAGGGGGCGTTTTGGACATGGTCTCAGCCTTTATAGTCGGGATCCTGCTCTATGCTGCCATACTTTACCCGCTGGCCCATCCCATGTCCAAGATAGTCAAAAATCTTTTATGCGGAGCATTTGCTGCCGGCTGCGCCATGTGCCTTTATTTTGCGGGAATGGTAACAAACCCGGACGCAGTCATAGGAGCTTCCATCATTCCCCTTATTCCGGGAGTCGCCTTTACTACTGGAATAAAGGATTTTGGAAATCAGGATTATATTTCCGGATCGGTAAGGATAATAGATTCGCTGTTAGTTGTTTTTTCCGTCGCCCTTGGCGTCGGGATAGTCATATCCGCCTTCCATAACATTTTCGGATTATCACTGATCTGACAGTATCACTTTGGAGCTTTGATGCCGCAATGCCATATAATAAGATCATTATCGAATGCCTGGCTTCTGCGATAGGAACCATGGCTTTTGCGCTGTTATTCAGCGTTCCAAAAAAAGAATATCCATACTGCGGTTTTATCGGCCTTGCAGGATGGCTTGCATACAGTCTGCTTAAGCTGTGCGTGCCGGGACCGGCGGGCATATTCCTTGCTGCTTCTACAGTGGTCATCCTTTCAAGGATATTTGCCGTAAGACGAAAATGCCCGGCTTCGATATTTATGGTCCCGGGCCTTTTTCCTTTAGTTCCGGGAGCAGGGATATACTGGGCGGTATACGGTTTAGTGTCCAGTGACGGGGCTGAGCTTGCAAACAGCGGCCGGGGTGCGCTGAGCGACGCCGTAGCCATCGTACTTGGGATAGTCATTGTCTCAGAATTACCTCAGAGTTTATTCAGTTTTATAGGCAAAAAACATTTTTTTAAATAAAATCCGTTCCAAATATGCGTGACATTATTATATAATCTTAAGTGCAGCATATATCGGGCCCGGGATCGGGGTCCGTGATAATAATGAAAGGAGAGGCGGGGACTATCGCTTGATCATGGAGAACATTCAGCTTACAAAAAAGGCCATAGAAGTAAGAAAAGATATAATAACTGCCGTACACAGCGCAAAATCCGGTCATCCCGGAGGATCGCTCTCAGCAGCTGATATTCTTACTTATCTGTATTTTGAGGAAATGAACATAGATCCTGAAAAACCGGGTATGCCGGAAAGAGACAGGTTTGTGCTTTCAAAGGGACACGCCGCGCCTGCTCTTTATTCAGTTCTTGCGGAAAGAGGATATTTTGACAGGGAGCTGCTTAAGACGCTCCGTCACACAGGCTCGATCCTTCAGGGACATCCGGATATGAAGCATATCCCCGGAGTCGACATGTCGGCAGGGTCTTTAGGACAGGGGCTTTCCGCGGCCTGTGGAATGGCTCTTGCAGGAAAGCTTGATAACGCAGCCTACAGGGTATATGCCATGCTCGGCGATGGAGAGCTTCAGGAGGGCCAGATATGGGAGGCAGCCATGTTTGCCGGCCACAGAAGGCTCGATAATCTTACTGTCACAGTTGATAATAATGGCCTTCAGATAGATGGAAACATTACCGATGTATGTTCTCCTTATCCTATCGATAAGAAATTCGAGGCCTTTAACTTTAATGTCATCAATATCAACGGACATGATTTTGATGAGATAAGGGAAGCCTTTGCGGCTGCAGAAAACTGCAAGGGAATGCCTACTGCCATAATCGCCCATACGATAAAGGGAAGGGGAGTTTCATTTATGGAGGGCCAGGCTTCATGGCACGGTAAGGCTCCTGACGATGAGCAGTACGCTAAGGCCATCAGTGAACTTGAAAAGGCAGGTGAAGCATTATGAGCATTATAAAGAAAGCCACGAGAGAGAGCTATGGGGAAACTCTTTTGGAGCTTGGAAGAGAGCACGATGATATCATAGTTCTGGATGCGGATCTTGCAGGAGCCACAAAGACAAGCGTATTTCAAAAGGAATTTCCTGACAGGCACATAGACTGCGGTATCGCGGAAGCAAATATGGCAGGTATTGCTGCAGGACTTGCTGCCTGCGGGAAGGTGCCGTTTATGAGTACCTTTGCAATGTTCGCGGCCGGAAGAGCCTTTGAGCAGGTGAGGAATTCCATAGGCTATCCACACTTAAATGTCAAGATAGGCGCTACCCATGCGGGGATCTCAGTAGGAGAGGACGGGGCCACTCATCAGTGCAATGAGGACATTTCCCTCATGAGATCCATCCCGGGAATGACGGTTATCAATCCGTGTGATGATGTAGAGGCAAGGGCAGCCGTAAGAGCGGCGTACGCATATCGCGGTCCTGTCTATATGAGGTTTGGAAGGCTTGCCATACCTGTAATAAACGATCCGGCTAATTACAGCTTTGAGATAGGAAAGGGCGTGCTGATGAAGGAAGGCACGGACATTACCATCGTGGCAACTGGACTGTGCGTAGGTGAGGCTCTCAATGCTGCGGAAACGCTTTCGAATAGCGGTATAAATGCTGAAGTCATAAACATCCATACAATAAAACCTCTGGATAAGGATATCATCCTTGCTTCTGCAAATAAGACCGGTATCGTGGTCACCTGTGAGGAGCACTCAATAATCGGAGGTCTTGGAAGCGCTGTCTGTGAGCTTTTGTCTGAAAATGCTCCAACTAAGGTATTGCGTATAGGCGTTAATGACAGCTTCGGTGAATCAGGACCTGCAGCTGAGCTCATCAAAAAGTACGGCCTTGACGCCGGAAGTATTGCTGAAAGGGTAAAACAGTTCTATCAGACAGCCTGAGGACCTGGTCTAAAGGTGCTGATCTATGGAAATTGATCCTGTCAGCGGATAAAGCATATTAATTTTTCCGGGAGGCTGAAGCTTCCCGGTATTTTTAAATCATCACATTTATTGCCGGTATGGTACAGGTTAAAATGTCGCAGTCATATCACGAACAACAGGATAAAATGATACATGATAAGCTTAAGGAGATGCTAAATAAGCTTCCTAAATTCTGCAGGCTTTTTTTTCGCGGCATTGAGCCAAGGACAGAGGCCCGTACAAGGCTGGCTTACGCCTATGACCTTTCCGTCTTTTTTTCATTCCTTAAGTCGGAAAATCCTGTTTTTAAAGATACCGACATGCATGAGCTCGATATTTCAGCCCTTGATATGATCAACGCCAGGGATATTGAGGAGTATATGGAATATCTTAAATACCGTCCCGACGAAAATGGCGACGACATAGCTAACAGGGAAAACGGGATAAAGAGAAAGGTATCATCGCTGAAATCCTTTTACAGGTATTTTTATGAGAGTGAGATGATAAAGACTAATCCTGCAGCTTTAGTCCATCTTCCCAAAATACATGATAAGGATATAGTAAGGCTGGATTATAATGAGGTGGCAAGCCTTCTTGACGAGGCGGAAAACGGAAGCAGGCTCACGGATAAGCAGAAGACCTATCATAAAAAAACAAGGAACCGGGATGTGGCCATGCTGTCACTGTTGCTCGGGACCGGTATGAGGATATCTGAATGCGTGGGTATAGATATAAATGATCTGGACTTGGAGGAAACTGCCGTAAGGATACACCGTAAGGGCGGGAAGGAAGAGGTGGTATATTTCAGCGATGAGGTGGCCGGCAATATGCTGCCTTATCTTGAGGAGCGGAAAAACACCGTAGCTGAGCCGGGCTCTGAAAACGCGCTTTTTCTTTCTCTGCAGAATAAACGCATGTCCGTAAGGAGTGCGGAGCTGATGGTAAAAAAATACGCTGAAGTGGTAACGCCCCTAAAGCATATCACTCCCCATAAATTAAGGTCTACCTATGGCACGCATCTGTATCAGGAAACAGGAGATATATACCTGGTTGCCGATGTGCTGGGACACAGCGATGTAAATACTACCAAAAAGCATTACGCTGCCATAGATGAAAACCGCCGGCGCATGGCGAGAAAAGCTGTCAAGCTGAGGGAAGAGTAATGCCGGATCTGTATAAAAAGGCTCATGTCACTCATGTGCTGATCATATTAAATATTTTAGTATTTATATTGGAGGAAATACTTGGAGGAAGCGAGAACTTTGCCGTTGCAGTGCGTTTCGGAGTATTTTATCCGCCGTATATCCTTGAGAGGCATGAATGGTACAGGCTTATTACATCCATGTTCATGCATTTTGGAGCCGAACACCTGGGCAGCAATATGATATCGCTTTTTGTGATAGGCCCGTATGTCGAACATATACTGGGAAAGATATCATATATATTCGTATATCTGCTTTCAGGCTTAAGCGGTAACCTGCTCACGTTGTTAGTAGACATAATGAGCGGGGACATGTCTTTTTCAGCCGGAGCTTCAGGAGCAGTATGCGGGCTTGTGGGAGTCTTTATTGTCCTGATATTATTCAAAATGATCAGGGGCTCGTTTCCCGGTAAAAACATAGCCCTTGCAGTTATATGTATTTTAGCGCCTGGGATCGGAAACAGCTCCATAAATCTTGCTGCGCATATAGGAGGACTTATCGGAGGAATACTAACTTCTGCGGCCGTGCTGGCAGTTAAGAGGCTTATGGCAGCGGCAAGGAGAGAATGAGTATATAAATAGATAAGTCTAAAAAATTTTTTACGCATTTTTAACCTAAATAATTAATTTACAGGAAGGAGAAGAGTTTTAATGGAAAGAAATTACGAAGGTCTTGCTGATGCAGCCATAGCCACAAGAGAGCTTGATGTCTACGGCGAAGAGCATGTACAGCTTAATTATGACACAGTAAATGACAGGGTATGGCTGGACCGTCTGGATTCACCTTCAAGGAAATCAGCCATAGTCTATGACGATAAAAATATCATAAACTGCGGCATACTCAGCCATCCTTCCACGAGAGCGGAGATAAGGGCACAGATAGAGATGGCCTTAAGGGATCTTGGAATAAACTGAGTATTTGTGAATCATTAACAGGGAGCTGCCGGGCGATTTAGCGGGCAGCTCTTTTCTTGTGTATAATAAACAATTTTACCTGAGCTTTTCTGTACAAAAAAAAGTTTGAGATAAATCGCTAATAAGCTTTGGTTAATTAGCATATTTTAATATTGCAGCAAAGTATATATAATAACAGTGTTTAGCGGCTAAACCAATATGCAACATATGAACGTTCTAACGGGATCCTAAATTATTAAGAGGTGAAGTGAATGAAAAAACAGTTAGCAATGCTGCTTACTGCAGCTGTTGTTATGGGACTGTCTGCATGCGGATCTTCCGATACGGCAACAGAGAGCAGTGCAGCAGGTGCTGAGAGCGCCGGGACTGCTGAGACAGAAGCTGCTGGAGATGCCGAAGCTTCAGAATCAGGATCAGATACGGCAGCTCAGGGCGATCAGGTTTTAAGAGTCGTTCAGCCTAACGACCCTGGAACCTTTGAGCCGGGCAGAACTGATGAACAGTCTTACCAGAGGATAGTTCAGCAGATATACGATACCCTTACAAGGTTTGATCAGAACGGAGAGGTTGTTCCATCCCTTGCTGAGTCATGGGAGATGCTGGATGAAACACACTGGCAGTTCAATCTCCGTGAGGGCGTAAAGTTCTCTGATGGAAGCGATTTTACCGCAAACGATGTTTTATTTACCATAAGACATAACATTGAGGAAAACCTTCCAAACGCTCATTATAACATGATCGATATCGATAACTGCACGGCTGAAGATGATCATACCGTGATCCTTGCCCTCAAATATCCTTGCGTGACCCTTCCTAACCATCTTGCTAACGGACAGTGCGTTATTGCAAGTGAAAAGGCTTATGAGGAGTTTGGCGGAGATTATATCAACGGAGCCGCTGTCGGAACCGGAGCTTATAAGCTCGTTTCCTATACACAGGGCGACATGATAAAGCTCACAGCTAACGAATATTACTGGAAAGCAGATGAAGGAAAGCCTTATATCAAGGATGTGGAGATGAGAGTCATTGCCTCCACGGATGCTTCTGCAACTGAGGCCAAGACAGGTGCTTACGATATCCTCATAGGTACAAATACCAGAGAGTTTGAGAATATCGAAGCTACCGATGGCATGCACATGGAGCTCACTCCTACGGCTAAGACCATATATCTCCTTATGAACTGCAAAAAGGCTCCTATGGATGATGTAAGAGTCAGAGAGGCATTCGCAAGGGCAATAGACATCAAGACTACCGTCGAGCTTGCTTACGGTTCAACCGGAAGACCTGCTGAAGCCTTCATTACACCAGGTATCCTTGGTTCAAATTCAGAGACTTATAAGAAGTACTTCGGTGAGGGAAGAGATATAGAGACTGCAAAGGCACTTCTTGCGGAGGCAGGATATGCAGACGGTATTGATCTTGAGATAACGGTAGAGTCACCTGATACCCAGAGATGTGATATGGCGGAGGCTATGCAGGCTCAGGTCGCTGAGGCAGGCATCAACCTTTCCATCAATAAGATGGACTACGCTACCATAAAAGAGTATCTCTCACAGGGAAACCACCAGATATGTATCTACGGCTTTACGGCAAATACCATGGAGGCGGATGGATTCCTGAACCAGCTTCAGCCTGGATCTGACGCTCTCAATCGTATAGGCTATGATAACCAGGAGTTCTTTGACCGCTATCAGGAAGGCTGTGCTGAGCCTGACAGAGAGGCAAGAGGACAGATCTGGGAGGACTGCCTTGAGATGCTGATGGAGGACTATGTAGCAGTACCTCTCAGCCACTATCAGCTTCATGTGGCAGTAAATGACAGAATTGAAGGATACTGGGCTCCTCAGGACTACGAGGAACTCTTCTATGAAGATTTCTCTATAAAGGCTGAGTAACAGTTCTCCTTCAGGACTCACTGTTTGATTGAGTTTAAATCACTTCCGGATAAAACCGGATAATAGAAAATACTTCCTTATATATAATCAGGCAAAAGCCCCTCCGTTATGGAGAGGCTTTTGTTGTTCTTATAATTAATGAAAATTATATAAATGAATGTTCAAGTATGCCTTTCAGCTTTTCTAAAAATCCTGTGATCTGAGGAGTTACAGCCTTACCCTGATGTATCACGATCTGTATCCACTGTCTGCACTGCCAGCCGGTTACCGGAAGTATCCTAAGCTTTCCTTCCTTAACAGAACGGGCCACGGTGTATGAAGGCAGGATAGAAATGAAATTATTATTTTCCACAAGCCTTCTTGCGGTATCAGCGCTCTGGAGGCGCAGGAAAGGCTCAAGCTGTATACCCTGTTCAGCTATATAGCTTTGGAACTGCCTGCTGTATGATGCTGAGCCCTCCATCAGGATAAGCTCAGAACCAGGAATATCCGCTACGCTGATCCTTTTCTTTTGTGAGAGGGGATGGGCGGAATTGGCAACTATAACTATATCGGAGGGAACGGAGTAGAGCACGGTATACTTTCCGGAAGAAAGCGGGTCTCCTATAAGGCAGGCTGCATCAAGTATGCCCTCCTGGAGCTGGTCGAGCAGCGAAGCAGCGGGATCCGTAGAAAATTCCAGCCTTACCCTTGGAAAATCCCTATGATATGAAACAAGGGCCTTTTCAAGCAGGAGCTCAGAGAGGGAGTCGGTGATACCGATCTTTATGACTCCTTCAAGCCTGTCCTTGTCACGCATCAGATTTTCTATGTTATATATTGCGGATACTGCCTCTCTGGCGTAGGGCAGGAGAGCCTCTCCGTACGTTGTAAGGAAAACATTTTTACCTATGCGGTCGAACAGCGGCTGGCCCAGCTCCTCCTCAAGCTTTTTTATTTGAGCGCTGACGTTGGACTGGGAATATCCCATTTCACTGGCTGCCTTAGTGAAATTCTTCATGGAAGCGACCTGTAAAAAGGTGTTTAGATTGCGTATTTCCATATATTTTCTCCATGCATGTGTCGAATGTATGTATCTAAATATATATAAGAATATATTAGCATTTTGAGCAAAAATATCAATCACTTTTATTGATCGATAAAAGAAAATCTATTTGTTTTACAAAATGAAATTTGCAAGTATATTTATTATTGAAAATTATATTTTCATAAAAACTTCCTAAAAGATCTTAATTATACAGCAGAAGAGGAGAGTAATGATGACTGATCATAAGTTCAGGAAACAGACCACCGCCGTGCATGGAGGAAACCGTAAGGATGATGCTTTCGGCGCCATAAATGAGCCTATCTACATGACGTCAAATTACCGCGTGCCTACGGACGGGACTCCGGTGGACTGGAGCGGCATTCACAGCAATATCTATCAGAGAAACAGAAATGTAAACCAGATGGTGCTGCAGGATAAGCTTTGCGCCCTTACCGGCGCTGAGGACTGCGCTGTATTTGCAAGCGGAGTAGCAGCTCTTTCAGCTGTATTTACCACTATGCTTAATTCAGGCGACCACGCCATTGTTTCCGAGGTCTGCTACAGCGCCACGAACTTACTGTTCAGGGAATACCTTCCTAAGAAATACAATATCGAGGTGACCCTGCTTGATACTACGGATACCGAGGCCGTAAGAAAGGCAATAAGGCCGAATACAAAGCTTATCCATGTAGAAACTCCGGGAAATCCTACCACCGGCATAAGCGATCTTGACGCCATAGCTGAGATAGCCCATGCAAATAACGCGCTGCTTTCCGTTGACGCCACCTTTGCAGGTCCTATAAGCATTTATCCTCTTATGCACGGAGCTGACCTTGAGATACACAGTATGACCAAGTATATTAACGGTCATGGAGATTCCCTTGGTGGATGCGTTATGGGCAGCACAAAGCTTATAGACGGCATCAAGGAGCTTGCAATGGTAAATTACGGCGGTATCTTAAGCCCGTTCAACGCATGGCTCATCACAAGGGGACTTACAACGCTTCCTATAAGGATGAAGCAGCACAGCGGATCAGCCCTTAAGGTCGCTGAATTCCTTGAGAGCTGTCCGGCGGTAAGATTCGTCTGGTATCCTGGATTAAAGAGCCATCCGCAGCATGACCGCGCTGAAAAGCTCATGAACGGCCAGTACTCAGGTATGATATCCTTTGATATAAAAGGAGATGAGGAGGCTCATCAGAAGTTCCTTCAGTCCCTTAAGCTTATCACCCATGCGGTATCCCTTGGGGATGTTGAAAGCCTTATAGTATATTATGATAAAAACAGCGATAAGCTCCCGCATTATCCTGCAATATATCATGAAGGATTTTTCCGTTTCAGCATTGGTCTTGAGGATGCCGAGGATATAATCGAGGATCTTGAGCAGGCTATGAAGGCCTGCGGGGTACTGTAAATATATATAGTACCGCTGCACATAACTATTCGCAAAACTCATGTTTAACGAATAGTTAGTCAAGGAAACCACTTATAATATTATATAAGAAATAAAATAATAAAAAAGCCGCAAACCAACGCTGAGATTTATTTAGCGCATCGGTTTTCGGCTTTTTTAATAATATCTTTAATTGTAGTGTCATTGTCCGGCAAACGTTTATTGATCAATTTTTAATCATATGCCTTCAATAAAATCATATGTAAGCTTTCCTATTATTTCAGCTCCCTTAATTATCTCTTCATCAGAGGCCGTTGCATAGCACAGACGTACAGAATGTGATACCTTCGATCCGTCTATCATGAATCCTGAGCCTGGAACGCATACGACTCCGCGATCGATTCCTTTCCAGACAAAGTCTGCCGCATCTATGTTTTCCGGCAGGAAGATCATGATAAACATTCCGCCGCTTGGACTGCTGACTCTGCAAGACGGGTGCATGTGATTAATAAGCTCATTTCTTATGAGTCCTGCTTTTCTCCCATACTCACTCCTTGCAAGCTCAAGATGCTTTTCATAATCTGTTTTTGTCATGATGCCCCACGCCACGTACTGAGCGAGGGTGTTGGAATGAATGTCTGTACACTGTTTGCATACATTTACATAGCTGGAATATCTCTTATTGACTACAAGATATCCAAGCCTGAAGGACGGTGCGACTACCTTGGACAGTGAACTTGCATAGAATACACGGCCCTCAGTATCCATGGATTTAACAGGATATATCTCATCTCCGCTGAATCTAAGCTCGGCGTAAGGATCATCCTCAAGGATTATAACGTCATATTTTGAGGCAAGTCTGTATAACTGCTCTCTTTTCATAGCGGATGTACTGAAGCCCGTAGGATTCTGAAAAGAAGGAATGGTATAGATCATTCTGATGCTGTCATCTTCCATAAGAGCCTTTTCTACTGCATCGATATCTATGCCGTCCTCATTTATCGGAACTCCCTTAAGCTCGGCCTCATAACACCTGAATATATTGTAGCAGCTCGCGTAGGACGGTTCCTCTACAAGTACGGTGTCTCCTTTTGAAAGCCATATCTTTGAGGTTATGTCAGCCGCCTGCGTGCCTCCGCTTACGATAAACAGATCATTCTCATCCCAGTCAAAACCATATTTATTGTGGAGCCTGTCCTTGAGAAAATCAGTGAGTGGAGGGAATCCCTTAACGACTCCGTACTTCATAAGCTCGTCAGAGTATCCGGTACTTAAAGCTTCGTCGTAAAATCTGCGCATATCTTCTATCGGAAAGGTGACTTCCGATGGATTGCCGTTTGAAAAATTGATGAGCTCAGGGTCAGCAGCAGCTCTTTCCGCAAATTTACGGATCACTGAACCCGATATATGCTCCATACGATCTGCAACTTTAATATTCATGGCAGTTATCCCTCCTTAAAACATCTTTTGATGTCAGGCAGAATTTAAATGAAAACCATTTGGATTATCGGTATAAAATCTGATCGTCCTGAACGGAAGCAGCGTCAAGTACGATATGATCATAGGTGGACAGTCCGTACTCCGTATTCTTTTTGATTATGGAATATCCGTTTGCGCTCTCAAGGACCTCGACCTTTCTGAATACGGTATAGCCCTTATTGATGTTATAAACGCCCTTAAGAGGCATCATAACATTGATCTGATACATTCCGTCAGTAACGGTGACAGGGGCTCTTACCGGCGTATCAGGCGCCTCAGATGACTCGGAAGACTCTGATCCTGCATCATCTGCTTCCGATGGATCTGAAGTTTCCTGGCCGTCCTCCTGCCCATTTTTCGGCTCGGATATTTCCTCGGTTCTGCTTTCTCGGAGGGACGCATTACCGTCATTATAAGCTCTGTCTTCCGCCCTCACGTTATCAGGATCCATGTTTTCCACATCACGGCTCTCTCCACCCATAACGGGATCCTCCGGATCATCTCCTGTTAAAGCGGACATATTCCTTACTGATTCAGGATCTTCATCTTCGGTAAACCGGCCTGACGCTCCGTCAATGATGTCTTCACTGTCATCTGATACAGAGGCCGTTTCAGCCTGGCTGTCGTTTTCCCCGGATGCATTTTCTGAGTTTTCGGACGCTGATGCTGAGGCCCCAGTTTCTTCTTCTGCAGTATTGGTCTCTGCAGAGTCAGCACCTGTACTCTCATCATTATTTCCTGACTCATTAACGGATGAACCGTAATCGCCAACAGCAGCCTGCGGCTCATTGTCAAGCACCGCTCCCTCAGGCAGAGCCACAAAATCACCGGGCTGAAGGAACGATGAATCGGTACACTCTATATAACAATATTCCTCGTCGGTGCTGTATATATCAGTTATAACGAACTCTGATACATTTCCCTGCTCTCCCACCGACACCTTGTTAAAGCCCTTATTTCCGGCTTCGTCCGAGTCAAGGTAGACGATCGGTATGACGTAAAAATCCTTTGTAGTTATGGCGCTGTCAGGTATCTTCAGCCCGGATACGTCATTTGTTACTATCTCGAAGTCAATGAATCTGTCAGAGGTAAACTGGACCAGATAGCTTGACATGCTGAGCACGCCGTAGGACTCTCCGTCCGTACCGTAAACGATCTTAAACGGGACTGTGGTTGAAAATCCCTTATCAGGGAAATTGACCTTTAATGAGCTGCTTTCAGAAAAGGCAACCTCGTCATCCCTGCTGAGCGTAAAAGCTATGGACCAGTTCTCGCTGGTAATTATCTTATACGCCGGAGAACCTGCCTCTATGAGATCGCCGGCCTTTATGGTGGAACGGGAATAATCCGAGCTGTCAAAGAGGTCCTGTGAAAGCTCATTAACGTCCACTGACTCATAGCCGTCAGTATAGCAGCAGACCGTTCCGTTTATACCGGCGTAAAACTCCTCAAAATTGATTCCTGAGGCCTTAAGCTCATCAGACATGGAGCTAAATATACTTAAGCTGGAATACTCCGCTGCCTTTGCGGTAATGGAGTTATTGATGTCATAAAGGCTGTTGAAGGACGCCTGGGAAAAGGCTCTTGAATCATTTAAGAGCTCGCTCCGCATATCCTTTACTCTCGGAGAACTGGAATCCGCCGTATCAGAGGCGTTATTCTTAAGATATGCAGCGAGGTCTCCCGTCTCATCTATCGAATAGACCGGCTGACCTGCCGCTGCTTTCCTGCCGTCGGCTACATAATAATAAATGTATCCTGAAGCCTCGGAATTGATTATCTCCTCTTCACGTATAACGAGTCCGGTGTACATATGCTCCCTGACAAGACTGCCTTCCTCAACCTCGTAGTAGTTGACATTTGTCCTTGTTGCCAGAGAATACGTAGTAAAAATAAAGTAGGCAGCCATTAGTAAAACTAACAGCTTGCCTACGCTCGGCTTTAAAAGGTATTTGATTATACGATTTGGTCTACGCTTTTTTCGAGCCATTTATTAAAACATCCGAATATAGTTCTATATCGTGAAATTCAGGATCAGAGCGCTACGGCAACATACTGCTTGCAGCTCTCAGGAAGTTTCTCGGAATCCATGGATACGCTTATGATAAAGTTAACGCCATAGTTCTCGGACAGTACGGCGATCTTGGCAATGGCGCTGGAGATATCAGCACCCATAAGGTTGGCAACTGTTAAAAATCCATCAAGGAACATATACTCAAGATCGTGATCCTGAGAAATGATACCGCTTATGAATCCGATATATCCGTCCTCTGAATTAACAGGGAAGCTGCTTATATTGATAAGACGGATCTTATTTGAAAGCTCATACATGTGCTGTGAGCTCTTATCTACATATACCACGCTGCCGTTAGCGTTCTTGATAGCCTCTGCAGCCTTGTCCAGCAGGATCTTTGTCTTTCCTTTTCCTTTGCTGCCGACGATTAACTGTACCATATACTAAACCTCCTTAAAGGGTCAAACTTATTGAATTAATTATATTACACTGAAAATTCTTTAGCAAGGGTAAAAACCCTATTTGTATTTTTATTGGCTTTTTGATGCAAGGTTTCTCATGGAAACATACAGCTGTTCATAGTATGGTGCGTTGAATACTATTGAAATGTACTCTTTTCCATCTGCAGCGCTCTCCCCAAGCACCAGGCAAAAGCCGGCAGCTGACGTATGGCCGGTCTTGCCGGCAAGTATGTCCATATCCTCAACAAAGCTGAAGGATCCGTTTAAAAAACCGTTTCCTGAGGACCAGGTAACATCCTTTACCGGGTTTTCAGAGCCTTCAGCCGTATTGATCGTACAGGTATATTCAGCGGTACTGCTGATCTTTCTGAATTCCTCGTTTTTAAGGGCTTCGTTAAAGATCAGGTACATATCATATACGGTAGTATAATGGTCCTCATCCGGAAGCCCGTGAGGATTGACAAAGTTTGAATGAGTAGCGCCAAGCTTTTTTGCCTCAAGATTCATGAGCTGCGCAAAGGACTCCACGTCGCCGCTTATATGACACGCAATGGCTACGGCTGCGTCATTGCCGCTTGGGACCATAAGCCCGTACAATAGGTCCCTCAAAGTGAGCTTATCTCCCGGAGTAAGATCAGCCATCGATGACCCGCTCACGGTGATATTGGATTCGTCGGGAACCGTTACAATGTCATCAAGGTTTCCTCTTTCAAGCGCAATGAGACAGGTAAGTATCTTTGTGGTTGAAGCCGGGTATACCTTTTCATATATATTGTGCTGGCTGAGCACCGAGCCGTCTTCAAGAGAGAACAGGGCGTAGGCTTTTGCGTCCACTCCCTCGGTATTAAGATCAGCATCCTCCTCAGGCACGCACAGATCGGAGGCAAAGCCTTTAAGCATTACACCGTTACTGTCGGCCGCAACGGATAAAAGCCCCTCTTCGGGAAATGTATAGGCCTCTTCTATCGGCTTTGCGCAGCCGGTAAAAAGAAATACGGCCGCTGCCAGGACAGGCACAGCCCTCGTAAGCTTCATATTATGATTCACGCCACTCAAGCTCCCCGTTTCCTAATGCAAGAATAAGCAGCTCGGCAGTTGCCAGATTGGTGGCGATCGGTATATTGTAGAGGTCGCAGAGCTTCACGATATCATTGACGTCCGGCTCATGATGCGAAGGCTGGTCAGGGTTCCTTAAAAAAATGACCATATCCATTTCGTTATTGGATATCTGCGCTGCCATCTGCTGCTGTCCCCCGAGGTTTCCCGGGAGGAATTTGTGAATATGCAGATTTGTAACATCTTCCACAAGACGTCCCGTTGTGGCAGTCGCATAGAGCTGGTTTCTTGATAATATACTCTTATATGCTATGCAGAGATCCTGCATGAGCTTCTTTTTTGAATTGTGTGCTATCAGGCCAACGTTCATACAAACACCTTCTTTATAATAACTATTCCCTGCTTTGGTAACCGACATTCATTACAAGTCCGATGGCAACATACAGAGAAAGCAATGATGAAACTCCCCTGCTTATGAAAGGAAGCGTGACACCCGTATTTGGAAATATTGCCGTTGCAACGGCCACATTGGTAAATGTCTGGAAGCCGATCCAGGCCGCAACTCCTATGCATAAGCCGGCCCCCTGTACATTTTTAGCCCTTGCTCCTATCCAGAGAATGACTAAGAGCATGATAAGGTAAACGATAAGGATTATAAAACAGCCTCTAAATCCCAGCTCCTCTCCTATTATGGCAAATATGAAGTCAGTATCCTCCTCTATAAGGAAATTTCCGGCCTTGACTGAATTGATATCAGTATTGTTGAGGCCCTTGCCGAAAAATCCGCCTGAACCGATCGCTGTTATCGACCCTGACTGCTGATAAAAGGTATCCGAATACTCCTCAGGGAACAAAAGTCCCAATATCCTGGTCTTCTGATAATCCTGAAGGAACGGGATCATATCGTCCCTTCCCGTCCGGAACAGAAAAATGATAAGCCATAAAAATCCGCCGGCAGCCGCCGTAAACAATGCTATAAGCTTAACGGCAAGGCCGCAGGAAAACAGCATTATTATAAATATGACTGACACTATGATGCCTGTACTTAAGTTTGGTTCTGCAACTATAAGCAGTACCGGGATCCCTATAAGCACAGCCATCATTAATAAAGTCCCAGGTTCATTTATATTATATCTGTTTTTTTCAAAGAATGCTGCAAAAAATAATATAAGCGTTACCTTTGCAAATTCTGCTGGCTGGACCTGGCCGAGGATAGGCAAAACAAGCCATCTTCCGGCTCCGCCCCTCACGGCTCCTATCAACAGTACGAGCAGCAGCATTATTATCGTGCCCAGATACAGGGGTCTGGCATACTTTAATATCCTGTTATAGTCTATAAACGAAACTATAAGGCATATGGCGACTCCGGCGATGGAGCCTATTATCTGTCTTGAAACAACGCCGGCGTCATTATATGAGGCGGACCTTAAGATCAGTATCCCTATGAAATTGAGTGCTATGACTAACGCCATCAGCAGCAGGTTATGAGCCCTGAAGCTGTATTTACCCTTCATGTGTTATTTTGACCTCGTCCATAAAAGTCCCGTGATTCATCAGCCGTCAGTTACATTGGACAGCGTAATGTTGCGGGCGTCATTATTGATGATGCTCGGAAGATCTACCTCTCCGTAATAGTAATCATATACTCTTCTTCCGAGAGTAGCCGCATTACCTGATGAATATGCGAATGGAAGCACCACCGTGACAGCGACCTCAGGATTATCATACGGGGCGTAGGAAATGAACTCACCGTGATTTCCCCTTGTCTTGACCTCTTCGGCGGTTCCGGTCTTTCCGGCTATCTCTACCGTGTCCCAGTTATTGAAAACACTGCTTGCAACGCCGGTGGTAATGACCTTTCTCGTTCCGCTGTGCACCGTATCCCAGGTGCTGTCGCTGATCTCTATCGTATCTATCAGCTCCGCTGGAAATTCCTGTATAAGGTTTCCGTTGCAGTCTGTCTCCTTACTTAACAGCGTAAGATCAAACAGTTTTCCCCTGTTTGCAAGCGCTGTGGTATATCTTGCCAGCTGTACATTGTTAAAGGAATTGGTACCCTGTCCGAAGGCGGAACGCTCCGGGTCCGAATCGGACATATGAGGCTCGTTTTCATCTATCTGTATGCCGCTTACCCTATCAAGGCCGAACATACTTTCATATTTCTGGATAATACCTATTCCGGTGCTTGCTGAATAAACCTGCTCCCCGGTAGATTCGTCCGTTACCATGGAGAATCTGTGTCCATACTCTGCAAAGGAATAGTTACAGGAATTTTCTATCGCACCTTCAACGGTAAGTTCATGATGGCCAGGCCTTCCTATCCAGCATCTTATAGGAGGAGAAGCCTCGGTGTATACACCGGTACAGTCAACAGTTTCCTCTGTGGTCATAACTCCTTCTTCAAGGGCGGCTATAGCCATAAGGGGCTTTAAGGTAGAGCCCGGCGCCTTGTTGGTCTGAGTGGCGGAGTTTATGAGCGGAAGGGACAGATCATTTAAGCATTCATTAAAATACTCACTGTCGTTTATCCTGTTGTTATCATATCCCGGATATGTGACAAGGGCCTTGACGTCCCCTGTATTGACGTCCGTTACGACCACGGAGCCCATGCACGGATCCAGAGCCAGCTGAGCAGGCGTTATGTCTATGGCCTTTATCCTGTCTATCAGGAATGAATAGGCGTAGTTCTCGTCTCCGGCGCTTAAGGCGTTGTACGCCGCCTCGTCATAAGGAAGCACGCCCTGCTCATAAAGGGCCATGCTTAAAAGCCTTCCGGAAATGCCATTATTTTCTATCAGCATGTACCGGTAGATAAGCTTGTCAAAATCCCTGTCATCTGACAGCTGCTCTATTATATAGTCGCATATGGACTGATATATGACGTCCGCATCCTGATATTTTTCAGTATCGTCCTTAAGCAGAGAGTCCACGCTGACCCAGCCTTCGGCGATACCTGAATAAAGATAGCCTCTTAAGCTTATACTGTCATTTTTCCAGGCAAGGTAGCTCTCCGAATATATGTCGATGGCCGACTGATCTACTATCCTGTTTTCTCCCTGGGACAGCGCGTCCATTATATACGCCATATAGGCTATATATTCATTAGGAAGCCCTGAAAGAGGCACTGCGTCAGTGTCGGAAAGCTGGGATGATATGGTATTGATGACCTCAGCCTTATGTCTTGTAAAGGCCTCGGCTATTTCAGCCTCGGCAGGCCCTCTGTCAGCTTCGTCAAAAAAGCTGTCAACATCAAGGATGTTGTTATTTATAAACTGGAAGAAGGCGTCGTCCACGGATATCTGGACATCGGAAGATTCAGCTGCCTCTTCCATCTCATACAGAGGCACATTTACTATCTTGTTGGCGAGTATGCCGGCAAGCTGCTGCTCCAGCAGATGGTATATGCCTATCTGAAGGTTCTGGTCTATGGACAGATATATATCATTTCCCGCAGAAGGCTCGGTCTCACTGATGACCTCTAAAACCTGCCCGTAGCTGTCGACATATATCCTGCGTTCACCCTTTATGCCGTGAAGCTCCTGCTCCATGGATTTTTCGAGTCCGGTGGCCCCCACCTGGTCTGTCATCTCATAATCCGGATTGGATTTCTGAAGCTCCTTAAGGGTCGCATCGTCCCTTATGGCGCCGGTATATCCGATAATGTGGGAAAAGTATTTGGCGTTATTGTAGCGTCTTATGTATGACTCCTCAACACTGACTCCCTTAAGGTCGCCCTGGTTCTCCATGATCTCAGCCATGCACTCTTCGCCGATATCCGTAGCAATCGTACTTGTTTCATACCTCTGGAAAGCGGTCTGTCTCATGGTAAAAAGTATCTTGACCATGTTAAGGAGCGTGATTTCATCCGGAATGACCGGAGTTCCGTCGGGATTTTTTATTGAGTCAAAGGCATAATCCCCTATCTTTATGTTTACGGCCTCCTGAGCGCTTATATCGCTCGGATACCTGACTACTCCGGTGTCCTCATCTGCCCTGTCAAGCTGATCAGTACTGCATCCGTATACGTTGGCTATAAAACGTCTTCTTGAGGAATCGCTGGAGGAGGTAAAGTAATATTCACCGTTTTCATCCATATTCACCTCAAATCTTGAGGTAATGACCGCGCCGTGCTTCTGGAGTATGGCAGTCAGTCTGTACAGCATGAGGTTTCTGTCGTTGTAATCGGTATATGAGCCGTCGTCTGCGACGACAACATTGTATGAAAGCCTGTTATATGCAAGGAGGTTGCCGTTTACATCGTAGATATTGCCTCTTGTTCCAGGCGTCTTGACGGTCCTCTCTATGCTGTCGATGAACCTTTCCGAATAGGCCTGGCCGTTTACGATCTGAAGATCATAGAGCTTATTGACAAGTATAAAAAACAATACGGCAAAAAAGGCCCCGACTATCACTATGCGCAGCTGCAACGGGTGCCATATTTTGTCCTTGATGAAAAGAAATATGTTTTTTATCTTTTCAGGCAACATTCTGTCCTCTTACATCGTCTATCTTATCCAGTTTCCTGTTGGTATGAAGCAGTATCCTGTAGGCAAGTATGGTGATCAGGAGCGTAAAAAAAAGCTCTGGTAAAACAACGTTTTTAATCGAATACGCCACATCCGCGTGTCCAAGGTTGAAAAGCCTGTAGAACATTACGGCAGCGTTATAAAATAATTCATTCAGTACGCAGAGTATCAGCGGGAATACTATGGAATCGTTTTTCAGCTGATTCTGAAACAGCCCGCTGAAAAAACCTGAATAACAGAATATCAATATGAACATCCCAAAGGGCTCATAATAAAAAACGTCCATGAGAAATCCCGCAAATATACCGCAGATCATACCCGTAAGCGATCCATAGATAAACCCATATGAAAATGTTACTATGAGAAGAAGGTTAGGCGCGGCATAAAAAAACTTAAGCAGCGGAAATACACATGTCTGCAGCAGGAAGGCCGCAAGCACGAGCAGAAAATATATCGCTATCCTCTTTATAAGCTTTTTAAAACCGTACATTTACAGTTTATATACCTGAACCTTTTTTGTTATTTACTGCGTGGACTGATCCTGAGGTCCGGTCTCCTGCGTGTCTGCAGCAGCATCGGCCGTATCACTTGAAGCGCCTGCCTCAGATGACGCTTCTGTCTCAGCTTCCGCCGCTTCAGCTCCGGCGTCTGCCTCAGTACCTGACTCCTCAGCCTGAGCCTCTCCCGCTTCCTCTGTGATCAGGTCCTCCGGGATATCAACGGTGTCATTTTCACCAACTCCCGTATCCACAAGGCCGGAATCGGTCTTAAGGGTGGTGATAATAAGAACTTCCTCAATATTACCAAAGTCGGCCACCGGTATAAGCTGACCGGATTTTGTCAGGTGCTGGCTGTCTATATTAATATCCGAGGCGTAGCCGATAAGTATCCCGGGAAGGAATTTAGTGCTGAGGTTTGAAGTAACGACCGCATCTCCGTTATTGAATACGGCGTCCATTCCAATATTGGTTATCTCAAGCCTTCCCTCATCGTAGGAGCTGATGCTGCCGTTTACGAGGCAGGTATCGCCGCTGTACTGGGATTCAGCGTAAACATTGGACTCATCATCTATGATGGATCTTACAGTACAGTAGTTGGCCCCGACGTCCGTTACTATACCCACAAGCCCCCCGTTGCAGATGACGTTCATATCCTTCTGTATGCCGTCAGAAAGGCCCTTGTCGAGACGGAATACCTGGAACCACTTCTGGGAATCCCTTGCAATGACTCTTGCCGCAACTTTTGGATACTGCATGTACTCCTGATCAAGTCCGTAAAGCTCCCTCAGTCTCTCAAGCTCAAGAGTTTCCGAACGCAGACGGTTGTTCTCCTCAGTAAGCTTATCTATCTCCTGTCTCAGCTTTTCGTTTTCATCGTAAACATCATGCAAGTGGCGTTTTTCATCTATCTCTCCGGCAACCGTGCTCCCAAAGCTGCTTATGCCTGACTGTATCGGCGTCAGCAGATAACCGGCATATCTGCGTACCGGGTCTATAAGAGAACCCTGCACATAACTCAGTACCATGAGAAAAACACAGAGTATGGTAACGACTATTAAGATGTGCTTTGAAAATCTGTTATTCATCTATAAAAAGCATGCCTTTCTCAAGAAAGCTCATATAAATGCCGTTTCCGATTATTATTGAATCTCTTAAAGGTATATTCATCAGCCGGCCGAGCTTGTAAAGCTCCGAGGTAAATCTTATATCCTCTTTGCTTGGCGCAGGGTCGCCGCTTGGGTGATTATGTACGAGTATCACTGCCGCCGCTTTATATTTCAGAGCAATGATAAATATCTCTCTTGGGGAAACCGCCGAAGTGTTGACCGTGCCCCTGGATACCATGACGCTTTTTATAAGCCTGTTTTTGGTATTTAAAAGCATCAGATGGACCTCTTCCTCGGATCTGGATTTGAGCTCCGCCATGTAAAAATCCGCCACACTCCTTGGCGAATCCGCCTCAAGGCCTAATCTGGCGTGCTCCCTTGCCAGTCTCTTGGACAATTCAAAAATACACGAGAGCTGTATGCACTTCACCCTGCCTATGCCCTTATGGCAGGTCAGCTCCTCGGGAGATGTCGATATGAGCCTCACAAGGCCCTTTTCGTTATCCCCTCCGTAAAGTATCTCCTCTGAAAGTTCAACTGCTGACCGTCCGCGGCTCCCTGTTTTTATAACCACGGCTATCAACTCGGCATCAGTGAGGGATTCAGGCCCGAAGGCCTCGCATTTCTCATAAGGCCTTAAATCTCTTTCGCCTGGAATTATATTATCATCCATTAAAATACCCGCTGACCGGAAAAACTCCAGGATATCTTAACACATGGCGGAGGATGATAGTATAAGATAACTTCCGATTTCAACAAATCGTAAGACTTGTGTTCGGTAAATGTCCCCTGATCAAAGCTTTATCAGCCCGTCGTTTATGAGGGCCTGGGCGCTCATAAGCACTCCAAGCTTGGAATGGGCGTAGGTAAGGCCTCCCTGGAAAAATACCGTGTACGGCTCTCTCAACGGACCGTCGGCCGACAACTCTATTGATGAGCCTGAAATAAAGCAGCCGTCAGCCATGATTATATCACTGTCATATCCCGGCATAGGCGAAGGCTCAGGCCTGACGAAGGCATCCACCGCAGCCGCAGCCTGTATGCCCCGGCAGAAAGATATCACTTTTTCAGGATCGCCGAGAGTTATAGCCTGTATAATATCATGTCTATCCTCCAAAGGCTCCGGAGACACATCAAATCCAAGGCTGTTATATATGAAGGAGGCGAAGCAGGCTCCCTTAAGGGCGGATGCTGTTACCTGAGGTGCCAGGAATGTTCCCTGATATAGCAGCCTGTTATTTCCAAGGGACGGCCCCAGCTCCTTTTCAAGACCCGGTCCCGAAAGCCTGGCGGCTGCGTTTCCAACGCAGCTTTCAGTGCCGGCGATATAGCCTCCCACCGGAGCGATTCCTCCTCCGGGGTTTTTGATAAGGGATCCTACCACCATATCGGCCCCGACCTCAGAAGGCTCCATATGTTCGGTATATTCCCCATAACAGTTATCCACAAGAACGATAACATCTGGCTTTATGCCTTTGATAAATCCGATGAGATCACCGATTTCCTTTACTGAAAAGGTCCTTCTTGCGGAATAGCCGCGGCTCCTCTGTATCTCAATAAGCCTTGTCCTGTCATTTAAGGCGGCTCTGATCCCATCGTAATCAAAGCTTCCGTCCGGCTTAAGATCAACGCAGTTAAAGCTTATGCCGTATTCCTTAAGGGAGCCTCTGGCGTCGCTTATGCCTATTACCTTCTGTATGGTGTCATAGGGAAGCCCTACAGGGGAAAGGATCTCATCTCCTGGCCTTAAGTTGCCGCTTAAGGCTACCGTAAGAGCATGGGTGCCGCATATTATCTGGCTTCGCACAAGGGCGTCCTCTGTCCTGAAGATCCTTGCATAGACCTCCTCAAGCTTATCCCTCCCGATATCATTATATCCATAGCCTGTGGTCTCCAGCATGCAGGCCTCAGAGACCCCGCAGTCCTGCATGGCCTTTACGACCTTTAACTGGTTATATTCAAGGTCGGAATCTATCTTAAGGAACCTGTCCCTTAAGGAAGCTTCCGCCTCTGCCGCGAGGCTCATAAGGCCGTCGCAGATCCCAAATTCACCATAAATATTTTCTGATCTCATTTACCGGATCTCCTTTATCGATATTAATCCATATTGCTGCCTTTTCCCTCTTGAACCAGGTGAGCTGCCTTTTGGCGAAACGCCTGGTGTTGAGCTTTATCTTTTCAGCGGCCTCGTTTATGTCGGAATTATTTTTAAGTGCTTCTATTATTTCCTTATATCCTATGCCCTGAGCTGCAGTAGAGTTTTCCCTGAGTCCTGAATCAAGGAGGGCTCTTACTTCATCACATAAGCCTGAGGCCATCATCAGGTCTACTCTTTTATTGATGCGCTCATACATGCCGGATCTTTCCCCATACAGTACAAAAAACCTGAGATCATAAGGCGGATCAAGCCTTTTCAGGGCCTCCCTTTCATTATGCTCCTGTATGCTCTCGCCGTGTACGCGCATGTATGTAAGGGCCCTTATGACCCTCTTTATATTATGATGGTCTATCGCATCATAGGAAGCAGGATCCTCTTTTGCAAGCATTGATATAAGTTTTTCCGGACCCTCCCTGGCATATATTTCCTCAAAATATTTCCTTGAGGAATCCGAGCCGCCCTCGTCTGGCTCATCCTTAAAATCAATGCCGTATATCAGCGCCTGTATGTAAAAGCCGGTGCCTCCGCATACGATGGGGATGTGCCCCCGCTGATATATACCCTCCATGGCCTCCTCAGCCATGCTTTTAAATCTTACGACATTATAATCCTCAGATGGATCCATAACATCTATCAGGTGATGGGGAATTCCCTTCATTTCCGTCCCGCTTATTTTAGCGGAGCCTATATCCATCCCCCTGTATACCTGTATGCTGTCCGCAGAGATGACCTCACCGCCTATGATCTCTGAAAGTTTTACCGCCGCATCGCTCTTACCGGTGGCCGTGGGCCCTGCAATGACCACAAGCTTTTTCTTAAGGCTGTCACTCATCATACTATCCTCTTAAACAGCTTTTCTATCTGGGTCTTAGACCATTTTATGATCGTAGGCCTTCCATGAGGGCAGGCATAGGGATTATCAAGGCCCATGAGCTCCCTTATAAGGCTTTCCGCTTCAGCCCTTGAGATATCCTGTCCGCCCTTGATCGCCGCCTTGCAGGACATGCTGGCTATCCTGTCCTTTAACATGTTTGAACTTAAGGCTCCGCCATCCTCAAAGACTCCCTCTATAAGATCCCTTATAAGCTTTTCTTCTCCTATCTCAGGCAGATTTGACGGCACTGCCCTGACGATATAATCCCTGTCTCCGGCATACTCGATCTCATAGCCCATCTCAGTAAATGAATCTATATTTTTTTCAAGAAGCATGGCGTCCTTTGAGCTTAAAGTAAGGACTATCGGAGGATACAAAAGCTGTGACGAAACCCCGTGATTTTTTATCAGGCTCACATAACGCTCATAATTTACCTTTTCATGGGCGGCGTGCTGGTCTATCATGAACATCTCGTCATTATATTCTACTATCCAGTAGGTATTGAATACCTGTCCTATGATCTTAAAATAGGGGATACCGGCTCCGGTCCTATTAATAAAAGAATCCGGCTGATCCCTTAGATCAGACTTATCACTGCCCTTATCAGGTATAAGACCTATGTCATAAGCAGATCCATTATTTTCGCTTTGATCATCTGCTCCGTATACGGCTCCGTCCTCCTTAAACCCTGATGCCTTATCCGAGATAAGCTCCTGTATGCTGGAGGCATATTCGTATTTTTTCGTCACCTCGTAGGGCTCAGCCTTTAATGCGCCGGAGCTCTTTTTATCAGCGGCATATACGGAAGCATCGCCCAAAGCATATGCATGCATTGCCGG
This sequence comes from uncultured Lachnospiraceae bacterium, assembly GCA_944381575.1. Taxonomy (GTDB): domain Bacteria; phylum Bacillota; class Clostridia; order Lachnospirales; family Lachnospiraceae; genus Avilachnospira. Next base: position 235,188 of record CALWLS010000001.1, on the reverse strand, counting down.
AGTGTCTTTTTTCACAGCGGCTCCCGCGTCCACTATAAGCTCTCTTCTGCTGACGGCGTTTTTGACCGCTTCAGTAACGGCATTATAAACCGCGGCGTTATCAGAGAACCTTACCTCAGTCTTGCGCGGGTGTACATTTACGTCTACATTTCCATAATCAAGGCCGATGTTCAAAAACACCACCGGAAACCTGTGCTGCATCATGTAAGGCGCAAAGGCGTCCTCCACTGCCCTCAACAGAACGTCCGACCTGATGGCGCGTCCGTTTACAAAAAATTTCTCCTCATCCCTGCGGCTCCTGTTCACTACGGGCTTTGCCGCATAACCGCTGACCCTGATTCCATTTGAAACGTGATCCACCTCAATAAGGTTTGAGGCGACGTTCCCGCCGTAGATTATATATATTACGTCCTTAAGCCTTCCATTCCCGGGAGTATGCAGTATGCTCCTTCCGTCCGCCGTAAAGGAAATACTGATCTCAGGATGGGCTAAAGCTATATTCTCCACAGTGGCAGTCACGTATGAGGTCTCAGTCTGAGGAGATTTTAAAAACTGCCTGCGCACTGGAACACTGTATAAAAAATCCTTTACAAGGATAGTTGTGCCGTCAGGAGCTCCTACCTCGCTTATGGCCTTTTCGGTCCCGCCCTCTATCCTGTAAAGAGTACCGGTGAGACTGTTTTTCACCTTGGATACCATCTCGACTCTCGAAACAGCGGCTATTGAGGCCAGAGCCTCGCCGCGGAATCCCATGGTGGATATGTGCATAAGATCCTCAGCGGACTTAAGCTTTGAAGTAGCGTGTCTTAAAAAGGCAGTCCGGATGTCATCCTTATCTATCCCGCAGCCATTATCCGTGACTCTTATAAGCTCTGTCCCGCCTTTACGCATTTCTATGCTTATGGAGTCGGCGCCGGAATCAATGGCGTTATCCAAAAGCTCCTTTACCACGCTTTCGGGTCTTTCAGCCACCTCTCCCGCAGCTATCTTATCTATTGTTTCCCTGCTCAGAATATTTATCATCAGCAAGCTTCTCCTTAAGCTCATTCAAAATAAACAGCGCCTCCATAGGCGTAAGCTTATTGATGTCGAGCCCTTTTATCCTGTCCGTGATCTCCGCATACTGCTTCCTGCCGGTATCCTCTTCGGGCACTGGCATATGGAATTCCCCGTCCTTATCTATGTTTCCCGGTCCCGTAAGCTCTCCGATCTTCTGCGAAGTCTTTGTTATGTCGGATCTACTTAATTTATCCGCTATCTCCCCGGCCCTTAAGATTATATCCTGAGGAACACCCGCAAGCCTGGCTACGGCGATACCGTAGGATCTGTCCGCGCCTCCAGGGATTATCTTCCTCAAAAATATAAGGTCGCCGTCGCGTTCACTTACGGATATGCAGTAATTATGCACGCCGCTTATTTTACCCTCCAGCTCAGTAAGCTCATGATAATGAGTCGCAAACAGGGCCTTGGCGCCTAACTTCTTTTTATCGCTTATATATTCTATCACTGCCCAGGCTATGGACAGTCCGTCGTATGTCGAGGTTCCGCGCCCGATCTCGTCAAGTATAAGAAGACTGTTGGCGGTGGCCTTTCTCAGTATGTTTGCCACCTCCGTCATTTCGACCATAAAGGTGGATTGTCCGTTGGCAAGATCATCCGAGGCTCCCACTCGCGTAAAGATACGGTCGCATATCGCTATATCCGCGCTTTTAGCCGGCACAAAGGAACCGATCTGAGCCATAAGCGTTATAAGAGCCGTCTGCCTCATGTAGGTGGATTTTCCCGCCATGTTAGGACCGGTTATGACAGCTATCCTGTCTGAGGTATTATTCAGCATCGTATCATTCGATATGAATGCTCCGTCCTTAAGCATCAGCTCTACCACAGGATGCCTTCCGTCCCGGATGTGAATATTTCCTTTTTCATTTATGGTTGGGCGGACATAGCGGTTCCTTGAGGCAGCAAGTGAAAATGAACACAGTACGTCAAGGTAAGCTATGGCCGACGAGGTCTTCTGTATCCTTTCAGCCTCGGAGGCAAGTATGTCAAGCAGGCCGTTGAACAGATCATATTCCAGAGCATTGAGCCTCTCGTCTGCTCCCATTATCTTTGAGGAAAGTTTTTCCAGCTCCTCTGTGGTATAACGCTCGCCGGTGGTCAGCGTCTGGCGCCTGATAAAATAATCAGGGACCCTGTCCTTAAAGGAATTGGATATCTCTATGCAGTGGCCGAAGTTTTTGTTGTATTTGACCCTCAGGGTCCTGATGCCGGTGCGCTCACGTTCTCTTTCTTCAAGCTCCAAAAGCCATTTCTTTCCTTCGCTCCTGGCCTTCTTAAGCTCATCCGCCTCAGAGTTATAGCCCTCTTTTATGATTCCTCCGTCCCTCACGGATACCGGGGGCTCATCCTCAAGGGCTGAGTTAAGCAGATCCCCTATGTCAGACATATCGTCGATATCTGAAAATATTTTCTTAAGCAGAGCTGAATCAAAGGTTGAAAGCAGCTGCTTTACCGGCCTGATAAATCCGACGGACTGCCTGAAGGCAAGAAGATCCAGCGGATTTGCCCTTTTGCTGCTGAATTTGGCAAGCAGTCTCTCAAGATCATATATGGGCTTAAGATATTCTGACAGCTCTTCCCTGTCTATAAATCTCTCATTAAGCTCTTCGACGGCGTCCTGCCTTGATACGATAGCTTCCTTTGATAACAGCGGCTGGGAGATCACGCGCCTCATAAGCCTTGATCCCATGGCGGTCCCGGTCTTGTCAAGTACCCAGAGCAGAGTGCCTTTTTTTTCTTTATCCCGCATGGTCTCGAGCAGCTCAAGGTTGCGCATGGTGGAGGTATCTATCACCATATATTCCGAGTTGCTGTAGGGCGTTATGCGTGTTATATACTCCACGCTTGAAAACTGGGTGTCATATACGTATCGCAGCACTGCACCCGCAGCCATGACTCCGGGCTCCATGTCTGAAAGCCCGAGGCCTGAGGCCTTTGCATGGAAATGCTCCTCAAGTATCTTTGAGGCCTCCTCCATGTCATAATAGCTGTCCGGGACATTACTGATAGTACAGCCGAACCTGTCCCGTATAAAATCCATATCTCCTCCGGAGGAAACAAAATCACCGTTTACTAAAAGCTCTGATGGAGCGTATCTGTTGATCTCGTCATAGGCCTCCCTTAAATTCGGAACTGTTGTAACTGCAAATTCCCCCGTGCTTACATCTACTGCTGAAACTCCGTATCTGCCAAGATAATAAACAAGGCACATAAGATAGTTATTCCTGCTGTCATCCAGCGCTTCATTTTCCGTAAGGGTGCCCGGGGTGACTACTCTTATCACGCTTCTCTTTACTATGCCCTTTGCAAGCTTTGGATCCTCTACCTGCTCTCCAATGGCCACCTTATAGCCCTTTTTAACGAGCCTTGAGATATAGTTATCGGCAGCATGAAAGGGAACGCCGCACATAGGCGCGCGCTCCCCTGTTCCGCAGTCCTTGCCCGTGAGCACAAGATCAAGCTCGCTGGCTCCGATCTTTGCGTCATCGAAAAACATTTCATAAAAATCGCCTATCCTGTAAAACAGCACACAGTCCGGATACTGTTTTTTTGTTTCGAGGTATTGAAGCATCATTGGCGACATTTTACGGTTATCCATTTTACTCAATTACTTCTCCGATATAGTAAAATCCCCGGCATTCCAAAAGCCTTACATCATGGATCTCTCCGATCATGGAGATATCTCCCTTAGCATGTACCGTCACCCCGCTGTCGAGCTTTCCGGTGATGAGCGAGTCATCGTATTCGCTTATGCTCTCAAAAAGCACTCTTCCGGTCGTCCCTGTGAGCCTGCTTAAATTTTCATGGGCGATGCCGTTCTGAAGCTCCAGGAGTCTGTCGAACCTGTCCTTTACTAAAGCCTCATCCACCTGATCGGTATATGACGCCGCAGGAGTCCCGTTCCTTTTGGAATATATGAAAGTATATGCAGCATCGAACCTGACGTATCTGACCACATCAAGGGTATCTTCAAAATCTCTTTCCGTCTCACCAGGAAAGCCCACTATGATATCCGTTGAAAGGGAGATGTCGGGCATGGCGGATTTAAGCTTATCCGCCTTTTCCATAAACGCGTGTTTATCATAATGCCTGTTCATGCGCTTAAGTATGGCGTCGGATCCGGACTGCATCGGCAGATGGAACTGCCTGCAGATCCTCTCTCCGCCTGCCATCACGTCTATAAGCTCATCTGAAAGATCCTTCGGATGGGAGGTCATAAACCTTATCCTTTCTATCCCCGAACCCTTTGTAATGCCGTCTATATTTTTAAGAAGCTCAGGGAACCTTATGCCTCCGTCATAGGAATTGACATTCTGCCCAAGGAGCATTATCTCCTTTACGCCTTCAGCGGCTGACCTTTTTATCTCTTCATAAATATCCTCCGGTCTGCGGCTTTTTTCGCGTCCCCTCACATAAGGCACTATACAGTAGGAGCAGAAATTATTGCAGCCGAACATAATATTTATTCCCTGTTTAAAAGGAAATTTCCGCCTGGAGGGAAGCTCCTCAACGATATTGCTGCTGTCCGTCCAAACGGATACGATGGGCTTTCTGTTAAGCTTATCCAGCTCCTTTTTCCCGCTGCCGTATCTTAAGAGCTTTTCCTGCCTTAAGGCGTCCTCTGAGGAGTCGGCTACAAGTCCTGACCCTTCATAAGGTATCGGGTCCATTATCCCCTCCCTTTTCCTTAAAAGCTTAAATAAAAGCTCCGGAAAGGTATGGAAATTATGGGTACCGAAAATAATATCCACGTATGGATATTTTTTCTTTATGGTCTCTATCTCATCGGCTTCCTGCATCATGCAGCCGCAGATACCTATTATCCTGTCCGGGTCGGATCTTTTCACCTGCTTTAATCTTCCAAGCCTTCCGTAAAGATGCTCGTTGGCGTTCTCCCTTATGGTACAGGTGTTGAACAGGACGATGTCCGCCGACTGCTCATCCTCCTCCGGCTTAAAACCTATGGTTGAAAGTATGCCGTCAAGCTTTTCCGAATCCCTCGCGTTCATCTGGCAGCCGAAGGTGACTATACAGGATTTAAGCCCTGCCCCGCCTTCTGCGGAATAAAAGCCCTTAAGCCTTTCAATAAAATACCGCTGGCGCTCCGGCTCCGACACCGGGGCTTTTGCCATGACCTCATCCGATAAAAATGTCTTTAAGTTCTCTGATATCATTGATCTTCCTGTAAAACAATTCCTCCGGCACACCGCCGAACCCGTAGGACGCCCATATAAAAGGAATTCCTGCCCTTTTGGAACACAGAGCGTCATTTTTAATATCGCCTACATAGCAGCTTTTCTTAAGCCCGCAGTTATCCATCAGCATGGCTATGGTCCTGTCCTTATCCAGTCCGGTATCTCCAAAGCACAGCCACCCCTTAAATATATCCCTCATGCCGGTCTTATCCAAAAAAAGCTCGGTATAGCCCTTTTCACAGTTGGAAACTATATATACAGGGATATGCTCCGCTATGCTGCTTACTGTTTCAGCCATGCCTTCATAGGGTTTCCCTCCAAGGGCTCTTATAGCTTCATACTCACAGAGCTTTGATGCTTCCGAGATATCCATAAGTATCTCCCCGGCCCGTTCCCTTCCGAACTCAGCCAAGACCTCCGGATACAGATCTTCGAAAATGGTGATTATCGGTTTTCCAAGCTCAGGCAGTATATCGTTCCTTGTGAAGCGTTTTCTCTCAAGGCCGTATTTCATTCCCGCAAGAGAGCCTTCGGAAAATCCCGCCGCAATAGAATCCACCGCGTCCCAGAGTGTACCGTCTATATCGAATATAACGGAATCAAAATGCATGTTTATCCCTGTCCTTAAGCCTTGTAATTGTGCCGTCAGCCTCCTTTACAGAGATACTGTTAAGGGATCCCCTTAAGGACTCCCTTACGGCCAGTACGTATTTTTTTCTGAGCTCTGCCTGCTCTGATTTTTCATTTTCGCTGAGCCCCTCGGTTTTCGACTTGTGATAGAGCTCGTTTATGCGTTTGATCTCTTCATCGGTAACAAACTGTCCCATGCGTCCTCACCCTGTCATATCATTAATAACATTTAAAGCGGCCCTTATGCCGTCCACCGCAGCGGAGGTTATGCCTCCTGCGTAGCCTGCACCCTCTCCTGCGGGATACAGTCCCTTAAGGCTTAAGGAATTGCCATCCTTCTCCCTTAAGATGCGTACCGGGCTGGAGGTCCTTGTTTCCACGCCGGCTATGACCGCGTCGTCAGAGTCAAATCCCTTTATTGTCCTTCCAAAGGCCTCCATGCCGTCTATCAGGGCCTCCGAAACATATTCCGGAAGTATGCTCCTTACGTCCGCGGATCCGTAAAAGCCCTTAAATTCAGGCTCCATGGCGGTAGATCCTGCAGGTTCAGCCACGCCCCGCCTAAACTCCCCGTAGGTTTCATACGGGATCACGCCCTTAAGCAGGTCATAAGCTTTTTTCTCAAGCTCCCTCTGGAAATATATGCCCCCAAGGACGCTGGTATCCTTAAAATCCTCCGGCGTAACATTTACTATCAGGGCGGAATTTGCCGTGCCTGAATCCCTCTTATTATAGCTCATACCGTTTATGCATAAGCCTCCCTCCTCGGATGAGGAGTTGACGACATAGCCGCCAGGACACATACAGAAGCTGTATATATTCCTTCCGTTAGCGGCATGGTGCGTGAGCTTATAAGGACTTGGCCCCAATATGGATTCCTTATTTTCAAGATCATCCACGCCGTACATGGCCTCGTCTATGAGCTTTTGAGGATGCTGCACCCTTACTCCAATGGCAAAGGGCTTTGGTTCAAGGCATATTCCGGCCTCATTAAGCATCTCATAGGTATCTCTGGCACTGTGCCCAAGGGCAAGAACGGCGTGAGACGTTTCAAGCATTTTTCTTGATCCGCTTACGGTATCCGTATAATACACTGCCACAAGCCTGCCGTCGGCTTCGTCCAGGCCGTCGAACCTGGCGTTAAAAATATATCTGCCGCCCTTATCAGTTATGTATTTTCTTATATTTCTCACAACGTCCAAAAGCACGTCCGTGCCTATATGGGGCTTCTGGTCGTAGGTTATGCTTTCGTCTGCTCCAAACTCGGCAAATCTCTTAAGCACATACGTTATAAGTCCGTCCTGGTCCTTGATGCCGGTATTGAGCTTTCCGTCTGAAAATGTTCCCGCTCCGCCTTCTCCAAACTGGATATTACAGTCAGGATCAAGCTTGCCGGTCTCAAAAAAAAGCTCCGTCACGGCCAGTCTTTCATCAACGCTCCTGCCGCGCTCCAGTATTACGGGCTTTAGCCCGCTGTCCGCCATAATAAGAGCTGCAAAAAGGCCGCAGGGTCCTGAACCGACTATTACAGGATCGGGGCCTGAGGCGTCACTGGAAAAAATCTGTTTTACAGTAAAAGGCGTCTTGTTATCCTGAAGGACATTTTTATTTTTGACAGCCTCTATATAGTTTCTTTCGGTTTCGGCTGAGGGGCCTGTAACGGAATCGTGCAGCCTGACGGATAAGGTATACACGAAAAGGATGTTGTTTTTCTCCCTTGCGTCAACCGAGCGTTTAAGGATCTTAAGCTTCCTTATATCCTCCGGCCTGCATTTTAAAAGCTTTGCAGCCTTCTTTTTAAGAAGCTTTATCTCTTTTTCCTTATCAGTCCCCGCATCGAATATGGGCAAACGGATCTGGTTTATCTTTATCATATAATTATCGCTTTAAAAAATGATTGAAACTATAGGCTTAACTGATAAATTATATCACAAATTATCCATCGTTGCATAAAAACAATGGCTCAGGTGTTCGGGTCTTCCTCCTGCTCGGATATTGGCATTTCCACTAAGAGTTCAAAATTACTTTTATCAAATTTTATAAGCCCCTCGTCTCTCATCCTGCACAGCTCATTGGAAAGAGCGCTCCTGTCAACAAAAAGGTAATCCGCCAGGTCCTGTCTGTTTAGCGGAATGGAAAAGGTCCTGCTTTTTGTTTTATGATACTGTCCTGAGAGGTAATCCTGCAGCTTTTCCCTCGTGGAATGCCTGATAGAATCCTCTAACTTAATGGTAAGCCTCTGTCCCTTCTGGGTGATGACCATAGTAAGGTTTTGAAGGAACCTTATCTGTACGGGAGCCGTAAGCACATTATCCCTCAGCAGGCTCTCGACAGTAAGAAACAGGATGTCAGTTCCGTTTTCCTGGGCCGTGGCCGTTATATGCAGCGGATATCTTCCCACCGCGCTTAAGACCCCTACGACATCCCCGGGATAAAGAATGTCCATAAGGTTGCTGTTGCCGTTGGCGTCAACATGGGCGGTATGGACCTTTCCAGTTATTATTATTCCCATCTGCTTCTGAAGATCCCTGTCCCGCATTATGATGTCATTTTTTGAAAAGCTTTTGAGATTGCTGTCTACGCTCCTGATAAGGTTCAATATGTCATCGTCCGTCATGTTTCTGAATAAAAGGCTTTTCCTCAGGCTGTCAAGATATCTTCGTTCCATATTTATCACCTCATTAGGATAATCATACACGAAAAAGGAAAGCTTTTCAGCTTTCCCTTTTACCGACTTATATAAAAGATCCAAAAATCCGATCAATCCGCATTACAGCCCCTTCGTCCCGAAAGGGACTCGGCCGTAACCGCAAGCCCGATAAAGAACATATATATACCCCAGACCGCACTTATGGTAAACCATCCGGCAACAGGCTGTATCATTATAAATATGCCGATCAGTATATTGATGATGCCGCTTGCCAGTATCCATCCTGAACCCTTAAGTCCCGACTTCCTGACTGCGGACGATATCACCATCTGGCTTATGCCTGATATTACTGAAAGTATGGCTGCGAACATGGAAAGGGTCGATATCATGGTCACCGTACCGGTAACTCCGGTAAACGAGCTCCACAGCGTTACTCCTGAAAATAAAGTGAATATCACTCCATTTATCAGTCCCCAGCCGTTTCTAAGCTCCTCGGGAGCCCTTACATAGGCTATGATCATGGATATACCCATGATGCCGAGCCCTGCGGTAATAACATAGGCAAGGCCAAGGCCAAGGGCCAGAGGGTCAAAAAATGTCAGAAGACCAAGGGCGATCAGCAGTATGCCTGTAACGATACCGCTTTTCTTATTGATCGATGTATTATTATCCTTCTCAATATATATGCCGTCCGAGCCGATAAAATCAACAGTGGAAATATTATTGTTCATGTGTGAATCCTCCTTAGATAACTTAATCCTATCAGATCCGCACATATTTATCGGTTGTTAATCCAACGGAAAGCTGAAATCACTCCGCGCTGATGCAGTCATATACGGCTTTGGATATGTGCCCTATGGCCTCGCGGCCGTCCTTGTTGGTATCCATGCTGCTGGTAAGCACCGTAAGGATATAAGGGTGTTCCGGATAAAAGAATATCCCGCCGTCATTCTCAAGATAGTCAAGATCACCGCACTTATGGGCCACCTCAAGCTCCTCCGGAAGATAAAGCTGCAGCCTTCCGGACTGCTGCTGGCGCTTAAGTATGTCAAGCATTATACGGCTTCTTTCCTCATCCACGCATTTTCCTTCGTAGATAAGCTTAAGTATGCAGGTTATGTCGTCAGCGCAGATATAATTATCAAATCCTTTTTTCCTTGCCTCGGAATCCATCATAAGCCTGCCAAGGCTTGCTTCCTTAAGCCCAAGGCTTTTAGCCATGGCGTTTATCTCATCCATGCCAAGCAGACGTATGAGTATGTTGGTAGCCTCGTTATCGCTGACGATGATCATCAGCGTCGCTATCTCCAGTATGGTAAACTGATGTCCTGGCAGAAGCTCTTTTAAAATGCCGTCTCCCCCGGTCCTCATTTCCTCCGTGACGGTGATCTTGTCCGTTAAGGATACGGTACCTTCTTTTACACGGCGCATAAGCTCAGCTAAGATGACAAGCTTGATGGTGCTTGCCGAATGCACTCTTTCATCGCCCCTTACGGAAAATGAATCCCCGGTAGTAAGGTCATGAAAGCTTACGCATATGGTTCCGTTAAACTCATCGGCAGCCTTGATGACGGCTTTTTTTATTTCAGATATGTCCTTCATATTCATTATCTCCACATGTGCCATCAGTCAAAAACGGCCCTGATGCCTACATAGATGACCGTAACTATGGTGATGGTTATACCGAATTTGACCATGTTTTTAAGGTCCTTGGAACGTGCAAGTCCCATCTGTCCCATCATGTCAGCCTCAGGATAAGCAAAGGATGTGATCTGGGAGCCTACAAGAAGTATGGTGGACCAGAGTCCTGTGGACATGCCTATGGAGGTTATGAGCTCCTTGAACATACTGTCTATCACCACCGACTGGGCAGCGGCAGCTCCGCCTACTCCGAATATTCCGGTAAGGGCCGTTACAAGGGAAACCACCACCTTGCTGTTGGAGCTTAAGAGAGGCTCTATAAGTCCTACTAAGGCATCAAAGGCTCCGGCCTCTGATACGAATCCTATAAACGGTGTGAAAAGAACGAACATTATAAACAGCCACATCATCCTGCTGGCACCGGCTATCATCACATCGAAGAGCTTATCCGGATGAAGTCCTCCGGCAAGACCTGTCACTATGGCCGTTATCGATATAACAAGTATAGCGTAGGATGAGCCTGACTGAAGGTAAATACCGTAAGCGATAAGAGCTATCATGGAGATTGCAAATGCAAGGGTCGCTCTCTTTGCGCCTGCCGATGGAACGTAATTATCCTCAACGGTCTCCTCCAGCTCGTACTTATATACGCCGCGGGTCTTTTTCTGAATGCCGAGGGCGCATACAAAGGTCGTGATCCAGCATATAAGGGCAACCGGAAGTCCGGTCTGAAGTATGTATTCAACATATGACATTCCGGTAAGGGACATTATGGTAACTACCTGAGGCGAATACGGCCCGATGAATAATCCGGTTATTCCCGCTCCCATCAGTACCACAGCCATGGTAGAAGGAGTAATGCCTATAATGGCAACGAGAGGAATGATCATCGGAGCGATTATTGCGTTTGCTCCCGCAAGGGTACCAAGAAGCGCAACTATCACGATGGAAGTGACCATGGACGCTATTATGGCCTTTTTCTCAGAGTCTATGCCTATCTTTTTCATAAGGGTCATGATCAGGAATTCCGCCGCACCGGTCTCCTTTAAGACGGCTCCAAGGGCAGAGCCCAGCATGATGATAAAGCCTATTATGCCAAGGAATGATCCAAGGGCAGAGCTTATAACATCCCCCATGCCTGAAAAAGGCTGTTTTGTCATGATGGCGCTCAGTATAACGCAGATAACGACGTTGAGCACAGGATTGATATCCTTAAATGCCAGTATGATATAGATTATCAGCGGCAGCAGCGCAAATATCGGCGAGATGCCGAATATCATTGTTGATTCCATAGTGATTCCTCCTCTTTAAATTATCGGTAAATGATCTACTGTATAACGCTCTTAAAGGAAACGCCCTGAAGCCCGGTGATGCCGAGTCCCGGCAGATCGCTTACCGTTATATCCCTTTCATCAAAAACGGCTCCTCCCATTACAGGATCCTCACTGCAAAGGTTAGGACCGTCAAGATCGATCTTTGTTATTATGCTCTTCGCGCAGGCCACGTGAACGGCTGCATTAACGCTCAGCTTTGTTTCAAGCATGCATCCTATCATGCACTGCATTCCGTATATCTCGGCCGCCGAAGCTATCCTTAATGCCTCATGAATGCCTCCGCATTTCATAAGCTTGATGTTCACCATGTCGGCCGCATGCATCTGCATGATCCTTAAGGCATCCTGAGGAGAAAATACGCTTTCATCCGCAAGCACCTCCACCGGTGAATTATCCGTGACATACTTTAATCCTTCTATATCATGGGCCTTTACCGGCTGCTCCACAAACTCTATGCCGATGGATTTTTCCTCCATCTCCTCAAGGATCCTGACAGCCTGCTTTTTAGTCCAGGCCTGGTTCGCGTCCACCCTGATCCTGATATCCTTTCCTACAGCCTGCCTTACAGCCATAAGCCTTTCGACATCCAGCGCCGGATCGATGCCCACCTTGATCTTGAGGGTGTCATAGCCTCTTTTTAACGCCTTTACCGCATCCTCCGCCATCACATCAGGATCATTGACACTTATGGTAATGTCAGTGATCAGATGTTTACGGCTGCCTCCAAGGAGCTTATACACCGGGACGTTGTAGAGCTGCCCGTAGAGATCGTAGACCGCCATATCCACGGCTGCCTTTGCGCTTGAGTTCTTAAGGACGCAGCCGCTTATTATATTCATTATATCCTCAAGGTCATCTATATCCCTGCCTATGAGCTTTGGAGCAATATGCTCCGTTATGGCCCCCGTTATCCCTCCAAGGGTATCTCCGGTTATGACTCCCGTAGGAGGAGCCTCTCCGTATCCCCTGTTTCCGGTATCAGTACATATCTCGACCGCAATGTCATTAATATGAGTCGCAGTCCTTAAAGCCGTTTTAAAGGGTGTCTTTAAAGGCGCCGAAAGCATGCCTGTCCTTATATCCGTGATCCTCATAAGGTCATCCCCCGTCAAAAATATACAGACTCCCTTAAGAGCCTGATTTCTCATATATTATCATGATTGTTCAATGATTGTTTGTATAAAAAGCTATAATAGCATAAGAAAACATAAATCCGGCCTGATTTTAAACATTTTAATTATGGATAAATAATGATATGCTTAACATGAAACACTGATAATCATCCCGCCACAAGGAGGCAGTTTATGGAAATAAAAAAAGTATATGCAGTATATTTCAGCCCGACACGAGGCACTAAAAAATACATAGAAGGCATAGCGGGAAGGATCTCTCCTGATTTTGAGGCCATCGATCTCACCAAGCCGAAGCTCAGGGAAAAGGTCTATATTTTCAAAAATACGGATCTCGTAATATTCGGAGTCCCGGTATACGCCGGCCGTGTCCCGTCGGTACCTGACGGCATATTCAGCCGTATATACGGAAATTCCACGCCGGCCGTATTCAACGTCTGCTACGGCAACCGTGATTTTGACGACGCGCTGCTTGAGGAAAAGGATCTCTGTGAGGAAAAGGGCTTTAAGGGTATAGCCGCAGCCTCATGGATCGCCCCTCACACATTTTCGGATAAGGTGGCGGCTGGACGTCCTGATGGAAATGACGAGGCAAAGATGAGCGAGTTCGCAAAAAAGGTAAAAGCCCTTTTGAAAAAGGACCTTGATTCCATTAAGGAGCTCTCGATAAGAGGAAACAGGCCCTATAAGGAAGTGGTGCCAATGCCTTATCACCCTTCGGGAAATGAATCCTGTACACGCTGCGGAAACTGCATATCCGTATGTCCTACCTCAGCGGTCGATATAAATGATCCGCGTAAAACGGATAACGACAGATGTATAAACTGCCTTGCCTGCGTTAAGAACTGTCCGTCTCACTCAAGGAACATATATAACCCTATGTTCGGCATAATAATTAAGGGCATAGAGGAAAAGCTTACTGCAGACAGGAAGGAGCCTGAATTTTTCCTTTAAGCTCATCAGACTGCCGGGATCATTCTGCCGCGCTTTTTCCTGCTGTATATCCGCTGGCAAAGCTCATATGCAGATTAAATCCACCGCAGTCTCCATATACATCAAGGATATCGCCGCAGAAATATAAACCTTTGACGGACCTGCTCTCCATTGTTTCCGGACATATCCAGTCAAGATCCACGCCGCCGCTGCAGCACTGGGAACGGTCAAAGCCGGCGGTCCTGTGGACAGGATATTCGCGTCCGTCGATCATAAGACTGCATTTTCTCCCTTGAGAAAGCATAATGGCGGCATATCCTGAAAGCTGCATGACAGGTATGCCGGAAATACTGTGCTCGTTAAACTGTATCTCTCCTCTCTCCTCCATGACAGGCTCTCCATCTATCTTAAGTACCACGCCGGTCTCTATCCTTCTGCCCTTAAGTTCCCTTAAATGTTCATCTTTGGAAAAGAGAGCGCACAGCGCAGGATAAAACCTGTTGAATTTTATCCCGAAATGCATTAATACCGGATATATCGAATTATCCGATCCGGTCATGGGATAGGCGTTTGATCCCGTGGCTATGATACATGCATCAAAATCACCAAGCCTTGAAGTAAAGCGTCTGCCTGACCTCCCTGAATGCCCGGGCTGGTCCGGCTGGCCGTCACTTATGTCTTTATATTCAAGTCCTATATCCTCTCCGCCCAAGCCAAATTTAAAAACAACTCCCTCCTCAAGGCATGCTCCGTAAAGCCTGTCCCTGAAAGCTGCTGCATTTTCACCTTCCGGATATACATAGCCGTGATCATCGAACCTGTATCTTTTTATCTCAGGCTCTATGCCTATTCCCTCAAAGAAGCTTATACAGTCCTCATATGAAAAAGCTTCAAGCAGTTTTTTTATAAAGCCGTCCTCCCCGGAGCCCTGATGGTAGTGTACCGTGGAAATGTCCGTATTTGTGTAGTTGCATCTGCCGTTACCCGTAAGGGCCAGTTTTTTTCCTGCTGCGTCATTATGTTCAACGACAAAACAAGCGCAGCCCTCACGAGCCGCGCTCAAGGCAGCCGTCATGCCTGACGGTCCTGCCCCTATTATAAGTATCTGCTTTTTTTCCTTAGACAGCATAATATTTAAGCCTTTTCCTTAAGCCATCCATAAGCTTACATAAGACCGAGCCTGTGGACGAATCTGTACAGCCTCAGTCCCATCGGCATCTCTATAAGCTCGTCCTTTGTAAAGGCTCTCATCTGTATCAGCAGCGCAAAATACGCCGGAACGCCTATAAGGATACAGATACCGACGATTATCCCGAGTCCTATCCTGCCGGCTGCGATGGATTCCGGAAGGATACGTCCAAGCAGCATGGAAATGCCGTAGACCGCAGCCCCCATTATGACTGATGCGATCAGCGGAACAACATATGTCCTGAAGGCATTGATCCTGAAACGCACGTGCTTATGCATGCATCTTGAATTGAGCAGGCAGACAATGGCTGCAAATATTGTATTGGCCAGTATTACCGAATATATATCCCTTGTGACCGTTATTATTCCTATAAGGGCAGCAACGTGCACTATCAACGCCACGAAGGAATTTTTAAGCGGAGCGGAAAGATACCCGAGGCCCTGAAGTATACCGTTCGTTATGGTCGAAAGTGAAAACAGAACTATCGCAGGGCAGCCGACCCTTAATACATTTATAAGGACCGAGTTATCATTTCCAGCAAAGAGCAGGTCACAGACAGGACCTGCCAGCGCAAACAGTCCGGCGGCAGCAGGAAGAGAAAACAGCATTACGAACTGTATGCTGAGCTTGATCTTTTTTACCACAAGCTTCCGGTTGCGCTCCGCAGCCGCATTTGTAAGGGAAGGTATGACGGAGGAGCTTATGGAATTAGCCATGGCGACGGGAATATTGAAAAGTATCCTGTACTCACCGAAAACTCCCCATAAAAATACCACATTTGCCGCAAGTCCAAAGGACGCCATCATGCGGCTGAAGATAAAGTCATCCAGTACGGTACTTATATTGTAGACGGTTGAGCTTATAAGTATCGGTAACAGAGTAAGGATGAGCGTGGAGCCTATATGCCCGACGGATTCCTTTTTACGCTCGGAACGGCCTGATACATTATCCCCATAAGCCGCTGCAGCATAAGCAGCCCTGCTTCGTCCCCTTGATGCGGATACGCCCCTTGATCTTCTGACGGTATAACCGTTGCCCTTTGGAAGGCGTCCATAGAGAAGGAGCATCAATATGAAAAACAATAAAGCGACCAGCGCTCCGGCACCGGTGCCTATCGTTCCTCCGGCGGCTCCATAGGCGTAGCTGTACTCTGTTTCGTTATATATAAGGTTGGCTTTTGTTCCGTAGTCAAACAGCATTATGGCCATGACTATGGAAACAAAGGCATTTACTATCTGCTCAAGGATCTGTGATACCGCCGTCGGCACCATATTGCCTGACCCCTGGAAATACCCTCTCAGCACTCCAAGATACGCCATTATCCATATGGTAGGCGCCAGGGTCTTAAGCACGTATTCGCAGAACGGCTTTTCCATAAATGCCGCAAGAGGAACGCTTCCGTAATACATGACGAAGCACATGGCCCCGCCTATGACCGTAGCATAGAGAAAAGCTACTCTTAAGACGGTCCTGACGTCGTCAAAACGGTCCTTGGCAAGCCTTACGGATATGATCTTCGATATGGCTGTCGGAAGAGAATATGAACTCAGGATCAGAAGTATGTTGTAGATACTGTATGCAGAGGTATAATAACCGTTTCCCTGAGTCCCGATGACATCAATAAGAGGGATGCGGTAAAGCATCCCTATAATGCGGCATATAATACCCGTAATGGCCAGTATGCTGCCCTGGGTTATAAAATTTCTCGTCCTTATATCATTATTCATCTGACATAATCAAGCCCGGATAGTATCTCTTCCTGGCGTCTTTCCATTTCTGCGCTTTCATCGGGTTCCATATGGTCATATCCCATCAGGTGGAGCATGCTGTGGGCTATGAGAAACGCAAACTCCCTGACTATTCCATGTCCGTATTCAGCTGCCTGGGCCATGCAGTGGTCGGCAGAGATCACGATATCTCCCAGGATAAGCTCTCCGGTATCGGGATCAAACAGATCCTCTCTGTCGTCGAAACCGTCAAAATCAGCCGGACTGTCAAAATCTATCATTGGAAAGCTTAACACGTCCGTACTCTTATCGAGCCCCCTGAACTGCCCGTTCATCTCCCTTATGCTCTCATCGCCTGTTATTAAAAGCTCAACTGAAGCCTCATAAGGACAGCCCTCATGCTTCAGAGCCCCGATTATAACATTTTCAGCAATGGTTCGTATATCTTTTTCGGAAAGAAATGATTTTTCATTTCCGGTATATTCATTTTCTATATTTATGCTCACTTAATCTCGCCTCATATTCATCATAAGCCTTTACGATCTTCTGTACCAGCGGATGTCTCACAACATCGGCGCTCGTAAGCTCCGCAAAGCCTATCTCATCGATCTTTGAGAGCACCTTCAGGGCAACGTCAAGCCCTGAGGTCTGGCCCTTTTCAAGATCCTTCTGGGTCAGGTCTCCAGTAATTATTGCCTTGGAACCGAATCCTATGCGGGTGAGAAACATCTTCATCTGGGCGGGAGTGGTATTCTGTGCCTCATCAAGTATTATAAATGCATTGTCAAGGGTACGCCCCCTCATGTAGGCAAGGGGAGCGACCTCTATAAGGCCCTTTTCCTGATTTGTGGCAAACTGATCAGCCCCCATGATGTTATACAGAGCGTCATACAGCGGCCTTAAATACGGATCGATCTTCTGCTGCAGGTCTCCCGGGAGGAATCCGAGCTTTTCCCCGGCTTCGATGGCCGGCCTTGTCAGTATTATCCTCTGCACCTCCTCAGCCCTGAAGGCCTTGATGGCAAGGGCCATTCCAAGATAAGTCTTTCCCGTTCCGGCAGGGCCCGTACAGAAGGTTATCATCTTATTACGGATCAGATCCACATAATGCTTCTGGCCTATGGTCTTGGGCTTTATCGGGCGTCCCGTGATGCTCCTGATCAATATATCCTTATCGATCTCCACCATATCCCGCTCGTGTCCGTTTCCCTCAAGGCCAAGAGAGATAGCGTAATCCACCTGCTGCTCATTTATCCTTCCGTTGGATTTACTGAGCTCCAAAAGACTGTCCAGTACGCCGGCAGCATTTTTTACGGCAATAGAGCTCTCGCCGTTTATCCTCACTGAGCCGTTCCTCTCGGTCACATCCACTGAGAATGCTCTTTCGATCTTTTTAATGTATCTGTCGAAATCCCCGAATATATTTCTTTCATGCTCTACTGGGATCTCCTTTATAATCTCGTTTGATATCTGATCCATATACCGCCAAATCGCTTTAACATTAAAATCGCCTCAACTCCATGGGAATTGAGGCATTTTACTTAGTTGTACTTACGCTTTCTTGCTGCTTCAGACTTCTTCTTACGTCTTACGCTCGGCTTCTCGTAATGTTCTCTTTTACGGATCTCCTGCTGGATTCCTGCCTTTGCACAGTTCCTCTTGAATCTGCGGAGAGCTGAATCCAGAGACTCGTTCTCTTTAACTATTACGTTTGACAAAGACCCCTTACCTCCCTCCGGTGGCTGATTATGTAGTCTAAAGTACATGCCACTTAAGTGCGGGGTTTAATTGCACCGGATATATTTATAGCACAAATTAAGGTCTGATGCAAGAGCTTATTGCATTCATATGCAAAAGACTGGCAGTAAGCGCAGTTTTATCCGCCCTGTACTGTCAGTCTTATGGATACTGATAGATAAGCTGTGCAGCCCTCAGCTGTTATTCAGCCTCAAACTGGTCCTTGCCTACTCCGCAGAGAGGGCACTCAAAATCAGCAGGAAGATCCGCAAACTTTGTTCCAGGAGCTATTCCTCCCTCAGGATAGCCTTCTGCCTCATCATATACCCAGCCGCATACTGTGCAAACGTACTTCATTAGTAAAACCTCCGAATTTAGTGAATTTATCATAAATCAGCCCGCATGCCCTGACAGGACATGGAGTCTATTTATTGTATCTGAGATATGGCGATTTGTACAGCCCTTTCGATGGCATTTTCAAGACCTGAAGGATCATTGCCTCCGGCCTGCGCCATATTAGGCCTGCCGCCTCCCTTTCCTCCGATAAGCGGAGCGGTCTCCTTGATAATGTTGCCGGACATTGCTCCCTTTTTGACGGCTCCCTCTGTAGCCGAAGCTATAAGGTTTACCTTGCCGTCTATTACCGTACCGAGAATGACAACGCTCTCACCGAGCTTATCCTTAAGCTGGTCGCTCAGTGTCCTTAAGGCGTTAACGTCGGCTGCATCTGCTTTTGTAGCAAGGATCTTTACGCCATTATGCTCAACGGCCTTTGAAAGGGCGTCACCGAGCGAATTGCCTGCAAGCTTTGCCTTAAGGCTCTCGTTCTCTGATTTAAGTGCTTTAAGCTCCTCAGTAAGCTGTGCAAGCTTATGTGTAAGCTCCTTAGGCTGTGCCTTAATGATGGAAGCAGCGCTTAAGAGTT
Organism: uncultured Lachnospiraceae bacterium; assembly: GCA_944381575.1. Lineage (GTDB taxonomy): Bacteria > Bacillota > Clostridia > Lachnospirales > Lachnospiraceae > Avilachnospira. The sequence goes on along the minus strand of CALWLS010000001.1, from coordinate 216,037 downwards.
CATTCTCAATATCACGATAATGTCTTAACAGATTATCTCCCGTAAGGCCTTCGATCCTTCGTATGCCTGCCGCGATACCCGCTTCGCTCACTATCCTGAAAGCGCCGATCTCTCCTGTCCTTTTAACATGAGTACCTCCGCAGAGCTCCACTGACGGACCCATGGTAACTACTCTCACCTTATCGCCGTATTTCTCGCCGAACAGCGCCATTGCGCCCGAGCTGCGGGCTTCATCCAGAGACATGATCCTTGTTACGACCTCATGGTCTTCGGCAATGAGAGCGTTGACAAGTCTCTCAACAGCCTCTATCTCTTCAGTAGTAAGAGCCTTGAAATGCGTAAAGTCAAAACGCATCCTGTCCTTATCATAGTATGCGCCGCTCTGCTGAACATGTTCTCCAAGCACGGTCCTTAAAGCATACTGAAGCAGATGCGTGACTGAGTGGTTCTTTGCGGTAGCGCCTCTTGCGGCCTTGTCCACCTTAAGCTCCACTTCCTGTCCTGAGGCTATCATGCCCTTAACGACATAGCCCACATGTCCGACTCTTCCGCCGTTTAAATGTATGGCTTCCTCGACCCTGAATTCACCGTCCTTGCCTGCGATGAGACCGGAATCACCCTCCTGGCCTCCCATTGTAGCGTAAAACGGGGTTCTGTCGGTGATTATGGTTCCCCTCTCACCCTCTGAAAGGGCTTCGGTAAGCTCGGTCTCAGTGGTGAGTACAAGCACCTTTGCCTTTTCATCAAGTGTATCATAGCCGTCAAATTCAGTCGTTATGGAAGGATCCACAAGATCATAGACCGTGGCGTCAGCTCCGGCCATCCTGGTCGAGAAGCTCCTGCGGGATCTGGCAGTCTCCTTCTGCTCCTTCATGCAGGCGTCAAAGCCTGCCCTGTCAACGGAATAGCCCTTATCAGCAAGTATCTCCTCCGTAAGATCATACGGGAAGCCGTAGGTATCGTACAGCTTAAAGGCATCCTCACCTGAAAGCATATTTGAGCCTGACACCTCAAGCTCCTCCACCATTCCATTAAGGATGTCCATTCCGCCGTCGATGGTATTATTGAACTTATCCTCCTCGGCAGACAGGACAGTAAGGATCATTGCCTTCTTTTCCTCTAACTCAGGATATCCGTCCTTGTTCAGCTCAATGACCTTTTCAGCCATTGCAGGCATGAAATCATGATTGATGCCGAGCTTTCTTCCGTGACGCACGGCACGTCTTATGATACGCCTTAAAACATATCCTCTGCCCTCATTGCTCGGCATGATACCGTCGGATATCATAAATGTGCTTGATTTGATGTGGTCAGTAAGTATACGTAAGGAAATGTCGCTTTCAGTATCCGTGTGATATTTTACTCCGGATATTTCCGCAATATGATCGAGTATGGCTCTGTTGGTATCCACCGTATATATGGATTCCTCATCCTGCACCACCATGGCAAGACGCTCAAGGCCCATTCCCGTATCGATATTTTTCTGCTTAAGCTCAGTGTAGTTTCCGTGTCCGTCATTGTTGAACTGGGAAAATACTATATTCCATACCTCAACAAAACGGTCGCCTTCACCGCCCATCACATCCTCAGGGCCGGTGCCGTACTTTTCACCTCTGTCGTAATATATCTCCGAGCATGGTCCGCAGGCGCCCTCGCCGTGCTCCCAGAAATTATCCTCACGGCCGAACTTATATATCCTCGAAGGATCTATATGCATCTCATCCCGCCATATATTGAAGGCCTCATCATCCTCATAATAAACTGAAGGATAAAGCCTGTCAGGATCAAGGCCTACTTCCTTTGTGAGAAATTCCCAGGCAAAAGGTATCGCCTCGTGCTTGAAGTAGTCACCGAAGGAAAAATTGCCGAGCATCTCAAAAAATGTTCCATGCCTTGCTGTCTTTCCTACATTTTCAATATCACCCGTACGGATACACTTCTGACAGGTGGTCACTCTTTTTCTCGGCGGTATCTCCTGGCCGGTAAAATAAGGTTTCAGCGGAGCCATTCCGGAATTTATGAGCAGCAATGAATTATCATTGTGCGGAATCAGCGAAAAGCTCTTCATAACAAGATGTCCGTTCCTCTCAAAGTAATCAAGGAACAGACGTCTTAATTCATTTACACCCCTAACCTGCATAAAAATCTGACCTCACAGTTATATTATTTGATCAATCCTCGTCGATCTCCACGGAATGATCATCTTCATCAACAAAGTCGATGGCAACCTTATGAACGCCCTCATCTGAAGCCTCGTCCTCATCCGGCGCGCTGCAGTCATCGCCGCAGCCCTCCTCCGGGGCATCATCCGAAGCATCCTCTGCCGTTTCCTCTTCCTCGCTTCCTTCCTCCTCGTCATCGTCAAAGGAGGATTCAGAAGCCCTGTAATAAGGCACGCAGTCGATGCCCTCGTCATCATTGTCGTAAATATCTCCGTCAGCACCGTCGCCGCCCATGGAAGAGATCTTATCCTTTACGGAATCCGCCACATCATAGGCCTTATCCACAAATGACTGCCCCATTTCCTTAATGTTATCAAGCATTTCCTCCCTTGCAGCGTCAGGATCCTCAGCATACCTGTCCTTCACCGTTTTTGCGGCGTTTACGGCTCCGATGCCTGCCGTCTTTGCGATGCTTCCGGCATCCGAAACAACGTCGCCGGCAGCCTTTGCAAGCTCCCCGGCCGCAGACTTGACATCACCCTTTTCCCTGATGGCTACATAGGTGCGCTTAGCGGCTTCCTTTGTCCTTGCGGTACTGTCTTTAACTCTGTCTATCTCCTCATCCTTTGTATATGAGGCTCCGGCATAATCCTTAAGATACTTGGCAACTCCCACTGCCACTCCGGCAACTATTATCGTACCAAGCAGACCGCCTGCTGTCTTCTTTGACATAACGACTACCTCCTCTTCAAGGTCTGATTATTTCCGGACCGAAGCTCTCCGGAAGAATATCCTTAAGTTTAATTATCCTGATATCAGTAACGGATCGTGCAAGCAGTATCTCAAAGCTCTCCGGATCGCAGAACTCCCGCATGACCTGTCTGCATACTCCGCATGGCGGAACCCAGTCGGAAAGTATCCCATGACTGAACCCGTCAGTCTCAAGATACCCGTTGCTGCAGCCTGCTATGCATATTCGGATAAAATTCCTCTCACCTTCCGAAACGGCCTTGTAAAAAGCCGTACGCTCCGCACAGACGGAGGGTGAGAACGCAGCGTTTTCAATGTTAACACCATGATAAACCTTGCCGTTTTCAGTAAGCAAGGCTGCAGAAACATGAAATCCGCTGTATGGGGCATAACTCTTTGTAAGTCCCCTTATCGCCATATCGGCAAGTTGTGCATTGTCCATATCATGCCCCTTAAAAAACCCGCGATGCCGTCCGATTTATAATCGACTCCCAGCTATAATTGCCAGGTGGGAGATCTCGGAGACTGCTTCAGCCATCCGTCTAAAACGGCTCGACATCCACGCCATCAATACTGAAATCCCTTATGTCGTTTTGTGGAAGTAATTTAAATAAACCGGTCGAACATCTCAGGTTATATACATATATACCATAAATACACATGAGAAACAATAAAAATAAAAGCTCATCTTTTAAAGATGAGCTTTCAGGCTGTACGCGTCGGGGTGACAAGATTCGAACTTGCGACCCCTTGATCCCAAATCAAGTGCTCTACCAAACTGAGCCACACCCCGCGAAACAGACTTTATGATATCATACATTTTTTTTATCGTCAAGCACTTTGTTAAGGTAAAAATAAAATTCCACTCCGTGCTCTTTGTTGTTTACGCCGTATCCGCCGCCGTGGGCGTCCATAATAGCCTTTACTATGCTTAATCCTATGCCGCTTCCGCCGTATGCCCTCGTCCTGGCTTTGTCCACCTTGTAAAATTTTTCCCAAAGATGAGGTATGCTTTCCTCTGGTATAGGCATTCCGTCGTTATATACATAAACCGTGATCCTTTTATCATCCTCCACAGCTCTCACGGTAATATTTCTTTCCCCGTCAAGATGGTTTATGGCGTTATTCAGGTAGTTTGTATATACTTCCTCTATCTTGAACTCATCGGCATGTACCATTAAGCTTTCAGGAAGCTCTGTCTTAAGCTTTGCGCCTTTTTCCTCCAACTTTATACGGAGGGATTCGGTCACGCTCCTTATAAGGTCGCAAATGTTAAAATCCGTCAGATCAGGGGTATTATTGCCGAACTCGTAGCTGATAAGGCTGGTAAGCTCCCTTACCATCCTGTTCATCTTTACCGCCTCGTCCATTATTACATTACAGTAATAGTCCCTGCTGTCCTTATCCTCGGCAAGCCCCTCCACAAGGCCTTCCGCGTAGCCCTCTATAAGAGCTATCGGGGTTTTCAGCTCATGAGAGACATTGGCTATAAATTCCTTTCTCGCCTCATCTATCCTGATCTTTTCCTCAATATCATCCTGGAGCCTTGCATTGGCTTCCTTAAGCTCGCCGATATAAGCTTCGAGCATCTCCGCCATGGAGTTCATGGAATTACCGAGATCATTTATCTCATCATAGGACACCCGGTAGCTCTCCTTATCGTACCTGTCTTCAAAATTCAGGCTGGCCATTTTGTCGGACAGCCTTGAGAGCTTTATTATCGGCTTTGTCACTCTCCAGGCGACGAAGTACATTATCAGAGCTCCGATCATCAGTCCCACAAGACCCGTGATGAACAAAAATCTCGTTGCTACGTTTACGCCCTCAGATATATTTGAAAGCGGCATGGACATCAGGAAAAAGGTATCGTAGTCTGAAAAGATACCCAGGCATTCTATATACTGTGATCCGGATCTGAAATCCTCCACTATGTGTATGATGTAATTATCCGTGGTCTTGATCACTCTGTATTGCTGATCATTCCTCAAAAGCCCGCCGGCCCACCAGGGATCGCTGGCCCTGTCGGTAAAAAGCGGCCCCTCGGGAAATTCAGCATCATCCTGATCCGGTGATATACCCGCTTCCGAATATATGTTTACCGAAAGATCTTCGTTTATATTTTCGCCGTCCCCGCTTACATCCGTATCAGATATCACATTTGACTCATCAAGGTAATTACGGTAAAGGTCAAGCTTCATGAGCAGCCAGTCCGCTTCACGGCTTGTAGCAGCTCTTCTCCTGCCGTCCGAGCTCATCATGGCAATATCTATGTTTGAACGCTCATTAAGGGTCCTGAACACCGCTATTGCAGGGCTGTCCTTTTCGCTGGAATCATACTCGTCTATTATAAGATCGAATATCGATTCATCGTTATCCTCAGCCATCTCCACTAATTTGTCAAGCGTCTCATATGCAACGCCAAGTATCCTTACCTTTTCCGACTGATAATACGCCTGCATGAAAAAACGGCTGAAAATGTAAAGAACAAGGAGTATCGCCGCAAACGCCGCCGTAAAGTACAGCGTGAATATTGTTTTTATGGAATGCTGTTTTTTCAAAACCCTATACCCTGAAACGGATCCTAATGATGGATAAGTTTACGGATAGACATCATTCATCCGTAAACTTGTAGCCCATTCCCCATATCGTTTTTATCTGCTCGCCGCAGTCGCCTAATTTTGCCCTGAGTTTTTTTACGTGCGTATCTATTGTACGCGAATCTCCGAAATAATCATAGTCCCATACGTTATTCAGTATATTTTCACGGCTTAAGGCAATGTTTTTATTCTGGATAAAATAATCAAGAAGCTCGAATTCCTTATAGCTGAGCTCCACAGGCTTTCCATTAGCCGTAACGGTATGGGACGCCCTGTCAAAGGTCACGCCTCCGCATTTGACTACTCCTTCAGCTCCGGAATTGGATCTCCTCAATATGGCCTCTACCCTTGCGGTGAGTATCTTAGGTGAAAAAGGCTTGGTTATATATTCGTCGCTGCCAAGCCTGAAGCCCTGAAGCTCATCCTGCTCCTCGCCCCTTGCGGTAAGCATGATGATAGGGACTTTGGATGTCTTTCTTATGGTCTTTAAGACCTCCCAGCCGTTCATCTTAGGCATCATGACATCCAAAAGTATCAGCGCAATATCCTTTTCCTTATAAAATATCTCAAGGGCTTCCTCACCGTCACCTGCCTCTATTACATTAAAGCCTTTGACGCTGAGGAAATCGTTTATAAGCTTCCGCATCCTCTCCTCATCGTCCACAACAAGTATTTTTATATCCTGCATAATATCTGTCCTTTCCAAGAAACTATAAAATCCATCAGAGCCCAAGCTCCTTTATAAATCTTGATCTTTTATTTTTGTTATTGTAATTTCCCTTTGTGTAAAAAATGTGAAGCATATTTTTCGATCTTGTGACCGCCACATAAAACATCCTGCGCTCCTCCTCAAGGGCGTCCCTGTCATTATCCGACGCTCCCATAGGGGTTATGCCTTCATTGGCCTCTATAATAAATACCTCGTCAAACTCCAGTCCCTTGGACCCGTGAAAGGTCATCATCGCAATATTTTTCCGTTTATCAAGGCCTGCGCGTTTGATCCCATATACAGCCCTGCTTCCGGCCCTGTGGGTCCTGTAGAGCACAGCGGCGCTTTTGTCCTCTGGAAGACATTCAAGCATGGACTTAAGGCACTCCGCTTCCTTTTCCCTGTCATCGAATTCCCTTAAGTCTATCCTGCCTGCTGAGGGCCTTACGCTTTTAAGTTCCTTTTTATATCTTTTTTTATTATATCCTATAAGCCTGAAGGAGGGCTCGGCAATATCGCGCTGTGACCTGTAATTTACCGTCAGCGATACCATATGAGTATGTCTGTAATATTTACCGAATGAAAGCATTATGCCGGGATCTGACCCTCTGAAGCCGTATATGCTCTGGTCATCATCACCTACTGCAAAAAGATTGCTGCGGGGATCTGACATAAGTCTTACTATGGCAAACTGTATGCGGTTTATATCCTGGAACTCATCCACCATTATATATCTGTACGCATCCCTGATCTCATTCAGGATATTTTTGTCATTTTTAAGCAGCTTGTAAATAATAACGAGCATGTCGTCAAAATCTATCCTGCCTTTTCCGTGCATGGCCTTGTCATATACCGGGATCAGTTCTTTTACCCGTCTGCTCACGTTTGACATACCGTTTTTGTATCTGGATATCTCAGTCAGCATTAGTTCAAGATAATCGTTGGAGGCCATAAGATCAGGATACAGGTTTTGGACCGTTTGTTTTAACAGATTCAGGCTTTCCCCATGGGAGATCAGTTCAAGCTCCGATCCCTTCAAATATCTCCTCAGAAGCATATAAAACACGGAATGGAACGTGCCAAAGGTCACTTCCGAGCCTCTGCCTTTACTCAGCCTTAAAAATCTGTCCCTCATCTCGTCTGCCGCGGCATTTGTGAATGATATGGCAAGAATGTTCTCTGGATGCACTCCGCAGCAGCTTATCAGATTATATATCCTGTGGATCGCCACAGTGGTCTTGCCGCTCCCGGGACCCGCAATAACAAGCATGGGGCCGTCCTTATGCTTAATTGCCTTAAGCTGTTCAGTATTAAATTGGTTTGACATGGTTTATTTATTATAGATCGAAAACTAAGATTGAAAAATTTAAATATAATTTAGAAATGCAAATGGAATATGCAAATGAAGATAGTAAATAAAATAACCTTATAGAAGAACCTTATAAAATAACCTTCAGGCGCCCGTGATGGACGCCTGAAAAACAGCATAAATTTGAACACATGTAATAAAGGATCAGCGCCTGTCGCGGTCTCTCCTGTCAAAACGCCTTCTGTCATGGCGGCGGTCATCATCCCTGTCCTGATCCTGACGTGGGATCCATGTACCGTTCACATCAGACGGGCGCATGGAGAGATCTATCTTTCCGTCTCTCTGGTCAACCTTTATGACCTTAACGGTGACCTCGTCTCCGACCTTTACCACATCCTCTACCTTGCCGACATGGCTGTCAGTAAGCTTGGAAATATGTATAAGTCCCTTTTTGTTAGGCCCAAGTTCTACCTGAGCTCCAAAGCTTAAGATATTTACTACCTTTCCTGACATGACCATTCCGACTTCGACATCGGTAACTATGCTCTCGATTATCTCTATGGCCCTGTCGATCATGGCCTGATCCGTTCCGCATACGGATACCTGTCCGTCGTCGTCGATATCGATCTGAACGCCGGTCTCCTCAATGATCTTGTTGATGGTCTTGCCCTGTTTTCCGACAACATCGCCGATCTTGGAAGGATCAATGGTTATGGAGCTGATCTTAGGCGCATAAGGAGAAAGCTCCTCCCTCGGCTTTGAGATAACAGGATCCATAATATTGTCCATGATGTAGAGCCTTGCCTCGTGGGTACGAGCGATGGCCTCCTCCACTATAGGCCTTGTCAGGCCATGGATCTTGATATCCATCTGGATGGCGGTGATGCCCTTCCTTGTACCTGCTACCTTAAAGTCCATATCGCCGAAGAAATCCTCAAGTCCCTGTATATCCGTAAGCACGATATAGTCATCGTCGGTATCCCCGGTAACAAGGCCGCAGCTGATGCCGGCTACCGCGGACTTTATAGGGACACCGGCAGCCATAAGCGAAAGTGAGGATGCACAGACAGAAGCCTGTGAAGTAGATCCGTTGGATTCAAGAGTCTCAGATACTGTCCTTATGGCGTACGGGAACTCCTCCTCACTTGGCAGTACAGGAACAAGCGCCTTTTCCGCAAGGGCTCCGTGGCCGATCTCCCTTCTTCCCGGTCCTCTTGAAGGCTTGGTCTCACCAACTGAATAGGACGGGAAATTATAGTTATGCATATATCTCTTGGAGGTGACCGTAGAGTCAAGTCCGTCTATCTTCTGCGCATCAGAAAGAGGAGCGAGGGTACAGATATTTAATATCTGGGTCTGTCCCCTTGTAAACATTCCTGATCCATGTACTCTCGGCACCACATCTATCTCCGCTGCAAGCGGCCTGATCTCGGAAATGGCCCTGCCGTCAGGCCTCTTGTGGTCCTTTAAGATCATCTTGCGGACGGTCTTTTTTTCGTACTGGTATATAGCCTCGCCAAGAAGTCCAAGCCACTCCTCATTATCAGCGAAGCTCTCCTTGAGTCTCTCAGTAATGGCGTCTATGTTGCCGTCCCTGGTCTGCTTATCGTCTGTAAATACAGCCTCCTCCATCTCAGCCTCAGGAACTATCTCCTTAATGGCGTTAAAGAGCTCCTCAGGCACTGCGCAGGATACATACTCATGCTTAGTCTTTCCCACCTCGGCAACTATACCGTCCATCCAGGCTATGAGCCTGCAGTTGATCTCATGAGCCTTATAGATGGCGTCTATCATGACCTCATCGCTCACTTCATTGGCACCGGCCTCGATCATTATTACTTTATCCCTTGTGGAAGCCACAGTAAGAGCAAGGTCTGATCTGGACTTTTCCGACGACGTAGGATTGAAAACAAACTCTCCCTCCACAAGGCCTACCATAGTAGCGGCGCACGGCCCGTCAAAAGGAATGTCTGAAATGCTGGTGGCAAGCGATGAGCCAAGCATTGCAAGGACCTCCGGAGGACAGTCCGGATCCACTGATAAAACAAGGTTATCAAGCAGCACGTCGTTCCTGTAATCCTTAGGGAACAGCGGCCTCATAGGGCGGTCTATAACCCTTGACGTAAGTATTGCATGCTCTGAAGCCTTTCCCTCACGCTTATTAAAGCCTCCCGGGATCTTGCCTACCGCATACATCTTTTCCTCATACTCAACTGAGAGAGGGAAAAAGTCCACTCCCTCCCTTGGCTCCTTTGACGCGGTAGCCGTGGACAAAACCGTAGTATCGCCATAGTGCATAAGGCACGCCCCGTTAGCCTGGGCTGATACTCTTCCGATATCCACTGACAGTGTCCTTCCGCACAGGTCAAAGGTATAGGTCTTATAGGGCCTGTCCAAAGGCTTGGATGTCGTTCCAAAATTTAAATCCATTTTTTCTCCTTTTTTCCGTCCTCCGGTATCCTTACTTTATCAACGATACCTGTACGGAATCTAAAAACTGTTTCATTAGTACCTCATTCGGTCATACGAAATCAATTTTATACTTAATCCTGTTATGAGTCAAGCTTACCAAATGCCCAAAATAAGCATATGGCTGCTGTCAAATGTATGGACAGGATAACTATTAAGAAATGCCATACCGCCTTAAGCCAATGCCTGGCAAAGCGGTACGGCATGAAGTTTTTGCGCATTGCTATGATCCGGACATCACCGGATATATTTATCTGAAACACATTTTTTTAGCCAGCTGTTCCTCTTCTTTCATCTGCCTTGCAAGCCAATCGTTATCCCGATCCTCCATCTCCAGGAAAAGCCTCTCTTTTTCACTGCTGATCCTTGAGGCCCTGCTCCAGAAACGCTTATTTCTCACTGCAGGAGTGACCTTAATCCCTCCGCCATGCGTCCCTGTTACAGTACTTTTCTCTGCCCAGCCGGCATTTTCAGGCTTAAGGGCATTGTTTTTTGGTTTGAAAGGATCAGGACCTGATGTTTTATTATCCTGGCCGGAGATACGCATCTGTTTTTCAGGCATACCGGGCGTATAACTTTTTTTATCCCTGTTTTTGGAAGAGAGCTTTACAGAAAGCATCATTACTATGACAAATATGACTATTGCGCCAAACATATTACTCACTCCGCTACGGTTTCCTTTATGGCTTTTAATGTGCCGGCAAGATCAGCTATGTCGGACGGCACTATGAGTTTGGTTGCCTGTCCGTCAGCCATCTTTTCAGCGGCCTCATAGCTCCTGATGGCAAGGTATTTGGCTGTAGGATCGGCTTCGTTTATCATTCTGATACCCTCGGCCTTTGCCCTTTGAACGGTAAGCAGGGCCTCGGCTTCACCCTGGGCCTCCCTTATCCTCTGCTCTTTGACGGCGTCTGCGTTTAATATCGCAGCTTCCTTTTCACCCTCTGCTATGGTTATTGCCGCCTGTTTTTTTCCTTCAGCCGTAAGTATTGCCTCTCTCTTTTCCCTTTCGGCCTTCATCTGCTTTTCCATGGCATCCTTAATGGATTTCGGAGGATCTATGTTTTTTACCTCGACACGGCTTACCTGTATGCCGTACTTGTCCGTAGCCTCGTCAAGTATGGCGGTGATCTGGCTGTTGATGCTGTCACGGCCTGTCAAAGTTTCGTCCAGAGTCATGGCTCCAACTATATTTCTAAGGGTGGTAGCCGAAAGATTCTCTATGGCGGCTATAGGCCTCTCCACTCCGTAAGCAAACTTTTTGGGATCGAAAATATTGAAGAATACTACTGAGTCCACCATCATGGTGACGTTATCTTTTGTTATCACCGGCTGCGGCTGGAAATCAGCCACCTGTTCCTTTAATGAGACCTTCTTCGCTATCCTGAAAAGCACCGGTATCTTAAAATGTATACCTGCGTCCCATGTGGCGTAATACTTGCCGAGGAACTCGATGATCCAGGCGTCAGCCTGAGAAACTACCCTTATGCAGGATAAGAGCAGCGCGATGATGATTGCTATAAACAGTATAAGCAGCATAAAACTCCCTCCGGATAGCGTATATCCAAAATAAAAATGGCGCCTTCCGCATCCATGAAAAACCATCATGCATGCTTAAGCACCATTATTATACAGTATAGGCTGTATTTAGACTATCAATAAAGCATCAATTTTTTCTTACGAAATAAGGATCATTCGCTCCTTAAGGCGTCTATAGGATTGAGCCTTGCAGCCCTGTTGGCAGGCATATATCCAAATATAAGGCCTATGCCGACGGATACTCCGAAGGAAAGCAGCACGGCCCCGAAGGTAGGCGTGCATGTTATGCCTATGGCAGTTCCGATAAGGACCGTCATGACAGAACCCATTATTATGCCGAGTATGCCTCCCATGGTAGAGGTCACAGCTGCTTCTATGACAAACTGGGTCATGATCACCCCGCGTCTTGCTCCCAATGCCTTCCTTATGCCTATCTCCCTCGTCCTTTCCGTAACGGATACCAGCATTATGTTCATAACTCCGACGCCGGCCACAAGCAGGGAGATCCCGGCGATGCCTCCAAGCATCATTGAAAGCTGGCCTATCATTTCATTCATCTGATCGAGCATCTCGGAATTGGCATATACCGAATACAGATCGTCATCCTTAAAAACGCTGTACAGATAATCTTCTATCTTAGTCACGCCAGCATCGGCGTCATTTACATCCCTGACTGTTATTATGTAGGAGGACATAAAACCGGTCCTTGCTATCTTTCCGGCTGTTGAATACGGTATCCAGACAAAATCGTCCATTCCTCCCTCTTCAAGAGAGTCCTCATCCTGTCTTTTGACAACGCCGACTACATAGAAAACATTTCCATTGATCCTTATCTTTTCTCCTATCGCCTCCTCGGCGCTGCCGAACATATACCAGGCAGTGTAATAGCCCATTACAGCGACCCTTTTTTCACCCGCCATATCAGAATAGGACAGGTTGCGTCCGGCCTCCATCTCATATCCCTTTATGGTCAGGTAATCCTCTGAATATCCTCCGATAGATGTACCGGACATAGTGTCGTTACCGTATTTCAGCCGCCCGTTGACTGTAGCCGTGGGGGTAAGATACGCAAAGGTCTCTGGATTTTCATCAAGGAACTCATAAAAATCATCCGTATCCACGGTCCTTGAAGCAGTATTCGTGACCGAGACGTTTATTTGATCCACTCCCATATCTGAGAAGCTCTCCATCATGGAATTCATATACCCGGAGACTATGGACACCAGCATTATGACGGAAGCCACGCCGATGATTATGCCGAGCATGGTAAGAAAGGATCTCATTTTGTTGCCCGCAATAGAACGCAGGGCCATCTTAAAGCTTTCCATATTCCTCCGCACTTCCGTCAAAATCAACTTTACCGTCTATTATGCGCACCACCCTTCTGGCCCTTACGGCTATGGTAGGGTCGTGGGTTATCATAACTATTGTATTGCCTTCATCGTTAAGCTTTTTGATTATATCAAGGACCTCCCTTGAAGTCTTTGAATCCAGGGCGCCTGTCGGCTCATCCGCAAGGATGAGCGAAGGCCTTGAGGCAAGGGCCCTTGCTATGGAAACTCGCTGCTGCTGGCCACCTGAAAGCTGTATGGGCCTCATTTTTGCTTTTTCCTTAAGGCCGACCTTTTCCAGCTCCTCCATGGCCCTTATCTTCCTTTCAGGTTCCTTAACTCCCTGATATAGAAGAGGCAGCTCAACGTTTTCAAGGATCGACAGCTTGGGCAGCAGGTTATACTGCTGGAAGATAAAACCTATCCTCCTGTTCCTTATATCCGCAAGCTCGTTATCCGTCATGGAGCTGGTGTCATGGCCGTCTATATAATAATTTCCCTTAGTAGGCACATCCAGAGCCCCAATGATATTCATAAGTGTAGACTTACCGGAGCCGGACTTTCCTACTATGGCCACGAATTCACCCCTGTATATATCAAGGCTGATGCCGTCGGTGGCGTGTACGGTTTCGTCGCCCATCTGATATATTTTATATATTTCCTTAAGTCTTATAAGCGGCGTATCTTTTGCCCTTATGTCGTCCTGCGGCGCAATGCTTATATCTGCCATTACCTCGGACCTCCTCCCGGTCCTCCGCCGCCCGGGCCTCCGCCCGGCCCGCTGACTGACATCATCATGCCGCCGAATCCAAAGCTTTGAGCGCTGTCCTTTACATAGACCTCCTGGCCTTCTGAAAGCCCTGAAAGTATCTCTACATAATCGTCAGAAATGAGCCCTGTTTCCACTCTGACAGCGGTAAATCCGGCCGGAGCATCTGAAACTCTTGCGGAAGGTATGCCCTCATCAGCTTCACCAGAGTCCGCAGGGACATTCTCATCCGTAAGGGATTCATCCTTTACGTATACTATATTGCCTCGCTGAAGGGCATTTGCAGGAATATAGAGCGTATCCTCCGACTTATCCAAGACTATCACGCCGTCAACATTCATACCCGGAAGCAAACCTTCATCCTCATCGAGGGTCACTACGACTGGATAGGTCGTGACTCCGTTTGAACTTGTCCCGTTTATTCCAACGTTTGATACATGTCCCTTAAATGTCTTATCCTCGAAGGCGTCCGCCGTAATGATAACATCCTGTCCCACTTCCACATCGCTTATATCCAGCTCGTCTATGCTCATCTCAAAAGTGAGCTCTGAAAGATCGTATATCAGGGCCAGCTCTGTGGTGCTGTTGCCGGTATTGACGTTATCCCCGACCTTCGTGTTCTTGACGATTATCTGCCCGGATATAGGCGCGGTAATAGTATACTTATCCACATTTTCATTGACGGAATCCACATTTTCCTCAGCGTCCTTAAGATTGTTTTCCGCTGTCTTCAATGAGTTTTCCGCGCTGTTTACAGCGTCCCTTAAGGTATCTGAAGTAATGGTGAACAGAGCCGTTCCCGCGGATACATACTGTCCCTCCTGGACCAGCACGTCCTTTACCTTGACCTGAGACGGAAGATCCACTTTAAGATTCGAGCTCTCATAGGCCTCAAAATTACCGTCCGATACAGATACTATGTCTCCGGAGTATGCAGTAGCCCTGTCGTTTTCAGTCAGTCCCCCGGGATTTGTCACGAGGATCTTGACATATTTGACCATGGTGCCGCTGTTTATGGTCTCTATGAGATCGCTTTTCTCCTCTACTCTTCCAGGGATGGTTTCGCCGGTATCGCCTATCTCTACAGCCACATCCTGGCCTATGGAAAGCGCATCGGCATCCGTGCTTAAGAATGCGAGCCTTACGGTCATGGCGCTGTCGTTATATAACTCTGCTATATCGTTGCTGCCTTGATTTAAGGTATCTCCGGCCTTAAGTGTGATGTTGCGTACATAGCCGCTTTGTGAAGCCTTAACGGTGCCTCCCCCAAGATCCGATATGGCCTCGTCATATTCTATCTTGGCCTGCTCATAGCTTTCCTTTGCCGAATCCAGATTTCTAAGGGTCTGGTCTACATTATTTGAAATGTCTGACTGGTCTATCACATAGAGCACATCGTCCTTTTCGACCTCGTCACCCTCCTCAAAATCCGCCTGAAGGACCTCTCCGGATACCTGTGAGGTTATGGTATAGGTATCCTTTGGCTCAAGGGTGCCCGAAGATGTCAGCTCATTGGACACATCCCCGCGCATTACCGTGGAGGTGTTTATCCCTTCGGAAAGAGCCTCTTTTGCAGCCCTTTCCCTGTCGGACTTCATCTTATTGATAAGGATCGCTACTGCCGCAGCGATGATCAGGATGATTATTATAAGCTTTTTATGTCTGCCAAAGAACTTAAATATCTTTGAATCCTTAAGTTTGCTGTCATTTTCACTGTTTCTGTGCATTATATATGACCCCGCTTACTCAGCCGCAGCTGCCCCGGCCGTACTCTCAGTCGAGCCTCCGGCTGATCCTCCCGCAGCCTGCGAGCCGGACTGGGTCTCGCTGGATGAGGATGAGCCTGCCCTGTATACGGTGGCGTTTTCGGAGAATATGGTCCCCGCAGTGCTTCCGTCCTTATTTTTATCCCACTTGATGACAGCAATGGCGTAGTTATCCGTAAGGCCTGACTGTTCCTCATCATTGGTATCGCTTACGTCCTGACAGATAAGTACGACATAGTCGCCAACCTGTATGTCTCCGTTAAGCGAGAACATGAACTTGACGTCAGAGCTGTTGAGGGAATACTTGACGCTGTCAATGTATACCGCCGAAGGCGCAGCAATATTGTCGTTATCATAGACGATGCTGGTCACCTTGCCTCTTACGCAGTTATATGTGCTTACTCCTCCGTCGTCACCATATGCCCATACCGTGCGGGTATCGTCATTGTAATAAAGTATGACGTAGCCCTGATGGTTTATCTGGCTGTCTATGTACATCTTGCCAAGGGTTCCGGAATTCTGCCCGTTGAAATAGAAGGTCGCATCGTTTAAGTCGAACGGTATGGCGTTCCTGAATTCCTGAGTGGTCTTTGCAAGGATAGGCCCCGTAAGGGAGTTTTCGATAACATTTGTAGCGTTTAGCTCATTATCTGCCGACAGCGTAAGATCTATGGCTGAGCCGTATATGCTTGAGCTGTCCTTAGAATTAGTCCTCAAAAGATTATATATTATATTTATGCAGTCTCTCTTTGTCAGGGCGTCGCTGCCGTTTACGGCGTTTACGCCCTCATCGAGATCCAGGCTCTTAAATAGGGAAAGCCTTTCCTGGGAGATATTTGTACTGAAATCCTCATCGGTATAACCAAGGGCCGCAAGGGTAGCCTTGGCAGCTTCGTTCAAGGTGACCGTTTCTTCCGGGGCAAAATTTCCCCCGAGCCTCGTCCTCATCCAGCCCTTCCTTAAGGCGGTCTTGATATACTGTGATCCCTCATAGGAGGCCGGGACGTCGTTGGCGGCTGCCGAGGTGAGCGTCATTCCGGAAGTATCCTTTTCAGAGCTCGACAGCACCATAAGCCTTGCGAATTCAGCCCTGGTGCACGGCTCATCGCTGTCAAAGGATGAATCCGCCGTGCCTATGGCCTTAAGCACGCTTATCCTGTAGCTCTGGGAACCCGTGCCTATGGTCACGGCATAGGAACTGACAGAAAAGCAGCAAACTGCGGAAAAAACCGCAAGGGCCGCAAGTCCTGACCTGAACAGATGTTTTTTTACCATTTCAGTTCTCCCTTTATAAATTTACAAAATGAATGACTGCAGTAAATATAATTACAACATGTGAATAAAGTGTGGATAATAATGAATTATTTTGTGTATTTATTAAAAGTTTTTCTGATACTGCATGTAAAAAATAGCCGAAAACAAAGGCTGCCGGCTGAATGCAGCGCCAAAAGCCAGTACATGAAATACGGTCTTTGGCTGCCTCGAGCCGGCAGTATTATTATAACTCAGCGATTATTTTGTTATCAAACCATCACATTATGGCGTGTGTTCCTATGGCCTTTAAAAGCTCCTCAGTCTTATCAAGCTTCTCCCATGTAAAGTCCTCTTCATCCCTGCCGAAGTGTCCGTAAGCCGCGGTCTTTTTATATATAGGCCTTAAAAGATCGAGATCTTTGATTATGGAATACGGCCTTAAGTCAAATACCTTTAATATGGCCTCCTCGATCTCACCGTCAGTATAGGTTCCAGTGCCGAAGGTATTGACTGTCACCGATACAGGATTAGCAACTCCTATGGCGTATCCCGCCTGGATCTCGCAGGTCTTTGCAAGTCCTGCCGCAACAACATTTTTGGCTATATGCCTTAACGCGTATGCAGCGGACCTGTCTACCTTTGTCGGATCCTTTCCTGAAAAAGCTCCGCCGCCGTGTCTCGCCGCTCCGCCGTAGGTGTCTACTATTATCTTTCTTCCTGTAAGGCCTGTATCTCCCTCAGGGCCGCCTATAACAAAACGTCCCGTCGGGTTGATGAAATACTTGGTATCCTCATCCAGTAACTCTGAAGGCACCACCTTCTCTATCACCTGCTCTATCATGTCGTGCCTGAGCTCCTCAAGGGAAACACTCTCAGCATGCTGAGCAGAGATGACTATGGCGTCTATGCGGTAAGGGATCCCGCTCTCGTTATACTCCACTGTGACCTGGCACTTACCGTCAGGCCTGAGATAATTCAGCGTGCCATCCTTTCTCACGCTGGCAAGCCTTCTTGCGATCTTATGTGCAAGCACCGTGGCAAGAGGCATGTACTCCTTTGTCTCGCTGCAGGCGTAGCCAAACATCATACCCTGGTCTCCGGCGCCCCTTAAGTTCGCCTCGTCCACCTTGCCTTCCCTGTACTCATAGGACTCGTTCACGCCCATGGCTATATCCCCTGACTGCTCATGAATACTGGTAAGCACTCCGCAGGTATTGCCGTTGAAGCCCATCTCGGCACAGTCATAGCCAATGTCGCATATGGTCTTCCTTGCTATCTTTTCCACGTCGACATAGCAGGTGGTGGATATCTCTCCCATTACAACTACCGTTCCCGTTGTACAGAATGTCTCGCAGGCAACGTGCGCGTTCTTATCCTGTGCAAGTATCGCGTCGAGTATACCGTCTGAGATCTGGTCGCAGATCTTATCCGGATGTCCCTCAGTTACTGACTCTGATGTAAAAAGTCTTTTCAAATCCTCAGTCCTCCATAGTTATTTTAAAGCAATACAAAGCCCCGACAAAAAGCCGGGGCATCACTGTTACATATATGTCCCCATCGGTCAAGCTTTAGCACCTTGCATAAGGCAGGTTGCTGTGCGGTCATCGAGCTTGTCTCTCGCGCACTCTCTATAGGATGATAATGCGGTCTCCCGCATATTTCCATAGAATATTATCATCTGAGATTAGTGTTGTCAATATCTCTTAGAAGGCATGTCCGCCGTACCGTTCTATAACAGAGCTCATATATCCTTGGAAGAAAACTAAAAAACCCCAAAGCCCGATCAGACAGGCTTTGGAGCTTCTTTGAAATTACAGAGGCAGAAGGATTCGAACCCTCATTGACGGTTTTGGAGACCGCTATCCTACCATTGGAAGATGCCTCTAAGCTTAAACGCATTTAATAAGATACCATGATATATGGATAAATGCAAGCTTTTTTTATACTCAGCTCCTCAACTGAAGCACCTCAGCAAAAGCCTCAGCTCTTAACCAATGCCTCGGCCTGCTCACGCAAATATGCCGAGTATCCCGTAGGATACGACACTCATTATGGCAGCAGCCATAAGCACTCCTAAAATGCATGCTAAAAATGATTTTTTAAAGGACATGTGCAAAAGTGCGGCCACAAGGCTCCCTGTCCATGCTCCTGTTCCCGGAAGAGGTATCCCTATAAATATCACAAGGCCCCAGAAGCCGTATTTTTCTATCTGATCCTTGTTTTTGTCCGCCTTGTTTTTAAGCCAGAGGGCAAATTTTTTCGTGCCGTTAAATTTCTCCATTGCGGCTATTATGCGCTCGATAAGCAGCAGAACGAATGGGATAGGTATGAGATTTCCTATAACGCATAATGGAAGCGCTGTCGTGATCGGTACATTAAGAAACGCTGGTGAAGCCGCAAGCAGGCCTCCCCTGAGCTCAAGTATCGGAAAAAGTGAGATTATAAAGCATATTATCTCTCCGCTCACCGATCCGGAAAGCGCCGAAGTAAACAAAGTAACTAACTGTTCTGACATTTAAGCCCCCTTTATTATATTGAGTAATTCGGAAACATAACCCACTCCCGTGATCTGCATTCCTTCCGTATCCTTAAGCGATCTCATGCCCACCGCCGGTATCACCGCCCTCTTAAAGCCAAGCTTTGAGGCCTCTCTAAGGCGTTCAGAAACATAAGGCACTCCCCTTACTTCCCCGGAAAGCCCTATCTCTCCGAAAACAACGGTGTTTTCAGGTACTGGGAGCTCAAAAACCGAGGAAATGACGGCCGCAGCGATGGCAAGATCGGCTGCAGGCTGGGATATCTTCATTCCGCCTGCTATATTGACATAAGCATCCATTGCTCCAAGCTTAAGACCGCAGCGTTTTGTAAGTACGGCAAGAAGCATTGCAAACCTGTTATAGTCCATTCCATTAGCCTGCCGCCTTGCCATACCGTACTGTGTTTCTGTCACAAGGCCCTGCACCTCCATAAGCAGAGGCCGGCTTCCTTCTATAAGACAGGTAACTGCGGCTCCCGTAGCTTTTTCCGGCCTTCCGTCAAGAAGGAATTCCGAAGGATTGAGGACCTCCTTAAGGCCCTCGGAGCTCATCTCAAAAACGCCGAGCTCGTTGGTTGAGCCGAAACGGTTCTTGGCGCTCCTTAATATGCGGTATCCGAACTGATCGCCTGACTCAAAATAAAGCACGGTATCAACGATATGCTCAAGCACCCTCGGCCCTGCTACCGTACCCTCCTTAGTAACATGTCCCACAAGTATGCATGCTATATTTTCCGTCTTGGAACAGGTCATGAGCCTCTGAGCGCATTCCCTGACCTGAGTCACGCTGCCCGGCACCGACTGGGCCTCCGTGGTATACATGGTCTGTATGGAGTCGATTATGCAGAGATCCGGCCTATTAATGCAAAGCATTTCTATTATATCGTCTATATCCGTTTCCGATATAAACTTAAGGCTTTCAGGCATGGAGCCTATCCTGTCCGCCCTCAGTCTTATCTGCCTTAAGCTTTCCTCTCCTGACACATAGATGACGCTCTTGCCCATGGCCGCCATCCTTCCCGCCGTCTGAAGAAGTATGGTGGATTTGCCTATGCCCGGGTCTCCTCCCACAAGTGTCAGGCTTCCTCTGACTATTCCTCCTCCGAGGACCCTCGAAAGCTCAGGAAAGCCCGTATCCATCCTGTCTTCGGTATCAGTCTCTATTTCTGAAAGCGTTACCGGCTTAAGCTCCGCATGGCTTTTCCTTATCCCGCCGGAGGACTGCTTTTTTCTGCCTGCTTCATTAAATGTTTCCTCGGCGAAGGTATTCCACTCACCGCAGGCAGGACACTGTCCCATCCACTTTTTGGATTCGTAGCCGCAGCTCGTACAGAAAAATATGGAATTTTTACCGTTTTTAACTGTCAAGCCTTTTTCCCCGCTCTTCCGGTCCTTGTGATCTTAAGCTTATCCTTTCCATCCGCGTCTATAAGGACCTTATCCTTTTCTTTTATGCTTCCGCTTAAAAGCTCATCAGCCATACTGTCCTCTATAAGGCTCTGGATAGTCCTTCTTAAAGGCCTTGCTCCGTATTTCGGATCATAGCCCTTATCTATAAGCACCTCTTTTGCGGCGTCAGTAACGCTGATGGTGATGTTTTTGGCTGATCTTATCCTTTCCGCAAATTCCTTAAGCATGATATCCACTATGTCGGAGATATTCTGTCTGGTAAGCTGCCTGAATACTATGATATCATCAAGCCTGTTTAAAAACTCAGGCCTGAATATCCTCTTGACCTCCTCCATCACCTTGTCCTTCATGATGTTATAATCATGCTCGGCGTCAGTGTCGGAGGCGAAGCCCATTACCTTTGGCTCAATAATACTTTCAGCACCGGCGTTGGAGGTCATAATAATTATCGTATTTTTAAAATCAGCCTTCCTGCCCTGTGAGTCTGTGATATAACCGTCATCCAGCACCTGCAGGAGAACATTGAATACATCGGGATGAGCTTTTTCTATCTCATCAAAAAGTACTACCGAATACGGATTCCTGCGCACCTTTTCGGAAAGCTGCCCGCCTTCATCAAAGCCCACATATCCCGGCGGCGAGCCGATGAGCTTTGAAACGCTGTGCTTTTCCATATATTCGGACATATCCACTCTTATGATGGAATCCTCAGAGCCGAACACGCACTCGGCGAGAGCCTTTGAAAGCTCTGTCTTTCCGACGCCGGTAGGCCCTAAGAACAGGAATGAACCAATAGGCCTCTTAGGGCTCTTTATGCCAGCGCGTCCGCGCTTAATGGCCTTTGCCACCGCATCCACCGCCTCATCCTGTGAGATGATCCTCTCATGCAGCGTTTTATCAAGGTTTCTTATGCGCTCTGCCTCCTGCTCATCCAGCCTTTTGACAGGTATCTTTGTCCAGCTGCTGACCACTGAGGCTATATCGTTTTCCGTGACCGTAAGGGCTGAATCGAGATTTTTCTGCTCCTCCCACTCCTTTGTAAGACGCTCAAGCCTTTTTTTAGCCCTCTTTTCCTTCTTTGCCGTATCAGAGGCCGAAGCATAGTCCTCCTCTATTATGAATCTTTCCTTTTCTGCCTTGAGCTCATTTATACGGTCCTCAGCCTTCCTGATGGCTGCAGGCTCCTTTATGACTTTTAAGCGTATGCTGGAGGCAGCCTCGTCCATCAGGTCGATGGCCTTATCCGGAAGCCTTCTGTCATTTATGTATCTTGCGCTCATCCTGACGGCAGCCGAAACCGCATCGTCGGATATTTTTACATTATGATGCTCCTCAAATTTATGCCTGATGCCCATAAGTATCCTTATGGCTTCATCCTCATCCGGCTCCTCGACCATTACCGGCTGGAACCTTCTCTCAAGAGCAGCATCCTTTTCTATGTACTTCCTGTACTCCTCAGTCGTTGTAGCTCCTATTATCTGAAGCTCTCCGCGGCTTAAGGCCGGCTTTAATATATTTGCGGCGTCAAGGGAGCCTTCAGCTCCTCCTGCCCCTATTATGGTATGGAGCTCATCTATGAAAAGAAGCACATTCCCTGCGGACTGGGCCTCATAAATGACCTTCTTTATCCTCTCTTCAAACTCACCGCGGTATTTTGATCCGGCCACCATTCCTCCGATATCAAGGGATACGAGCCTCATATGCCTTATGGACTCCGGGGCCTCACGGCTTATGATGAGCTGTGCAAGGCCCTCCACTATGGCCGTCTTTCCTACTCCCGGCTCACCGATAAGGCAGGGGTTATTTTTTGTCCTTCTGGAAAGTATCTGGATGACCCTCATTATTTCATCCTGTCTTCCTACTATCGGGTCAAGCGCCCCGGCCAGTGCAAGCTCCGTAAGGTCCCTTGAATAGGTGTCAAGAGTGGGAGTCTGAGTTTCCTGTCTGTCATATACGGACTCCTGAGCCTGTCTCCTCTGGTCCGGATGATCCTCTCCTATGACGTTTAATATCTCGTTATATATCCTCTGTATACTTATACCGAGGGTATTTAATATCCTTGTAGCCACGCAGTCGCTTGCCTTGAGGATAGCTATAAGTATATGCTCTGTTCCTATCTCCTCCGAACCGAGCTTTTCGGCCTCAAGGCTGCTCTGTTCAAGAATTGACTTTGCTGAAGGGGTATAACCTCCCTTTTCGGCTGTATATGTTTTTCCCGTACCGGATACGAACTTGTCTATAAGAGACAGGACGGAATGCTCCGTAAGCCCTGCGCTCCTTAGTACATGTGCGGCAACTCCGGTACCCTCATTAAGCAGTCCTATCAGCAGATGCTCTGAACCTATGCAGTTATGCTTAAGCTCCTTTGATATCTGGTAGGCGCATTTTAATGCCTGTTCGGCTTTTTCCGTAAATTTTGCCATAAATTTTTCCCTGATAATTAAACGCACGACAAACTCCGGCTTGAAAAACCAAAGTCGGAGTTTGTGTTTTAACTTATATGTTTTTGCAAACGGATAACTGCTCCCTGTTTATGAAGCTTACGGCATCAGATCTCATCAATGCCCTCATCATTTTTATTATTCTCTTCGTCCGAAGCCTGAGATGAGATTTCCTCAGCTGTTTCCTTAGGATCCTTAACTTCATTTCCCTGAACAGTTACTCTTCTGGCCTTCCTTTTCCTTTCCGGCCTTCTGATGACCTGAGTCTCATCTATGACGGCCGTTTCCTCCTGCTGATGCTCTTCACCGTCAAAGTCATGCTTAAGAAGTTCCGAATCATTGAACTCCTCCGACGGCTTCGGATCATCAGTACCGTCACTTAGATCCCTGCGCCTTTTAGCCCTTTCTTCAGCTGCTCTGACTCCATTCCTGCCTCTTGAAGCATTCTTAAGCCTTGCGTTCAGATAAACTATAAGCATTATGAGCACAAAGCATACGGCAGACAGGATACAGATAACTATGAATCTGAAATTGGAACTTGAAAGCGCAGCGTCCCTTTCCTGTATGGCAGCCTGATATTCAGCTCCGCTTACGGCTCCTGCAGCTATCGGATCCTCAAAGTATCTCTGGATGGTCTTTTCCTCCATATCATACCTGTAGAAGTTGATCTCGCCCCTGTCATTCATGCCGTAAACCACGCAGTACTGAGGATCCTCATCTGCTGCGCATACCCAGCCCTGAACCTGCTGATCGTCGATCTTTATCGTTCCCTGCCTCAGGCCTTCAGGAACTTCCACGTCCTCTCCAGGGCTCATTATCGTTATGGTCTTACCCTTTGATGAAAGCTGTACTCCCTCAACGACCTCAGTCTGATCTCCTCCGGAAACCACGTTTTCAGGTCCTCCCTCGACCTTGGAAACATTTATCGTATAAGTCTTTGAGGTTGTCCCGTCAGCTGCATTTACGGTTATGGTAACTGAGGAATCACCTTCCGGCAGAGATTCATTATTGCTGATGCTGACGGACGCCGAGCTGTCTGAAGGAATGGCGTTTATGGTAAGCCTCTCCACGCCAAGGCCGACGGTCACGGCATAGGTATCGTTATCCGGAGAAAAGGCCGGTGAAAGCTCTCCAGGATAAACGTCCAGCGTGCCAAGAGAACAGTCCGTCGAGGCTGTATTTTCGGCGTTGACCGTGACTGCGGAGCTTCCCACATGAGTCATCTCCACAGGCTGGTCCGCTGAATCGTATACCTCGTAGCTGTCCACACCTATGGACGCCGTGCCAGCTGATATCGTATTGAATTTCAGATTATATTCAAGGAGTGCTGTCCCGTTCCCGTTGGAAGTCCCGTGTATCCTTACGGCTCCTGCGCCGCCGTCAGCGTCGGTGCCGGATACGAATTCGAGTTTTTCCGATGGATAGGTGATGACCACATTGGCATTTGTAAGGGCTGTGCCTTCATCCGCCGATATCTTCATCGTTACATTGACTTCTTCACCCACGGTAACGGAAGGGTCTGAAAAACTTATGGTACCCTGTGCGGCGTATACCGCAAAAGGGCAGACCATACATATGATCAGCGCCAGCAGCGGCAAAAGCCTTTTTTTATAAAATCCGATATTAAACATACTACCTCCATTATATTACTGCGGAGACTGACCGATGACTACTGTCCCCTGAGATCCATCAGATGTCCCGTCAATAATCGTCGTCACGGAACCTGTTTCCCCGCTTACTGTAGTCCCGGCTGCTCCCGGGCCTATAACGGTCGGACCAGGTCCCAAAGCACCATCCTGCGCGGTCCCAGTGCCCATTGAAGGTGCCTGAGGCTGGGTATCATTTTGTACCGTGCCTCCTTCTCTCCTGGTTATATTGAGTTTATATTCCCTCACGTCTCCGTTTTCAGCAGTTACGGTTATCACAATGGTGTTAAGACCGGTATTAAGGCTTACGGTGCCTGCTCCCGAAACTCTTGCATTGGAGTCTATAACGCTTGCGTTTATGTTGACCGTTGCGGCAGAGCCGTCAACTATAAGGCTGTATTCCGCAGTGTCCATATTGAAGGTCGGCGTTATGGTATATCCATCTACGGTAAGAGCCGAAAGCTTATTATTAGGATTGCCGTCCTTTGACGGAAGCGGCGACGCCGTATCAGGCATATTATTATATACAGGGATCTTGAACCTTAAGGCAGAGTTCTTGAACTGCGTGCCGTAAGCGTTTGATACCTTTGCGCCTTCGGAGGCGGCAGCCAGCACATGGGTCATGTACTGATGATTGTAGAGATTGGTTCCCTGTACGTTGAATTTTTTGAGGTAATAGGTATCCTGTCCGCGATTGACATAATTAGTGCCGTAGTTGACGGCTCCGCCAATTATGGACTTCTCTATACTGTCCCAACCCTTTTCAGCCGCATACTGAAGTCCTGCCTGAACAGCCGTCATGCCGTCATGCACGTAAGCGTTGGTATTGAAGAAATTATAATATCCCGGATAAGTGCTGTCATTACCGGAAATGAGATCGCTGGTGCCGCTGCCCTGCTCCTGAAGTATGGTGGATGCAAGGACATAAGGGCTGACTCCTGACTCGGAGGTGGCCTTCATGATTATGTCAACATACGGTACCTTTTTAAGCTGTCCTCCCTGTGAAGTCCCGGCACCGCTCTGCTTTGTCTGTATCACTCCGGCGTCGTCTATCCACTTGCCGTCAGCGTCTACACGGTATCCCTCGACGACAGTATTTGCCGCCATGGTTCCGTCGGCATAGAAATAATAGCACTCGGATATCCCGTCATTATTGCCGTCTATCCAGTACCAGCCATTGGCGTAATTGTTCCCGTTATCATCAACATAATACCAGGTATAGCTTCCCGCATCTCCCTGATGGATCCACTCTCCAGCATGGGAGGTGATGACCCCCGTCAGGTCATCAAGAGCTCCTATGACCTTGTAAGGACCGCTGTCTGACACATTGGAACCGCTGTCTGAAGAACCGGGCGTTACTCCTACGCCGATTATGACATTTGAAGAGGTACCCGCTCCAGGGCCTATGGAAACAGTTCCTGATGAGCCTCCTGATGAAGGCCCTGCCTGACTTTCAGAAGAAGCATTGCCCCCTGATGCGGCCTGCCCCTTAACATAGGTGCTCCCCTCTATAATGGTCCCTCCTTCAATGACGCTTCCCTCAACAGGAACTACAGCGTCTCCGGCAAGGAAGGTGCCGTTTACAAGTGAAACAAGCCCGTCCCTCGTCTGGGTGGAAGGGTCGTAAGTCTGTATCTCAAACTGGAAAATGTATGGATCCGTGAGAAAATTTCTCGGGTCCATGTAGTGGGCTATAAGTTCCTGGGACGCCTGTACCCATGTCGCGCCGTCAAATCCAGGCCAGTAGTTATTTGCCCAGTCAAAGGCACCCGGTATTGTGGACTTCCATGATGAAATAGATGTATTGGCAACAAGATTTCTGCCGATCTTGGATTCCTCCGCCACAGCGGTATTCCAGTCGAGTCCAGTATGCTGGGCTTCAAATATCCAGTTAGGATACTTTTCATGAAGTCCCCTCAATCCGTTCTTATAGCTCTCAGGAAATCCCTGAGCATTTAAATACTCCTCGAAAGCGCTGTCCTGGACACCGTACACCACATCCGTTTTGATATAATCATATCTGGCATATCCGCTTCCGCCGTTCCATGAGATCTGGTACCAGGTATATCCGTCGTTTCCTGAAACCTCCCCATTGATGGTCACTGCGGTGTTTGCCATAAGAGTAGCCACTTTGTCATAGCTTGTCCCCGGGCCTGAACGGACGTTCAGCCTGTCGGTATTGACAGACCCCTGAGAAGCCGCGCGGGCAGTTATCCCGAATATTCCCGCATCGGGTTCGATCAAAGGGGCAGCTGCGCTTACAAACAGTGCCGCCGCAAGGGCTGATGCCGTTATTTTCTTAAAATATCGTTTTCTGCTCATATCATGAATTCTTTCTTACCGTATAAAGTCCCCACAGAAAAAAGACCTGTGGCAGGACTCTGTAAATTATATATTTTGATAAATTGTTTGTCTACAAAGTTATGAAAACAATAAATTAAACGTAAGAAAATATAAAAACAGCCTTGAAACGTCAGAAATACGTCATATTACATTAACCTTAAGCCTTTGGGAAAGTGATTTTTTATAACTGTTCCTGTAAGCTTGCCGTTTCCAAGAGGGTATCCGTCATAGTAGACCGTCATCCAGCCTTCCCTGGCGCTGGACATATCTATGCCCTCCTTATCAGGCCCTTCGCATCTTATTGACTCTCCTTTAAGATATCTCAGGCATATATCCATGGAAGTGATATTTATCTTATTTCCATCATCCCTGTCGAAGCTCTTTGCCATGGCCTCAGCATGGGACGGCACATAATATTCCCGTCCCCTTTTATCCTTTTCCAATGTACCCTTCTGTACTCCGGCCCTTAATACGTGGATCCCGCCTCGTCTCAGTTTTTCTGCAATGTCTGAAAGCTCCGCAGATATGCCGGACATTTTAGTCCGGATGGATTTATCATCTTCGTTTTTTATGAGTACTGCGCAGAAATGCCCCTCACCAGGATCCTTATGCGGAAGTATCCTTTCAGACTTTAACAGCTCAAATTCCTCATGTCTCTGACAAAAATCCCTTACCTGATCCTCATTTTCACATTCTTCAAAGGTGCATGTCGAGTATATCAGTTTTCCGCCGGGCTTCAGCATAACTGCCGCATTATCAAGTATGCCGGCCTGCCTTAAAACACACTTTTGAACATTCGCAGCGCTCCACTCCGCTATGGCCGTCTCGTCCTTCCTCATCATGCCCTCTCCGGAACACGGGGCGTCGACTATTATCCTGTCAAAAGTTTCCGGCATGAGAACTGCCAGCTCCTCAGGATAGGCGGAAGTCACTATTACATTGGAAAGGCCGAGCCTTTCTATATTTGAGCTTAATATCCTTGCGCGTTTTGGTATCGGCTCGTTGGAAATAAGTATCCCCGCTTTGACGGCAGCCTGGGTGCTTTTGCCTCCGGGAGCCGCGCACAGGTCCAAAACAAGATCATCCGGGCCTATATCCGCCTCTTCAGCCGTGATCATGGCGCTCGGTTCCTGAATATAAAATACTCCGGCAGCATGATAAGGTGAAAGCCCCGGCCTTATGTCACCGCCGTAGTAATATCCATCCTGGCACCACGGGACTCTTTTAAGGCCCCACTCATTAATAAGCTTTATTACGGTCTCCTCCCTGACCTTAAGCGGATTGAACCTTAGGGCCTTAAGCGGCTCATCCTCATATGAATTTATAAAGTCATCATATTCGCTTACAAAAAGCGATTTCATCCTTTCAAGATACTCCGTTGGAAGCATTTCTAATCTGTTCATATTTATGGCCGTCCCCATCAGAGCCTGAAAAGAGTTCCGAGTATGTTGCGCCCAAGGCTTGCTCCTATATTGCCGCCAAGGGTCTTGCCGTATTTTCCGCCAAGAGATTTGCCTATTGTATTTCCTAACTGTCTGCCTATAGTTCCGGCAGTTGTGGAAAGCACGCTTTTAACGGCTCTTGCGTTTTGTTTCGCAGCCTTTTCAGCGGCCTTTTCTGCTTCCCTTTCAGCCTTCTCCCTTTCCTTTGCCTGTTCCCTTTCGGCTTTTTCCTGCACTATACGGGCTTTTTCAGCCTCTTCCTCTCTTTGCTCAGCCTCTTCTTTAATTTTCATCTTCCTTGCCATAAACTCATAGCAGGAATCCCTGTCCTTCATTTCATAATACTTGTCGATAAGGCTACTCTTTAAGACATTATCCTTCCTTGCGGCATCCGTAACGACGCCGATATAGCTCTCCGGCGGAAGTATATATGCGTGCTCCGCCACGCCCGGCACTCCGTCGTCTCCAAGGACCGAAACAATGGCCTCTCCAGTTCCAAGCTGCTCCAAAAGCTCTAAGGTGTCAAAATCAGGATTTTCCCTGAAGGATTCAGCCGCAGCCTTTAAAGCCTTGCGCTCGGCAGGCGTATAGGCCCTTAATGCATGCTCGACCTTGTTGGAAAGCTGTGAAAGTATGTCCTCCGGTATGTCCTTTGGCGACTGAGTCACAAAGTATACTCCGACTCCCTTAGACCTGATGAGCTTTATCACCTGAGCCATTTTTTCCTTAAGAGCAGAGGATGTATTGTTAAATATCAGGTGGGCCTCATCAAAAAATACGACCATTTTCGGCTTTTCCGGGTCGCCTACCTCAGGAAGCTCCTCAAAAAGCTCTGAAAGCAAGAAAAGCAGAAAAGCGGAATAAAGCTTTGGCTTATTCATAAGGGCTTTTGCGTCAAGGATATTTATATAGCCCTGTCCGTCCTCCGAAAGCCTTATAAAATCGCTTATATCAATGGCAGGCTCCCCGAAAAATTTCTCTCCTCCCTCTGCTTCAAGAGCTACTATTGAACGGATAATAGCGGTTATACTCTGCTTTGCCATATGGCCGTATTCCGTTTCAAGCTCCTTCTGGTTATCGTATATATAATTAAGCATGGCCTTGATATCCTTAAGGTCGATGAGCAGAAGGTCAAGGTCGTCCGCAATCTTGAACGCCACGGTCAAAAGATCCGTCTGGGTGTCGTTAAGGCCCAGACACTGAGATAAAAGCAGCGGTCCCATCTCAGTAACAGTGGTCCTTAAAGGAATGCCGCTTTCTCCGTATACGTCAAAAAATTCCGTCGGGTATGCCTTATAGCTGAAGCTGTCACCAATGCCGAATCTCTCTATCCTTTCCTTCATGTCATCATTGGACTCTCCCGCCATCATCATGCCCGAGAGATCCCCCTTTATATCTGAAAGGAATACCGGTACTCCGGCCCTTGAGAATGCTTCGGAAATAACTTTAAGCGTCACGGTTTTTCCAGTGCCTGTAGCTCCGCATATAAAACCGTGTCTGTTTGCCATTTTAAGCTCTATGGAGATCTCCTTTTCAAGGTCCTTTCCAGCCTTTGCAAAAATGATGCTGTTTTCTGACATATTTTATCCTCTCTTACAATCTTTTATTAAATAATCGTCCCGTGATTTTGATATAAATCCCTATCGCAAGTGAGGCCGTGAAGTAAAACCATGTTGCCGGGTTTGAAAACCAGGTTGTAAAAAAAGAAAATAACAGATAAAACATTATCTGTGAATATACAAATACCGTGACCGGCATAAAGCCTCCTTTGGCAAGCTTTTCCTCGAGCCAGGATGTCACAAGTCCTAAAAGCAGGGTAAACGCCATTACTCCTGGTATGCCGAAATCATAATACGCATCGTAAATAAGCGTAAGTGTGGTAAGCTCCTCCTTTGTAACGTAAAGCGGAAAGGATACAAGCTCAGGATGGGTGAATTTCATTCCTGTGAGAGCAAAGACCGGAAACAGCATTTTAAGCCCGTGAGTATGCTCCTTAAGCTCCATAGTAAGCATATTGAAATTATCAAAATTGTTCGCGATATAAATGTACGGCTGTGTAACAAATATCGGAAGCTTTTCGTATTTTATCTCAAAGATGCCTTTAAGATATTCTATGCTGTGGGCCCTCTCGTAGGTTATAAACACGTATCCTGCTATAAGAGCCATCCCTAAAACTGCTATACACGATATGCTTTTTTTATTCAGTGAAAATCCCGGGTTTCCGCCATTGACATTAAGATAAGTGGCTGCGGCAAGCATCACCGAAAAAATAAGCTGAAACCGCGATACAAGGAGCAGCGGGATGATAAGAGAAAGACTTAAGCAGATGATAAGGCTGCACCTGACCCTTATGTCATTTTTAATACAGTCCTTGAAATAATGCGCGTATATTACTGAAAGGGATGGAACAAGAACACAGCTTACGGTAAAGTAATGCACTCCGCTCACATGAAAATAAGAATACGCATGAGGCGTATCCACAGTAAAAAGCGGGATATATTTTAATAGTAAGGCTTCTAAAATAAATGCGGCTATTGAGAGAAGCATCACGATATTGATGGCGGAAAGCAGTCCGAAACCTGAAACTTCAGACACGGCCATACCGGCGTCATCTGCACGGTTCCCTGCCGCTGCACTTTTATCTGCGGCTTTCCCCTGCTTAAATTCCTTAAAAAGCTCATAAGCTACAGTAAAGCATATATATGCGAGGTAAAATGAAAGCCAGCTCCTTATGGTCCAGTCAGACTGCAGGCGCGAAAGCTTAAGGGCTGAAACTCCAACGCCCCCTATCCATGATAAAGAAAAATAAGCGGCAGGATCTGAAAGCTTGCCGCTTTTTTTTATGTGCAGGACCATAAGATATATCGCTGCAGCTATCAAAACCGCGCCTGAAAGCATATAGTAACCCGAAAGACTTAAAAGATATGCAAAAATAAAGGCTGCGGCTGATACAAATAATTCTGTTTTTAATCTGTTGATATACACTTATGGCAGTTATGCAGGATCGGTCTCATGAGACCTGATTATATTGTGCGTTTCGCTGACGTTTTCGTTACCTGCTGCGTCGTTTATTTCCTCTATGTCTGCGGCATCGGTATCAGAGGCAGCATCCGCAGCATCGGAGGCTTCCTGGGCATGTCCCTCCTGAGGGTGGCCTGATGCAGTCCCCTCACTGTCTGTTTCAGCTGATGAATGTATTTCGGCGTCTGAGACTTCAGCCGATGGCTCCGCTTCAACATCCGGCGCTGTGGTACTGCTCTCAGTTCTTCTGTCCTGAGTTATGACAGCCACCACTGTCACATCTCCGCCGCCTGCGACCGTTACTCCCTCAGGAAGAAGCTCGGAAACATTAAGTGAGACTGTGACGTTGCGGGTGGCCTCACTTATATCTATCATATGCTCCGGTATGGTTATGGATGTGATACCTGAAAGAGCCTCATCCGTACCGTAAACCTCCATGGAGTTAGGAGTGATATTTATACTGTTGAGGATATATCCTACCGCCGGAGTCCCTGTAACAAGGGCGCTTACATACACCTCCTTGGTGCTGTATATCTGAGCCGTATAAGTAATCTCATTTCTTATAAGGACGTCCGTGGAAAGCTCAATGATATTGCCCTCCGCATCATAAAACACCGGAACTGCAGTACCGCTTACTTCAGCTTCCGCCGCCTCTATATTTACATCAAACTCTACCCTGCTGATATTGGATATATCCGATGATGGACCATAAAGGGTTATCTCATTAGACGAAAGTGTGACCGGCCCCGCCACCTTGCCGGCTGCCGGAGTCCCGACCAGCTTTGCCTCAGCCGCAAAGCTTGTTTCAACCATATCCTCGGTATCCACATGCGCCACCATCGGGCTTATGGTTATATCGCTTATCATGTCGGAGATCCTTGATGAAGGCTCCACATATATAGGTACTGCTCCTGTTATGGAGTAATCCCTCAGATCCACATACACATCAAAGCTCTCAGGACTGATCTGCCTGCGGTAATCGCTCCTTACCTTATAGCTGATCCTGACATTTTCAGTGTCTATCGAATATGTCTTACCCGCTTCCTCAAACTCATCGGCATAGAGAACCTTCAGCTTTGCCGTAACGGTCTCCGTCACCTCAGGGTTGGAGATATTGACGACCAGTAACCAGATAAAAAAGGCGACGGCCAAGGATATGAGCTTAAATATCAGATTATGTTTAAAGAAATCCCTGATCTTATCAATCATTTATCTGCAGCCGACTCCTTTCTCAGCTTTCCGAACCAGCTGACCTCATGCTTATTGATCCGGTTAATAAGTATCTTTTCTATACCGTTTTCATCAGGTACCGTCTGGAGCTTTCCTCTGTAAGCCACGCTGACCCTTCCGGTCTCCTCCGAAACTATGATCGTTATGCTGTCGCTGACCTCACTCATTCCAAGGGCTGCCCTGTGTCTCGTACCGAGATCCTTGCTTATATTTAAATTTTCCGAAAGAGGCAGGTAGCAGGTAGCTGCAAGCACCGTGTTGCCGCGTATAATGACTGCTCCGTCATGCAGCGGAGTGTTCTTTTCAAATATGTTTATCAGAAGTCCGGAGCTTACTATGCCGTTTATGAGGATCCCGGTCTTGACGAAATCCTTAAGAGGTTCATCCTGCTCAATAACGATCAGAGCACCGGTCTTGACCTTAGCCATGGAAAATACGGCCTTGGCGATCTGGGAAGCGGTCTCCTTAAACATGCCGTTGTTATCAGTCTGCTTCTGATTGGTAAAGCCTATCTTGGTAAGCAGTTTCTGGCTGCCCAGCTGTTCAAGAGCGCGCCTTAACTCCGGCTGGAATATAACTACCAGCACTATGACCACCATGGTCGAGCCTCTCTCCAGCAGCCATAGTATGGTATTTAAGTGGAATATATATGAAATAAAGGTAAAGGCCAGTATGACGCCTATGCCCTTAAGCAGCGTCCAGGCCTTTGAATCCATTATCCACTGAAGTATCTCGTAGACGATGACCGCAATGATAAGGACCTCCAGGAAATTCGTAAATGAAAATCTCGGAAGCAGCGATGTGTAGCTTTTAACATATGCCAAAATATCTGCCAATTTATTACCTCTTTATATCGTAGCCTTCATCATCCCTGTAGGGGTCTATCTTTGGTACGGCCTTGACGTAATATACGTAATCATCATCCTCAAATCTGAGACGTTCAGTATTTCTGTAATCGACACTGTAAAAAACAAGCGCATACAGCATGGATATGAGGAATGATGCGATAAGACCTATTACATCCATAACAAGAGGCCTTCCGCCGTATATAATATCAGCGGCGATAAATACGACGGCCTGCACGGCTATGCCGGTTATTACCGCTGCCGGCCAGGAATAGTTCATGCTGCTGTTGCTGATGATGGAAACAGCGATTATGGCTATCACAAACGCCAGTATAACAGCTAACATATATCTGTCGTTCAAAATCCCACGGCTTATCTCCACAAAGCTGTCCGCTATATCAGCAGCAGGGGCTTCTGAAAGGACTGCGGCGTTCTCCATGAAGTACTTTATCATGTTCCATATAAATACGCCTATCGCCGCGGGTATCACTGAATATATGCCGACATTAAGACCAAGCATGACCGGTATCAGAAAAGGCAGGTCAAGGGCGAAGGCAAAGGGAACCAGCGCCATGATTATGCCTGTCCCGGGTTTGAAGCCGTAATACAGTATAAATATCAGCATGAGGCTGCCTGCGCCGAATATGGCCATGGCGTAGGATATGCTTACCATATCCGCAAGAAGGAATACTCCCGCCACCACGGATATACATCCAAGAGGGAAAAAGGCACAGAAAACCGAGAAGGCCGCTATTACCACAAGCCTTGAAAACTGCCCGAAGTAGCCGACCTTTGACTGGAGCACCGTCAGTATGATAAAGGCGATCACAAACCTTATAAGGGGCCTCAGCACAAAGTCGAACCTGTTATATTTTTCTATAAGCGAATCACGGATTATAAGTAATGTATTCATCTTTTGATTTCCCTGCCGGAATAATTGTATCTTCTTGCCAGCCTCTTCAGCTTCGTGGCGTAAAACAGCATGCCCTTTCTTGCTTTTTTATATCTGGACAGATAGACATTATAAGAAATGACCAGATAAATTATGAGGCCGATGAGGTAATAGGCCAGGACCTGCCTCAGCATTGCCGCAATGCCGTTCAGATTGATATTGTAAAAATACACGTCAGGCCGTATCACCATGTTTATAGCCAGCACTATTACCGCAAAAACGGTAAATCTTAGGAATGCAAGCAGCAGGTTCCAGAAAATATAATCCGCCTTATAATACTTATTTATCTTAAAAACATCCTCCTCATGCCTCTTCTCGTAAATGGCGAGATCCGTCATGAGTCTGATCTTATCCTTGCTTATCATCTACGCCGTCCTCTGTGGCATTTTTAAATAAAACAGCGCATGCTTTTTATGTGCATACATAAATATAATAACATGCAAAAAAGCAAGAAACAAGGCTGTAAACCTTGCTTCTTGCTTACGATTTGCCTGTTAAATATAAATTTAACTATCAGTTATTTGAGCTTCCTGCCGTTGCCCTGAGCATTACGTCATGGTATCCGCCCTCAACGATACTTGTAGCGGAAACGACGGTAAGCTTTGCGTTCTTCTGAAGATCCGGTATATTGGTAACTCCGCAGTTGCACATTGTGGACTTTACCTTGTAAAGGCTCTTTTCCACATTGTCGTGCAGTGATCCGGCATAGGTAACATAGGAATCCACGCCCTCCTCAAAAGCAAGGCTGTTCTTTCCTCCCACATCGTATCTCTGCCAGTTGCGGGCCCTGTTGGATCCCTCGCCCCAGTACTCCTTAACGTACTGGCCGTTGATCATGAGCTTGTTGGTCGGGCTCTCGTCAAATCTTGCGAAATATCTTCCAAGCATCAGGAAGTCAGCTCCCATGGCAAGCGCCAGGGTCATGTGATAGTCATGGACTATGCCTCCGTCAGAGCAGATAGGAACGTAGACTCCCGTCTCCTTATAATACTCATCCCTTGCTCTTGCCACGTCTATGACTGCCGTAGCCTGTCCGCGGCCGATGCCCTTGGTCTCCCTCGTGATACAGATGGAGCCTCCGCCGATGCCGACCTTTACAAAATCAGCTCCGCACTCCGCAAGGAACCTGAATCCTTCCGCATCAACTACGTTTCCTGCTCCGATCTTTACCTTATCGCCGTACTCAGCCCTGGCAAATTCTATGGTCTGCTTCTGCCATATGCTGTATCCCTCTGATGAGTCAATGCAGAGTACGTCTGCTCCGGCCTCCACAAGGGCTGGGATCCTCTCCCTGTAATCCCTTGAGTTGATTCCGGCCCCGACGATGTATCTCTTTTCCTCGTCCATCATGCTGAGAGGGTATTCCTTATGCTCAGCGTAATCCTTCCTGAAGACGAAATACATGAGGTGGTCGTTCTCATCAACTATCGGAAGGCTGTTGAGCTTATTGTCCCAGATGATATCGTTGGCTTCCTTAAGGGTCGTGTTTGCAGGAGCCGTGATAAGCTTTTCCCTTGGTGTCATGAACTCCTTGATCTTGATGTCCTCGGACATACGGCTTATACGGTAATCACGGCTTGATACGATACCTAAAAGCCTGCCGTTAGGCTGTGCGTCCTCTGTTATGGCAACAGTTGAAAATCCGTTTTCCTCCTTGAGCCTTAATACATCTCCAAGAGTATTTTCAGGCGTAAGGTTAGAGCTGCTGACAACAAATCCTGATTTGCGGTTCTTGACCCTTGCGACCATTGCAGCCTCATCCTCAATGGACTGGGATCCGTATATAAATGAAATACCGCCCTCCCTGGCAAGGGCAACCGCCAGCGTATCGTTTGATACTGACTGCATGATCGCTGATACAAGAGGGATATTGAGCATTATAGGACACTCCTCCTCTCCCTTCCTGTATTTTACTAAAGGCGTCCTTAAAGACACCTTTTGCGGCATGCATTCCTCAGATGTGTATCCCGGTATCAGCAGGTACTCGCTGAATGTTCTTGACGGTTCCTCATAATAGAAAGCCATCGGTATCTCCTCCTTCTTAGTACTATCGTTTTATCAATTCAATTCTTTTTCAGCATTATACGCTTCCCTGACGGCTTTTGCAAACTGATCCGCACAGGAAGTATCCCTCATGCCGCAGGTATTTCCGAGCAGTATGCTCTCTATCTTTTCTGCCGGCATACCGTCTGTAAGCTTGGACACGGCTTTAAGATTGCCGTTGCATCCGCCCGTAAATACGGTATTGCTGACGATCCCGTCATTTATATCAAAATCTATCTGCATGGCGCAGACGCCCTTAGGCTTAAAAACATAATGCATTGCTGCCTCCCTTAGCCAAAGAATCTTACCGCTGCCTCAAACATGCGTATGTCATAATTGCCAGGCACATTTTTGTAAAGTCCGCTGCCTATCCTTTCCGCATGTCCCATTTTTCCGAATATCCTTCCGTCAGGTGAGGTGATACCCTCAACGGCGCATACGGAATTATTGGGATTAAAATGCACGTCGCTTACCGGTTCTCCGTTAAGATCGACATACTGAGTGGCGATCTGGCCGTTTTCAGCAAGCTTTTTAAGCAGCCTCTCATCACATATGAATCTTCCCTCTCCGTGGGAGATCGGTACTGAGTATACCTCGCCCGGCCTGGTATATGAAAGCCACGGAGAAAGGTCACTGGCTATGCGTACCCTTGCTATCCTGGACTGGTGTCTTCCTATGGTGTTGAAGGTAAGGGTAGGACAGGTCTCATCCGTATCTATGATGCGTCCAAAAGGCACGAGCCCTAACTTGATAAGCGCCTGGAATCCGTTGCAGATTCCGCACATCAAGCCGCCGCGGTTATCCATAAGGTCAGTGACAGCTTCCTTTACTGCCTGGTTCCTGAAAAATGCCGTAATGAACTTGCCGCTTCCGTCAGGCTCGTCTCCGCCTGAAAAGCCTCCAGGTATAAATATCATCTGTGATGATCTTACCAAAGCGGCAAACTCTTCGACGCTTTCCGCCACGGCCTCAGGAGTCAGGTTCTTGACCACAAATATATGTGGATCCGCCCCGGCATCAGCAGCAGCCTTGGCGCTGTCATATTCACAGTTTGTACCCGGGAAGGCAGGTATGACCATCTCTGGCCTTGCCGTCCTGATATTAGGTGCCGTTACTGAAGCAGCCTTATATGTGATGCTTTCATAGCGAGGACTGTCGCCCTGGCTTATATTGCAGCTGAATACGCTCTCAAGCTTTCCTTCATAAACGCCTAACAGCTCCTCAAGCTTAATATCGTCTGAGCCAAAGCTTACGGCCTCATCCAGAACGGTTTCTCCGAGACGCTCCACGGAGTATGCTCCCTCAGGTATATCCTTAAGGCTTACATTATCGTTCAGCTCCAGTACCATGGTAAGATACTGCTTTTTAAATATATCCTTAAGGTCAGCTTTATCATCATACTTAAAGCCGATCATATTTCCGAAGCACATCTTCATGACCGCCTCAGCAATTCCTCCAAAGCCCGTTGTATATGCTGAAACAGCCTTTTTATCCCTTAAGAGACCGGTCACGCATCTGAACAGCTTTATCAGAGAATCAGCCACAGGAAGCCCGTCCTCTCCAAATTCAGGCTTAAGGACTGCGACCTCATGTCCCGCACTCTTGAATTCAGGAGATACTATATCCTCCGTCTTTTGTGTCGTTACCGCAAAGGATACAAGAGTAGGCGGAACATGTATATCCTCAAAGGAGCCTGACATGGAGTCCTTGCCTCCTATCGCCGCTATACCGAGCTCCATCTGTGCCCTGAAGGCTCCGAGCAGTGCTGAAAGCGGTTTTCCCCATCTCGACGGGTCATGTCCAAGCTTTTCAAAATATTCCTGGAAGGTAAGATATACATCCTTAAATTCCGCTCCGGTAGCAATAAGCTTTGCGACTGAATCCGCCACGGCCATGTATGCGCCGTGATACGGGCTCTTTTCAGTTATATAAGGATCATATCCCCAGGACATGAGGGAACAGTCGTCCGTATGCTTTTTTTCAACGGAGATCTTCTGCACCATTGCCTGGATAGGAGTAAGCTGGTACTTTCCTCCAAAAGGCATAAGTACCGTGCCGGCACCGACGGTGGAATCGAATCTCTCTGAAAGCCCCCTCTTTGAGCAGCAGTTAAGATCCCCTGCCATCTCCCTGTAATTATCGGTAAAGCTTCCGTTTCTTTCAGAGGTAAATTCCTCAGGCTTTGCGGTCTTAACACTGATATGTTTTTCAGCACCGTTGGTATCGAGGAACGCCCTGCTTATATCCACGATCTTTACGCCGTTCCAGGTCATGGTAAGTCTTGGCTCAGCCTTGACCTTAGCGACAGGAACTGCCTGCAGGTTTTCCATTGCGGCAAGCTCAAGGAACCTGTCCGCATCCTCTGCTGAGACAACTACAGCCATCCTTTCCTGGGATTCGCTTATGGCAAGCTCCGTGCCATCGAGCCCCTCGTATTTTTTAGGGACCGCATTAAGATCTATATCCAGTCCGTCCGCCAGCTCGCCTATGGCGACTGACACTCCGCCGGCACCGAAATCATTGCATCTTTTAATGAGCTTTGACGCCTCGGCGTTTCTGAAAAGCCTCTGAAGCTTTCTCTCCTCAGGAGCATTTCCCTTCTGCACCTCTGCTCCGCAGTCCTCAACGGAATGAACGTTATGCGCCTTAGAGGATCCGGTGGCTCCGCCTATACCGTCCCTTCCGGTGCTTCCCCCAAGGAATATGACCACATCTCCCGGTTCCGGACGCTCGCGCCTTACATTTTCACTCGGAGCCGCGGCTATGACGGCTCCTATCTCCATCCTCTTGGCCTCATAGCCAGGATGGTAAAGCTCGTCCACAAGTCCCGTGGCAAGTCCTATCTGGTTGCCATAGGAGGAATATCCGTTGGCCGCGGTGGTGACTATCTTTCTCTGAGGAAGCTTGCCCGGTATGGTCTCGCTCACCGGCTTAAGGGGATCAGATGCGCCCGTAAGCCTCATGGCTCCGTATACATAGGCCCTACCTGAAAGCGGATCCCTTATGGCACCGCCTATACAGGTTGCGGCTCCTCCAAAAGGCTCTATCTCCGTCGGATGGTTATGGGTCTCATTCTTGAACAGTAAAAGCCAAGGCTCCTTTTTGCCGTCAGCCTCTATCTCGATCTTAACGGTGCAGGCGTTTATCTCCTCTGACTCGTCAAGCTTATCGAGCTTTCCGGCCTTTTTAAGGGCTTTTGCCGCTATGGTGCCTATATCCATAAGGCATACCGGCTTGGTACGGCCCAGCTCCTTCCTTACCTCAAGATATTTATCATACTCAGCCTTTATAAGATCATCTTCAAATTCCACATTGTCAATGATGGTGTTAAATGTGGTGTGTCTGCAGTGATCCGACCAGTAGGTATCTATCATCTTGATCTCCGTTATGGTAGGATCCCTGTGCTCCTCATTGAAATACTTCTGGCAGAATCTGAGATCGTCCAGGTCCATGGCAAGCCCGTTCTTGTTGAGGAAGTCATTAAGCTCCTCATCGGACATCTTATCAAAGCCCTCCACCGTCTTTACTGCCGTAGGAATGCTGTAATTAAGGCTTAAGGTCTCCGGAAGCTCAAAAGAAGCCTCTCTTGCCTCCACCGGGTTGATTACGTATTTCTTTATCGTCTCAATATCAGATTCCGATATATCTCCGTAAAGGGCATATACCTTGGCGCTCCGCACTGCCGGTCTTTCCTTCTGTGAAATGAGCTGTATGCACTGTGCCGCCGAATCAGCCCTCTGGTCGAACTGTCCAGGAAGATATTCTACCGCAAAGCAGTAAGCGCCCTTACAATCAAGGCTGTCATACACTATATCTACCTGTGGTTCGGAAAATACCGTCCTTACGGAATAGTCGAAAAGGTCCTTATCTATATTTTCGGCGTCATATCTGTTAAACACCCTGATATCGGTAAGGCCCTGCACCCCCAGCAGGTTTTTGGCGTCATTCAGGAGCGAATGGGCTTCATGTGCCAATTCCTTTTTCTTTTCAACAAAGACTCTGTATACCATTTAATAAACCCCTTTGTATTTACGTCACGCCTCTAAGGCTCTCCTGCCTATATCGTGACGGAAATATTCGTTATCAAAATGTACCCTGTCAACCATCGCATAGGCTTTATCCACGGCATCCTTTAAAGTTTCTGCAACCGCCGTGCATCCAAGCACCCTGC
The DNA here is from genome assembly GCA_944381575.1 of uncultured Lachnospiraceae bacterium. Taxonomy (GTDB): domain Bacteria; phylum Bacillota; class Clostridia; order Lachnospirales; family Lachnospiraceae; genus Avilachnospira. The sequence goes on along the minus strand of CALWLS010000001.1, from coordinate 175,302 downwards.
CGCCGTCGGTAAGGAGCTTTCCATCCTTAAGCTTTGCTCCGGCCACATATATATTATCCCTGATATCCTCAGGAATGCTTATCTCATAGCCCTTCTCATATTTTACCGGATATCCGTCTGAGGCCATTATTACGCAGCAGGCATTTTTATCGCTGAATCTGACCTCCTGCCCGCTGAGCCTTCCCTCGGTCACGGCCATCATTATATCCAGAAGATCGGATTCAAGCAGCGGGAGCACCACCTGGGTCTCAGGATCTCCGAAACGGCAGTTATATTCTATTACCTTAGGTCCGTCCTTTGTGATCATGAGCCCGAAATAAAGGCACCCCTTAAATGTCCTTCCCTCGCTGTTCATTGCATTTATCGTAGGCAGGAATATCTTATCCATGCACTCCTTTGCGACCTCAGCCGTATAGTAAGGATTTGGCGCCACCGTACCCATGCCTCCGGTATTGAGTCCGGTATCGTTGTCCCCTGCTCTTTTGTGATCCATGGAGGATATCATAGGCACCACGGTTTTTCCATCCGTAAATGAAAGCACGGAGACCTCAGGACCCTCAAGAAACTCCTCTATAACGATATGTTCTCCGCTCTTTCCGAAGATCTTATCCTCCATCATGCTCTTTACCGCATCCTTTGCCTCCTCCCTTGTGGAAGCGATTATGACTCCCTTTCCAAGAGCGAGGCCGTCAGCCTTGATGACCGTTGGGATCGGAGCCGTTTCAAGGTACTCAAGGGCCTTATCCATATCGTCAAAGACCTCGTAGCCGGCTGTAGGTATACCGTATTTTTTCATAAGGTTTTTGGAAAATACCTTTGAGCCTTCTATCACGGCTGCCTTTTTGTCCGGACCGAAGGCAGGTATCCCGGCCTCCCTCAAAGCGTCCACACAGCCTAAAACAAGGGGATCATCAGGTGCTACAACAGCATAGTCTATGCCGTTATCCCTGGCAAAGGCGACTATCTTATCGATATCCTTGGCGCCTATGTCCACGCATTCCGCGTCCCCGGCAATGCCGCCGTTACCCGGAAGAGCGTATATTTTTTCAACATTTTTATTGAGCTTTATTTTTTTGATTATGGCGTGCTCGCGTCCGCCTCCGCCTACAACAAGAATCTTCATATATCAAACCTCGGAAATTATTAATGATGGAAGAGCCTCATACCCGTAAATGCCATTACCATGCCGTACTTATCCGCCGTCTCTATGACATTGTCATCACGTATGGATCCTCCCGGCTCAGCAATGTATTTCACGCCTGACTTCCTTGCCCTTTCAACATTATCGCCGAACGGGAAGAACGCGTCTGATCCGACGGTCACTCCTGACTGGGTGGCGATCCACGCCTTCTTTTCCTCAGCGGTAAGGACCTCAGGCTTTTCCTTGAATATCCTCTGCCACTCGCCGTCCCTAAGTACATCCTCATACTCGTCCGAGGTATATATATCTATGGCGTTATCCCTGTCCGGCCTCCTGATGCCGTCCACGAACTTAAGTCCAAGAACCTTTGGATTCTGTCTCATATACCAGTTATCGGCCTTGTTTCCGGCAAGCCTCGTACAGTGGATCCTGCTCTGCTGCCCGGCTCCAACTCCTATGGCCTGTCCGTCCTTTACATAGCAGACAGAGTTAGACTGGGTGTATTTCAGGGTTATGAGGGATACGATCATATCAATGGCAGCGCTCTCCGGAAGCTCCTTATTCTTAGTCACTATATTGGACAGGAGCTCCTTATCTATCCTGAAATCATTGTGCCCCTGCTCAAAGGTGATGCCGAATACATCCTTGAACTCCTCCTTTGCAGGAACATATGAAGGATCTATCTTTACCACATTGTAATTTCCCTTTTTCTTTGTCTTAAGTATCTCAAGGGCTTCTTCGGTATAGTCCGGGGCAATGATACCGTCTGACACCTCATCCTTAAGATAGAGGGCCGTGGCCTTATCGCAGGTATCGCTGAGGGCTGCCCAGTCGCCGTAGGAGCAGAGCCTGTCAGCTCCTCTCGCCCTTATGTAGGCTGAAGCAATAGGAGTTATCTCAGCATCCTCATCCACAAAGTAGATATGCTTCTCAATCTCCGTAAGCTCCTTTGCAACAGCTGCTCCGGCAGGCGAAACGTGCTTGAAGGATGCGGCGGACGGAAGTCCTGTGGCTTCCTTAAGTTCCTTTACCAGCTGCCAGGAATTGAACGCGTCAAGGAAATTGATAAACCCGGGACGTCCGTTCAGTACCTCTACCGGCAGATCCGATCCGTCCCTCATGAATATGCGCGACGGTTTCTGATTTGGATTACATCCGTACTTTAACTGTATTTCTTTCATATTTCGCCTCCGAACTTAAAAACGCTATATGCCGGGGCTTTGTCGCTCCGGCAATTTAAAAACCAGCCTGTCTGACTGATCAGGTGTTGTCATTTACGATAAGCTGCTCGTACTCGCCCGTTTCAATATCGGTATATCTTACGAAAAGCGATACCTTATTGTCACTGTTGAGATTTGTCCACAGCATTCCGGCATATGTATCAAGATCATCGGATATATCCACCCTTTCAGGCTCGCCCTGGAACGTAGGGATCGGATTTCCGTCCGTCACGTAGGTATGTATGAAATGCCCCACGCCCGGCATCGGCGGATACTCAAAGAACTGTCTTACGCAGGCTGTGCCTTCTGCATCTGCCGACTTAAGTATCGAAAGCTTATAGCTTCCGTCCTCAGCAACTATTCCGGAGATCCTCGGAGTCCAGTTGGGACCGTCCGGTTCAAACTCCCTCGTCCTTAAAGCCTCCTCAAAGGTGCCTCCATCCATTATTGCCTTGGCAATGGTATCCGTCTGATCCCCGTTCGTGCAGATGAGAACATCTCCGACCATCCTTACCGGATGATAGATTATGAGGCTCGGATCCTGTAAAAGCGAAGGATCGAAGGCCTCTGTGCAGATACCGTCAACCGTCTCGGTAAACACCCTGTTTCGGCTGTTCTGGCTCCTTCCCATAATGAAATAAGCGCAGACCTTTTTTCTCCCGTCAGGCGTCACTCCAAGAATGATGCCGCGTCCGGGATAAGTATTGTTTTTAAGTTTATCAGTTATGTGTGATATCTCATATACATTCATCAGTGATCCTCTTTCCCTTTTAACAGCTCAGCTGAAACTATCTCCGCAGCCTCCGGCAGTATTTTCCACTCAGCCTGCTTCATTACTCTTTTCTGAAGTTTTTCCGGCGTATCTCCATCATGGATCTTAACCGCCTTCTGCAGGATTATACGGCCTCCGTCCGGTATTTCATTTACAAAATGCACCGTTGCGCCCGTGACCTTTACACCGTACTCAAGAGCCGCCTCATGCACCTTAAGGCCGTAAAAGCCCTGTCCGCAGAAGGAAGGTATGAGTGAAGGATGCACGTTTATGATCCTGTCACGGTAATGCTCTATGAAATCCGCCGACAGTATGCTCATGAACCCGGCCAGGATTATGAGATCTGTTCCCGCCTCATCAAGCCTGTCCATCAGACGTTTTTCAAAAAGCTTTACATCTCCGCCGCAGTCGCTCTTTGTTATGCAGTCGTGCGGTATCCCGGCATTTTCCGCCCTTGTAAGGGCATAGGCGTTTCTATTGTTGGACAGCACTAATTTTATGCTTCCGCTCTTTATTATGCCGGACCTTTCCGCATCAATAAGCGCCTGCAGATTTGTGCCGCCCCCTGAAACAAGTACGGCTATATTGATGATTTTTTTATTTTTTCCGCCTTTTGTCATTTCTATCCCGTCCGGTTAAACTATCTCTATCTTCTCGCTGCCTTCTGTTATCTCTCCTATCACATAGGCGTCCTCGCCCTCGGCCTTAAGTATGTCAATGCACTTATCCGCATCGGCGCTGTCCACTATAACGCTCATGCCTACGCCCATGTTATAGGTATTGAACATATCCCTCTCAGGAATGCCTCCGGTCTTTTGAAGCAGCTCGAATATCGGCAGTATCTTTATCTTTGACTTTTCGATCCTTGCAGTGAGCCCGTCAGGCACGGAACGAGGTATATTCTCGTAGAAGCCTCCGCCGGTTATGTGACTTATGCCATGTACCGCACAGCCGTCCACAGCCTTTAATACCTGCTTTACATATATCCTTGTAGGCTTAAGGAGAGCCTCTCCCAGAGTACCCCCAAGCTCCTCATAGTATTTATCAAGATCTGCCGACTCAATATCGAAGACCTTTCTTACAAGTGAATATCCGTTGGAATGAATGCCGCTTGAGCCAAGGGCAATGACAACGTCTCCTTTTTTCATGAGTTTGTTATCGATTATTTTCGACTTGTCGACTATGCCCACCGTAAAACCGGCAAGATCGTAGTCGTCCGCCGCCATTACGCCGGGATGCTCCGCAGTTTCTCCGCCTATGAGGGCGCAGCCGGCCTGTACGCAGCCTTCGGCAACGCCGGCCACTAACTTTTCGATCTTATGAGGGTCATTCTTTCCTATGGCGATATAATCAAGGAAAAAAAGCGGCTTCGCGCCGCAGCAGACAACATCGTTGACGCACATGGCGACGCAGTCTATGCCCACGGTATCATGCTTATCCATTATCTGCGCTATGCGCTGCTTTGTACCTACTCCGTCAGTTCCGGAAACAAGGACCGGCTCAGTCATACCTGAAAGATCAGGCATGAACAGTCCTCCAAATCCTCCTATATCTGAAACCACTCCCCTGGTGAAAGTCCTTTCAACGTGCTTTTTCATAAGCTTTACGCCTTCGTAGCCCGCCTCTATATTGACACCTGCAGCCGCGTATGAAGCTGAATGTGAAACGCCCATATAATAACCGCCTCTCCTGATATTTTAAAGTATATATCTAAGATTATATCCCAAAGTCATTCCGTTAAAAAGGGTAATCACGAAAGTTTATCCATTACGTTTTTGTCTTTTTCAAGGACCTTTGCCGCATCGGCCTCCCTTTTAGCCCTGAGCTTTGCTTCGATCTCCGTATCTGTTACGGCAAGTATCTGTGCCGCAAGCAGCGCTGCGTTTCCACCTGCTCCCACGGCTACCGTCGCCACCGGGATCCCTGTAGGCATCTGTACGGTGGATAAAAGAGCGTCCATGCCGTCAAATACCGGTCCCTTGCACGGTATTCCTATTACCGGCAGCGTGGTATTAGCCGCCATGGCTCCTGCCAGATGGGCCGCCATGCCCGCTGCCGCGATTATGACGCCTATGCCGTTTGCCCTTGCGTTTACCGCAAAATCCCTTGCCTCCTCAGGTGTCCTGTGAGCTGAGTAGATATGCACCTCATACGGTATCTTTAGCTCCTTAAGTACATTGACTGACTTTTCTATTATCGGAAGATCGCTGTCGCTCCCCATTACTATTCCTATCTTTTTCATATATATCCTCCTTCCGGGATCACTTCTGCTTACTTTTTGCCGCTGTTTCACAGTAGATGCATCTGTATATCTTGTTCTCCTCATCAGTGAGCCTGAATATCTGGTCCAGTTCCTGCTCCGTGGATGTTATGCATCTTGGATTTTTGCATTTGATAACATTTACAAGCTTTTTAGGAAGCTTGAGATTAGTCTTTCCTATAAGTTTTCCATCCTTGATGGTATTGATTGTCGCTCCCGGATCTACATACCCTATAACATCATAGTCCACAGGGATATCAGAGTCTATCTTGATGATATCCTTTCTGCCCATTTTGCTGCTCACAACATTTATCATAAGGGCAACCGAGCAGTCCTTATCCTTAAGCTCCAGGAGGTCGTATATCTCCATACCCCTGCCAGCCTTTATATGGTCAATAACTATTCCGTTCTGAATGCCGTCAACTCTCATAAACCAAAGCCTCCATTACATAATCCCGAGAAATTTAAGTATAAGCGCCTCTCTCATGTATTTTCCATTCGCCACCTGATCGAAATAATGGGCTCTCGGATCCTTGTCTATCTCCGTGCTTATCTCATTAACTCTTGGAAGCGGATGCATGATCACAAGATCCTTCTTGGCATGTTCAAGTCTTGAAGGCTCAAGTATATAGCTGTCCTTAAGTCTTAAATAATCCTCCTCGTTAAAGAAGCGTTCCTTCTGTACTCTTGTCATGTAAAGTATGTCCAGGGAAGGTATGGCGCTGTCAAAGTCCGTTGTTTGCTCGTACGGGATCCCGTTGGCCTTTAAAACGTCCTTTTTCACATAGCTCGGGAGCTTTAATTCCTCCGGAGATATGAGCACCACCTTGATGCCCTTATATCTTGAGAGGGCTTCTATAAGTGAATGAACGGTCCTTCCGAACTTAAGGTCTCCGCAGAAGCCCACGGTAAGGTCGTTAAACGAACCCTTCTCCCTGTATATGGTAAGCAGGTCTGCAAGAGTCTGGGTAGGATGATTATGTCCGCCGTCACCCGCATTTATGACAGGCACCGTAGCGCGGCTTGCGGCCACATATGGTGCGCCTTCCTTAGGGTGTCTCATGGCTATGATGTCTGCGTAGCAGCTCACCGTCCTTGCTGTGTCCCCCACGCTTTCGCCCTTGGCAGCGGAGGAGCTCTGAGCCTCCGAAAATCCGAGGACATTACCGCCAAGCTCCATCATGGCAGCCTCAAAGCTGAGCCTCGTCCTTGTGGAGGGCTCGAAGAACAGTGTTGCCAGCTTCTTACCCCGGCATTTTTCACTGTATTTATCCGGGTGGTCTATTATGTCGCAGGCAATTTTGATAAGCTCATCTATCTCCTCAACGGAAAGGTCCAGTATATTGATCAGGCTTCTCATTACTACAGTATCTCCCTTCATTGTATGTTTTTAGGATAGTGCTCAGGCCTTTATCCAGCTCTCGTCGGAAGGATCATCCCTGAACTTTAAAAGTCTTGCGATATCGTTATCCGGTATGTATCCTTCCCTTGCAGCCACCTCAGCAACGGTGTCAAGATCCGTAAGGGAGTAATTTACCACGTCGGCGTCCGCAAGCTTATCCCTGCTTTTTTTCATTCCGTAGGTAAATATGCTTATGATGCCCAGGACCTCAGCTCCTGCTGCCCTTAAGACATCCACCACCTCTATAACGCTTCCGCCGGTGGATATGAGATCCTCGACCACAACGACCTTTTCTCCCTTTTCAAGCTTGCCCTCTATCTGGTTTTTCCTGCCATGGTCCTTTGCGCCTCCTCTGACGTAGCCCATCGGCATGCCCAGAATATGCCCGGTAATGGCCGCATGCGCTATTCCCGCAGTAGAAGTGCCCATAAGGACCTCAGCCTCAGGAAAATGAGTTTTCACAAGCTCTGCAAGGCCGTTTTCGATATCATCCCTCACTTTAGGAGCCGTAAGAGTGAGCCTGTTATCCGTATATATGGGGCTCTTTATTCCCGAAGCCCATGTAAAAGGCTCGTCAGGCCTTAAAAATACGGCACCGATGCTAAGCAGATCCTTTGCTATTTTTTCCTTCATGTCCATTTTAACTGCCCTCCGTATACTTAACCCATAAAATCCTTTACGCATCTTTTATATGCTTTAACGGGATCCTCAGCCCCCGTTACAGGCCTTCCTACGACTATATAGTCCGATCCTGCCGCCGCGGCGTCCGCAGGCGTCATGACTCTCTTCTGATCTCCCTTTTCACTATCGGCAAATCTTATGCCCGGAGTGACCGTGATAAAATCCCTGCCGCATGCCTCGTGCACCGCAGCAGCCTCAAGAGGCGAGCAGACGACTCCGTCAAGTCCGGCCTTTTTGGCATTCACCGCGTAGTGCATCACCACTTCTTTGATCGGCCTTCCTGTTATAAGGAGATCCCTTTCCATACGTTCCTGATCAGTGCTTGTAAGCTGTGTGACAGCAATGATCAGGGGCCTCGTGCCGTCAGGCCTCATAAGCCCCTTTAACGCCGCCTTCATCATATCTATGGTACCGGCGGCGTGCACGTTCACTATATCCACATCAAGCCCGGAAAGCACGGCCATGGCCTTTTCCACCGTATTGGGTATATCGTGCAGCTTAAGATCAAGGAACACCTTATGACCCCTCTTTTTGATCTCCCTTACGATATCCGGTCCCTCGGCGTAGAAAAGCTCCATGCCGATCTTGACAAAGGGCTTAACGTCCGTAAACTTATCAAGAAACTTAAGGGCCTCCTCCTTTGACTTAAAGTCACAGGCTATTATAACATCCTTATTCATTGCTCCCCTCCTGAATGCAGATCATACTGTTCTCACGTATCACAGGGCCGATCCTATAATGTCCCTGATATTTTTTATACCGTATTTATCAAGCTTTTCCGGAAGCTCCTCTATTATACGCTTGCATATAAAAGGCTCCGTAAGATTGCAGGCTCCTACCTCCACGGCCGACGCTCCTGCCATCATCATTTCTATAACGTCCTCCGCGGATGAAATGCCTCCAAGTCCCACTATCGGTATGCTTACTGCCTTTGCGGTCTGCCAGACCATCCTTAAGGCCACCGGAAATACTGCGGGACCGCTCAAGCCTCCGGTTCCATTCCTTAAGACCGGCCTTCCGGTCCTTAAATCTATCCTCATGGCCATTATGGTATTGATAAGGCTGATTCCGTCAGCACCCTCTGCCTCACAGGCCTTTGCTATCTCCGTAATATCCGTGACATTTGGAGTAAGCTTCATTATCACCGGTTTATTGGTGACCTTCCTTACCCTTTTTGTTACCTCTGCTGCCATATGGGGATCGGTACCGAATCCCATGCCGCCGCCATGTACGTTTGGACAGCTTATATTCACCTCAAACCAACCGATCTGATCTTCGGCATTCAGCCTTTCGGCCACATATTCGTACTCCTCCGCTGAAAAACCGCTTATGTTTGCCATCACCGGTTTATGAAAGCATTTCTTAAGCTTTGGAAGTTCCTCCTCGATAACCTTGTCGACTCCCGGGTTCTGAAGACCTACGGAATTGATCATTCCCGATGCGCACTCGGCTATCCGCGGGGTCGGATTCCCGTATCTCGGATCCTTAGTAGTTCCTTTAAATGAAAAGCTCCCAAGGATGTTGATATCATACAGCTCAGCAAATTCATAACCATATCCAAAGGTGCCGCTGGCAGCGATCACAGGATTATCCAGCTCTATGCCGCAAAGCGTAGTCTTTAATCTTTCCATATGATCTCCTTTCCGGAAAATACCGGCCCGTCCTTACATACCCTCTTTACTCCGTTTTTCGTTTCCATGGAGCAGCCGACACAGGCCCCGAAGCCGCAGCCCATCCTTTCCTCAAAGCTGTATTCGCCGTCACCCTCAAGTACCTTCCTTATGGAATTCAGCATAGGCATCGGTCCGCATGCATAGAAATATGTATGATCTATACCCTTTAACGCGTCCGCAGCAGTGCCTTTGATGCCCTTGGAGCCGTCCATGGTGGCTATCACCGTCCTGACTCCGAGCTTATTAAGCTCAGCTTCAAGTATGACCTCCCGGCTTCCCCTAAATCCAAGCACTGCGGTAGGAGCCGCCCCCTTCTTTATGAGCTCAGCCGCAAGCATGTGCATCGGAGCTGAACCTATGCCCCCTCCTATAAGCAGGGGCCTGCTGCCTGCCTTTGATATGTCAAATCCGTTTCCAAGGCCCGTAAGCACATTGAGCATTCCATCCTTCAGGCCCGAAAGATACTCCGTACCTTTTCCCGCCACCTTATAAAGCACGGTGACGACGCCCTGGCCGCTTTCAGGACCTGCATTATCAAAACCGCCTCTGTATACATTTGACACCGAGATAGGACGTCTCAGAAAAAAGCCCTCAAGGGCAATATTTATAAACTGCCCGGGCCTTACGATCTCGGAGACGTCCCCTTTAAGATCAAGCCTGTAGACATTATCCGCTATCTCAGTGTTATTTAATATTTCAAATATGGATTCCTTCATGTCGATAACCCCATGAATTTTTTATCTCTGTCAGGCACTATGACCTGTCAGCCTTTATATTCATAAACAGTTTTTCCGCCGTACACGGTCCTTATGCATCTTCCGCTCACCTTCATTCCTTCAAAAGGCGTTGCCCTGCCCATGGATATAAACTCAGCGGGGTCGATCTCATATTCAGCATCCAGATCCCAGACGGTATAATCATCTCCGATCGGAATGCCAAAGCGTTTCCTCGGGTTGACCGCCATAAGCTCTATAAGCCTTTCGAGGCTGATCACGCCTGTTTTCACAAGCCTTGAATAAAGCACCGGAAATGCTGTCTCAAGCCCCGTTATGCCCATGGCCGAGCCTTTAAGGCCCTTTGACTTTTCCTCTTTTGAATGAGGCGCATGGTCAGTGGCTATCATATCTATGGTGCCGTCCCTGATACCCTCTATAAGGGCCGCCCTGTCGTCGGCGCTCCTGAGAGGAGGATTCATCTTGAAACGTCCGTCCTCCATAAGATCATCCTCACAGAGCACAAGGTAATGTGGAGCTGTCTCACAGGTAACATTTACTCCGTCCCTCTTGGCCTTTCTAATGATCTCCACGCTCTCCCTGCAGGATATATGGCATACATGGAAGGCGCAGTTAGTTTCACCGGCAAGCCTTACGTCCCTCTCGATCTCTCTCCATTCGCTCTCGGAGCATATGCCCGCATGGCCGTGTTCGGCGGCATACCTTCCATCATGTATATAGCCTCCTCTTAACAGCTCGTTCACCTCACAGTGGGCAGCTATTATCTTTCCGAGGGAGGCTGCCTTTTCCATGGCCCTTCGCATCATATCTTCAGACTGTACGCCCTTTCCGTCATCGGAAAACGCCACGGCCCTTGATCTGAGCTCCTCCATGTCGGAAAGCTCCTCCCCGAGCTCAGACTTGGTGATAGATGCATACGGATATACGGCTATAACAGCGTCACGATCTATGATATCCTGCTCGAGCCTCAGATTTTCCACGGAATCAGGCACCGGAGAAAGGTTGGGCATGGTGCAGACTGCGGTATATCCGCCTGCTGCCGCTGCCCTTGATCCGGTTCCAATGGTCTCCTTATATGAAAAACCCGGCTCTCGAAAGTGTACGTGCACATCGCAGAAACCGGGAAATCTAATATATTTGTCGTCCGTCTTTATAATTTTGTATGCGTCTGGATTGAAATCATATGCCGACATCTGATTCTCCTTAATCATTGTTAAATCCTTGATTTATTATATGTTAGCATACGGTTTAAGTCAATGAAAACCCGGATGCCGTATAAGACATCCGGGTAAACATTTTTATATATAAGCTTATCTGTGACCGATCATTCCTCATCATTTGCCGCAGCAGCTATAACTGCAGCCTGTATATCCGAAGGAGCCTGCTCATATCTTACAAGCTCATACTCATACTGTCCAAGGCCTCCGGTCATGCTTCTTAAATCAGTTCCGTATCCGTAAAGCTCTGACATTGGTATCTCAGCTTCGATGGTCTGCTTTCCGTGATGATTTGAATTCATGCCAAGCACACGTCCTCTGCGGCGGTTGAGATCTCCCATGACATCTCCCGTATAGGCGTCTGCAACGGTGACCTTAAGGCTTGCGATAGGCTCAAGGATGACTGGCGAAGCCTTCATGAAGCCCTCCTTAAAGGCAAGGGATGCTGCCGTCTTGAAGGCCATCTCAGAAGAGTCGACCGGATGATAGGATCCGTCAGTAAGAGTAGCCTTGATGCCTACTACAGGATATCCCGCAAGAGGTCCCTTAAGCACAGATTCCTGTATACCCTTTTCCACGGCCGGGAAGTAGTTCTTAGGAACTGAGCCTCCGAAGATCTTTTCCTCAAATATGTAAGGCACGGTCATATCGCCTGAAGGCTCAAACTCCATAAGCACGTCGCCGTACTGGCCGTGTCCGCCCGACTGCTTCTTGTACTTTCCTCTTACCTCTACCTTTTTATTAATGGTCTCCCTGTATGCGAACTTAGGCTTTGAAAGCTCAATATTTACCTTATATCTGTCTGCAAGCTTTGATTTGACCACATCAAGCTGCTGCTCTCCTATACCATAGATAAGAGACTGCCTGTTTTCGGTATCATTGACTACTCTTAAGGTCTTATCCTCCTCAAGGAGCTTCTGAAGTCCTGCAGCGACCTTGTCGTCATCGCCCTTTGTAAGCGGGCTGTAGGCCATATACTCATACGGCTTATCTATCTCAGCCATATAATATGCTATAGGGGCGTTACGCTGCGCTATAAGTGTATCGCCGGTCTGCGTAAAGCTGAGCTTTGCCGCAGCTCCGATATCTCCGGCTGTAAGCTTATCAGTCTCAATGGTGTCCTTACCGGACATGATATATATCTTGCCTAATTTTTCATCCTGCTCCTTTGCAGTATTGTAAAGGGTGGTGTCAGGAGTCACCTCTCCGGTGATCACCTTGAACAGGCTGTATTTTCCAATGAAAGGATCCACGATGGTCTTCCATACGAGCACTGATGCAGAAGCCTCAGGATTAGGTATGGCAGTAAACAGCTCTCCCGTTGCAAGGTCCTTTCCTGAGAATGATCTTTCATCCGGTGAAGGGAAATACTTTTCTATGCACTGTAAGAGGTAGTTGGTACCCTGGCAGTTGAGGCCCGAGCCCATTACCACCGGAGTTATGGCACACTTCTGGACATTTTCCTTTAATGCGTCATAGATCTCGTCCGCAGTAAACTCCTCGCCCTCAAAATATCTCTCCATGAGCTCATCTGAGGTCTCTGCGACGGCCTCCATAAGGGAAGCTCTCGCAGTATCGAGCTGCTTTGTGACATACTGAGGGATAGGTATCTCTTCCTTATTGGTACCCGTGGTATATCTGCGGCCCTTCATCTTGATGACGTTTACGTAACCTACGAACTTTTCATCCTCTCTGATAGGTATCTGAAGCGGTGAGATGGATCTTCCGAATTCGGTGTTGAGTTTTACCGTCACCTCTCTGAATGACGCATCGTCATCGTCCATGTTGGTTACGAATATTATCCTCGGAAGCTTATAGCGTTCGCAGAGCTCCCATGCCTTCCTCGTACCAGGCTCTATGCCTGACTTACAGTTTACAACTATGACTGCGGCGTCGGCTGCGCTTATGGCCTCCTCCACCTCTCCTATAAAGTCAAATGAACCCGGCGTATCTATGAAATTGATCTTGATATCGCTCTTTTCCCCGTGGAATTCGATAGGTGCCACTGACGCTGAAAGTGAGAACTTACGCTTCTGCTCTTCCTTATCAAAGTCACTTAAGGTATTGCCGTCAGTGACCTTTCCCGGACGGGTGATCAGGCCGCTGTTAAATGCCAGTGCCTCAAACAGTGTGGTCTTACCTGAGCCTCCGTGTCCCAAAAGCACCACATTGCGGATATCATTAGTCTTATACGCCTTCATAAAATAAAGCTCCCTTCAATTAATTTAGTATCAGATCAGATATATCCCCTTGTCTTGAGATAATCCTTTATCACATTTGCTATTCCCTCAAAATTGAGGTCCGTGGTATTGATGCAGAGATCATAGTGGAGACAGTCATCCCACTTCCTGCCGGTATAGTAGCTGTAGAACTCAGCTCTGTCCTTATCCTTTTCCCTGATCTTCTTTTCTGCGGAAGCCGTATCAATGACCTCCATGTCCTTGATACGCTCTACCTTTTTATCCATATCGCAGTAGATATACATGGAGATGACGTCCTCTATACCGCTCTCCTTAAGGACATAGTCCGCAGCACGTCCGGCGATAATGCAGGTCTCCTTTTCCGCAAGCTCCTTAAGCATCTTGGCCTGGAACTTGAAAAGATTGTCCCTGTTGGTGATGTTAAATCCGGTGGAAGGATCCTTAAGCGCTGGCTTAAGTCCGTCGAATACCTTGTAGAGCAGGTTGCTTCCTGCCTTTTCATCAGCGAGACGGAAATATTTCTCTCCTATGGCTGAAGTCTCAGAGGTGATCTGGAGTATCCTCTGATCATAAAAATCTATGCCAAGCTCCTTTGCAAGTATCTTGCCGACGCTTCTTCCGCCGGAGCCATACTGTCTGTTGATGCACAAAACAAACTTCTTTTTTATCATAGTGTGCCTCCCTGAATGATCATATTTTGGTATATTATAACACCTAACTTTAATTTTACATATACCGATATGGTGATTTTTAACAATTTTTTACAAAAAAAATACCGCATGGAACTTAAAGTCCCTGATACGGTAATAAAAAGAAGCTGTGCTGTAAGCCGGGTTATGTCATTTAAAACGGTCATCTATCTAGGACTTAAGTCGCCTTAAGCCTCAAGCGTCCTACCCGGAACATGACGGGCCGCCATATGGTTCCTTCATGGACTTGCTTCGGATGGGGTTTACAATGCGTCCTGCGTTACCGCCTGACCGGTAGTCTCTTACACTGCCATTTCACCCTTACTGCATAAAGCAGCGGTATACTTTCTGTTGCACTTTCCTTAGGATCGCTCCCACCTGACGTTATCAGGCATCCTGCCCTGTGAAGCCCGGACTTTCCTCTCCGGCATATAAATGCCGCAGCGACCGCTCGCACTGCTTCTTCGCTATTATATATAAAAGAGCAGATTAATTCAACACACAAAAGCCGCCCGGATAAAACCGGACGGCTTTTTAAGAAGATATTAGTACTAAAGATTATGTCTTTATTATCTGATCTCAGCAAGGTTCTGAAGCTCTTCCCACTTCTGGTCTACGTGCTTCTGAACATCCTCGATCATCCACTCATTGCCAGGCTTGAACATATGAGCGAAACGTCCCTGCATTCTTAAGTACTCCTCTACAGGCTTCTTCTCCTTTGGTCTGTAGTTGATGGTGTACTTGCCTTCCTCTACCTCGTAAAGCGGCCATACGCAGGTCTCAACTGCTGTCTTAACTACATCCATGAGCTTCTCAGCAGGGTATCTCCATCCACGAGGGCAAGGAGCCATAACTGCCATGAATGCTGCACCAGGAGTGTAGATAGCCTTGTGAGCCTTTGTGCTGATATCGCTGAAGTTTCCGATGTATGTTGTCTGAGCAACATAAGGGATACCGTGCGCTACCATGATCTTAACAAGATCCTTCTTGTTCTGCTGCTTACCAGGGATAGCCTTACCCTGAGGAGTAGTTGTTGTATCAGCGAACTTAGGTGTTGAAGATGATCTCTGGATACCTGTGTTCATATATGCCTCGTTATCATAGCATACATAAACCATGTCGTGACCACGCTCCATAGCGCCTGAAAGTGACTGGAAACCTATATCATAGGTACCGCCGTCACCGCCGAATGCGATAAACTTGAAGTTCTCAGAGATCTTGCCTCTCTTCTTTAATGCACGGTAAGCTGTCTCAACGCCTGAGATAGTAGCGCCGGCATTCTCGAATGCATTATGGATGAAGCTTTCCTTCCATGATGTATAAGGATACATGAATGTGGAGACCTCAAGGCAGCTTGTAGCTGAACATACAACTGCACGATCCTCCGGCTCAAGGGCACGAAGTACTGTTCTTACGGCAATAGGTGCTCCGCAGCCCGCACACATTCTGTGACCGCCAGCAAGACGATCCTCCTTCATTAAATTCTCTTTAAGATTGTAAGCCATGTCCGATCCTCCTATTACTCACGTACTTCAAGGTAACGATAGGTCTCTCCGACATTGCCGGTCTTTGCGATCTCCTCGAGCTCAGCAAATACCTTCTCAATGCTTGAAACCTTAACGTCACGTCCGCCAAGACCATAGATGTAGTTGATAGCCTTAGCAGAAACTCCTGCTGCTACAAGTGCTGCACATGTCTCTGCATACATAGGTCCGCAGTGTCCGTTAAAGCTGTCGTCCTTGTCCATAACGGCAAATGCCTTAAGACCCTTAACTGCGTCAACTATCTCCTTGTCAGGGAATGGGTGGAAGGAACGAACCTTGATAAGGCCGACCTTGTGTCCCTTGGCTCTGAGATCCTGGATAGCTTCCTTAGCCGTACCTGCAGAAGAACCGATCATGATAACTGCTGTCTCAGCGTCATCCATCTCGTACTTCTCAATAAGGTCATAGTAACGTCCGGTCATGTCGCCGAACTCCTTGGAAACCTTTCTGATGGCGTCCTTGGCATCAATCATAGCCTGTGCCTGTGCCCTCTTAGCCTCCATATAGTATACAGGAGTTGCGTAAGCGCCTACTGCCATGGTCTCCTGCGGCTTAAGGAGATAGTGGTCGAGAGGTCTCTCACCTACGAACTCCTGAACCTTCTCAGTCTCAACGAGGTCGATGTTCTCAATAGCGTGTGAAGTGATGAAACCATCCTGGCAGATCATGATAGGAAGGTTTACAGACTCTGCGATACGCATAGCCATGAGATAGTTATCATATGCTTCCTGGTTTGTCTCTGCAAAGAGCATGATCCATCCTGCATCCCTTACTCCCATTGCATCTGAATGGTCGTTGTTGATGTTGATAGGTCCGCTTAATGCACGGCATGAAACAGCAAGTGTGATAGGAAGCCTGTCAGAAGCGGCGATATAGAGCATCTCTGTCATGTAGCAGAGTCCGCATGATGATGTAGCTGAGATAGCACGTGCGCCGGCTGCCTCTGCACCGATACATGTAGACATAGCTGAATGCTCTGACTCAACTGCGATGAACTCTGTATCAACCTCTCCGTTATCAACATATGTAGCGAAATACTGAGGTATCTCAGTAGAAGGAGTAATAGGGAATGCGCCCATTACATCCGGGTTAATCTGCTTCATAGCATAAGCTATAGCTTCATTACCTGAAAGTCTTTCTCTAATTGCCATTATTCCGTACCTCCTCCTTTAGTCTTTATTCTTTACCATTGTTATGGCGCCGAAAGGACATGCATTAGCGCAGATACCGCATCCTTTGCAGAAGAAGTAGTTGAAATCCTCTCTCTTTCCTTCAGCGTTTACAGGGATAGACATATCAGGGCAGCAAGGTGCGCAAAGAAGGCACTGCTTACACTTTGACCAGTCTATCACCGGCTTCATGACTCTCCAGTCACCTGTCTCAACAACTTCGGATGTAGCAGGCTCATAGATATCGCATGCGCGTGTTAAATCCTTCCAAGAAACGTCAGGAGCTGTGTTAGCTGCATATTTGCTCATTATCCCTTTACCTCCTCCATTGAACGCTTTAATGCTCTCATGTTGCCTTCGATAACCTGTGGCTTAGAAGCGAACTTGTGCTTGTATGAGCCCTCCATATCCTTGATGAACTCATTTTCCTCAACTACTCCGCTTATCTTAACGATAGCAGCAAGCATAGGTGTGTTAGGGAATACCTTTCCGAGCTCCTCTTCGGAGATCTTGTTGGCGTCGATAGTGCATACTCTGCCCTTGTATCCCTTAAGGAGAGGTCTGATCTCCTCAGGATCCTTGGAAGAGTTGATCACGATAGCTCCCTCTTCCTTAAGTCCTGCAGTTACAGGAACGGAATCGATAAGGGACTCATCGACTACTACAACATAATCTGGCTCATAAATATTAGAATGAACGGTGCAACGCTCTGTACTTATACGGTCATAAGCTGTGATAGGTGCTCCCATACGCTCCGGACCATACTCAGGGAATCCCTGAACGTACTTTCCTGTGTTGAATGCGGCATCGGCAAGAAGAAGTGATGCTGTCTTAGCACCCTGTCCGCCACGTCCGTGCCAACGGATCTCAACAATATCCTTCATTGTTTGCTCTCCTTTCAATTGATTGTATTCAGAAGTGTTACATATATTTTACATTTTGTATTTTTTGAATACAATATGCGCCTTGTACATTTTTTAATAATATGACCATACGGATTGTACTTATATCGGTAAAGTTCGTGATATTGTATAAAAGCCCGTGCACGCCTATGTATCCGGTCTGCCTTATCAGCCGGGATATACATATTTCCATGTTCAGAATTATTTAAAAGTCATTATAAATAAAATTCATAAAAGACTTGTTTTTTATGAAAAACAGTGCATATAATAGACACATATTTATTCAGCAACGGGGAGTGGATAGTAATGACTTTCCAACAGCTAAACTATCTTGTTGAGATATCCAAATGCGGCTCCATCAATAAGGCCGCTCAGAAGCTTTTCCTTTCGCAGTCAGGCATTTCCATTGCGATCAAGGAGCTTGAGGAGGAACTGAACATAACCTTTTTCATAAGGACCAATAAGGGCGTAACTTTCACTCCTGAAGGAAGGGAGTTTTTGAGCCACGCCGTTTCACTTTTGGACAGTAAGAAGCGCATAGAGCTCATGTATTCCAACCGGAGCGGACATACGACCTCCACCTATTTCAGCGTAGCGACCCAGCGTTATCCTTTCACACAGGACGCCTTCATGAAATTTACGAATCTGCACAGGGACGAAACATACCGCCTGCAGTTCATCGAGACCGGCATAGAGAGCGTCATTGAGGATGTTTCCAACCGCAGCGCAGATGTGGGCGTAGTTTCCGAATCAGAGCTCACG
The DNA here is from genome assembly GCA_944381575.1 of uncultured Lachnospiraceae bacterium. Classification (GTDB taxonomy): domain Bacteria; phylum Bacillota; class Clostridia; order Lachnospirales; family Lachnospiraceae; genus Avilachnospira. The sequence goes on along the minus strand of CALWLS010000001.1, from coordinate 156,935 downwards.
GAAAAGATAATTGGAAAGCTCCTCGATTCAAGGGAGATAGAATTCCACGAGCTGTTTACTGTAAAGCCTTGTGTGTACGTCAAAAAGGATCACCCTCTCGCATCAAAGGATTCCGTAACAGAAAATGATCTTAAGGACTATCCGTATATTACCTTTGAGCAGACTGAGGGAGTCGCTATAGATTTCTCCGAGGAGTGCCAGCTTTTCACTACGGAAACTCCGGCTCGCCGCATAATCATCAACACCAGAGAGGCCGCTGTAGATCTTGTTTCTGTTTCAGACGCCGTTACAACGGGCTCAGGCCTGCTGGTAAAGGGTATCTCCCCTGACGGGATAAAGAGCGTCGTTATCGACGGACAGCCTGACATCAAGATAGGCTATGTTGTTCCTAAGGATACGGCACTTTCCTCTCTTGCAGAGGAGTTCGTAAATATACTTACCGATTCCATCAGGGAATCCATAGCTTATACCGAATCCCTCAGGAACGCTTAATACAGAAACGCCGCTGCGGCTTCAAACCGCTGCGGCGTTTTAATTATCATTATAAATATATTTGCTCAGTCAGGTTTAAGTACTCTGATGAAATTACTTCATGAGCTCCTTAACCTTTGCAGCCTTACCTACTCTGTCTCTTAAGTAGTTAAGCTTAGCCCTTCTTACCTTACCCTTTCTTACTACCTCGATCTTGGAAACGAACGGGCTGTGTGTAGGCCATGTCTTCTCTACACCTACACCGTTAGAGATCTTTCTGACAGTGAAGGTCTCCCTTGCTCCATGTCCCTGTCTCTGGATAACTGTACCCTCATATACCTGGATACGCTCTCTGTTACCCTCGCGGATAAGGTTGTGTACTCTGATGGTATCTCCTACCTTGAACTCTGTTACCTCAGGCTTAAGCTGAGCCTGCTCGATCTTTTCGATGATCTCGTGCATATGTATATCCTCCTTAAAATCTTCTGATGTTCTTAACATACATGACTTATAAGCTATATGCCAGCGGACCATCATTTTTAACAAGCCGTATTATAATATCACAAACAAAAGGATACGTCAACTTATTCATGACCTGATCTTTCACTGATGAGCTTATCCAAAAACTGCTTTTCCTTTTTGGTAAGTACCGCGTCCTTGATAAGATCAGGCCTTTTTTCAAGGGTCCTTATTATGGACTGCTCACGCCGCCATTTTTCAACATTGGCATGGTGTCCGGATAAAAGTATCTCCGGTACCTTAAGTCCCTCGTATACTTCAGGCCTCGAATACTGCGGATATTCGAGGAGATTATCGTGAAAGCTTTCGATCTCCGCCGAGGCATCCTTTCCAAGGACTCCCGGAATAAGCCTCGATATGCAGTCGATCATCACCATGGCCGGATACTCCCCGCCTGTAAGGACAAAATCCCCGAGGGATACTTCCTCGGCTCCAAGAAGCTCCAGCGCCCTTTCGTCCACGCCCTCGTAATGCCCGCACAGGAAAACAAGCTCCCTTTCCTTTGCCAGCTCCTCGGCAAAGCTCTGATCAAACCGCCTTCCCTGGGGTGACATATATAAGACCCTCGGCTTATATGTCTCGCTTAAAACGCCGTCATGACCTTCTTCTATCATGCCGCATACTGCCTTATAGCAGTCATGGATCGGCTGTACCTGCATGACCATCCCGGCTCCTCCGCCAAAGGGGTAATCGTCGGTCTTGCCGTGTTTTTCAGTTGTATAGTCCCTTATGTTCACGGCCTTCACGTTTATCACGCCTTTTTTTATGGCCCTTCCGGTTATACTTTCGTTAAGGCCGTTCATGACCATGTCGGGAAACAGTGTCATTACGTAAAAATCCATGCTTACAGATCCATGAGACCATCCATTATATGAACGGTCATGATATTATTTTCGATATCAGTATCAAGTATGCACTCTTCTATTACCGGGATAAGGAGATCCTTACCGTTATCATGGCGTCTGACTATATATACGTCATTCGCCCCGGTCTCGAGCACATCCCTTATGACGCCTATCTTTTCACCCTTGTCCGATACCACCTCCATATCGATGATATCGGCGATATAGTATTCACCCTCTGAAAGCTCGGCCCCCATCTCCCTCGGGATATAGAGCTCGGCTCCCTTATAGGCCTCAGCGTCATTGATATTATCGATATGCTTAAATTTAAGTATGACAAGGTTCTTGAAGTACTTGACATTTTCAATATCAAGCTCTCTAACGGTCTTGCCGTTTAATTTTATTTTGACGTGATCTATCTCATCAAAACGGAAAGGAGAGTCCGTAGTCGGATAGACCTTGACCTCTCCTTTTATCCCGTGGGTCTTTACGATCACGCCCACTCTAAGTTCCGCATTCATATTTGTTTACTCAGCCGATATCCACGATGATCTTTTCCTTGCCATGGGACGCAGCAGCGTTTATGACTCTTCTGATCGATTTGGCTATCCTTCCGGATCTGCCAATGACCTTGCCCATATCCGACTGCGCCACCTTGAGGCTCAGTACGATCACACCATCTCTTTTTTCTTCCGTGACAACGACTTCATCGGGATTATCGACAAGTGACTTTGCGATTACTTCCAATACTTCTTTCATAGCCATCTTATCTTCTGCCGATCCCGATATCACTTAGTGATGCCGGCAGTCTTTAAGAGCTTAACGCAGGTTGCTGAAGGAACAGCGCCGTTTCCAAGCCACTTCTTTGCAGCATCTGCATCGATCTTAATTGTTGAAGGCTCCGTGTTAGGATCGTAGTAACCGATCTCCTCAATGAATCTTCCGTTTCTTGGTGATCTTGAATCTGCAACGATGATCCTGTAGAAAGGCTTTTTCTTAGCTCCAAGTCTTCTTAATCTGATCTTAACTGCCATTTTAGTTTCTCCTTTATAAATGAAATTATTTATTAATTAAAACAAGCCTTTGCCGCGGAAAAGGTTTCTGCCAAAAAGACTGTTTAAATTACCGTGTTTCTTCATGCCGTTCATCTGCTTCATGAACTTCTGCATCTGCTCGAACTGCTTGACCATGCGGTTTACATCGGCAATGTCCGTGCCGGAGCCCGCCGCTATACGCCTCTTCCTTGAAGGGCTCATGAGCTTTGGATTTGCTCTTTCCTCCCTGGTCATGCTGAGTATCATGGATTCTATCCTTGTAAACTGGGACTGGTCTATCTGATCCGCATCGAATCCCTTCATCCCCGGAAGCATTGAGAGGATACCGGAAATGCCGCCCATCTTCTTCATCTGCTCCATCTGCGTAAGGAAGTCGTCGTAGGTAAACTGGGATTTCCTGAGATGCTCTGTGACCTTCTTTTGTTTCTCAAGGTCAACAGTCTCCTCTGCCTTTTCGATAAGGGAAAGGATATCTCCCATGCCTATGATCCTTGAGGCCATCCTGTCCGGATAAAATACCTGCAGATCCGTAAGCTTTTCTCCCATGCCGGCAAAATATATCGGCTTTCCCGTAACAGCTCTGATGGATAGAGCGGCTCCACCCTTTGTATCGCCGTCGAGCTTTGTGACTATCAGACCGTCGACGCCGACCTTCTCAGAGAATTCCTCAGCTACAGTGACGGCGTCCTGTCCTGTCATGGCGTCCACGGTAAGCAGCGTATAGTCCACATTTACGGCCGCCTTGATGTCCTTAAGCTCCTGCATCATGTTTTCATCTATGTGCAGTCTTCCGGCCGTATCTATGATCAGGATGCTGTATTTGTCGCTGACAGCCTTATCATAGGCGCTCTTGGCAATCTCCACAGGACTTATGCCGGTACCCATGCTGAATACTTCGACCCCTAACTTTTCACCGTTGGTCTTAAGCTGATCGATGGCTGCCGGTCTGTATACGTCGCAGGCGGCGAGGAGAACTCTCCTTCCCTTTGACTTATATATGCCTCCAAGCTTGGCTGCAGTAGTGGTTTTACCTGCACCCTGAAGTCCGGCCATCATTATCACCGTGACCTGGTTCTGAGGCTTAAGCTCAAGCTCTGCAGCCGTATCGCCCATCAGATGTATGAGCTCGTCCCTGACTATCCTTATTACGGTCTGCCCCGGTGAAAGGCTCTCAAAGACCTCCGCACCGATAGCCTTGGCCTTGGTCTCCTTGACAAAGTCCTTTACGACCTTGAAATTGACGTCAGCCTCCAAAAGGGCAAGCTTGACCTCCTTCATGGCGGTATGCACGTCTTCAGCGTCAAGTTTCGCCTTTCCCCTAAGGTTATTGAATATATTCTGAAATCTTTCCGTTAAGCTTTCAAATGCCATATATTATCAGGTACCTCCGGTGTCACTCCCCGGCATCGGACAGTTTTTTCTCAAGTAAATGGAGCTTTTCCTCGTAGCCCTCGAGTATCTTGTCACAGCGCTTTATTATGTCGTGGGCTCCCTGTCTGGTTATCCCGTTAAGCTCTGCGATCTCCGATAATGAGAGGTCATCGTTGACGAGTTCACCATACACCTTTTTCTGGTGATCGGTCAGAAGCCCTCCATACAGATCGTATAACATTCCCTGTCTCACTATTTTTTCCATAACGAGTGCCATTATATGATAAAACGAAGCAGGGTGTCAAGTAGTTTATCTTTACACCCTGCTTTATCCCCGCGTTATATATTTTCAGCCTCAGTCTTTGTCAGCGTAAAAGATCGCCCGCATGAATTCCTTCGGATCGAATTTCTGAAGATCCTCCGGATGCTCGCCTACGCCTATATATTTTACCGGTATGTCAAATTCCGAAGAAATGGCGATGACAATGCCGCCCTTGGCTGAACCATCCATCTTTGTAAGGATGATTCCCGTAGGCCTGCACACTGAAACAAATTCCCTTACCTGTGATATGGCGTTCTGTCCCGTGGTGGCGTCCAAAACAAGGAAAACCTCCTTTCTCACATCCGGAAGCTTCCTTTCCAGTATCCTGTTTATCTTGGAGAGCTCCTCCATCAGGTTTTTCTTATTATGCAGCCTGCCCGCCGTATCGCATATGAGTATATCCGCATTCCTGCTGTTGTATATGTCTATGGCCTCGTAAACCACGGCCGCCGGATCCGAGCCCTCCTCCTGAGCCACAAAATCAGAACCGCTCCTGTCAGCCCATACCTTCAGCTGCTCTATGGCCCCGGCCCTGAAGGTATCCGCCGCCGCAAGCACTACGCGCTTTCCATGCTCCTTAAGTCCCATGGCAAGCTTTCCGATGGATGTAGTCTTTCCAACGCCGTTTACGCCTACCACCAGCACCACTGCCTTCTGATCGGCAAAATCATAGGCGTCGTCGCAGGGCTTTATCTGTTCGGATATCGTTTCTATCAGAGCCTCCTTGACCTTGTCCGGCTCCTTTATGTGTTCCTCACGCACCCTTTCCTTCATTTTAGAAATGATGGCGTCAGTAGCCTTCATTCCCACATCGGCCATGATAAGGATCTCTTCAAGATTTTCAAAAAAATCGTCATCGACCTGTGAATAATCCCCGAACAGAGTATCAAGGCCGTTGGTGATATTTGTCCTTGTCTTTGTCAGACCTTCCTTAAGCTTGTCGAAAAATCCCATTGGAAACCTCCTTCGCGGTCATATTACAATAAACGGATGCGTCAGCTGAGCTGATCGCTGACAAGATCGACGGAAACAAGCTTGCTTATGCCCTTCTCCTGCATGGTAACACCGTAGAGTCTGTCCGCCTCCTCCATGGTGCCTCTCCTGTGGGTGATGACGATAAACTGCGTCACATCCGTAAGCCTGTGCAGGTATCTTGCAAACCTTACCACATTTGAATCATCAAGAGCCGCCTCTATCTCATCCAGCAGACAGAACGGCGAAGGCTTAAGGCTCTGTATGGCAAACAGCAGTGATATCGCCGTAAGGGCCTTCTCTCCTCCGGAAAGCTGCAGTATATTCTGGAGCTTTTTTCCCGGCGGCTGAGCGTTTATGGCTATTCCGGCCTCAAGCTCATCGCCTTCCTCCTCCATATCATATACCAGCTCAAGGTCGGCGTTTCCGCCGCCGAACAGTTCTCTGAATACCTCTCTGAATTTTTCCCTGATAAGCTTGAACTGCTCTCCAAACTGCTTTTTCATCTCACGGTCAAGCTCTTCTATAATGCCCATTACCGCCTCTGCTGATCTTAACAGATCCTGCCTCTGCTGCTCGAGGAATGAATATCTCTCCGAGACCTCCTTATACTCCTCTATGGCCTGTACATTGACAGGCCCAAGTTCCTTTATCCCGGCTCTCACGGCCTGAAGTCCGGATCTTATGGATGAAATGCTTCCAAGCCCCTCATCATAAGCCTCTCTCGCCTTATTTAAGCTTATCTCGTACTCTTCCCAGATATGCTCCGTGCAGGAATCAAGCTTCTGCTTATCCTTTTCCTGTCTGCTTTCAAGCCTGAGCATCTCCTTCTGAAGCTCCAGCAGGTCCGAATCTATCTCTTCCTTCCGCTTATAAAAATCCGCCTCAGAACCCGAGAGTTCCTCTTTTTCTTCGATATGGGCCTTAAGCTCCTCTTTTGACCTTTCTATATTCTCATCCGCCTTAAGCAGATCTGATTTTCTTAGAGCTATCTCATCCTCAGATTCCTTAAGCTTAAGCTTAAGACTGCTGATGTCATCTTCTATATCCGCTGCGCTGCCAACAGCTGAGCGAAGCCCGGAAACAGCCCGTCCGACATTTTCCTCAATAAAGCCTATTTTCTGCTTTACCTCGCCGAGCTTCAGCCTCATATCCGAAAGAATGCCGAGACTCAGCTCCTTTTTTTCAGATTCTATATCCTTAAGACTTGCATTGAGCCTGTCCAGTTCCCCGCTCTTTTCATTTATCCGGCTTTCCTGCAGGGCTATGTCGTCTCTTACTGATCCGAGGGCTTCTGCAGCGGCTGTCCTTTTGACCCTCATCTCATCGATCTGCCTTGATCTGCCGATGAGATTTGCCGAGTTTTTAAAGGCTCCTCCCGTAATGGCTCCGCCCAGTGAAAGCAGCTCGCCCTCAAGGGTCACCATCCTTATGGAATGTCTGTATTTACCGGCGATCTTAAGAGCATTATCCATATTGTCGACTACAAGTACGGAGCCTAAAAGGAACTCCACCACGTCCTTATATTCGTCGCTGCATTTTATAAGCCCGCTGCCAATGCCTATAACGCCCTTTTCCCTTAAAGCCCTGTCATATTCCTCAGATCTTCTGCCCCTTACGGCGTCAAGAGGAAGAAATGTAGCCCTTCCCTGCCTTGATTTCTTTAAGAATTCAACGCATTTTTTGGCGTCCTCCTCCGTTTCAGTAACTATATTCTGTATCCTTCCGCCGAGAGCCGTTTCTATGGCCTGCTCGAAACGTTTATCCGTCTTGACGATATCCGCCACAACGCCATGGACGCCCCTTAAGGATGTCCTTGATCTCATTACGGCCCTTACGCTCTCGCCAAAGCCCTCATATCTTTCAGCTATGTTTTTTAAGGAATCATACCTTGCGTTCAGGTCGGAATATTCCCTCTGCTTTGTTATCAGCTCATTCTGCAGCTCTTTAAGCTTCATTGTAAGCTCATTATACTCGGATGATGCCAGGGATATCCAGTTTAATGTTTTTTCCTCCCTTTCTCTTATATCTGAAAGGTCGTCTCTTTTATTTTTTATTGCCATGAGCCAGTCCGGCATATTATATCCGGGCTCATCCTCATCATCAGTCTGCTCCGAGACATCCTTATGCTCACTGCAGGTAATATTTGAGCCTGCGTCAGGAACATTTTCGAGTATGCTGATTTTCAGCTTATCAAGCTTTTCTTCAAGCTCCGGTATATCCCCGGAAAGCTCCGCTCCCTGAGCATCCTGCTGTTTAATAAGCTTAAGGCTGTCTGAAAGCTCCGTTATCCCCGACAGATAATCACCTATGCTTTTTTTCTGAGCTGAGATCTCTTCCTTAAGCCTTGATATCTCAGCCTTAAGCCTTTCCATGGTTTCATTTCCGGATCTTATCCCTGATTCCCTGAGCTCTATCTGTCCCTTAAGGTTCTCCTTAAGGAGCTCAGCCTTTGAGATAAGCTCCTTTTTCCGGGAGATCAGACTGTCAAGCCCGGTTATCTTTTCCGAAATATCATTATGGCGGGCCGCAAGTCCTGCCTTTTCCTTCTCACAGTCCTCTATGGAATACCTTACGGTCTCCATATCAGTCTCAAGTCTTTCCAGATCCTTCAGGATCTCGTCAGTATCACGGACAAAAAGATTGAGTTCAAGCTTCTTCTGCTCATCTATGAGCTTAAGGTATTTTCTGGCTGACTCCTGCTGCTTTTCAAGAGGCTTAAGGCGTTTTTCCAGCTCATCCGTTATATCCGAGATCCTCTGGAGGTTGCTCTGTTCATTCTCTAACTTTTTAAGAGCCGTAAGCTTCCTTTTCTTGAATTTAACGATTCCCGCGGCCTCATCAAAAAGCCCTCGTCTGTCCTCAGGCCTTCCGTTTAAGATGGCGTCTATCTGGCCCTGTCCTATTATGGAATAGCCTTCCTTGCCTATACCGGTGTCATAGAACATTTCCTGAACGTCCTTGAGCCTTACATTCTGTCCGTTTATCAGATATTCCGATTCACCGGATCTGAAAAGCCTTCTTGATACCGTAACCTCTTCATAATCAGTGCCAAGTGCCCTGTCTGAATTATCAAGCGTGATGGCAACATAAGCAAAGCCCTGGGGCTTTCTGGCCTCAGTGCCTGCAAAAATGACGTCCTGCATAGCGGAGCCTCTCAGCTGTTTGACCTTCTGTTCGCCGAGAACCCACCTTACGGCGTCGGAAATATTGGATTTACCCGACCCGTTAGGCCCTACTATGGCAGTGACGCCATTATTAAAATTTAACAGTGTCTTGTGTGCAAACGACTTAAAACCCTGTATTTCTATACTTTTTAAATACATCTACCTAATATTCAGCTTCCTGCATGCCTTTCCGGCAGCATCCTGTTCTGCCGTCTTCTTGGATCTTCCAAAACCGGTCGAAACCACTTCGTCATTTATAAGCAGATCTGCCTTAAACCCCCGTTCCCTGTCGTTTTTATCAACATAATCCGTATTGTAGGAAAGAGTATTTCCCGGTTTATTCTGTACGTACTGCTGGATCAGGCTCTTGCCGTCGTTCAACAGCGTAAGCTCATCGATGCTGTCCGTAACGAAGCTGTGTACGAATGACTTTGCAGCATCATATCCGCCGTCAAGATATACGGCGCCTATCACGGCTTCAAATGTATCCGAAAGTATGGAAGGCTTTTCATATCCTCTCGAAGCGGCCTCCCCGACTCCGAGACGGATAAACCTTCCAAGGCCTATCCTCTCCGCGCATACGGCAAGGGCTGCCTCAAACACAAGGGACTGCCTCTGTCTGGTAAGCCTTCCCTCTTCAGCCTCACGATGCTCACGGTACAGATAGTCTGATATAACGAGCTCAAGCACAGCGTCGCCTAAAAACTCCAGACGCTGATTACTCTTATATCTTGGAAGCCCGGCTTCCGCGCTGTATGACGGATGGGAAAGGGCCTGCTCCAAAAGCCCCTTATCCTTAAAGCTGTAACATATGGTCTTTTCAAGAAGACCTGTGTCTGCATTCATAAACTGTTATCTCTGAGCTTCCTGGATCGCTTCCAGAGCGTCTCCCACTGTTACTACTTCCTCAAGGATGTCAGGATCTATGCTTATCTCAAGAGCATTCTCCACTGCAAATATTACCTGGGCAAGGTCAAGAGAATCTATTCCGATATCCTCAAACCTTGAATCCTCGGTTATGCCGTCCACATCAACTCCGGTACAGACTTCCGCAACAATATCCTTAAGCTGGTCCAAATTCATAATAACCCCTCGTCCCATGGCAAAATATATAAATGAATCCCGAAGCAAAGTCCGGTATATGTTCTACATTTTCTATATACTATAAAGCCGTCCAATATTCAATATCGCAGCGGAAAATCACATGGCTTTTTCTATAATGCCGTTCACATCTTCGCTGACATACTTTGCGGCCTTTTCTATCGCCATTGCTATCTCACCGCGTTTTGCATTGCCATGGCATTTGACAACGACTCCCTTAAGTCCGAGCAGTATTGCTCCTCCGCATTTTGCAACATCAAATTCCTTTAGCTTTTCCTTTAAAGGCTTCATAATGAGGAGAGCCGCTATCTTAGTAGCAGGGCCGGACTTAAGCACTTCCTTTATAAGGGAGAAAAGCATGTCAGCTGTGCCCTCATATGTTTTTATGATGGCATTTCCGGTAAATGCATCCGCAACGACGATATCGGCAGCTCCCGTCACTACATCCCTGCTCTCTATAAATCCCTGATAATTTATCCCCTCGGTATCATTAAGCAGCTGATTTGCTGCCTTTGTAAGGGCGTTGCCCTTTTCCTCCTCCGTACCAAGGTTGACAAGCTTTATAACAGCTCCCGGCTTATCCTGGACCTTATCCATATATATGCTTCCCATGACTGCAAACTGCTGTAACCACTCAGGCTTTGCATCCACATTCGCGCCGCAGTCAAGGAACAGAGTGAAGCCTTTTCTTGTAGGGATCATGGTGGCCAGAGGAGTCCTTAAAACGCCTTTCAGGCGTCCAACTATAAGCTGTCCTCCGGCAAGGATCGCTCCTGTGGAACCGGCGGAGATAAAAGCGTCCGCTTCTCCCTCCTTAACAAGCTTCAGTCCCCTTACTATACTTGAATCAGGCTTTGCTCTTAAGGCCTTTACCGGAGACTCCTCCGTGGAAATGACCTCATTGGCGTCGACTATCGTTACCCTGTCCTTAAGGCTCTTGTCCCAGGAGGCTATGGCCTTCTCTATCCTTTCCTCAGGTCCAACCAACTTGATATGTATATCCTTAAGCATATTAAGGGCGTCATACGCCCCATCGATGTTTATGTCAGGACAGTTGTCGCCGCCCATCACATCCAAAGCAATATTCGTCATGAAAATTCAGGCCTCCGATATATTTAAAAAAGCTTTCGACATGTTACAGCCGAAAGCCTTCTAAATGCTTGAACTAAAGGTTGTATCAATCCTCAACCTTAACGATCTCGCGCTTGTTGTATGAACCACAATTCTTGCAAACTCTGTGAGGCATAACCAATGCACCGCACTTACTGCACTTAACAAGATTTGGTGTGCTCATCTTCCAGTTAGCCCTTCTTGAATCTCTTCTGGCTCTGGATGACCTATTCTTAGGACAGATTGACATGTCTACACCTCCTTTTATAAAAACAACATTGTTATAATAAATTCCAAATCCTATTTTGTCAAGAAATTTTTTATAAGTTCGTGTATATCTGATATACCGCTCTTATTCTCTGATGAAACGGGTATGATAAGAGAATCCTCCTTAAGCCCGAAGGTCTCCCTGATCAGCTTCAGAGCCTTTGGCTTCTCGTTTTTCTTAAGCTTATCCGACTTTGTGGCAATTATCACCGGTTCGAAGCCCTGAGACTCTATCCAGTCATACATCAGCCTGTCGTCCTCCGTCGGCTTATGGCGCATATCCACGAGCAGGAACACCTTTATCAACATTCCGCTCTTATGTAGATATCTCTCGACCATCCTGCCCCACTGGGCCTTTACCTGCTCCGATGCCTTAGTGTATCCGTATCCCGGAAGATCCACGAAATAAAAGCTGTCGTTGACCCTGTAGAAATTAATGGTCTGGGTCTTTCCGGGCTGTGCTGAAGTACGGGCAAGGGATTTTCTGTTAAGCAGCGCATTTATAAGGCTTGACTTACCGACATTAGACTTGCCGGCAAAGGCAAACTCTGGCAGTTCATTGTCAGGAAACCTGCTCGTTACGCCGCAGACAGTCTCAAGCTCCGCACTCTTTATTATAAATGTAGCATCGTTAGGCATGTATCCATCCGTTCTCAGACACTGGCATATCTGATTATCTTAGGCAGCACGCCGTCTTCCACGCACTCCCTCGTTATCATTACTCCGCTCACCGTAGGATCTGAAGGTATCTCATACATTATGTTCATCATGACTGATTCCATAATGCTGCGCAAGCCTCTTGCACCCGTCTTTTTGACCACAGCCTTATGGGCTATGGCCCTGACTGCGTCCTCAGTGAAATCAAGTCCGACCCCGTCTATCTCAAACAGCTTCTGGTACTGTTTCACAAGGGCGTTCCTCGGCTCTGTAAGGATGCGTACAAGAGTATCCTCATCCAGTGATTTAAGCGACACGGTTATCGGAACTCTTCCTATAAACTCCGGTATGAGTCCGAACTTTGTAAGATCCTCAGGCTCAGTCTGAGCTATAAGCTCATCTATATTCTCATCATCACGGTTTACAAGCTCTGCTCCAAAGCCTATGCCTCCGGCCGATACCCTCTGGCTGACTATCTTTTCAAGTCCGTCAAAGGCGCCTCCGCAGATGAAGAGTATATTTGTGGTATCGATATTCATCATCTCCTGGTGAGGATGCTTCCTTCCTCCCTGAGGAGGTACGGAAGCCACGGTTCCCTCGATGATCTTTAACAGGGCCTGCTGCACTCCTTCACCGGAAACATCCCTTGTAATGGAGACATTTTCGGTTTTCTTCGTTATCTTATCGATCTCATCGATGTAAACGATTCCGTACTCAGCCTTTTCGATATCGTAATCCGCATTCTGGATAAGCTTAAGGAGGATGTTTTCGACGTCCTCTCCTACATAGCCCGCCTCCGTAAGGGTAGTCGCGTCAGCTATGGCAAAAGGGACTCCAAGCATCTTCGCCAGGCTCTGGGCAAGATATGTCTTGCCTGAACCCGTAGGTCCTATCATAAGGATATTTGATTTCTGCACGTCAATATCCTTAATGTTGCCGGTTATCCTCTTATAATGATTGTAAACGGCTACGGAAAGGACCTTTTTCGCCTCCTCCTGCCCGATCACGAACTCATCTAAAAATCTCTTGATCTCCTTAGGCTTCTGCAGCTTTATACTGTCCTTAAAGGAAGGCCCGTCAGCTCCGTCATTCTGCATCTCCTCGCTCAATATCTCGCTGCAGAGCGCAATGCACTCATTGCAGATATAGGTATTGTTCGCACCGGAGATCATCTTCTGGACCTGGCCTCTTCCCTTGCCGCAGAAGCTGCATCTGATCTTGTCCTGTGTTTTGTCGGCCATGTGATCTCCTTAATGGTTATCTATTATCTTATCGATAATGCCATATGAAAGAGCCTCCTCAGCCGTCATCCACTTATCTCTCTCGGTATCCGCAGCTATCCTTTCAACAGTATTTCCGGTATTGGCCGCAAGGATCTCATTCATCTTTTTCTTGGTCCTTAAGATCCACTCTGCAGTGATCTGGATCTCCGTGGCCTGTCCCTGAGCTCCTCCTGAAGGCTGGTGTATCATCACCTCCGCATTAGGCAGTGCAAATCTTTTTCCCCTGGTGCCTCCTGCCAGCAGAAATGCGCCCATGCTTGCAGCCATGCCTATGCATATGGTGGACACATCGCACTTGATGTATCTCATGGTATCGTATATGGCCATTCCTGCCGTGATGACCCCGCCGGGGCTGTTGATATAGAGATGTACGTCCTTATCCGGGTTCTCCGACTCAAGGAACAAAAGCTGAGCCACCACAAGGGATGCGCTGGTCTCATTCACTTCCTCTCCGAGGAAAATGATCCTGTCCTTTAAAAGTCTTGAAAAAATATCATATGAGCGCTCTCCCCTGGAGGTCTGCTCTATGACATAAGGTATGGAATACGGCATTATTTATCCTCTGATCCTTCCTTTTCTGCATCCTTTGAAGCAGCGTCCTTATCTGAAGCCTTCTTTCTTGAAGCCTTTTCCGGCTCCTTAAGATCAGCTTCGGCAACAATGCGGTCAACCGCCTCTCTAACCTCGATATCAGTTCTGATGTTGTTAATGTCAGCAGGAGCTACTACGGCCTTGATCTTCTCCAGATCCATCTTGTATGCCTTTGCCATCTCCTCAAGCTTCTCATCTACAGCCTCATCGGAAGCCTTGATGCCCTCGGCCTTTACGATAGCCTCAAGTACGAGGCGTGTCTTTAAACTCTCCTCAGCCTGCGGCTTCTGCATCTCCATGAACTGCTCAGGAGTCTGTCCCATGTATCCAAGATACTGCTCAAGTGAAAGTCCCTGCTGTGAAAGCCTGCGGGCATAGTCGTCCATCATGTTCTCGACCGCAGTGGTCACCATGGCCTCAGGAAGCTCTACCTTTGCGTTTGCAACGACGGCTCTTACTACCCTGTTCTCATTTTCCTGGGCAGCAGCCTTCTCCTTCTTGAGCTTAAGGTCAGCCTTGATGGAAGCCTTATACTCCTTAAGGGTCTCGAACTCTGATACCTCGCTTGCAAACTCGTCGTCTATCTCAGGAAGCTGCTTCTCCCTGATCTCCTTTATCGTAACCTTGAATAAAGCTGGCTTGCCCTCTAATTCCTTTGCCTGATAAGGCGTAGGGAAGGTAACGTTCACATCGACCTCTTCACCCTTCTTATGTCCTATAAGCTGCTCCTCAAAGCCTTCAATAAAGCTGTGGGAACCTATGGTAAGAGGATAGTCGTCTCCGCTTCCGCCTGCAAATGTCTTGCCGTCAACATATCCCTCGAACTTGATTATGGTGATATCGTCCTTCTTTACAGTCCTGCCTTCCTCGTCTATCGTAACGATCCTTGCAGACTGATTCTGGACTCTCTTAAGCTCAGCGTCCACATCCTTTGCCGTAACTGAAGCGTCAGCCTTTTCAACCGTAACGCCCTTATACTCGCCAAGCTCAACCTCCGGCTTTGTAGCAACAACAGCTGTATATGTAACAGGTTTGCCCGGCTCGATCTTGTCCACGCTGATCTCCGGTCTGCTTACGATCTCAAGGCCTGACTCCTTTGCCGCCTGAGGGTAAGTCGAATCAAGGACGTGATTTATGGCGTCCTCATAGAAAACCTGAGGTCCGTACATCTTCTCGATGACTTCCTTCTTTGCGTGTCCCTTTCTGAATCCAGGGATGTTGAACCTGTTTTTGTTCCTGTTGTAGGCGATGACTGTAGCCTCTTCGAACTCAGCTGCAGAAACCTCAACTAAGAGCTTTGCCGTGTTCTTTTCAAGTTTCTCTACTTTTACATTCATTTGAGCTGTCTCCTGACTATTTCCGCATAATAATGCTATTTTAAACAAAACAATACTTTATCATATAAGTCGCTGTATTTCAAGCTTTTAGGCCCTCAGAGTTTCCTCATTGCACAAAACCTTTATCATAAGTCCTTAGGCAATACCTATATCCGAAAGCCTGTGTTCCGAAAGATGGGAATTGGAAAATCTGCCGTCTTCCGTGACCTCCTTTAAAAACCATTCCGGAGGCACAAAGGCTTTGGCCTCATCGATGGATTTAAACTCTACCTCGATCAGCTTTAAGCCCTCATGGCACCCGTGGAAAATATCCACCTCGGCTGTAAGCTCATTCCCCGTATCGGTTTTTCCGACCGGGATCCGGTATCTGGTCTTTTTTATAATGATGCCTTCGCATTTTTTTATAAGTCTGTCAAAAGCCTCTTTTGTTACGGGCATCTCATACTCTTCACGGACCAGCATACCCTTTCCTTTTACAGTAAGAAAATACTCCTCTCCGTATCTTCTTACCCTTACTACCGGATCAGTACATATATATCCCTGGATTATTTCATTACATGGCATGCCTTTAAGTATGCCGGAAATATCTCCGGCTATCCATTTCCTCTCTATCTCCATATGCAGCTCCTGTGCCGGCCGGACATTTTCTCCGGTATAAAAAAGTCGGGGCATGCTTGGCACGCCCCGGCGGATCGATCTAAAATATATGGTTGATCAGGTTAAACAAAAGATCAATATCACTCTTCTGTCTGCTCAGCTGTCTCAGCAGTTTCAACAGCCTCAGCCTCTTCAGCCTCATCCTCAACGCTGTCTGTATAGAAATCAGCAACCTCAGCGTTCTCTTCCTTTACGGCTTCCTTTTTCTTTTCATCGTTGATGAGAGCCTTGATGGAAAGGGAGATCTTCTTTGCTTCAGCATCAAGATCCGTTACCTTAGCCTTGATCACATCTCCTACCTTAAGAACATCTGAAGGCTTCTCGATCCTCTCATTAGCGATCTGTGAAACATGGAGGAGAGCGTCGATGCCAGGCTCAAGATTGATGAATGCTCCGAAATCAGCAAGCCTTGCTACCTTACCCTCAACGACATTTCCTGCCTTATACTTTGTAAGGGCAAGTACCCAAGGGTTCTCATCAGGGAACTTGCGGGTAAGAGCGATCTTTCCGTCCTCGCTGATGCTCTTGATCATTACTCTTACGGTATCGCCAGGCTTGAATGCCTTCTTAGGGCTCTCAGTCCTTCCCCATCCCATCTCTGAGATATGAAGGAGTCCGTCAGCTCCGCCAAGATCGATGAATGCTCCGAAATCAGTTACATTCTTAACTGTTCCGTCGATCACATCGCCTTCGCTGATGCTCTCTAAGAGTGCCTTCTTGGCTGCAGCCTTACGCTCCATGATGAGCTGCTTGCGGTCACCGATGATCCTGTGTTTCTGAGGATTGAACTCTGTGATGACGAACTCTATATCCTGTCCGACATACTTGTTCAGATCCCTCTCAAATGTATCTGATACAAGGCTTGCAGGAACAAAAAGGCGAACTCCCTCGTATATTACGGAAAGGCCTCCGTTAACGGCCTTATCGACCTTACCGGTAAGTATCTCCTTATTGTCGAATGCTTCCTGTACTCTCTGATTGTTTTTCTCCGTGAGGATATCCCTGTGGCTTAATACCACAAGACCCTCGCCATCGTTTACCTTTCTTACCTTAGCCTCAAGCTCATCGCCTACGTTAACTACGGTAGTAAGGTCAAGTGAGGAATCTGCTGAGTAATCGTTTCTGCTTATGATTCCGTCTGACTTGTAGCCGATATTAAGAATGATGCTCTCAGGCTTTACGTCGATGACAACTCCCTTTACGATCTCGCCTGTACGTATCGTTTTGAAAGACTCATTCAACATATCCTCAAAACTCATCTCTGACATATGTTAGGACCTCCTGAATAATAGTTTTTGGGGTCGATGCCCCCGCTGTAATACCAACGCAGCGTACAGAACTGTCAATAGTAGAATTGTCAAAATCCTTTAAAGATCCTATATATTGAGTCATCCTGCAGGCTTTCTGGCAAATGTCATAAAGCTTGGCAGTGTTAGATGAGTTTCGGCCTCCGATGACGATCATCATATCGCACTCTCTGCTCAACTCATACGCTTCCTTTTGCCTAAGTTGTGTAGCGTTGCATATAGTATTTACAACATTAACATGATATAACGAATTGTCAAAAAATTCAATAATATCTTGAAATTTTTGAAGATTAAATGTCGTCTGTGAAACGAGGCAGTAGGTTTTTTCCGTATCAAGCTTAAGAGCCTCTGCCTCTTCGATGTTTTCTATGACCAGCGCGTCGTTTCCTATCTGTCCGAGTATACCCACCACCTCAGGGTGTGTCTTTGTACCGGTGACTATGATGCTTTCCCCGGCATTGTAATGCTCAGATACGATCTTATGGATCTTTTTTACGAAAGGACAAGTCTCATCAATGACCTTGATTCCGTTTGACGGATCATTAAGTATCTCCATCACGTCAAGACCGACTCCATGAGCCCTTATGATCACACAGGAGCCCTTAAGTTCTCCTGAAGCCGCCATTGACTTAAGCTCTTCAAAGCTTTCGATGACGTCCACTCCCCTGTCCTTAAGCTCATTTACCACCGTCTCATTGTGGACTATCGGTCCATATGTATATATCTTCCCGGATTCCTTATCTATGGCGTCATATACTGCGTCCACGGCCCTCTCCACGCCATAGCAGAATCCGGCTGTTTCAGCAAGTCTTACTTTCATTTAATCTCTCTATGATCCTTTCCGTCACCTCGTCGGCGTTAAGCCTTGATGTGTCCAGTACGAAGGCGTCCTCCGCCGCCTTTAACGGAGCTATATCCCTGTGGGAGTCCCTGTAATCCCTGTCAAGGATCTCCTTTTCCACATCCTCCACGCTCCTGCCGTCAAGTATTCCCTTTTCCTTATATTCGTTATATCTGCGAAGCGCCCTGACACCGGAGTCAGCCGTAAGGAAAACCTTTAAGCCGGCGTCAGGAAGCACTACCGTGCCGATATCCCTGCCGTCCATTATCACGTCATTTGACTCAGCAAGCTCCCTCTGGACTGACAGAAGCCTCTCCCTGACGCAGGAGTACTGTGATGAAACGGAGGCCATATGGGATACCTCTTCGGTCCTGAGCCTGTCAGTCACGTCGCTGCCGTTTAATATCATCCTCTGCACGCCGTCTTCATATCTTATCGATATCTCTGCATCCTCAAGAGCCCTGCTTATGCCCTCCTCATCCTCCGGCGCTATGCCTTTATCAAGAAAAAGCACGGCGAAGGTCCTGAACATGGCCCCGGTATCAACATAAGCATATCCAAGCCTATCGGAAAGATTTTTGGCAAGGGTCGATTTGCCTACTCCGGAAGGACCGTCAATAGCTATACTCATATGTTTTTTCATATATCAAACTCCTTGAAGCACTGATCGGATCAAATGATACGATCATTTTTTTACTGCGTATTAATCCGTATTAAAAACCTGACTCCGTCTGTCATCCACCGGATTAAGGCCCTGTCACTGCTCCCTTATCTTCTTCCTGCTTCCACTTCCTTACCTGCGGGATATAAAGTGCCGCTCCCACTGCGGTCACTATACATTCAGTTATGACGAAGGCAAGCCAGCTTAAGTCAAGGCTTATCCTTGACAGCACCCAGAATATAGGCACCAGGCATATGAGCTGTCTGAACACCGAAAGAAAGGCGCTCACCACATCCCTTCCTATGGCCTGGAAAAATATCGGGAAAAGCCAGGAAGTGATTGCCGGGATAAAGCTTAAGCCAATGAACCTGAAGGCCGGTATGCCTATATCAAGGGCCTTTTCGCTGTCCGTAAATATACTTATGAGCTGTCCCGGAATAAACTCAAAGCAGATAACTCCGACCATCATGAGCACAGCCGAAATGGCCGCCGCCTCCCAGAAGGTCTTTGTGCATCTTTTATACAGCCTTAAGGCAAAATTATAGCTGATTATCGGCACCACGCAGGTCTCAAGGGCTAAAAACGGAATAAAGAAAAACGACTGCAGCTTATAATAGAGCCCAAGTACAGTGACGGCCTCATCGGAAAAGTCCGCTAATATAAAATTAAGCATGGCTATATATACGGTATACAGGCACTGCATCACTATGGCAGGGTATCCAAGCTTGAATATCCTTTTGGAAAGCTGCAGCACCCTTTCCGCGGCAGGGATCTTTATCCACGCTTTTACACCGGTGATAAAACAGGCGGCAAACTGTCCCGCCACCGTGGCTATGGCCGCACCGGCGATCCCCAGCTCCGGAAATGGACCCATTCCGAATATAAGCACCGGATCGAGCACTATATTTACAACAGCTCCGGTGATCTCCGCCGCCATGGGCCTCTTCATGTCACCTCCGGCCTGAAGTATCTTTGAAAAAATGCTTTCCAGTATTATGCCGAGGCTTCCCACCCCTACTATATACCCGTAGGTAAGGGCCATCCGCCTTGCGCCGTCCGATTTTGCCGAAGCATCTACAAATGGAACAAGGAAAGCCACAGTCAGAAGGGCAATGAATATCCACAGAAAAAACGCTATGGCTATGCCGGCTCCCGCCGTTTCATCCGCCTTATCATTGTCCCCGAGGCCGTAATGATGGGCCATCAGTATGTTTATGCCGGTTCCCGTGCCTATGGAGGCCCCGGTGATAAGCAGCTGTATGGGAAAAATGGCGGAAAGAGCCGTAAGCCCGTCCGTCGAGTACATCCCTACATAAAAGCTGTCCACTATATTATACATTGCCTGTATGAGCTGTGCCAGCATGATCGGCGGAGCCGTCTTCATTAGGATCCTGAATATTGACTTTTCAGCGTATATCTCGCCTCTGGATACCGCACCGGCCATCGGATGTGATCTCCTTTTTCATTCAAAAATAAAGCGCCTCAAAAGCGCCTTATTATTTTTAACATATTTAAATGTATAAAGCAATTTCCAAATCCTTATCCGACTAAGTATGTAATTATGACATTAATATATTCTAAGGCATATTGACTTTATGTGAGGAATGATGATACATGTCTTACTGTGGATCTCCAAAAGGATCCATATTTAAGGAGGTCATAACTTTGGATTCACATAAACTTTTTTCCGTCACGTCACCGCTGAAGCTTTTCTTTCTTGCGTCCATACCCGGCGCCGTCAGTATGCTTGCTTCAGCCCTGTACGAGACCATCGACGGAATATTCGTCGGACAATATCTCGGGGCCACTGCGTTTGCAGCGGTCAACCTGGCCATGCCCTTTGTCATCATCAATTTTTCTCTCGCCGACCTTATCGGAGTAGGTTCATCGGTACCTATCTCCATCAATCTCGGAAGAAAAAATGAGCGCGAGGCAAATAATTATTTTACCTGCGCCTGCATAATGATATTCACAGCCGGTATCCTTATGGGCGGGCTGTTATTTGCATCCGCTCCCCTGTTGATAAGGCTCATGGGTGCGGACGGGGATTTTGCGAGACTCGCGGTTCAGTACATAAGGGTCTACGCCCTCTGCTCACCCCTGACCACCATAATATTCGCCATGGATAATTTCCTTCGCATCTGCGGATTTATACGCGGCAGCATGGCTCTTAATATATTTATGTCTGTCTTAAGCGGTCTGCTTGAATTTCTGTTTCTCGGGGTTTTCGGCTTCGGAGTATGGGGCGCGGCTCTCGCCACCTGTACGGGAATGATGGTCTGCGCTCTCATAGCCCTTGCACCCTTTATCCGCAAAAAAGCCCTGCTTAAGTTTGTCAGGCCTGAGTTCCACTTAAGGATGATCAGGCAGATAGTCATATGCGGAAGCCCGAATTTCCTTAATAATATCGCAGGCCGCATAACCTCCATAATGCTTAACGCCATACTTGTACGCGTGGGCGGTGAGCTTGCGGTATCGATTTACGGCGTGCTTATGTACGTAGACGGATTTATACAACCGCTGTTATACGGCATGTGCGATTCCCTGCAGCCTGCGGTGGGATATAATTACGGAGCCGGAAAAATGTCCAGGGTACGGGCCATTGAGAAATGCTGCTTTACTGCCAGCGCCGTCGTATCCCTTCTGTCGGCTGTCATAATATATCTCATTCCGTCGGATATAAGCATTCTGTTCATGCCGGATGCCGAAGGAGCCGCCCTTGAGCTTGCAGTCTTTGCCCTTGAGCTTTTTGCATTCACCTATGTGACACGCTGGTTTTCCTTCGCCACCCAGAGCTTTATGCTGGCCATAGAAAAATCAAGGCAGGCAGCTCTCATTTCTGTATCCACCGCCCTGATATTCCCTGTCCTCTTAGTCATAATACTGTGGCCGGTGGGGCTTACCGGCATATGGCTCAATTTTTCCCTCACGTCCCTTCTTGCCGGTATCATGGCGGCGGTAATACTCATCAGACTTAAACAGGAGCTGTTATCGCCTGACGCATAACGCCGGATATTGATTTCCGGATATCCGGTATCATCCTATGCCGCCAAACAGGGCTCCGGCTATGAGCACCACCATCGTAAGTATGCAGAACCCGTACTTATAGAGGGGATAATACCATCCTCCTATCCGTTTTTTCCTTCCAAGGGATACTGCGTCCTCCACAGCCTTCCTGCCCCATACCCAGGCAAACATTATGCCTGCTATGCCCGCTCCGAGGGGACAGATGTAAATGGAGAAAAAATCCATCCACTGGCTGACTATGCCCTGTATGCACAGCGCCACTATGGTGCCGAATATGGCTATGGCCAAAACTGCCTTTCTTCTGCTGAGGCCGAAATGGTCCTGAAGCGTCGCCGTTGGCGCCTCAAAAAGATTGACCAGGGATGTAAGCCCGGCAAACAATACCGCTAAGAAAAATACTATCGATATGATCTGGCTTCCCGGCATGGAAGCAAAAAGATTCGGAAGATAAATGAACATAAGGCCCGGGCCTCCCGAAAATCCGGTTATGCCGGAGGCTGCCATGGCAGGCACTATCACAAGGGCCGCCAGGAACGCCGCCAGGGTATCAAACAGCGCCACCTTCCAGGCCGAACTTACTATATCCACCTTATCTGACAGATAGGAGCCGTAAATGATGGTACCGTTACCCGCAAGGGACAGTGAGAAAAATGACTGTCCAAGGGCATAGACCCACAGCATGGGATCCTTAAGCATTTCAGGATCGATGGTGAACATATACCTGTAGCCCGCCTCAGATCCCGGCTGCATGGCCACATATATCACGAGTCCTATGAACAGCGCATAAAACAAAGGTATCATGACCTTGTTTGCGATCTCTATGCCTGAGGCTATGCCATAAGCCATTATGATAAAGGTTATTACAAGAGCGACTATCAGCCAGAAATTATTGCCGAAGGCTGAAGCCGTGCTGCCAAAGGCTGCTTCATAGCCTGAAACATCGTGTATGTCAGAGCCATAGGATATGGTCCTTCCGGTAAATGATCCTGCAAGATACTTAAATATCCATCCCATTACGCAGGAATAGCCTATGGCCATGGCCAGGGCTCCGAACATGGGGATCAGGCCTGTCCTTTCCCCAAGCCTTCTCTTATCCTCTCCTCTTGAAGCCGCCGCCGTTCCAAAGGCTCCCACTGGCCCGGTGTGGGTCTTTCTTCCGAAAGCCATCTCTCCGATGACTCCGGAAAAACCTATCACTATGTCAAAAAAGAGATAAACCGCAAGGAAGGCTCCTCCGAAATTGGCCACGCGGCTCGGGAAAAGCCATATGTTGCCCATTCCCACTGCCGAGCCTATGCAGGCCAGTATAAAGCCTATCTTTGAGGTCCACTGATCTCTGTCAGCTATCTTATTATTACTCATCACACTTATCCTGTTATCCCTGAGATCACCTCAGGGCCTGTCTGTTTTATTTTACGTCTATCCCGGCATCTTCAAAGGCGTCTCTCATTGTCGGGTTATTTTTAGTAAGCTTCCGGATAGTAAAATCCTCCAGCTTATTATCTGCAAGCCTTAAGTTATTTTCTGATTTAAGGAGATTTTCCTTTGCCTTCTGAAGATCGGCTATGGTCTTATCGATGAAATTCACCGCATCCGAAAAACGGTCGCAGGCAAGCTTGTAATTACGTCCGAAGGCGTCCTTGAAATTCCTCACATCCTCCTCAAATTTTATAACGTCAAGGTTCTGGCTCTTTACTATCTCAAGCTCATGCCTTGCCTCAATGGTCTTCATCGCCGCATTCCTTAAAATGGTAATAAGGGGGATAAAAAACTGAGGACGGATGGCGTACATCTTCGGAAACTTGTGGGACAGATCCACTATGCCTGAATTATAGAGCTCGCTGTCCGGCTCCAGCATGGTGACCAGTACTGCGTATTCACAGCCCTTATCCCTTCTGTCCTTATCCAGCTTTTTAAGGAAATCCTCATTTTTATGCTTGGTGGAAACACCCTCATCCATCTCGTTTTTCATCTCAAACATGATGGAGATATATTCCATGCCCTGATCGTCATGATCCCTGAAAATGAAGTCTCCCTTAGTTCCTCCTATGCTCGTATCATTGTCCTTTTCAAAATAGGCGTTCCTGAAGGCAAGGGGACGCATCTTTTCAAATTCGTTATAGCAGTGCTGCTCAAGACTCTCTCCTATCATCTTTGTGGACATACGAGCCTTAAAATCCTTATACTGCTCTATCTCCTGATCCTTCATGCGCAGGAGCTCCTCGTACCTCACTTTAAGGGACTGCTCTTCGTTTTTTGCCCGTTCCTTTTCAGAATCAAGCCTGCCTTCAAGCTCCTTAAGCCTGACCGCGCCTTCATTTATCTCCTTATCCTTATCGGCAAGAGCATTTTTGACAGCTAACTCCTTTTCGTTTTCCGCCATTTCTATCTTAAGCTTAAGGCGTTCGATCTCAGCATCCTTTTCAGTTGTCACGGTCTTTACCGCGCTGTCCCTGTCAGATTCCTGGGATTTGAGCTGTTCCCTTATCCTTTCAAGCTCAAGCTCCCTGTCCTTAAGCTCTGACTGCTGCCTGTCCTTAAGCTTACTCAACTCCTCCGTAAGCCTTACATCAGACTCAGCCTTCCATTTTTGCTGATACAGCTCTATCTGTCTGTGAAACTCCCTGTCCCTTACCTGCTCAGCTATTTTGTTGTAATCGCTCTCATCTACCGTAAACGTTTTGCCGCAGTGAGGGCAAACTATCTCCGCCATAGTCCTTTTTCTCCTGAAAACATACTGTTAATATTTTTTTTCTATCTTACAGCCGGGATCCCGTTTATGCACCAGCGTCCCATGGAATCCACCTCATAGCCGTCGGGAGTAATGCTTCCCGCCGCCATTGCGCCCATAGGACCTCCGGTTTCCGTATGGAAATAATAGCAGTATTCCCTGCCTGAGGCGTCAGGTATCCATCTCCAGCCCGTAACCATCTTTCCAAGGCTTCCGTCAGATACCGGATTAAGATAATACCATTTGCCGTCGGTATCCATAAACCATCCGGTGAGCATCCTGCCGTCATTATCGAAGCGGAACCATCCGGCCTCGCCCAGACCGCCGCTGCCGTAAGGATTATGTATAAATCCCCATTCATTGCTGTAGGACCTGCCTCCCGCAGTAAAGCTCCAGCTTCCGTCCGCATTCAGCTTCCAGCTTCCTGCCACAGGACTGCTGCTTCCCGGGTATCCGACATCTCTTCCTGATTCCCTTTTTCTTTCCGGCTTCCATACCGTCACGCGGCAGACAGCCGTCTCGCCGCCGGCCCTTACCCGGATCAGAGTCGTGCCGCTGTCTACGCCGAGTACAAGACCATTTTCATCCACCGATGCGATATTAGGATTATCAGAGGAGAATACCGGAACAGGATCGCTGCCCTCCGGAGCCTTGATGGTTACCTCAAGCCTGTGTGTCTCACCCGCCTTAAGTCTCAGGCTTTCCGGTGAAACCGAGATTTCATCCACAGGATCCTCCTCCAAAAGCAGCACTCTGCAGGACGCCGTCTTGGTAGGGTCCTCGGCGGAGCTCACACTGACGGTCAATATGCCGCTTTCCTCAGGAGTAAACAAAAGCACCTCTTCACCATTTCCCGTAAGTCCGGTACCACCGGTCTCCTCCTTGAAATCCGATATATCCACCGATGAAAGATCTCCGGAAAGCTCCCATCTCAGGCTTCCATCCGCATCCTCAATAGGGCCGTCGTCCCAGGCAAGGAGCCTTGGGATAAACAAAGCCTGTTCAAGGCCTTCCGGCTGATCCTTATCGAAGCTGTATATCACCATTCCGTCCTCTGTAATAGGAAGGCTGGTTTCAAGGCTTATGCCTGATGAATAATTAAAATCATACAGATTGCTGCCGTTAATAAGGTAGCTTGATTCCACCGCCGCAGTTGAACCAAAGGACCAGCAGGTATTGGTGGCGGCCTGATTTTTTACCGGGGTGAGCACGCCCTCATCCCTTAGGTCAAAGGATTCGGGCAGGACGGTTTCAGGCTCTGGAAGCTCGGAGCTGCCTAAAGGCTCTCCCGCAGTCCTGTTTTGGAGCACACGGCCGTTTTTAAGTATCGGCGCATCGGTATTATCTTTTTCTTCTTCCCCTTGTGATATCCTCATGGCATTGGATGGAGTGGCTGCATGGGTCAAAAGGTTTTCCTTTTCCTCATCAGCTGGCTCCTCCTGGCTGACCTCATCTTCTTCATCTTCATCAATATAAGGATCATCTATAAGCGGATAGTAGTCTTCAGGTTCTATCTCAAGGACAGTGATGCGATCGGTCTCGCCTTCATCAAGAGCGGCATCGTTACATATTGCCTTTGTGGTAAAGTAACCGTAATAATTGCTGGAACCATTATCCTCGGCAAAGCCCTGGCCTATATCAATCCACTCGCCAGGCTCAGGATCATAGAGACGGCAGACGTCCTCCTCCTTAGGTATATCAGCTATCTTGCTGCCATTTGTAATAAATGGGATAATGAGCCTTTCCTGTCCATCTCCGCTGATCTTAAGTATGATCTCAAAGGGCTCTCCAGGCTCCAGTATGAGAGCCTTATCAAGTCTGACCGTGTAATAGCCCGCGTAAAGCTTTGAGCCTGCGGCGTATACATTTTCCTCTATCCAGCCCTTTCCTATATCCTCACCTAAGTTTACGGATATTTCATATTGGGTGTTGTTATTTAAAAGTGTGAAGCTGACTGCCTTAAGCACGTCCGCGCCGTCTTCATCAGCGATAAATGTTGTGGAAGCCATCAGACTGTCGGCTCCGCTGATACAAGCGTTCTCTCTTATCCACGGAAGGCTCGTGACCTCATAGAGCTTATTATAGTTATCCGTGGTTTCCGTGGCGGTGTAGGCCCAGGTATTATCGCCTCCAAAAAGCTGCTTATCGCAGTAGGACACATAATAATACCCCTTATCTCCGCTTCCTTCTCCCCAGGAATTACGTATGATCCAGGCGCCATCCCGCTCCGGAAGCAGAACGTCTTCAAGCTCTTCTATATCAATCTCTGAGGCTGCATCGTTTTTCTGCTCATACACCTTCTCATTGCGAGCCGAATCCCTGTATGCATCGGAAGGAGTAGCTTTTCTCGTGATGATCCCTGCCTTTTTCATAAATTCTACGTCTGCCGACGGTCTTTTCGCATTAGAGGGCGTAGCAAAACCTGACGGCATTTTCAGGCCTGCTATATCCTGACTGATATGGTAACGGAAATTCTCCTTTAGATAATCGTCATCCCAGCCCACTACGACCACCTCGTGATTTTGAGACCGCCCATTACCCGGTATGTATTCCAGATAATTATTATCATCTCCATAATCCCAGCCGCTGTAATAATAGTTTTCCTGATCTTCACAGCTTATATTTCCCCAGTATATGCCTGTGGTAAGGGCGCCGTAATTCATTATGCCGGCTTTTATATGCTCCTCCCAGCCGGGATATTCAATAAATTCGCCATTTTCTTCATCAACGTCTGTATACCTTGCCGGGAGAGCTATGGCGTTCTGCACATGGATCTTGGCATCGGCCTCCTCTCTGTATGTTATCGCCTCCTCCTGAAGATATTTCTGGTAATCAGCATAGTCATATGAACCATTGTAATCATCTATCTCGCTCATTGGCTGGTCTTCCTCAGCCACCGGCCCGAGCCATGAGGCATAGTAACTCTGGGGCATGGGATAAAAGCCGCCGGCGTTAACTCCTGTGCCGTCGTAATCCGGTTCGTCAGATTTATACCACTGATAATTTACCGGGGAAACAGAACTATCAGATGTATAGTAATAATATGGATCCAGACCGTTCATACGGTATGGAGAATCCTTTCCCTGAAGCGTTGCCACCATATGCATCTCTGAAAAATCCGTCTTCCTTACCTCGGCGGCGGAAAGCTTCAGCTTCTGAATGGAAACGTAATACGGCTCATAAGTATTTTCAGAGAGAGGAAATACCCTCAGGAAATATGTTCCTGCCGGCAGGGACTTTTCAGTTATACGCTGGCCTGACTTCCTTTCTGAGATGCTGAGCCTCGACATGCCGCTGTCTAAAAGCTCAGCGCCGTACTGGCAGTCTCTGTCGTCAGACTCTACGGATATGGAAATATCCGTTACACTGTCAAGCGAAAATACATAATACTGTTCCTCAAATCCCTCAGACAGCGTATCTGAAAAACGGCTTGGAAAGCTGACAAAGCTTGTGTTTTCGCTTTTAAGGGCAGAAGATCCTCCTTCCCCGGCCTCCTCGCCCGTGCTTACAGCCATTCCCTGAGTATCAGAGGACATGTCTCCCAGTGCAGGCATGACATTTTGTAATATGATCGCGCCGGCTAAAAGCATCGCTGTTCTGACTTTAATCTTCTTACTCATTTTGATCACCATTTTCCTAAGATCCTGTTATTAAATATCATATTTTAAGTAATGTTATTGATATCAAATCTTCAGTATCAGTTTAACTGCCCCATATAATATCAGTAAATGGACAGGATAAAAGATGTAAAAGAAATATTTTCCAAAGTGCTGCTCGCCCTTTTCTCCGTTATATCTGCTTATCAGAAATACGGACAGGAAGGCCGCAAACTCGTAATAAGGGTTTGAGACCATGAGCATGGTGCAGGCAGCCACCGCTCCCTGTACCGGCTGTTTTCTGAAAAGGTAAAATGTCATTATAGAAAGCACTCCGTATTGGCTGTAATCACTATCAATATACCATGAAGCCGCGCAACAGCAAAATACCACAATTACGGCTAAGGGTATCACAAAGGACGATCCTGACAGCTTTTCCCTTATAAGCTCGAATCCCCATATGCATATCAACCCCAGTGTAAGGGTAAATAAAACGTTTGCCGAATCCATGACTGTGAGGGATGCGGCCAAATGAAAGGGTATCTGGGATATCAGGGCAAATAAAAGCAGCCTGATCAGATAAGCCTTCCTGCTGTGGGTATGCATGAAGCCCTGCACTATCATAAAAGCAAAAAGCGGAAAGGCTGTCCTGCCTGTAAGCCTTAGCAGGATGTCGATATAATAAAGTCTTATGGCAAGACCATATCCAGGCATATCATGAGAGGCAGTGAAGGCGCCGTACGGCATGAAGCCTGACTGCATAAGATATCCCTCTATCAGTATGGCTCCAATATGATCTATCAGCATTGTTATAACAGCTATAAGCTTAAGATCCGCTGAGCTTAAGCCGTTTTTGTATTTTGTAAGCATGTCACTGTTTCTTTTTAACGGCGTGCGCAGGCAGTTCCTGCGGCGTGTCCCATGGCAGCCGCCACCCCTATATTAAATCCTCCGGTATATCCGTGCACATCCACTACCTCGCCGGCAAAGTAAAGGCCCGGGTGTCCCTTTACCTCCATGGTCTTAGGGTCGATCTCCTTTATGCTGACTCCGCCGCTGGTGACTACGGCCTCATTATAGCCTCTCGTGCCGTTTATGGTAAACGACAGGCCCTTTATGCTGTCTGAAAGCGCCTCTCTTTCAGCCCTTTTTATATCCCTGACCTTTTTATGAGGATCTATCCCCGCCTGTTTAAGCACCGGAAGCCTCAGGGAGGATATTATAAGCTTTGATATGGCGTTCTGGATATCGGTGTTTTTTGCCCCGTCAAAATCCCTTAATATCCTCTCGTCAAGCTTTTCCCTTGTAAGCCCCGGCTTAAGGTCTATGCTTAATCTGTATTTTTTCCCTTCCTCAAGCTCGTGGCTTAATTTTGCTGAAAATGAAAGTATCAACGGTCCGCTGAGTCCGAAATGAGTAAACAGCATCTCTCCCGTATCGCTCTCGTAGACCTGTTTTCCGGTTTCAATATCCAACGCCGTTATCGTTACATTTTTAAGGCTTACCCCTGATAACAGCGCCGTATCGGCTTCCTCCACCGTGACAGGCACAAGAGCCGGGGCAAGAGGCCTTACCGTAAGCCCGAAGCTCTCCGCAAACCTGTACCCGTCTCCCGTAGATCCTGTAGACGGGTAGCTTAAGCCTCCTGTAGCAATGATCAGACTGTCGGCATGATATACTCTTCGCTTACCGTTTTTAACATTTACCGCAGTGACAGCGTAACCGCCGCCGTCCTCCATGGCTCCGATCTCCCTGACTTCAGTATTAAGCTCTATATCAACGCCGTTTTCCCTCATGCATTTTTCCAGGGCCTTTGTAACGTCCGAAGCATGGTCAGAAAGCGGAAAAGCCCTCTGCCCTCTTTCGATCTTTGTCGGACATCCGTTTTCCTCAAGAAAATCTATCATCTCATAGGGTCCAAAGGCTCTTAAGGATGAATACATGAACTTCGGATTAGCGATTATGTTTTCAAGGAAGGTATTGAGATCACAGGCATTGGTAAAATTACATCTGCCCTTTCCCGTTATATATATCTTTTTCCCAAGCTTTTCATTTTTTTCAAGGAGGATCACCCTGCAGCCGTTTTCAGCCGCAGCTGCGGCCGCCGTCATTCCTGCGGCTCCTCCTCCTATGATCATAACTTTATTCATGTCAGTAATTATATTCCGTTTATTCGATGGTCTGCTGCCTGTATCCGTGATCATACGAAAAAATCCGGCGATCCGCATCTCCGTTCCTAAAACTATCCCCTCATGGAACGAAAATACAGACTGCCGGACTGATCAGCTAAAACAGATCTTTGCGTGTTCAAAGGCTCCGTATCCGTCAGGATTTTTCATCTGCCAGTTATAGGAATCCCTGCACATCTCCTCTATACCGTAACGTGCTTCCCAGTTAAGCTCCCTTTTTGCTTTGGCCGGATCGCAGTAGCAGCAGGCGATGTCTCCCGGACGCCTCGGATCAATAATGCGCTTAAGCTTCTTTCCGCAGGCCTTTTCGTAAGCGTCTATCACCTCAAGCACCGAATAGCCCTTGCCGGTACCAAGATTGTATATGTTAAGGCCCCCGTCCTTTTCCATCTTCCTTAAGGCGCTGACATGTCCTTTTGCAAGATCCACAACATGTATGTAATCCCTTACTCCGGTACCGTCCGGCGTATCGTAATCGTTTCCGAATACATGTATGGCCTCGCGCTTCCCGATGGCAACCTGAGCTATGTAAGGCACTAAGTTGTTAGGGATTCCCTCCGGATCCTCGCCGATAAGTCCCGATGGATGAGCTCCTATCGGATTGAAATACCTTAAGAGTATCACTCCAAAATCCCTGTCCGCCGCATGGATATCAGTAAGTATCTGCTCGATCATGCTCTTTGTGCGTCCATATGGATTGGTTATTTCCCCCTTAGGACAGTCCTCAGTTATCGGTATCTCAGCCGGATCCCCGTAAACCGTGGCGGAAGATGAAAAAATAATGTTTTTACATCCTGTCTTCCGCATCACGTCGCACAGAAGCATGAGGCTTGTGAGGTTATTATAATAATACTCCAGCGGCTTTACCACTGATTCTCCCACCGCCTTATAGCCAGCGCACATGATAACGGCGTCAGGTCTTTCTTTTTCAAAGATGTCCGTAATGACATCCTCCATAAGAAAATCAGCCCTGTAAAACTTAAGCTTTTTTCCTGTTATCTCCTCGACCCTCTTCATTGAAACGTCCGAGGAATTATAAAGGTTATCGACGGAAACAGTCTCATAGCCCTCGTTCAAAAGCTCTACACAGATATGCGAGCCTATATATCCAGCGCCGCCCGCAACAAGTATCTTTTTCATCATTATGCAGATCTCCGATCTGAACCGGTCAATTATTTGGAGCCAAACTTAGCTATGGTGGTTATAACGTCCACAGCCTTATCCATAGGCGTAGTATCGATCTCATCGGCCCTTCCCTGGTCGATAAGCTCAGCCGTCTTGGTATCTATCGGCAGCTTTGCAAGCACTGAAAGCCCGAACTTCTGCGCTACATCGTCAATATGGCTGTCCCCGAATATGCTGTGCTTTTTGCCGCAGTCAGGACACTCGTAATAGGACATGTTTTCCACGACTCCGATAACCGGCTTGGCCATCATCTTGGCCATATTTACTGCCTTTCCGACTATCATCGAAACAAGGTCCTGAGGACTTGTTACCATTATGATGCCCTCGACGGGAAGAGACTGGAATACGGTAAGAGGAACGTCGCCTGTTCCCGGCGGCATATCCACAAACATGTAATCTATATCCTCCCAGAGAGTCTCCTCATAGAACTGCTTTACCGCTGAAGCTATGAGCGCGCCCCTCCATATGATCGGATCGCTCTCATTGTCAAGGAGCAGGTTTGCCGATATTATTCTGATGCCGTTCTTGCTTTCTACCGGCACCATGAGCTGGTCATCCGTCACCTTAAGCCCGTCCCTGTCCACATTGAACGCCTTAGGGATGGAAGGTCCAGTTATGTCGGCATCAAGTATTGCCGTCCTGTGTCCTGCCTTTGCAAATGCACATGCGAGCATTGTGGTGACGAGGGACTTTCCTACGCCGCCCTTGCCGCTCATTACGGCATATACATGTTTTACTGATGAACCCTTGGAAAGATGCGCGGAGAAATCAGGATTCTCTCCCGCCATCCTTGAACTGCAGTCGATGCCGCAGCTTTCGCAGTCTACCGGAGTACACTGTTCACTCATTTCAAATACCTCCGTGGTGTTTATTGATCGATGCGTGTCAATGCGCATCTTTTTATTATATGTTTAATAATGCTTTTCCCATGATGGACGGATCATTCAGCCATGGCGAGCTTTGAAGCCCGTCTCAGCTCCGCCGCTCTTTTAGAATACCTGCAGCCGCAGTAATCCTGCCTGTACAGCCCGTACTCCTTTGAAAGCTCTATGCTGCGCTTATAGCCCCCGCGCTTTTTAAAATCCGTTTCAAGGCATTTTACGCTGTACTGTTCCGACAGCTGAAGCGCTATGTCGTTAAGCGCCTCGGCGCTTTTAAGGGGGCTCAGGGTTAGGGTAGTGGCAAAATAATCGTATTTTTCCTCAGGATGCGTAAGATTGTAGCTCTGCATATATGAGGCGGTTTTTTCAAGCCTCAGTCTGTAGCATCTTAAGCATCTTTCTCCCCTCTCGGGATCCTGTTCGTGCCCCGCTGCAATGCTTTCAAAATCCTCCGGAGTATAATCGCTTATAACGAGCCTTATCCTTTCAGACATGCCTGTCTCATCTATCAGGCGTCTTAATTCATTTGCCCTTTTGATATATTCCTCAGAGCTGTCCATGTTCGGGTTATAAAAGAACATGGTAAGATCAAAAAACTTTGACAGATATTCCATCACATAGGAAGAGCAGGGCGCGCAGCAGCTGTGTATCAGAAGCCTCGGCCTTACGCCCTGTCCAGCGATGTCCTCAATGAGCCTGTCCAGCTCTTTTTGATAATTTCTGTTATTCATTGAAGGAAATCCCTGATCCTCTTGGATCTCACAGGATTACGCAGCTTTCTTAAGGCCTTGGCCTCTATCTGCCTTATCCTCTCCCTTGTTACATTGAATTCCTTGCCGACCTCCTCGAGAGTGTGAGGATGGCCGTCCTCAAGTCCGAATCTTAAGACTATGACCTGTCTCTCCCTCTCCTTAAGGTCTCCGAGCAGGGTATCTATCTGCTCCCTGAGCATTACTGACTCAACATTCTGCTCAGGAGTAACCACATTGGAATCCGCTACGAAATCCCCTAAATTGGAATCATCCTCCTCGCCTATTGGCGTTTCCAGTGAAGCCGGCTCCCTTGCTATCTGCATGATCTCCATGACCTTATCCTCAGTCATGTCGAGGGCCTTGGCAAGCTCAGGTATGCTTGGCTCATATCCAAGCTCCAGAGTAAGCTTCCTCTGCATCTTGGACATTTTATTTATGGTCTCCACCATGTGTACCGGGACTCTTATTGTCCTCGCCTGATCAGCTAAGGCTCTTGTCACGGACTGCCTGATCCACCATGTAGCGTAGGTAGAAAGCTTGAATCCCTTGGTATAGTCGAATTTCTCGACTCCCTTTATCAGTCCGAGATTGCCTTCCTGGACGAGGTCAAGGAAGCTCATGCCTCTTCCGGTATATCTTTTGGCTATACTTACCACAAGCCTTAAGTTGGCCTCTATCAGCCTCTCCTTTGCATACTCGTCGCCTTCGGCCTTTCTCTTTGAGAGCTCTATCTCCTCCTCAGCTGAAAGCAGAGGCACAGTTCCTATCTCCTTGAGATACATCCTTACGGGATCATCGGTGCCCACGCCCTCCAAAAGATCCACGGCGTCAAGATCGATATTTTCCTCAAGATCCTTGTCATCGAACTTGTCGTCGGAAAAATCATCAGAAAGGATATCGTCTCCGCTGTCTAACTTATCGAAATCGATGTTGCTGAAATCATCGTTGAGGAGGTCTGTGTCCCTGTCATTTTCGGAGCTGACTATATCTATGCCCTTTGATTCGAGCAGTGAATACAGCTTATCCATCTGATCTGCGTTAAGGTCATCCTTAAACTCTCTGGATATCTCGTCATAATCTATGGTATTGTTGTTGGCTCTGGCATATTCCGTAAGCTTATCTACTCTTTCTAAAAATTTCTCTTTGTTTTCCATAAGTCCGGCCTGCCTTTCGTTTCACAAATAAAAGCTTAATTATGTCCCCATATGGAGACTGCGCTCACCGCAAACAGCACCGCAAGTAATATCGCCACGATGATGTACGCTATCCCCGCCGCCTTTCTCTGGGAGTTTCGCTGGAACGCAGTCATGTTGTACCAGCCTGTCACCCCGAAGAGCAGGGCCGCAAGGGCAAATATCAAAGGAAACAGGAACATGAACCTTGAAGGATCAAATATCGCGAACAACGCCATGATCGTCACGGCAGCACTTATGACAATATGTACACTGTCAATTATAGTCCCGGTCTTTCTGGGCGAATATTTATGCTTTCCGCTCATGCCTTCTCCTTTTTTCTCATTTTGTAAATAAATATTATATCATACTTTTTAAAAATAATCCCGCACTTACTGCACTTATCGGCCCGTTCTCTGTCTTGCCGCCTCAAAGCTTATGACTGCGGCTGCCACCGCGGCGTTTAAGGACTCCGTCCTTCCGGGCATTGGTATGACTATCCCCTTATCCGCTGTATCTGAAAGCTCTGTGCTCAGTCCCCTGGACTCATTTCCTATCATGACGGCACAGGGACACCTGAAATCAGCCTTATAATACTCCACTGCCCCGTCAAGCCTTGCGGCGTAGACCTTAAGGCCAATTCCTCCGGTATGATCTCCGTTTTTCAGTGATAACACAGTCTTTTTAAGATCTGCAGCCGTATAATACGGAAGCCTCAGGATGGCGCCCATGGTAGAACGCACCACCTTTGGGGAATAAAGATCCACCGTAAGCTCATCAGCGATTATCCCCGTCACTCCCGCAGCCTCTCCGGCCCTTATGATGGTACCGAGATTTCCCGGATCCTGAAGTGTCTCAAGTATGAGCATAAAGGGCTCTGCCTTAAGTCTTTTACCATAGGAAAGCACAGCTTCCATAAAGCCAGCCATGCCCTTATACCTTTTCTGCCTTGCTGCCACAAGTATGCCCTGAGGGGTCACGGTATCGGAAAGCCTTTTCATCTCCGAAGGGCTGATAACTGAGTACGGCTTTTCCCTTAAAAGTCTTTCACATTCCCTTAAATGCGGTGAGCTCAGAAAATCCTCTGTCACAAATATCTCCTCGGCGTCTTTAGGATCTATCTCACCTGCCATTTTAGGTCCGTCTATTATATACAGCCCGGATTCCTTCCTGAGCCTCGGCTTCTTTCCAAGCTCCGCTATGAATTTTTTATTTCTGACTTCCAAATCTCAAAGCTCTCCGCGGCTTCAGCCCTTTTTAAACGAAGCTCTCTTCCTTAAAAGCGGATCAAGTATCTTTTTCCTGATCCTTAAGGATTTAGGAGTCACCTCTAAAAGCTCGTCGGTATCTATAAAATCCATGCACTGCTCCAGGGACATGATCTTAGGCGGCGTGAGATGAAGCGCGTCGTCCGAGCCCGAGGCTCTTGTGTTGGTGAGCTTCTTGGTCTTGCAGACATTTATCTCCACATCCTCCGTCTTTGGCGACTGTCCTACCACCATGCCGTTATATACCTTCTCACCAGGCCCTATGAACAGTATGCCCCTTTCCTGGGCGTTAAACAGTCCGTAGGTGACCGCCTCTCCCTTTTCGCAGGAAATGATGGAGCCCGTGCTTCTGTAGGAAAGGTCTCCCTTGTAAGGGCCGTAGCCCTCAAAGGCAGTGTTCATGACTCCCGTTCCCTTTGTATCGGTAAGGAAGTCGTTCCTGTAGCCGATGAGTCCTCTTGAAGGTATCTCGAACTCAAGCCTTGTGGTCCCTGAGCCGTTAGGGTTCATACTGAGGAGATCTCCCTTTCGCTGGGTAAGCTTCTGTATAACTGCTCCCGAATAATCATCCGGCACGTCTATATAGCATTTTTCCATAGGCTCAAGCCTTTTACCGTTCTCATCGGTCTTATAGAGCACCTCCGCCTTGGAAACGGCAAATTCATAGCCCTCCCTGCGCATATTCTCTATGAGCACGGAAAGATGCAGTTCTCCTCTTCCTGAGACCTTAAAGCAGTCCGCGCTCTCCGTATCCTCCACTCTGAGGGAAACGTCCGTATTGAGCTCCCTGTAGAGCCTGTCCCTTATATGTCTTGAGGTTATATATTTTCCCTCGGTGCCCGCAAGCGGTGAATCATTGACCATGAAATACATGGCGATGGTCGGCTCGGAGATCTTCTGGAAAGGAATTGCCTCGATGTTTTCCGGAGCACATATGGTATCGCCTATATGGATCTCAGGTATGCCTGAAACAGCCACGATGGAGCCTATTTCGGCCTCCTCGGTCTCTACCCTGTTAAGGCCGTTGAACTCGTAAAGCTTTGAAACCTTTGTCCTGATCATTTTATCAGGATCGTGGTGGTTGCACAGAACTACCTGCTGATTTACGCGTATCTTTCCGTTGCTTACCTTTCCTACGCCTATCCTTCCCACATAGTCATTATAATCTATGGTGGATATGAGCATCTGCAGAGGAGCGTCCGGATCTCCCGTAGGACATGGGATGTAATTGATTATCGTATCAAGGAGCGGCTGCATATCCTTGCCCGGCTCAGCCGGATCAAGACTTGAGGCTCCTGCTCTTGCGGAAGCGTATACAAACGGACAGTCGATCTGCTCATCGGAAGCACCTAGCTCAAGTAAAAGCTCAAGGACCTCATCCACGACCTCCTGAGGCCTTGCTCCGTCGCGGTCTATCTTGTTGATGCATACCACCACTGGAAGATCAAGCTCCATGGCCCTTCCCAGTACGAATCTTGTCTGAGGCATAGGCCCCTCAAAGGCGTCCACCAGCAGAACGACTCCGTCCACCATCTTAAGGACACGTTCTACCTCTCCGCCGAAATCCGCGTGGCCCGGCGTATCGACTATATTTATCTTATAGCCCTTATAATTGATGGCGGTATTTTTTGAAAGGATGGTTATTCCCCTCTCCCTCTCAATATCGTTTGAGTCCATGACCCTTTCAGCGACCTCCTGGTTCTCCCTGAATACGCCGTTCTGCTTTAACAGGGCGTCCACAAGAGTAGTCTTGCCATGGTCAACATGGGCTATTATGGCTATGTTTCTTATATCTTCTCTTTTTGAAATCATATACTCTCCTAAATATCAATAACCTCTTGCGTCTATCGAACGCTGAGCGTACGGGCTCTCCGGATGCTCTCCGACTATCTTGTCAAATATCTCATTTGCCTCGCTGATCCTGTCCTGTGACTGCAAAAGTCTTGCTAAAAGGAACATTACCTCAGGATCATCCGGCTTTATGTTAAGGGCAAGCCTGTAATAATTTTCAGCAGCAGAAAGATTTCCTCCGTTCCACTGAGCGGTGCCCATTTCGGATATGGCCGTAAAGCCGTCGTTAAGCATGAGCCTGTCCGCCTCCTGAAGCTGGCTTATCAGAGGCTCCGAGGTTATTATAGATCTGTCAAGCTGCAGGTATTTATCAGCGGCCGCCTCATAATTTCCGGCTGCACAGTCGCTTATTATGCTGTTAAGGCTTTCATATGCCGACGTAAAGTTGATATTCTGCTCCTCGTAGGCGTTCAGCCTCTGGCTGACGTCCTGAAACTCGGCGTTAAGCTCGTCATAGCTGTCGCTCAGCTCCGAATATCTGGCGTTCACATCCGAAAGCTCGGCAGAGTTCTGGATAATACTGTCATTTAAGGCTCTGTTATATATCCTCCTTACGGAAGGAAGTATAAGCAGGTAAAAGCTTACAAGGCCGATGATTATGCCGGCGGTTATATATATCACCACCTTATCGAGACTTGTCCCGGCCCTTGTCTTTGGGATTATGACGTCTCCCTCCTCCAGCTCCCTGTGGCTGTAGGCGTTCTTAAGCTTTGCTCTCTCCACTTCAGCCTTTCCGGTAGCCCTCTTTACCTCATCCATGAGAATGGTGGCCTGCGGATGGTTTCTGTCGATATCAAGGACAGCCATCAGCGCCTTACCGGCCTTGATGTGTTCCCCGGCCTGCATGTAAAGTATGGCGAGCAGCAGCTGGGCTTTGATATAGTTGGGCTTTTTCCTCGTAATGTCGGAAAGCTCCACCATAGCAAAATCCTCTCCGCCGTTCTGGGCTATCTCAAGGGCCTGGTTGAAACGCCTTACGAGGGCTGAAGCCTCGCTTAACACCCCGGGCTTTCTCTGTATCTCGTCAAGATATCTGTCCGCGTCATTATCACGGGGATCGAGATTTATGCTCACAACCCACTGTACTATGGCGTCCGCCGTTTCTCCCGACTCATAGAATATGAGTCCAAGAAGATTTCTCGCCTCAGTCCTGTACTTATCGTATATGAGTGATTTTTTCAGATAGACTGCTGCTCCGGACAGATCGTTGAGCTTTGCTCTCTCAAGCCCCCTGTTATAATAAGCCTTTGAAATTTTTATAAGATCCGGTCTATATCTCATCTGTCAGGTCTTTGTAATTTATATTTCTTGTTTCACTGTAAGCGGAGGCGTTCTCCACCAGCTGCACCATAAGGTCGTTCATATCAGTAAGATCTATACCGCTTATGGCGTCCTCTATACTGTCTACGTCAAGCGATGGCTTGAATCTCTTTATTTCTTCCTGAAAGTTGATCATCTCATCCTACCTCTTTCAAAAAGCCTCATTCATATATGACCGGCCTGTCCACGCCGTAATAAAGGACTTCTCCCAGTATGTCCGTCTCTGCCCTGCCGAGGCTTAGCTCCGTGATCTTACTTAAGAATCCGTCTTCAGCGCCCTCCGCCACAATATATGTAAAAGAGCAGGCCTCTCCATATTCCTCCGAAATTACGGGTATGGAAGCGTTCAGCGCATATCTTTTTATCCTGTCGGCTGACTGGTAATCACATTTTACCGCTACTTTTAAGCCCCTTGATACCCTTGATATACCGGAAGCCTCTACCGCCTCCTTCAGTGAGTCGGAATACGCCCTTACAAGTCCCCCTGTGCCAAGCAGTGTCCCTCCGAAATATCTTGTCACAACAGCGCAGATATCGTAAAGCCCCCTGCCCTTAAGGATCTCCAGCATGGGCTTTCCCGCAGTTCCCTGGGGCTCTCCATCGTCGCCGGACCTTTCAAATACGTTTCCCGGCCTTCCGATGCGCATGGCAAAACAATTGTGTCTTGCATCAAAATGCTCCCTGCGTACCGAATTGATGAATTCCCTGGCCTCCTCTTCGTTCTTTACCCTTTTCAGGGCGCAGATAAAATGCGACCTTTTCACCTCAACGTCGGATGTACCTGGCTCTGTTATTATGTTCCAGTTTTCAAGATCCATACCGAAAGCTGTCAAAATCCTGCCGGCCCCTTTGCTTCACCTGTCCGGGTAAGCTTTTTTACCGTCAGGTAAGGGCCTTCTCCCTCATATTCTCTGTGTTCCTTTAATGAAAACTCCGCCTGTACCATGACCCAGTCGCCGTCTTTAAAGGCGTCGATCCCGCTGTATGAAGCTATGTATCCAAGCGGCTGCATATCCGCCTCACAGCATGTCATTACCATCCTTACAGGCACGAATTCATCTTTATCAAGACTTGCGGGCTTAAGTATCTGAGCCCTGAACTCCACCGTTTTTCCAAGATATCTTGCGGGATAATCCTTGGCGTCTATGAACCATACTCCGTAATCCTCATCGGATATGATGACCGTATCTCCGCTTACATCATAAGGCAGCTCCTCGTCAAGCACCTCAAGCTCTATCTCCCCGTATCTGTTCTCCATGATAACGGTGGAGCCCTTAAAAAGCATAGGCCTCAGCTTGCGTTTATAGTCCAGAAGCTTTTCCTCAGGAATATCATCACAGCGGTTTACTATACAGAGCTCCGAATTCTTTAACATTGGCCCCATAAGAGCCTTCATATTGGCAAGATAGGTCCCAAGGGTAGAACCGTCCATGATGGTAAGCTGCTGGTACATTACCCACTTATCCGGAAATACAAGCTCTCCCGGGTCTTTCCACATTCCGTTATATTCTATGATAACGCGTTCAGGCCCGTATTCCTTCTGGAGCGCCTCAAAATATTCCTTCGTAAGCCTGTCTTCATTTTCCACGGCGATTACCGTCGTATCCTCGCGCTTTAAAAGCCTCGGATCATAGGCGACCTCCCCTTCCTCACACAGGATAAGGATGGTCGGCCCTTCTATGTGAAAGTATTCCTCCGACATCGTATATGCGATAAATGACGTTTTTCCGGCTTCAAGGAACCCGTTGATAAGGAATACAGGTATCTCGTCATTTTCAATATATCCGTTCATATGTCTTTAATCACGCTTACCGGACCGGGTTTTAAGGCCCGATCCGGTACTTTATTCAGTCAAAAAACATGTGCTTTAAGTTTTCCCCGTCAAGGCCGCTTCCGATGATGCAGACCTTGCCGGTATAATCAGGCAGCCCTTCTCTTATCTCATACTCCCCCGGTACCATATCGAAGTAATACCAGGTATCCTTGTCAGAGGCCTCGAGCATGCCTTTAGCTCTCAGTATGACGCCGTCACCGGCTTCAGAAAGCTCCTTTAGTATTGATTCAAGCTTCTCTTTCGAGATCTTTGGGACGTTGGTAAAGCCGCAGGATTCAAATACCTCATCCGCGTCGTGTCCATGCTCATGGCCATGTCCATGCTCGTGGTGACCGCAGCACTCATGTCCTTCATGGTGCTCATGGCCGTCATGGTCATGATGTCCGCAACACTCGTGGCCTTCATGATGCTTATGGCCCTCATGATGTTCATGATGTTCACAGTGTCCGTGTTCATGACCCTCATGATGGTGGTGGTGATGCTCGTGTTCCTCCTCTGATTCGCCGTCAGGCTCATTAAGAGCCTCTCTCATCATTTCCTCCAGCATGCTGTCATGCTTTTCCATGATCTCAAGAAGCCTCTCTCCCTTAAGCCTGGATACCGGAGTTGTTATGATCTCCGCCCTGTCGTTGATGCCGCTTATGAGCCTTACCGCTTCCTCCACTCCATGGTCGTCGACTATGTCGGTCCTGGTTAGGACTATCGTCCCTGCATACTGGATCTGGTTTATGAAAAACTCACCGAAGTTTTTCATATACATCCTGCATTTTTTGGCGTCAACTATGGTCACCGCTGAATTAAGCGATACATCAAGACTTGCGGAAGCCTCCGTAACGGCCTTCATGACATCTGAAAGCTTTCCCACTCCGGAGGGCTCGATTATGATCCTGTCCGCCTCGAACCTCTCGATGACTTCTTTTAAGGACTTTTCAAAATCCCCCACCAGTGAGCAGCATATGCAGCCCTGGGACATTTCCCTTATCTCTATGCCTGAATCCTTTAAAAATCCTCCGTCGATGGATATCTCTCCGAATTCATTTTCAATAAGGACTATCTTTTCGCCCTTAAGGGCTTCCGATATCAGCTTCCTGATAAAAGTCGTTTTCCCCGCTCCAAGAAATCCTGAAACAACATCTATCTTTACCACGAAAGAACACCTCTTTTACTTAAACCCTTTTTACGCCTATGGACAAAGGCTCTCCGTTTATATCCCAGTCCTTTGTATATCCTTCCGGCGTCCTTATCTCAATGGCGTCGGCCATGCAGTCATGGCAGATCTCACCGCCAAACTCACGGATCACCTCATAGAGTCTTTCAGAGCCTTCGCAGGTGATGATTATATGGTTCATGACCTCAAAGCCGGCTTCCTTACGCATGGTCTGGACCTTGGAGATTATCTCCCTCATGAAGCCTTCCCTGATAAGCTCATCCGTAAGATTTGTATCAAGGACTACCGTGGTGTGAATATCCTCCTGGGTAACATAACCGTCCTTTTTGGAGGAATCTATGAGGAGGTCTTCCTTTGTAAGCTCTATATCTGTTCCGTCAGGGGCGCTGAAGCGCAGAGCTCCGTTTTTCTTAAGCTCATCCATGGCCGTGCTTCCGTCTATCTCTGTGAGATACTTCCTGATGAAATTGAGGTTCTTTCCGTACTTAGGACCGACAGTCTTAAGCTGCGGCTTAAAGGTGTAGG
The DNA here is from genome assembly GCA_944381575.1 of uncultured Lachnospiraceae bacterium. Classification (GTDB taxonomy): domain Bacteria; phylum Bacillota; class Clostridia; order Lachnospirales; family Lachnospiraceae; genus Avilachnospira. The sequence continues at coordinate 114,905 of CALWLS010000001.1, read as the reverse complement.
CCGTATACTCGCTTACGTCATCCTTGAATATCACGCTCTTGACATTAAGCTCATCAGTGATGATCGCCTTGAAGAAATCATTGAGCTCTATGTCAGACCTGACATACATGTTGGCGATAGGCTGCCTGTTCTTTAAGCCTGAAAGGTTTCTTGCAGCCCTTCCGAGGATAACTATGCTCAATACCTCATCCATGGACTTTTCAAGTCCCTCATCGATCCTTGCTTCGTCCACCTCAGGGAAATCGCAGAGATGTACCGACTCCTTGGCCGTCTTATCCACGCTCCTTACCATGTTCTGGTATATGGCATCCGTCATAAACGGAATAAACGGAGCCGCACAGAGTATCGTGTTATATATGGCGGTATAGAGAGTCATATAAGCGTCTATCTTATCCTGCTCCATACCAGCCTTCCAGAAGCGTTCACGGCTGCGCCTTACGTACCAGTTGGAAAGATCGTCAACGAACTCCTCGAGGGCGCTGCAGGCTTCAGGTATTTTATACTGTGACATGCATGTATCCACCGACTTTATCATGGAATTCATCTTGGAAAGTATCCATCTGTCCATGACGGAAAGTCCTTCGCGTCTAAGCTCGTACTTGGTCGGATCAAAGTCGTCTATGTTTGCATACAGTATATAAAAGGCGTAGGTATTCCATAATGTGCCGAGGAACTTCCTCTGGCCCTCAGTCACAGCCTTGGCGTAGAACCTGTTAGGCAGCCATGGGGCTGAGTTTGTATAGAAGTACCACCTTATGGCGTCGGCACCGAATTCATTTAACGCCTCCACAGGATCCACGGCGTTTCCCTTGGACTTGGACATCTTCTGTCCGTTCTCATCCTGTACATGTCCGAGGACTATTACATTTTCATAAGGCGCCCTGTTAAATAACAGTGTGGACTCCGCAAGCAGCGAATAGAACCAGCCTCTTGTCTGATCCACCGCCTCTGAAATAAACTGTGCCGGGAATTCCTTTTCAAACAGCTCCTTATTTTCAAACGGATAATGATGCTGTGCAAAAGGCATCGCACCGGAATCGAACCAGCAGTCAATAACGTCGGTTATGCGCTTCATCCTGCCGCCGCAGTGCGGACAGGTAAGCTCTATCTTATCTACGTAAGGCCTATGGAGCTCTATGCTGTCTCCGCTGTAGCCCTTGTCTCCCGCCGCCTTTAACTCTGAAAGCACCTCATCGTAATTGCAGCTCTTTTCCTTAAGCTCCTTACGGCTTCCGATGCACTCTCTGTGGCCGCACTCGCACTCCCATATAGGAAGCGGGGTTCCCCAGTAACGGTTTCTGGATAAGGCCCAGTCCTGAACATTTGCGATCCATTCGCCGAACCTTCCCTTTCCTATGCTCTCAGGTATCCAGTTGACCGTAGCGTTATTTCTTACAAGGTCGTCCTTTACCTTACTCATGGCTATGTACCAGGACTCTCTTGCGTAATATAAAAGCGGAGTATTGCATCTCCAGCAGTGAGGATAGCTGTGCTCGAACTCCGGAGCCGCAAACAGAAGGCCTCTCTCCTCTAAGTTCTTAAGCACCTTAGGATCAGCCTTTTTAACAAACAGGCCGTTCCACTCCTCGCCGTCGGTCATGCATCCCTTTTCGTCTACTAACTGTACAAAAGGAAGCTCGTATTTTCTTCCGACATTGGCGTCGTCTTCACCGAAGGCCGGAGCGATGTGTACTATGCCGGTACCGTCAGTCATTGTGACGTAATCAGCGCAGGTCACGTAGTGGGCCTTTTTATGCTGCTTTTCCGCAAGCTCCGCCGCCTTTTTAAATATAGGCACGTACTCCTTATGCTCAAGCTCGCTGCCCTTCATATGCGTAAGGATCTCGGCATCCTCGCCTAAGAGCTTATCCTTAAGGGCTGCTCCCACATAATAAACGAGGCCGTCCCCGCCCTTTACCTTTACATAATCCTCCTCAGGATTAACGCAGAGTGCCACGTTTGAAGGAAGGGTCCACGGCGTCGTGGTCCATGCAAGTATATATGCATCCTCGTCGGCGCACTTGAAACGTACTATGGCTGAGCGCTCCTTTACATCCTTGTAGCCCTGAGCCACCTCATGGGATGAAAGGGGCGTCCCGCACCTTGGACAGTAAGGAACTATCTTGAAACCCTTATATAACAGTCCCTTGTTCCAGATCTCCTTTAACGCCCAGAACACGGATTCGATATAATCGTCATAATATGTAACATAAGGATGCTCCATATCTGCCCAGAATCCAACTCTGAAGGAGAAATCCTCCCACATGTGCTTATATTTCCAGACATTCTCCTTGCAGAGCTCTATAAACGGAGCTATCCCGTAATTCTCTATCTGATCCTTGCCGTTGATCCCGATCTGCTTTTCTACCTCTATCTCAACCGGAAGCCCGTGGGTATCCCAGCCTGCCTTACGGGGTACCATCTTGCCCTTCATGGTCTGATATCTTGGAATAAGATCCTTGATACATCTTGTGAGCACATGGCCTATGTGCGGCTTACCGTTTGCCGTAGGGGGCCCGTCATAAAATACATAGCTCGGATCGCCTTCATGTTCTTTGATGGATCTTTCAAAAATGTCGTTGTCCTTCCAGAATTTCTCGATCTCCTTTTCTCTTTCCACGAAATTCATGGAGGTGTCAACCTTAGTGTATAACGCCATTTTCATTCCTCCTCTGATAAATGGTTTTATTAATTGGCAGTCTTTAATTTTATCATACAGCCTTATACTTATCAAGCATGGCCTGCTTGAGCTCCCAGAGCGGACGGCTTAAGTCCACATGTACCGTACTCGGGTTCGTAAGCCTCCTTGACTCCTCCCATAAGGTCGCCATGTCCTCCCTGCATATCTTCTGCAGCTCCATTACCGTCGGCCTGTCCTTATATACGCACTCACCGTTTAGATATACCGGTATCAGAAGCTCCTTCATGGTATATGTGCCGGCTTTAAGCAGGGTCTTTTTCCATGTTTCAACCGGATCAAACAGCAGCAGATCCTCATCCGTGCTGTATTTTTCCTCCTTTAAAGCTATAAGATCCGCGATTATCTTTCCCGTATCCCTGCCGTATATCCTGTAAATGACTTTATCGCCTGGATTTGTGACCTTTTCGGTATTTTCCGATACCTTTATCTTTGGGATAAACTTCCCCGTGGCCCTGTCCTCAATGGCAGCGAGCTTATATACGCCACCGAAGGAAGGGGTATCCTTTGAAGTGATAAGATTCGTCCCCACTCCCCAGCTGTTTATCTTGGCTCCCTGCTGTTTCAGTGACGAGATAAGGTTTTCATCCAGATCATTTGAGGCTGAGATCGTCACGTCGTAAAATCCTTCTGCGTCAAAGGCCTTTTTTACTTTTTTGGAAAGATAGGCAAGGTCTCCCGAATCCATGCGGATGCCGTATTTCTTAGGCTTTATCCCTGCCTCCCTCATTTCCTTAAATACCTTTATGGCGTTTGGAAGCCCCGACTTTAAGGTATCGTATGTGTCTATCAGCAGTATGCAGTTATCCGGATAAAGCTTTGCGTATGCCCTGAAGGCCGAAAGCTCATCCTCAAAGGACATTATCCAGCTGTGGGCGTGGGTGCCGAGCACAGGTATGTCAAACATCTGTCCGGCAAGCACGTTTGATGTGCCCACGCAGCCTGCTATGACTGCTGCCCTGGCTCCGTATATGCCGGCGTCCGGGCCCTGAGCTCTCCTTAATCCGAACTCCATGACCCCGTCTCCCTCTGCTGCCTCCACTACCCTGGCGGCCTTTGTGGCAATGAGGGACTGATGATTGATGATATTAAGTATGGCAGTCTCTAAAAGCTGGGCCTGCATGATAGGCGCCGCCACCTTTATCACAGACTCCCTTGGAAACATGACATTTCCCTCGGGTATGGCCCATATGCTGCCGGTGAACTTAAAATCCCTCAGGTAATCTAAAAAGTCATCGTGGAAGGTGCCGAGGGACTTAAGATACTCTATGTCATCCTCATCAAAATGAAAATTCTCTATAAGCTGTATGACCTGCTCCAGGCCGCAGGATATGGAAAATGCATTTCCATCCGGATTGCTCCTGAAAAAGGCGTCGAATATCACCTGTACATTCTGCTCCTCTTCCCTGAAGTAGCCCTGCATCATGGTAAGCTCATAAAAATCGGTAAGCAGGGTAAGGTTTCTTTCATCAGGTTTCATATGACCCTCCATATACGGTTTTGGGATATGCAGGCCTCATACCGCATATCCCATACATTGAAATATCAGAATTCAAGATCATGCTTAGGAAATCTCCTGAGCTTTTTCTTAAGTATAATTCCCTCAGCAATGGCTGTGACCACATAGCTCACAGGCCAGACAATAAATGTCATCTCGTATACCGGGAACAGCACAAACAGCGTCATGAGCCACAGGATCCTGAAGGCGCAGGCCCCGATCAGCGTAGCCACCATAGGCTCTATGGAATAGCCGAAGCCTCTCAGCCCGTTTGCCATGCCGTCCATTATTATGCCGAGGAAGGCGAATAACGCCATAGGCTGCAGCCTGCGCATCGCCACACTCATGGCATCCGGATCATTTGTGAACAGTCCTAAAAGCGGCTTGTTGAATACTACCATAACTATGCCGAAGACAAGCGTCCCGATGCATCCCCAGATCATTATATCCTTTATGCACTTACGGGCTCTCAGCCATTTTTTGGCTCCAACGTTCTGGCTCGTAAAAGTAAGCAGCGTGTTGGCGTTGGCGTTCATAAGCCCCTGCTGGAAGCCCTCAAGGCTCTGGGAAGCCGAATTTCCCGCCATGTACACAGAGCCGAAGCTGTTTATGCAGGACTGTATCATTATGTTAGATATTGAAAAGATGCTTCCCTGCAGCCCTACAGGAAGTCCGGTCTTCATCATTGACTTGAATACGTCCTTCTGTATGCCGATGCTGTTTAAGTTGAGCTTAAGGCATGAATCTTCTTTTACAAGAGCTCTCATGGTCAGCAGTGCCGAAGCATAGTTGGAAACAGATGTAGCTATGCCGACTCCCACTACTCCGAGCCCCAGCACGATGACAGTAAACAGGTTCAGCACCACGTTTAAGATCCCTGAAAATATAAGGTAGTTCATCGGGCGCCTCGTGTCTCCTATCGCCCTTAATATCGCAGCCGAGAAGTTATAGAGCACCAGTCCGGGCATTCCAATATAATAAGCGAAGAGATAGGCCACCGACAGATCGATGACATTATCCGGCGACTGCATCAGCGTAAGCAGCGGCCTTGATGAAAGTATGCCGATCACACCGAATATCACTCCGCCCAAAAGTCCCGTTGCCATGGCAGTGTGGACTTCCTTGGACACATCATCGAATTTTTCTCCGGCATAGTCCGTCGCCACCGTTATGTTGACTCCGTTGGAAAGCCCGGCAAAAAAATTGACGATAAGGTTGACAAGTACCGTAGTAGATCCTACCGCCGCCAGCGAATCAGCTCCCTCAAACTGGCCTATTACTATCATGTCCGCTGAATTGAACGCATACTGCAAAAGATACGTCAGCATCATTGGAATGATGAAAGAGACATATTTCGGGAAAACGCTTCCGTGGGTTATGTCCATTTCATGTGAACTTCTGCCTGCCATAAATAAAAACCCCTTCTTAAAATACAGCTATGGCTCTATTACATTCGCTAAATTATAAGACTATCTAAAATCAATGTCAAACCGTATACAGCACTGTTTTAAGATTGTTTTTAAATATTTTGGAGGTTTACATTCAAGGGACTTGCAATTATTATAAATAGATGCTTTTGGAGGTAATGTGAAATGAGCTTGAACGGTTCAGAGCAGCTCACAAGAGCTGACATAAAACGCATAGAAGAAGAAATAGAACACAGAAAAACTGTCGTCCGTCCTGCGGCACTTAAAGCTCTTAAGGAAGCCCGGGCTCTCGGCGACCTTTCCGAAAATTTTGAATATTACTGCGCCAAGAGGGATAACAACCAGAACAACAGCAGGATACGCTATCTTGAAAAAATGCTGAGGTTCGCCACCGTAGTGGATGAAAGCCCCGACGAGGATACAGTCGGAATAAACAATACCGTGGAGGTATACTATGAGGAGGACGATGAAACTGAGAAATACAGGATCGTAACTCCCATAAGATGCGATCCCCAAAAAAGGCTCATATCCAATGAATCCCCTCTTGGCTCCGCCCTCATAGGCCGCAGGACAGGGGACCGGGTAAGCATATCCGTGGACGGCGGCGAATCCTACACCGTCGTGATACGCTCCATAGAAAAGACCGGTGAATCCGACTCCGATGTTATGCACAGCTTCTGATCATTTTCCCGACGCTATCGACTCATACTCGAGCGTCGGGCTTTTTGTTATATGTCCAAGCTTTTTCCTGACCTCTTCTGCGGATTCCCCGGATAAAAAGGCATTTACCGCAAAGCTGTGTCTTAAGGCTTCCGGCGAGACATCCTTTTCTATCCCGGCCGTTACAGCATAGCTCTTAAACAGCTTCCAGAAGCCCTGCCTTGTCATCTTCCTTCCCTGGCAGCTTAAGAAAAAGACTTCCTCCAGGCTGCCATCCGCAGACCCGCTCCTTATCCTTTCATATTTTTTCAGTGATCTTAGGGCTGAGCCCGTTACCTTTAACACTCTGCCCCGTCCTTCCCCGACGCTTATCTGCCTTTTACGGGTATCCACTCCCTCAGCTTTAAGTCCCAAAAGCTCCGACACGGATATCCCGGTAGTAAACATGAGCTCTATCATCGCCCTGTCCCTTAATCCCTTGGGAGTTTTTTTATCCACGGCGCTCAATATGCTCAATATCTCGGACTGAGTAAGTATCTCAGGCTGTTTTTTTATAAGCTTCGGCTGCTTTAATCCAAGGGTAGGGTCAAAATAAATATAACCTCTCATGCTCGCCCATCTGAAAAAGCGCCTGAGCGAGGATATACAGCGGGCTTCCGTTGCCGGTGATATTCCCAGGCTTCTTAAATAAGCAGTATAAGCTTCTATCTCCTCGCGGCCTGTCTCCAGCTTATCTGCCCCGGTATTTTCCCTTACCCATGAAAAAAAGCCCTCTGCATCCTTAATGTAGAAGGCTGTGGTGCTCTTTTTCATGCCAAGGCCTGCGAGATATTCTGAATATTCCACGGCAAGGCCTTCAAAACTCATTTCCACTGATCCCGCCATTCCCTGCGGCGTTTTCCGCGGTTTATCATATCCCTGATGGATGAAAATATGCTTCCGTTCCCGTTATATATGAGTCTGTAGAACAGATACACCGGGATCATTGCCGCAACTATGGCAAATCTTGTATACGCGATACCGAAGATCCTGCTTAAGTTATCTCCGAATATAAAATAAAACGTATAAAGCGCCAGCTCAAATACAGCCAGATATTTGGTCTTGATCGGTATGATAAAAAACAGCAGTACCGTCGACTCGGCATAAAGTATGGCAAAGGCTATGAATACCGAAAAATATGTAAACATCGGTATGAACGGGAAATTATTTCCCGTAAACAGATAATATGCTATATTGCCCAGCTCGCCTATGAGAATGCTGCCGAAGAAATACACGTTAAATTCGAACTCACCGCATATCTGCTCCACCGCCGATGCAAAGCTGTAATATATAAATATGCCTAACAGAGCATTAAATACGCCGCCGGAAAAAGGCGGATAGAGCATCGCAGTAAATATGCGCCATATCTGTCCGTGCAGTACATCCCTCGGCGTGAACATAAGATATCTTGAATATATGTCCGCTCCCACCGGCGTGCTTATGAGCATATAGCCTATGGCAAATATCACCGAAGCGTAGACCGCTAAGTTCTTTATTGCGTACCTCTGGTACTTAAATTTCATTTTATAAAAAAACTTATTCATGTTTCCCCTTAAAAATTCTGTCTGTTTTAGATGTTTAGAGATAATCATATCATACCGGATATAATATTAACACTTGTTTTATGGTTCATGTTTCATTTTATATAATTTAAATATATAATATATATGCTATACTCCAGTAAAATACTTGGATTAATTACTCAAGGGCTGCTTCTTTAAGAATGCAGCTCTTATAAAACTATATTTTTATTAACAGGGGATTTTATGGATAAGGATTACAGGTTAGGCGTCGATATCGGCTCCACGACAGTAAAAGTAGCCATTATCGATGAAAACGACAGCGTACTGTTCTCAGATTACAAAAGGCATTTTGCAAATATACAGGAGACCCTTGCGGGGCTCCTTGAAAAAGCAAAGGAAAAGCTCGGCAGCATCTCCTTAAGGGCGGCCATAACGGGTTCGGGAGGACTTTCCCTCTCAAAATCCGTAAACGCGCCCTTCGTGCAGGAGGTAGTGGCCGTTTCCTCGGTTTTAAGCACGAGGTATCCTGAATGCGATGTTGCCATAGAGCTTGGGGGCGAGGACGCAAAAATCATTTATTTCAGTAACGGCATAGACCAGAGGATGAACGGCATATGCGCAGGCGGAACAGGTTCATTTATAGACCAGATGGCCGCCCTGCTCCAGACTGATGCCGCCGGACTTAACGAATACGCGGCAAACTACAAGGCCATCTATCCGATAGCCGCCCGCTGCGGAGTATTTGCCAAGTCAGATATACAGCCGCTTATTAACGATGGGGCGACAAAGGAAGACCTGAGTGCCTCGATATTCCAGGCCGTTGTCAATCAGACCATCTCCGGCCTCGCCTGCGGCAAGCCCATAAGGGGCCACGTAGCCTTTCTTGGCGGTCCGCTGCACTTTCTTCCTGAACTCAGGAAAGCTTTTATACGTACATTAAAGCTCGACGACGAGCACGTCATCGCTCCGCCGGACTCTCATCTTTATGCGGCCATGGGCGCTGCGTATTCAATACCGGCTCCCGGAAAAAAGGCCGTCTATAAGGCCACTGATGGCATACGCCCGGTGCAGATAGACGAGCTCATAGGGCTGCTTAAGAGTCACATATCATTAAAGGCTGAGATAAAGCGTCTCGAGCCTCTCTTTGAGAGCCGGGAGGACTATGAAAGATTCGTAAAACGTCATGCAAATGCAAATGTAAAGACCGCTCCTCTCTCAGAATACGAGGGAAACTGTTTTCTTGGCATAGATGCCGGTTCCACCACCACCAAGCTGGCCCTTGTAGGTGAGGACGGTACACTGCTCTACAAATTTTACTGCAACAATAACGGCTCTCCTATCGATACCGCCATCAAGGCTTTTAAGGAGATAAAGGCTCAGCTTCCGGAAAAGGCTCATATCGCCTACTCATGCTCCACCGGCTACGGCGAAGCTCTGCTTAAGGCCGCCTTCAAGCTGGATGAGGGCGAGGTTGAGACCATAGCCCACTACTACGCTGCCGCCTTCTTTGACAAGGACGTGGACTGCATCCTCGACATAGGCGGACAGGATATGAAATGCATACATATCAAGGACGGCACCGTGGATTCGATACAGCTGAACGAAGCCTGCTCCTCAGGCTGCGGTTCATTTATTGAATCCTTCGCCAAATCCTTGAGCTACAGCGTGGAGGATTTTGCAAAAGAAGCCCTCTACGCCAAACATCCGACTGATCTCGGCACCAGATGCACCGTTTTCATGAATTCAAATGTAAAGCAGGCCCAGAAGGAGGGAGCTCCGGTATCGGACATCTCCGCCGGCCTTGCCTACTCGGTCATCAAAAACGCTCTCTACAAGGTCATAAAGATCAGCGATGCAAGGGATCTCGGCAGACACATAGTCACCCAGGGCGGCACTTTCTATAACGATGCCGTTTTAAGGGCCTTTGAAAAGGTTGCGGACTGCGAGGCCACAAGACCTGATATAGCGGGAATAATGGGCGCATTCGGAGCGGCCCTCATCGCCAGGGAACGCTACGGCTTTAAGACCGCCGGAAAGACCGTTTCCTGCGGTGAAAACGGCGATGCATCTCCAAAGGACGCAGCAGTCACCTCCATGCTTTCCCTTGATGAGATCATTGATTTTAAGTTCACGACTTCCATGACTCACTGCAATGGCTGCACCAATAACTGCATGCTCACCATCAACCACTTCCCTGACGGAAGCAGGCACATATCCGGAAACAGGTGCGAGAAGCCTCTCGGCGGCACCGGCGTAAAGGAAGAGATACCAAACATGTTTAAGTACAAGCTTAAGCGCATGTTTGACTATGAGCCCCTTAAGGAGGAAGAGGCTTACCGCGGTACTGTAGGCATTCCGAGGGTCCTCAACATGTATGAGAACTTCCCTCTCTGGGCGGTATTTTTCAGGAAGCTCGGCTACCGCGTCGTTTTAAGCCCGGTCAGCACAAGGAAGATATATGAGCTCGGCATGGAGACCATACCTTCGGAGTCCGAATGCTATCCTGCCAAGATAACCCACGGACATATAGAATGGCTCATAGATCAGGGCGTAAGGTTCATATTCTATCCATGCATACCTTATGAGAGGAATGAATCTCCTGAAGCAGGAAACCACTATAACTGTCCGATAGTTACCTCCTATCCTGAAAATATCAAAAACAACATGGACTTAAAGGAAAGAAACATAGAGTTTATGTGTCCTTTCCTTCCGCTCACCAATAAGGATGTATTTACCGAGTCCATAGTAAAGGCCTTCATGCCTAAGTTTAAGGAAAACAGGGACACGGCCGGCAACTCCTACCCGCTCATTACAGAGCAGGAGATCCGGGACGCTGCTTCCGCAGGCTATGACGAGCTGTTAAAGGTCAAAAAGGAGACCGAGGAAAAGGGCGAGGAGATCCTCAAATGGATGGAAGCTAACAAACGCCGCGGCATAGTCCTCGCAGGACGTCCTTACCATGTGGATCCGGAGATAAACCACGGCATTGCCGACCTTATCACCAGCTACGGCTTTGCCGTACTTACTGAGGATTCAGTGAGCCACTTAAGCGATGTGGACAGGCCTACCATAGTAACGGACCAGTGGATGTATCATACAAGGCTCTACAGGGCCGCGTCCCTTGTAAAAAAGCGTGACGACCTGGATCTTGTGCAGCTGAACTCCTTCGGCTGCGGCCTTGACGCCGTTACTACGGACCAGGTAAAGGATATCTTAAGCATGTCCGGTAAGATATACACCGTACTGAAGATAGACGAGGTCAACAACTTAGGCGCCGCAAGGATACGTATACGTTCTCTCATTGCAGCCATAAAGGTCAGGGAAATGAAGAAGGTCCAGAGCCATGCCGTTTCCTCTGCCTATAACCGCAAATACTTCACCAAGGAGATGAAAAAGGACTATACCATACTCTGCCCTCAGATGTCTCCTATACACTTTGAGCTTTTGGAGCCGGTATTCAGGAACGCGGGCTATAACCTTGTGGTTCTTAAAAACGACAACAGGAACGCCATAGACATGGGGCTCAAATATGTAAATAACGACGCCTGCTACCCGTCCCTTATAGTCATCGGGCAGATAATGGACGCGCTGCTTTCCGGAAAGTACGACCTTGAGCACACTGCCGTTATCATGTCCCAGACCGGAGGCGGCTGCAGGGCCAGCAACTATATCGGATTCATAAGGAGAGCCTTGGAAAAAGCCGGTATACCTGACATTCCTGTCATTTCCATAAACGCCAACGGCATGGAGACCAACCCGGGCTTTAAGATCACTCCTATGCTTGCCGTAAAGGCCCTTCAGGCCCTCGTATACGGCGATGTGTTCATGAGAGTGCTCTACGCCACAAGGCCTTATGAAAAGGTAAAGGGAAGCGCCGACAGGCTCCATGAAAAATGGAAGGTAAGATGCATACGGGCCCTTGACAGAAAAACGCCTGGCTTTGGTGAGTTCAACCGCATATTAAAGGATATAGTAAAGGACTTTGACGAGCTCCCTCGTACCGGAGAAAGAAAACCGAGAGTCGGCGTCGTCGGAGAGATCCTCGTAAAATTCTCTCCTCTTGCAAACAACAACATCGTCGAGCTCCTTGAATCCGAGGGCGCGGAATGCGTCATGCCGGATCTTATGGACTTCCTCCTCTACTGCTTCTACAACAGTACATTTAAATGGAAGTACCTGGGAGGCAAGAAAAAGACCGTGGATCTGTCCAATCTGGCCATAAGCGCCCTTGAGACATGCAGAAGCGCGGCCAAAAAGGCACTTAAGGCCTCCAGGCACTTCTGCCCTCCGTCGGATATCAGGGATACCGCGGCCATGGCCAAAAAGTACTTGTCCCTCGGCAACCAGACCGGCGAAGGCTGGTTCCTTACTGGCGAGATGCTGGAGCTTATAAATGAAGACGTGCCAAACATAGTCTGCGTGCAGCCATTCGGATGCCTGCCTAACCACATAGTAGGAAAGGGCGTCATAAAGGAGCTGAGGAACGCCTACCCTAAATCAAACATAATTGCGGTAGACTATGATCCAGGCGCTTCCGAGGTCAACCAGCTGAACCGTATCAAGCTGATGCTGACAACGGCCCAGAAAAACTTAAACGAGGAGATCGAAGCCGGCAGGTAATAGTACTATATGTGAAGCAAAAAAGCATTCCATGTGCCGGTATATAACATCCTTTGACATGGCGGCTGATATATCATTAATACACAAGCGGATATCATCATTATGTATTGATGCACAGGGTATATTATTTGATATACGATCAAATATGATCACCTGATATTGAAAATATCTGATTTTTATCTGTCAGAATCGGCCTGCGGATACGGATGAGATCGATGCTATTTCAGAAATGGGTGAGGCTTTTAGGGTCTATAACCACTAAAATGACAGGTACTGGATTTTTATCCGATAAATCTGACTGTTTCAGGCCCATAAATTTTTAAAACATAAGAATTCGGGTGACTTTATTGATATTTTCAGTTTATGCATAAACGGTTAGATATCTCAGAATTCTGTAAATCCTGAATTTGGACCTGGACTTAGACCAAATGCTTTAAGTCCTGAAAATTAATCTGAAGCGGGATCAAACGCTTAAATCCTAAAGCCTATTTTTGTGAAAGTACATATATACTAAAGGCAGCCCCCTGTACTTAAGCCTGCAGAAACGGCTTAAGGACAGGGGGCTGCTATGTTTGCATATATATCTCTTATATCTCTAAATAACCAATACTTTAAATGTGGCTATATTTAATCCTGAATCAAATCTCTCAGCTTAAAACAGCTAAAACCTGTTACCTACGCGTTTTAGCCTGTCATGCGAATACCCTGTGGTACATCTCCTTCCATTTACCGGAATGCAGCCTGTACAGTATAAACAGACCCCTTACTATAAGATCTATTATCATCGCTATCCATGCGCCGCTGAGCCCAAGGTTTAATATGACTACTGCGGCAAAGGCAAGGGGGATCCTCATGAACCACATGCAAATGAGGGAAACCGGCATGGCTATCTTTACGTCTCCAAGCCCTCTTAAGAGTCCGGTCCCGACGATATACATGCCGAAAAACGGCTGTGCAAAGGCCACTATCCTTAAGGCCACGATGGCGTTGGCCTTAACCTCAGGATCAGGAGTAAACAGCGAAATGAAAGGCTCCGCGAAAACAAACATCAGAAAGGCGTTAAACGCCATTATCGCAACGCTCATTATCATTACGATACGGGAATAGCTTTCCGCAAGCTCTTCATTCTTTGCCCCAAGGGCCTGTCCCGTAAGCATGGTGCCTGCCGACTGCATGCCGTATCCCGGCTGATAACAGACGGATTCGGCGCTGACTGCGATGTGATGGGCCGCAAGCATTACGGTTCCGAGGGTGGATACTATCCTTATAAACACAACCTGTCCAAGGTTTACCGTTACCCTTTCCACCGCCGTCGGAAAACCGACCTTTACTATCTGCCTCAGATCCTTTTTATCCAGCTTAAAGCTTTCCCTGAAGCTTATCTTAAGCTCAGAGCCTTTAAACATTAATATGATAAGGGCTGCTGCCCCGGATACTGCCGTGGAAGCGGCAGTCGCCATGGCTGCGCCGTCAACGCCAAAGCCCGCTCCCCAGATATTTATTTCATTTCCTAACAGCGATACAATTCTCGGCTCATATATGAGGAAGAAATTTCCTATAATGTTGAGCAGATTGGCTGACGCCGTTATCTTCATCGGCGTATATGTGTCTCCGCTGCCTCTTATGGCTCCGCATAGTATCAGTCCCATAAAATAAAGCGGGTAACCTGAGGATACTATCCTCAAATAGGATGTGGATGCGGGACAGACCTCCGGCTCGCCGCCCATCCACACCGGGATGAAAGGTGCCAGAAACCACATGAGCAGGAACGCAAATATGCCGAAGCCGAGACCAAGCACAAAGGTCTCTCTTGCTCCGCGCCTTGCGTCGTCGTATTCCCTTGCCCCTATATACCTTGCCACAAGTACGGAACAGCCGACATTGAAAGCCGCTGCAATAGCATTCACTACCCAGACAGGCGACTGAACCAAAGCAACCGCCGTGGTCGCTTTGGCGCCAAGAGCGCCGACCATGGCGGTATCTATTATTCCGACTAATGTAATTAGCAGATTTTCTGCAATGGCAGGGAGTGAGAGTATAAAGGCGAGCTTCGCCCTCTCAGCCCCTGTTGACGCACTGACTATGTCCACTTTGGACGTTTCCTTTCCCATTATTTCAGACAGGACAGACTGTCAAATACGAAATCAGACATTTTTTCCTTATCTACGACTGCTCTGTGCCGTATTTCCTTTGATCTAAGCTCAGCAAGAGGCTTAGGCGCCTTTTCTCCTGTCCTTGCAGAAAGCTCGTCCATATACCTGAAGCCGTCTCCTTCTGCTCCCTCTATCTCTCCGAATAACGCCTTATATACGTCCTCGGCAAACTTGAACGGACTTGCTGTTGAAAGTATGACAGTCGGAGTACCGTCATTTAAGTCATCAGCTACCTTATAGCCCACTGCAGTATGCGGATCGATCAGCCTGCCGTCCTTCTCATAGGCCTTCCTTATGGCTTCCTTTGACTCTTCATTAGTAGCGTAGCCGTATCCGAAGATCTCCCTGAGCTTATCGAGCACTTCCTTTGTCACCTCGAACCTTCCATTTGTTGAAAGGCTCTCCATGAGTCCTGCCACATAATCTGCATCGCAGCCTGAAGCGTAATAAAGCATCCTTTCAAGATTTGAGGATACAAGTATATCCATGCTCGGTGATATGGTTTTTACAAACTCCCTGTTTTTATCGTACACGCCGGTCTCAAAGAAGTCCGTAAGCACCTTGTTTTCATTTGAAGCGACTATGAGCTTTCTGACCGGAAGCCCAAGAGCTTTTGCATAATAGCCTGCAAGGATGTCTCCGAAATTACCGGTAGGCACTACGAAATCTATCTTATCGCCGTATTTGATGACACCTCTTTTTACAAGCTGCTTATATGCCTCGATATAATATATTACCTGCGGCACAAGACGGCCTACGTTTATGGAGTTGGCGCTGGATAAGGTTATGCCGTACTTATCGTCTATCTCCTTGGTATACTCTGCAAATATCTTTTTTACGCCGGTCTGGCAGTCATCAAAGTTACCCTTCACTGCTGCCACATTTACGTTTCCGCCCTCCTGAGTAGCCATCTGCAGGTACTGGATATCGCTGACCTTCTGATGCGGATAAAATACAGTGATGCCTATATTTTCAGCATCCTGAAAGCCTGCAAGAGCAGCCTTTCCCGTATCTCCGCTGGTCGCCGTAAGTATCATTACCCTGCGCCCGTTGAGGGCCTTGCTCATAAGCTGTGGAAGCATGCACAGAGCCATGTCCTTAAAGGCGGAGGTAGGCCCGTGATACAGCTCCAGCAGATAATATTTTCCAAGCTCCGTTACCGGGGTCAGCTCATCTGTTTCAAACTTTCCGGCGTAGGCCTTTGAAATGCAGTCCTTAAGCTCCTCCTCGGAATAATCGCTTAGCAGCTTACTGAATACGGAAAGAGCAATTTCCTCGTAACTCTTATCCATAAGCGAACGCATGTCAAACTCCGCTCCAACGATGTCATCGCTTAAAAACAACCCTCCGTCGGCGCACAGTCCCTTAAGTATCGCCTCCTTGGATCCTACCGGATCGCTGCTGTTCCTTGTGCTGTGATAAAGCATTTTTCTCTTACCTCTTTTATTATCAGAATGTCATTTATAATAAGATTTTCAAAAATAAAGCCATGAAGGATCAGACTGTAAAAGGCTGATCCATGGAATACAATGTTCAAAAATATCAGGCCTTAAAAAGCTCCGGACACTCGAAGGCAACAAACTCATTCCTTCTCTTTGCCTCTGCAACGATCTCCTCAAGAGTGCCCTCTACTCTGTCGTTTCCGATGTAGCCGGCTCCTCTTAACATCTCAGGCACATAATTGAGCTTCCTGAAGAACTGGAATTCCACGTCTATGTTCACGGAGTTGAATATGGAATAGATATCCCTCAGCAGCGCGTCGGCCGTAGGGGCTCCTCCCGCGCCCTGTCCATAGAACTTAAGCTCTCCGCACATGTCTCCTACTATGGTAACTATATTGTTGTTGAGCGGAACATGGGCCTCAAGAGAATCCATGTCTATGACACAAGGTACCACTCCAAGGGCGTAGTCATTGTCCTTCCTTACGGAAATGCCCATGAGCTTTATGGTCTTTCCCTTTGCGGCATAGTCGTCAAGGATCTTTTTGGTGAGCAGCTCTATTCCGAACACCGGTATGTCCCCGGTAACGAAGCCATGGTATGCGGTGCTTGCCAGGATGATTATCTTGTTCTTGACGTCAAAGCCTCCTATATCCGCTGTAGGGTCCGCCTCGGCATATCCGAGCCTCTGGGCCTCCTTAAGGGTCGCATCGAATTCGGAGCCCTCTGTGAGCATCTTATCTATGATGAAATTGGTAGTACCGTTAAGTATGCCGTAAACGGCTGAAAGATAGTTTGTGTGCGTAGTTGATACGATCTCTGCCACGATAGGTATGGTGCCTGCGCTCGTAGCCTCATATTTGAGGTTCACGTTATGATCCACGGCGATCCTGCAGAGCTCCTCCATGCCGTAGGCTACTGCGGCCTTATTGGCAGTAACGACATGCTTGCCGCTAAGGAGCGCCCTCTTCATATAGTCGTAGGAATCCACTCTCCCTGACAGCGCATCGACTACGATCCCCACTGAAGGATCATTAAGTATCTCATCAAAATCCTCAGTCATGAATGGCTCCGTGGCCTTTCCGGGACGTCTCAGAACATAGGCCACCTGTATATCCTTACTGTCTCCTTCGATATATTTGCAGATACTCCTGCCCACTGTGCCGTATCCTAAAACCGCTATCTTCATCAGTCACCTCCGTGTGAAATACTGCCTTAAATTCATCATATATTTTCAGCCTCTTCAGGCTCAATAACCTCAATATCCCCGTCAGGAATGGTCCTCGCAAGCTCATCAGCCTGTTTCCTGACCTCTTCGGTCACGGCGCCCTTCCTCACCTTATCCACTGCTTCAGGTATAAGGTCAAGAAGCCTTGTAAATACATCCTGATTTTTGACGCTTACAAGCTTTGTTTTTCCATCCTCTATGATCAGCAGGGCCACAGGGCTCATCTTTGCGCTCATGGCTCCGGCCCCGTTATTTTTGGCGCTGTTCATGAGAGCTCCCGAAGCGAGTCCGGCTGATATCTCGATCAGCGGTATAATAAGAGCTCCGCCTGCCTCTATCGGTTCCCCGACAACAGTCTTTGACTGTACAAGGCTTTCCATTCCCTTAAAAAGCGCCTGTATGGTCACTCCAAGCCCGTCTTTATTAAGGTCCTTTGAAAAGCCTGCATTTACCTTGATCTTATCATTTGAATCCTTCATATCGTCTCCGTTTTATAAGCCTTCCGGCGTTTAGTCAGGCTGCCTGACCGTTAAGGCCGTCATCTCTTTTTTGTCCGCCCTTTTCAGGCTTTCCCTCCTCAATAACACGCCTTGCCTTTTTATACATCTGTCTGAGCTTTTTATTAAAGAAAATCCTTATAAACGTCCATAACAGCACACAGGCTCTTATCCTGCCTTTAATGCTCAGGTCTCCCTCCAGACAGGCCCCGGAAAAATCAGGTATGACCTCCACCCTGCCTGCATAAAATGGATAAAGCATGGCAGCTATCTGCATGGCACGGCCCGTATCATAGGGATCATCCGAACCGAATCTGACATAACCGCTTCCCTGTCTTGGCAGGATCTCCTTTAATGTCCTTAAAGTCCTTTTCTTAAGCAACGTAACAGCATCGGCATATCTGTCATCCCTGTACAGCCTTAAAAGCGCCTTAAGCTTTTCCCTGTTATCCTTTAGATGCAGTATTAAATGCTTAATCTTAGATACGCCGGCCTTTAAGAGCTTAATCCCTTTTTCAATGAGCCTGCTTAGGACTCCTGAATTATCTATGCGGGACTCTTTTGTGCCCGGCCTGCCACGGCCATCCGGTATCTCAAGGGACCTCAGATCACTATCTGCAGATCCTCGTTCATCTGCGGATCCGCGATCCATAATATTTTCCTCACCATCATGTGAGCTGAGAACTGAGCCTGCGCCCTTTGCAGATGCTTGATCTGTAGTGTCCTCGTCTGAGGCAGCCTCATCTAACTCAGTTGCATAAACTTTACTTTTACCTCTGTCACTAACGGACGCATCATTATCAGGCGCAGCTTTCTCATCGGTATCCTGTCTTTCCTGTGTTTTTACTCTCTCGGGCTTAGATCCGTCCGCTCCGCCGCCCTTCAAAAGATCGTAGACCTTCCTGCCTAAAACGCTTACATAAGCCTCAGGCTCTTTCCCCTTCCCGATAAAAGCATATATCCTGAAAAAAGAAAAAAGCCATTGAAAGCTGAAACTTCCCTCCGGTATATCTTCCTTAAAGCTGCCGTTGAGCCTGTATCTGAAAGGGACGAATAAAAGCAGCCCGACTGTCAGCAGCGCTATGACCAGAACCGGTGTCAGCACTATACCTATGATTTTTAAGACTGCTATAACTATCACTTTATTCCTGCCTTAGATGATCCTTAAGCGCCGTAAGGCATAAGTTTATGGCCTCCCTTGCGGCCTGCTCCCTTATCTCAGGCCTCGTTCCAGAAAAATGATGTTCCCTGACTGCCGTAAATCCATCTACATACACGGCTGTATATACAAGGCCCACCGGCTTACCCTCCGAAGGGTCCGGCCCAGCGTTTCCTGTGGTCGATACGGCCACGTTGGTCCCTGCATGGGCTGCGGCGCCCCTTGCCATGAGCTCTGCCGTGACGGACGAGATGGCGCCGTATTCCTTAAGGATATCCTCCGGCACGCCTAAGGTCCTGTGCTTTGCCGCAGTATCATAAGTCACAAAGCCTTCCATAAATGCATTGGAAGCTCCCGGCACGCTGACCAAAGTAGCGGCTACCAGGCCCCCGGTAAGAGATTCCGCAGAGGCAATGGTCATCCCCCTAAATCTTAAAAGATCTATAAGCTCCTTTTCCTTTTCCATATCACATACCGCCGTCTGTTATAACTTTGATATTTTTGGCCATATAATCGATAAGGGATACTACCGTCAATATGACCGCCGCGGCGATGATAACTCCCGTAACCACCGGCCCGATAAGCTTCGGGACTCCCGGAAGCATCAGGACTATGCACATTATCATCTGAGACACTGTCTTGAACTTGCCCCACCAGCTTGCGGCTATGACGATGCCATTATCCGAGGCCACCAGTCTGAATCCGCTTATTATAAATTCCCTTGCTATGATTATTATCACCACCCAGGATGGGAGCGAGCCTTCCGCTGTGAGCAGGATAAGCGCTGAACATACCAGCAGCTTATCCGCAAGGGGATCCATGAACTTACCGAAGTCCGTGACCAGCCCCTGTTTTCTTGCGATATATCCGTCCAGAAAGTCCGTAAATGAAGCTATGCAGAAAATAGCTACGGCTGTTATGCGGTATGTCGTAAATGAGCTTACTGAAACGGATGCTTCTTCTATATCCATTCCCGATACGCTTAGAAGCATGAATAGTACAAAAAAGGGTATCATAAATACCCTTAATATAGTCAGCTTATTTGGCAGATTCATTTTCATTTAAAGCTCACCGATAAGATCATAACCGCTGGCTCCGGTAACTGAGACCGTAACAAAGTCACCGGTCATGAACTCCCTTTTCCCAGTGTTGATATATATAAGCCCGTCCACATCCGGAGCGTCCATATATGTCCTTCCGACATATATATTTCCCTTATCCGTGATCTCCGGCCGTTCATCCTGACCGCCGTCATCACAGAGCCGCCCCTCTATTATGGCCTCAAGCCTCTTTCCTATCTGCTCACCGGCCTTTTCTTCAGCTATGGACTGCTGAAGCGTCATGACCTCGTCTCTGCGCCTTTTCTTTTCTGCCGCCGAGACCTGATGGCTGAAGCCTGCAGCCTTTGTTCCTTCTTCCCTTGAATATTCGAAGTCTCCAAGCCTGTCGAACCTGATATCCCTTATGAAGTCAAGCAGTATCTCATGGTCCTTAAGTGTCTCGCCCGGAAAGCCGGATATCATTGTCGTCCTTAATACTATATCCGGTATCCTTTCCTTAAGCCTCGCGATACGCTCCACTATCTCATCGTGGGTCGTGCGTCTCGCCATACGCCTTAAAATATGATCCGATGCATGCTGTATCGGTATATCAAGATAATGGCAGACCTTTGGGAGAGTGCGCATGGCTTCTATCAGCTCATCCGTTACCTCCTCCGGATAACAGTAAAGTATGCGTATCCACTTAAGGCCCTCTATATCATTAAGCCTCTTTAACAGCTCCGGCAGCTTTTTTCCGCCGTACAGATCAACTCCGTAAAGCGTTGTTTCCTGAGCCACAAGTATAAGCTCCTTCACTCCTGAAGCAGCTAATTTTTCCGCTTCAGCAGTCAGATCCTCCATTGGCACCGATCTGTAGCTTCCCTTAAGCGAAGGTATTATGCAGTAGGTACAGTTCTTTCCGCAGCCCTCCGCTATCTTGAGATAAGCGTAATGCCCGGCGCCGGTTATCACCCTGTCCGTTACCGGCTTTACCTTAAACATGTTTTCGGAAATAGGCTTGAAATCCCTGATACGGTTACCGCTCACTCCGGCCTCGGAACTATTCAGTTCCTCTGCTATATCCTGCCATGAGTTGGTACCGATTATACCGTCCACCTCCGGCAGGACCTCAGTTATCTCGTCCTTGTACCTTTCCGCCATGCAGCCCATGACTATGAGCTTCGGCGCAGCCTCTCCAAGCTCCTTCTTGATATCCGCCATCTCGATGAGAGTGTTTACGCTCTCCTCCTTGGCGTCCCTTATAAAGCAGCAGGTATTGACGACTATCACATCAGCACCGTAGGGCGAATCCGTATAGTCATAGCCGGCATCCCTTAAAAGGCCGAGGATCTTTTCGGAATCCGCAAGGTTCTTGTCGCATCCAAGAGAAATAAGATATACTTTTTTTCTGTTTTTAAGCGGCATCAGGCTTCCCTGATCTCCTTTTTATGTATCATAACGTCTCCGTCATATATCTCATCCACCGCAATGGAAAGAGGCTTTTCATCCTCCGGCGCATCAATGAGGGGCTTTGCGCCGTCAACTAACTGACGCGCTCTCTTTGAAGCGGCTATGACCACTGAATATCTGCTTGTTACTGTTGTCTCGCCGTTTTCCTCGTTTATCTTCTCGATTATCTGTCCGTAAGTCGGCTCAAAAAGTGCCATATCTTCTGCCTTTCTAAATCAAATACTGTTAAGGTTAGTGTAATATGCCCTGAGATCATTCCTCATCTTTTCGACAAAGGCGATCTGTGAGCGTACCCGCATATGCTGGTCCTGTATAAGGTAATTAAGATGCTTGGCCGTCTTATCAAGGTTATCGTTGATAAGGATATAGTCGTAGGCCTCTATGCCCTCTGCCTCCTGGGCAGCCTTGGCCATCCTCTTTAATATGGTCTCCTCAGTTTCAGTGCCCCTCTTCCTGAGTCTGTCCGAAAGCTCCTCCACGGAAGGCGGAGTAATAAAAACAAGTACTGACTCCGGGAACTTGGCCTTGATCTTAAGGGCTCCCTGCATCTCTATCTCAAGGATGACGTCCTTGCCCTTTGCCATCTCCTGCTCCACATAGGATCTTGGAGTGCCGTAAAAATTATCCACATAGTTAGCGTACTCAAGGAGCTCGTCATTCTTAAGCATCTCAAAGAACTGTTCCTTTGTAACAAAGAAATAATCCCTGCCGTCAACTTCTCCCGGTCTTGGCTTCCTTGTTGTGGCCGATACCGAAAGCGAATAATAATCGTAATCCTCCATGAGCCGCTTCATGAGCGTGCCCTTGCCTGCCCCTGAAAAACCGGAGATGACTACCAGCATTCCCCTGTTTCTTATAAAAGGACGGTGTTCTCTTATATATTCCGTATTACTCAATATTCTGCACCTGCTCCCTTACCTTTTCCACTTCAGTCTTTAACGCTATGGCTATGTCCGCCTTTTTCAGGTTATTGGCCTTGGAAAGAGTCGTGTTTGCCTCCCTGTTCATCTCCTGGGCAATGAAATCCAGCTCCCTGCCGCAGCTTCCTCCGGCCTTAAGCTTTGTCCTCATGGCGTCTATATGGCTTTTAAGCCTTACCATCTCCTCATCGGTACATATCTTATCCGAATAAATGGTGACCTCTGAAATGATCCTTGCCTCATCCACGGAGACCTTAAGATCCGAAAGGGCTTCCTTGACCTTGTCATAGAGCCTTGACCTGTATTCATCGACTATGGAAGGAGACATTTGTATTATCTCGTCCACCCATCTGTCCATCTGGTCAAGCTTTGAAAGAAGATCGTTTTTAAGATTCTCGCCTTCACGCTCTCTTTCTGAAACAAAGCTCTCGGCCGCTTTTTTAAGCACCGGCTCTATGATATCCCAGAGCCTGTCGTCTCCATCCGACACTTCCTCCATGGTGAAAATGTCAGGAAATCTCGCGAAGGCCGCCGCGCTTAAGTCGTTCCTAAGATCAAAATCCGAGGCGATCTCATTTATGTACCCGTAGTATTCCTCAGCAAGAGCCCTGTTATACACAAGCTTCCTGCTGGCTCCGGTATAGTCTTCGTAGGTTATGTATATATCGGTTTTACCGCGTTCAAAATAAGACTTGAGAAACTGTCTTATCCTTGACTCAAAACAGTTGAATCTCCTCGGCATCTTAAGGGACAGGTCGAGGTATCTGTGATTTACGGATTTTATCTCGATCAGTAAACGATAATCATCGTTGGCCGCCTCTGCCCTGCCGAAACCTGTCATGCTCTGAATGGATCTCATACCGGCTCCTTGCTAAAACTTAAAAAATCTCCATAAAATTATATCAGAGCTCGGCTTTGGGTTCAATCATAATGGAATAATTAGTATGATAGATAACAAAACCCGGCGCCGCCTTCGGCACCCTCTTAAGCTCCTTTTTTTTCACATAATCCACTTCTATCTTATCGCCCTTTGCCGCCGTTTTCCCCGGGACTGAGTAATAGGCCGCGAGGGCCGCCGCCTCAAGACAGGTATTGTCAGGAAGCTCGATATTTCCGGTCTTTGCTATAACATGCGAACCCGGCGCGTTCTTCACATGGAACCACCAGTCGTTATTGTCCGCAACCTTAAAATCCAGCTCCTCATTCTGGAAATTATTCCTTCCCACATATATATCTATGCCGTCGCTCGAAACAAAATGCAGCGGCTTTGACTTTTTTTCCTCCCGGCGCTTCCTGCTGCCAGGATGGCTTTTGATATAACCGCTCTCGGCCATTTCCCGGCGTATCTCGTCTATATCCGCCTCAGTTTCGCAAAGCTCAAGGCTGTCGGATATGGAGCCTAAATGATAGAGTGTGTCCCTGCATTCCTTAAGCTGTACCGATACTGCCTCCCTGGTACGCTTAAGCTTGTTATATTTATCAAAATACCTGTTGGCGTTTTCCCTTGCCGTAAGATCCTTATCAAGGGGGATCCTTATCAGCTCGCCGCCGTTATAATAGTTTTCACAGGTAAGGGAATCCTCGCCGCCCTTAAGAGAGTACCCGTAGGTATTTAACAGCTCGCCGTATATCCTGAACTTTTCCCTGCCTTCAGTATCCTTATACTGCTTTTCCAGAAGATCCAGCTTCTTTGCCGCCCTCTCGGTAAGTATCTTAAGAACTCCCCTTACGTCCTCGGACTTTGCCCTTATCCTGTTTGTCCTTGCGCGTCCTGAGTAAAAATCGATTATCGCCTCGGATACCGAATCATAGAAAACAACCTTAAGCCCGCCTCCTTCAAGGCTCTTAAGCCTGATGGCGGAAAATTCCGATACCCTGTCTCCGTCATAGATTATATTAGGCTCGAACCTTCCGGAATCCACATCCGACATTATTTCTGAAAATGCCTCAAATATGCTGCGGCACTCATCCGCCGTTATATCATTTATGCTCCTGTCCGGATCGACTCCGGCCCTGAACAATATCTCTCCCGATACGGTAGGGCTTAATCCTGTGATGGACATATAGATCTTTTTATAGATGGAAAGCCCCGCGGCGCCGCCCATGATACAGGCCTTAAACGCCTCCTCATCCCTCCAGAGCTTTCTCGGATTGAGCTTTCCGGCGTTATCAGGAATAAAATATTTCCTTCCTGGAAGCACCTCCCTTACGGAGCTCGTCATGTGGGAGATATGCTTGATGCTGTCTATGATGGTAAAATCCCGGTTCAGCAGTATGATATTTGAATATTTGCCCATAAGCTCAGCCACAAGGTACTTTTCGCTGAGGTCTCCCATTTCGTCTAAATGCTCTATGGCAAATACGATTATCCTTTCCAACCCGCCTTCACTGTCGGTAAGGTCAGTCGATGGCTGGAATATCCTGACTACCCTTCCTCCTCCTATATGCTTTCTCAAGCTCATACAGAAATTAGGCGCGCTTACGGGTGAGAGCATGTTATCCTCCCTTATGCATGCCACCGGAGTCTGGGGGTTTGCTGAAATGCTCAGTCTCAGCTGCTTTCTATTGCATTTAAGCGTTAAAAGTAGCTCATCCTTTTCAGGCTGAGCTACTTTCGTTATACTGCCCATCAGCAGTCTGTCATTAAGTTCTTTTACCACAGCCGCAGCTGCGATCCCG
This sequence comes from uncultured Lachnospiraceae bacterium, assembly GCA_944381575.1. Classification (GTDB taxonomy): domain Bacteria; phylum Bacillota; class Clostridia; order Lachnospirales; family Lachnospiraceae; genus Avilachnospira. The sequence goes on along the minus strand of CALWLS010000001.1, from coordinate 89,855 downwards.
TCATAGGCCATTATTCCTCTTCCCAGTTAGTATAGTAGGTCTGAACGTCGTCATCCTCGTCCAAAAGATCAAGAGTACGGCGCAGGTTCTTTACCATCTGCTCATCCGTTACGGATACGGTATTCATAGGTATCATGGCTGTCTCCGCCTGTACCATAGGTATTCCGGCCTCGGTAAGGGCGTTCCTTAAATTATCAAGGTCCTCAGGAGCTCCCAGTACCTCGAAGCTGTCCTCATTTTCCTTGATGTCCTCGGCCCCGGCGTCCAGCACGACCTCCATGAGATCATCCGCCGTTCCCTCATACTCCTCCCTGTCGATAATGATCTGGGACTTGTTTTCAAACATAAATGATACGGAATTAGGCGTACCGAGGGAGCCCTGTCCCTTTGTAAATGCCGACTTGACATTGGCAGCCGTACGGTTTTTGTTATCAGTGAGGGTATCCACTATTATGGCAACTCCGCCGACTCCGTAGCCCTCGTATCTGAGCTGCTGATAATCAGCTCCTCCCTCTGCTCCGCTGGCCTTTTTGATGCCCCTCTCTATGGTCTCGTTAGGCATGTTGTTGGCCTTGGCCTTCTGTATGACATATTTCAGCTTGAAGTTATTATTGGGGTCAGGCCCGCCTTCTCTTACAGCTATGGCTATTTCACGGCCTATTATGGTGTATATCTTTCCCTTGGCCGCATCGTTTTTTTCTTTTTTAGCCCGGATATTGGCAAATTTTGAATGTCCTGACATATATTAACTCCTCCTAAAATAATGAACCTTATAATTATAGCATTTTGCGCCCTGTCCTACAAGAAAAAACCTGAAAAGCCCGCGATCATGAAGCCTCTGATCAGCCTCCCGATCGGCCAGGATGACCAGCCAAAGCCTGAAAAGTCCCGGCCTGGCCATGAAAAAGTAAGCCTTACACGTACTTTCTCGGTACTCTGTAGGCTATGCCGCAGGTTATCTCATAATTGATGGTGCCCGCTTCCTCAGCGATCTCCTCTGGCGTGATGGAATTTACCCCGTCGCTTCCCATAAGCACAACCGGCATGCCGACCGCGGCGTCCTCCACTCCGGTAAGATCCACCATGAACTGATCCATACAGATATTTCCTATGATCCTGCAGTATTTTCCTCCTATGAGGACCCTGCCCTTATTGGATCTTATCCTCGGAAAGCCGTCCGCGTATCCGCAGCATACGGTACCTATTTTCATGGTCCTGTCTGCGGTAAATGTATAGCCGTAGCTTACGGAGGTGCCCTCGTGTATCTCCTTAATATATGTAAGATATGAGTACCAGAGCATGGCCGGCGCAAGCCTTACCTTGCCCTTATCCACCTGCTCCGACGGATACATGCCGTAAATGCCTATGCCGCACCTTACCATGTCCATATCGTCATCCAGCCCTATGCCTTCTATGATGCCGGCAGTGTTGGCGCAATGCCATATCGGAATGTTTATCCCCGCCTCGATGCAGAGCTTTTTAAAATCCCTGAACTTTTTGTACGCTTTAAGAGCTTCTGTCTTATCTCTCTCATCCGCCGTGGCAAAGTGCGTGAAGATGCCGTCTATGACTATATTAGACAGAGCAGATATCTTTTTTATGGCCTCTACCCCGTCCTTATCCGGCGTAAGGCCTATCCTTGACATACCGGTATCCACCGCGATATGTATATGAGCTCTGTAATCCTTAAAAACATAAGGAAGCTCTTTTAATTTTCCTATATGGTCTGCAACAAACTCATTGACGCTCTCATTTAGCGCATTAGCCCTGTCCACATCGAATACCGTCTCAGTAAGTCCGAATTCAATGGCATTCCCGTCCTCTCCGGCAAATGTAGGCCCGAGTATCAGCACGGGTTTATCTATTCCGCCCTGAGTCCTTAATAATACGCCCTCGTCTATGGTGGCTACGGAAAACATATATACGTCGTCCTTTATGGCGTTGGCCACCTCGCAGGCTCCGTGTCCGTAGGCATTGGCCTTTACGGTACATAAGAGTTTTTTATCGCCTATAAGCCCCTTAAGCTGCAGAACATTATATCTTATGGCTTTAAGATCGACTATGGCTCCGCATCTGCAATAATCACTGTGCATCATTTTCTGATTTCTCCCGTTTATATAGATCTCATCTGATATCAGCCGGAAATTTCCCGCATATATCAGCTGCTGTTAATAACTATTTATCTGACGCCTCCGCCACTGCAAACGCCAGTACAAGCTCCCCGGTATCGGATATGGATACCTGGATATTGTCTATGCCGCGGCTGTCCGCAAACTCCTTTGCTTTCCCGCTTAAATTTACATAAGGCTTTCCTGAGACGTCCCTTAAGACCTCTATATCCCCCGGACGTATGCTTCCGAAACCGGTACCGAAGGCCTTTACCACGGCTTCCTTCACAGCAAAATCGCCGGCAAGCCTTTTTTCTGATCCAAAGGCCTCCCGGCGTTCATTTTCCGTAAATACCCGACATGAAAACGTCTCTCTTTCACATGCCTTCAATACTCTTGCTATCTCTATGAGATCGGACCCAACTCCAAATATCATTTCCTGCCGGCCCCTTCGGCGTTTGCGATCTTGTAATTAAGGATCATAAGGCTCTCCGACAGATGAACGCTCTCCATGACTATGCCTTCCGGCATATCATAGTCTATATGAGCAAAATTCCATACGCCCTTGATATGGGTCTTTTCAAGCCTCTTCATCACTCCTGCGGCGTTATCCGTAGGTATTGCCACGATCACTATCTCGACTCCGTGTTCCTCAAGGAAATCCTCCAGTTCATCCATGGAATGCACCTGTATGCCATGGACATAGGTGCCGATCTTCTTCGGGTCTATGTCAAATACCGCAATGATGTTGAATCCATAGCGCGGAAAACTCTTATATCCGCATATGGCGCTTCCAAGGTTTCCGGCACCTATCATCACCATCTTATGGGATGTGTTTATGTGCAGTATCTTTCCTATCTCCTCATAAAGATAGTCCACGTTATAGCCGTAGCCCTGCTGCCCGAAACCTCCAAAATTATTAAGATCCTGTCTTATCTGCGACGCGGTGGCATTCATCATGCCGGAAAGCTCTCCTGAGGATATGCGTTCCACGCCCTCAGCCTTAAGCTCTCCTAAAAACCTGTAATATCTCGGCAGCCTCTTGATGATGGCCTGAGAAATATTTTTGCCGCTCTTATTCATTGATACTTCCCCTGTAACAAACCTTACCTCTTAATCAATTTATTATAGATTAAGTACAATTTCAAGTCAATATGCAGCGGCCTGTCCGTTTACCACCTATACGCAGGCAAAACGGTCCCCTTCCGCAGATTCCCGCACTGCAGATTTCCGCTTATCCCTCCATGGCAAGGCTTACTTCATCTGTTATTTGCCATATGGAACTGCATCCATTTTCCGCTCTTGAATCTCCAAATAAACAGTATAAATCTGAATATCCAGTCAAAGCTCATGGCTACCCAGACAAACAGTACCGGCAGATCGAAGAATTTAACAAAAACATAGGCCAGGCCTATCCTGAAGGCCCACATGGAGCCCACCGATACCAGCATGGTAAAGGTCACATCAGAAACGGCTCTTAAAGCGTTTGGTGCGGCAAAGGCAGGCGGCCATATGATCATGGAGAAGCCGTGATAAAGTATCATGGCAGAAGCTATTAAAGCGGCCTCATCCGATAAGTTGTAGATCCCTATAACAGGACCTCTGAATATGTCCAGTATCAATAAGAGCACTGCCAGTATAGCATAATTTAAGAGCACAAGTTTTTTTGTATAATATATGACCTGGTCATATTCACCGGCCCCTGCGCATCTTGAAGCAACGGTAACAAGCCCCATGCCTATGGCAAGGCCTGGAAGATATTCGATATTCGCAAGATTGGCAGCAACCGCAAATCCTGCAATGGATGCAGTGCCCATAGTTGACACAAGGCTCTGCACCATTATCTTTCCCAGCTGGAACATGCCGTTTTCCATTCCGTTCGGAATGCCTATACCTAAGATCTCCCTTATTACGTCGGGCCTGAAGCCGAGTTTAAAGTGCCTGTCCACATGTATCTGATTTTTCTCATCTCTTATGATAATAAGCATAACGATCGCAGCCACCGCCCTTGATACAAGAGTCGGGACCGCCACTCCGGCAACGCCGGCATGCAGCACATATACGCCTATGGCATTTCCCGCAACATTTATACAGTTCATAAGGAGGGAGGTCTTCATTGAGACCTTGGAATTTCCCATGATCCTGTAGAGTGCCGCGCAGGAATTATATACGGCAAGGAACGGGAAGGAAAGCGCTGTGATATAGAAATACACACTTGCGTTATGCATGACGTCGCTCTCTATGCTTCCATACAGAAGATCAAGTATCAGGCCGTTTCCCAAAAGCGATAAGGCCATTATTCCAAGGGATATAAGCGTCGTTACCAACAGCAGCTGGTCTGCTGCAAGACAGGCCATTTTTTCATCCTTCATTCCAAGGGCCTGGCCTGCCACAACCGCGCCTTCTGTACATTTCCAGCGATGCCGTCACAAAATAAACATTGATCAGGTTCCTTAGGTTTTCTGACAAAAAACAGCTTCCAGACATATTTTGACTGATTTACATCTTAAAAAGCCTTAGAGCACACAAATACCCTCCGGTTACCCTTTCCTGTATTTTCTCTGATTTCAGAGTTCTCAGGACGCTGGATACCGGAGGGTATTTTTACATATTCCTTTTTCAGATCAGCTCATCCAGGATTCTCTTAAAGTCTGCGATGATATCCTCAGGATCCTCTAAGCCTATACTGATTCGTACAAGCCCTTCCGAGATATTGGCAGCCTTAAGCTCCTCAGGAGTGTAGGTAGAATGCGTCATGCTTGCGGCATGCTCCACAAGGGTCTCATCACTTCCAAGGGATACGGCTATGGTACAGAGCTCTAACTTATTAAGTGCAGCCGCAGTTTTCTCACGATCTGCCTTAAGCTCTATGGAAAGGACTGCTCCAGGAAGGCTCATCTGCTTCTTGGCTATTTCATACCCCTCAAAATCCTTAAGTCCCGGATAGTATACCTTATCCACTGCCGGGTGATCATGCAGGAATTCTGCAACCTTCATGGCGTTTGCGCAGTGGCGCTCCATGCGTATATCGAGAGTTTTTAAACCTCTCTGCATAAGGAATGCGTTAAACGGGCTCATTACCGCGCCGGTCATATCTTTTACGCCAAACATGCGGCAGGTGGTGATAAAGTCAGCTTTACCAACGATGACTCCGGCTATGACGTCTCCATGTCCGTTCAGATACTTTGTGGCGCTGTGTACCACCACGTCTGCCCCAAGCTCCAAAGGACGCTGGAGGTAAGGAGTCGCAAAGGTATTATCCACTACCACGCATATGTTTGAATTGTATTCATGAGCCGTCTTTGCCGTTTCCTCAATATCTATGACCTTAAGCGTAGGATTACACGGCGTCTCAAAGTAGACCACCTTAGTCTTATCGCTTAGCGCATCCTTGAGATTGGACGGATCCGCCATATCTATAAACTTAACATTCACTCCAAACTTCGTAAGTCCATGGGCAAGCAATGCATATGTACAGCCGTATAAGGTCTCATCTGCTATTATCTCATCCCCTGCTTCGATAAGGCTCCACAATGCAGCTGATATCGCTCCCATTCCCGAAGCAGTTGCAAGGGCTGCCTCACCACCCTCCAGCTCAGCTATTATGGCTTCAACTCTTGCCGTTGACGGATTGCCGAGACGGGTGTAAATGTATCCGTCCTCAGTGCCGGCAAAACGATTGCCTCCCTGCTCTACAGAGTCAAACTCAAAGGTTGATGTCTGATAAATAGGCGTACAGAGCGCTCCTGCTGAATTAGACTCCTTTCCCGCATGTATCTGTCTCGTTGCAAATCCCTGTTTTTTAATATCCATGAAATTATTCATCCTTTCTATCAGGATATTCCCCTCCCGGATAAGCATACGGCCCTCCGTTATATGAAATCCCTATATATTTTTATAAAAAATCCCAAGGCGCTATTATATTCTCATGCTGCGGCATTGGCAAATATTATCTTTTATACGACAGATAAAAGCAGGGGTGTCTATATATTTCCCCTGCTTTACCCTTTTGTATGTTATATATATCTATAACATGCATTTATGTCTGTCTTAGATGAAAAGTATTCATAAATCCGCCAACATGACATACTTATAAAACTGTCAGTTTAATATATCACTCGGTCCAGATGCCATCCTCATTTACGGTATACCCATCCGGCGTTACCATTCCTCTTGCCATGGATCCTTCCTTATGTCCGCCATCCGTTTCATTAAAGAAATAATAGTAATTACCGTTGATCATGTTCCATCCGGTATACATATAGCCGAAGTTGTTATCATGTGTATTGTGCAGATAGTATGTACTTCCGTCCGTATCTGTGAACCAGCCTGCATCAAGATACCCTGCAGCATTAAAATGATACCAGTTTTCTCTGCCGTTCCAGCTGAGCTTTTCCCATGTATTTGCAGGATAGCTTCCGTCAGTTCTCTCAAACCACCAGCCTGTTTCATTCTGCTTCCAGGTTCCGGTTGAATGATTCATGATACCTGACGTTGTGCCGTCAGCATAGATGGTGCCTTTGCTTACCGAATTCCTGTTGGATTCATTCCTACTGCCTGAGCTATCTGATGAGGCAGGTCTCGCGTTAAATGTCATTTCAAATGTGCTGAAATGCATTACTGTTAACTCGCAGTAATAGTTGCCGTTTTCTTCTCTCACAGAAGGATAATACGTCCTGTCTGATCCGTCATCGGCAATGTGTTTCACTGTAACATAGCTTCTCTCTGAAGCCCTTGAAGCCGGTATTGGTAATCTTACAGTAATGCCTCTTCCGTTGAGCCACTCATTCTCTATCTCTACAGCATCTTTGCCAGGCTCCTTTATAAATGGAGTAATATCAAATACAAGCTTTGAGATATTTACAGAAACAGTCCCATCGCTGTTTACATTTGTTTCAAGCTCAACATCGTTCAGCTCAGTTTTTACAAATACTTCTGCAAGATTAGGATTTGACACCTTGGAAGACGGAATATTTGCGGTATCTATAGCAGCTGCAAGACCTGTTCCGGCAAATTCATTTACAGCAGCATTTCCGCTCACCTCTGATATAAATGTACTGACTGTACTTTCTGCCTCTGTCCTTGCAGCCTCTGCCTGTTCAGCCGTGAGACCTGAAACAGCATCATTTACAGCGCTGTTCGTATCAATACTTACAGTCACCCGCTCAGCTATTTCCGTAGGCTGATCCTCCTTTAACGAATCATCCACAACAATATAATTTGATCCGTTGGCAACGCATTTAAATCCATCAGCAACATATTCATTTATATCCGAGCTGTATGTTCCGCCTGTTATGGCAAGTACCTCAGGCATATCATCATTCAGTATCCTTACTGCAGGTTCATCGCCTTCTGAAACAGTAAATATTCCTCCGTCTATGGTGAGGTTTTCAAGGAACTGTATCTCGGATGAGATCGCGCAGCCATTAGTAGATTTCTTTCCGCCGTAAATAAACAACGGAGAGTTTGCCCTGCTTATAAGTTCGCCGCCATGGATCACTATACTGTTGTCAGTCTCGGTTTCTCCATAGTATCCTTCTCTGCTGAAAAATGATATTGCAGCTCCGTCATATACGTTACCGTCTGCGGCAATACCATCTACCTGTATAGGCTCTCCATCCCAGCTTACCTCAATAAGTCCGCCATTCATCTCAAGAGAACCTGAACAAAGCTGTACTCCTCCCTGATAGCCAAATATCTGACCGCCGTTTATAGTGATGTTTCCGCCTTCTCCAGGAAGATATATTGCGCCTTCGTTGCCAGCCTCAATAACTCCGTCATTTATTACTATCTCGGCTCCATGAGTGCCTTTTTCAGGGTCAGTGCTTCCGTTGGTGCCTATTACATACCATTCTTCCGAACTAAGCAATGTATCTGACCCGGATACTGTAAGCTTAGGATTCTGGCCATAGAGCATAACAGGGTTTCCGGATTCATGCGTAGTTATTTTGACATCCTCAAGTGTAACATCAGCCCCGCTGTTGATCACTACCGCTGTATTGTTGTCAGTATAGTCATAAATACCATTTTTTAATGTGAAATCTGCACCGCTTACTACAAACCTTCCTGTTCCCTGAACCGAAGCTTCGCCCATATCGAGTACAAAATCAGACTCAATATTCACATCGCTTCTGAATGTATACAGCGTGTCATTAAGCTTAAGTGATGTTTTTCCTTCTTCAATAGCTTTGTTTACTGCTGCGGCAAGGTCTGTTTCAATGTATTCCTCGCCTGACATTACATCATAATTGCCGTCGGTACCTGGCACAAGCTGATAACCATCAGGCAGATATTCGCTTATATCTGAGCTGAATGTACCGCCAGTAATATTTAAAGGTGCATATTCTCCATCTACAGGATAATCCTTGATTGCTCCCTCAGCTCCGGTAAATATACCGCCAATTATATCCGCACCAACACTTTGTTCAAGATAATCGTCACTATTGGTCCTGCCGGCATTGCCGTCTACGTAACGTACTGCCCAGTTATTTTCAGAATTGAATGTTCCGCCATTTATCTGCACGTCCAACGGATGCCCATCAACATATGGCTTACTTCTATTTGTGATTATAGTAATCGCATCCCCACAGCCTGCACTTCCTGTATTCTGTACATACAAGGCTGGAAGGTTATTATCATCTGTAAGCTCGCCAATACCTGTAAATGTTCCACTGTTGATAACAAGATCACCTGAGCAGATCTCAATTGCTGTCGCGCCGATTATCTCAAGTTCAGAATCATCTGCGCCTTCCTGCCCTAATGTAAGTTTACCTGTTGTTGGCCAGTATATTGCTGATACTTTATTACTTGATCTTAAACAACCTCCATTGATCGTGGCAGATGAATCGGCTGAAAGTACATTGTTCGTACTTACAACATACGCCTCTACAGTCATATCAACATCATTAATTATGATCTCTGATCCCTCAGAATCTTTATTGTATCCTCTGTCAAACGCTCCTATACCCTGAACGCCATTCATCATGCCGCCATTTATGGTCACTTTGCCGCCATAAGCATTTATCAGACTGGATGTATCAGTATCAAAATCAGCTTCAGATACAAGCTCTCCGCCATAAACGCCTACCAATGCATCAGCTGTACCAGTTACAAGCAGATCTCCAAGCTCAAGACTGCTGTCCTCGCCAACAACTGCAATGACCTGTTCCGACGTTTTCTCAGACCGATTTGATACGGTGCCGTTTATTGTTCCGTTTCTTATAGTTACGTTTCCACTAACATAAATATTTGCTTTGGATTTAAGCGTGCTTTTGTTATCAATAAAGTCCTTTTCGCCTTTAACCTCAAGTTCATTTCCTCCAAGGTCAAAAATGACATTATCACCAATGATCTCAACATGATCATCTACTGAGATAGGTCTATCAAGAGTTACATTTTTTCCTTCTTTCAGATCCGCTAAAACACTCTGAATATAATCATCGTCAGAAATGTTTTCAATTTCAAGTGCAGTCGTTTGGACTTTCCCAAGAACAGCATTTGAATTTTGCTGTACTCCAACAAGACCGCCATTACTTGCGCCAGATATTTCCGCACTTTCACTGCCGGTCTCAATGCCTGTTCCTTTCTCTCCGTCCACTATTTCGTCTACTGCATCAGTAGTATTATTAATGCCGTCCTGTGAAGTACCGTCCGATGAATTATCAGGATCATCCTGTTCATTCTGCCCTGTCTCGTTAGAATTCCCTTCATCTGAGCCTTCTCCTGATTCCTGGCCGTCTTCCGTCACAGTATCCTGTACGTCCTGTGTCGAGTCTGTATTACCGCCTTCGTCAGTCCCGTCTGAAACTGATGAGTCAGTTCCATCCTCATCAGGACTTTCCCCTTCAGAATTACCTGCGTCAGTATCAGTTACTCCTGATTCCCCGCCTTCTATTTCTTCGTCGGCAGGCGCTTCAGGATCATTATTATCTGCAGGATCTTCACTGTCTGCACCCGGGGTTAGATTATCACTACCACCCCCCCCCATTTCAGTCTGAGTTTCACCAGTCTCAGTCTGATTAGCCGCATAGCCTACTGCCGCCATATTCATTGCCAGTACAGCGGACATCAACACAGCTACGTGTTTCTTTTTCATGTATATCCCCTCCATTTCTAAAGAACACGCTATTATTCAATTTACTTTTTTATTGTATCCTCACCATGTCTCATTTTCAAGAGAAATATATAATTATGTTCTCAATCGATATTTTACAATCAATTTTTCTGCGCACAGTTTCAAGAAGAATTGTTTTAACACTAATTCGGCAGATCCAAAATAATACTTTAGATCTGCCGAAATATTTACAGAGTGATTTTATTCCAATCCATTGTATGCGACATCCTCCACAGGCTCAAGCCACTCATTTGAGGTCTCGACACCGGGAACCTCCACCGCTATATGTGAAAACCAGCTGTCCTTTTTGGCTCCGTGCCAGTGTTTTACTTCTGCCGGAATGGTGATGAACGTACCCGGAGTAAGGCTTTGGGCCTCCTTTCCTTTTCCCGAAAATGTTTTTATCCCTCTGTCAGCAGATTCTTACATGTGTTAAGGGCGTTAAAAAGCCTCGGAAATCCCATATAACCTCCGGCATGAACCAGGGCGCAGACTATTTCTTCTTTAGTGTTGCCGGCTTTCAACGCTCCCTCAACATGACTCTTCACCTGTACCTCAGCTCCGCCAAGTGCTGTTAGCAGCACGACCGTCAGCAGTTCCCTGGTCTTACCGTCCAAACCTGTAGGGGTATTAAAATCTCCAAAGCAAAGCTCTGTCAAAAATCTCGGTACTGCCTCATCAAAAGGCTTTGGCAGCCAGGTGTAGCGCTCCTTTATCTCATCTCCATATATCTGAGACTGGATATTAAGTCCTTTCTCGTACCGCTCATTGGATGATACCAACGTAGACTGTTTTGGAAGCGGTAAGTCTATACCCTGCTGCAAAAAGACATCATTCATGGCAGCAATGGCATTGAGAGTCTTTGGAAAGCCTATGAAAGGCGCGCACTGGTAGACTGCCTCCCGGATTTCCGCAGGAGTACAGCCGGCATTAAGGCTGGCTCCTACATGGGCTTTGATCTGCGGCAGGGCACTCAGCACGGTAAGCACCGTGACAGTCACAAGCTCACGCATCCGATTATTTAGACTGCCGGTATAGCATACATCCCCAAAGATATATCCCTGAAGGATCTGCATAAATTCTCCATCGCTGCCCTCATCTCCGGCAGCATGGCTGTGAAACAGCTCCTGCATCTTTTGTTCAGTTCTTTCTTCTCTATTCATATATTTAACCTCCATTTTTGTTTAAATAAGACCCATCTATTTGTTTTCTGATTTTTATTATAGGTATGGATTTTTATGATGTTTAATACCTATGTTTAATCATTATCAATACATTTTATGTATGTTTAAAGTCAATAAAAAGGCTGCCGCTTGATCCTGAACTACTCCCGGTCAGGTAGTTCTGAATGCGACAGCCCATGACAATATTATATTTATCTTATTTCACTTTTTAATAAGTTTATCTCCTGGATAAAAAGCGACGCCGCCGGAGAGAACAGATTATTCTTTTTCCAAACCAAAACGCTGTGAGTCATCCGGCGCGGCTCAAGCGGTATGAACTTAAGCCTTGGATCGCTTCTTATAGCCAGCGCTCCGTCCATGCAAAACGCGCATCCGACCCCTTCGGCGACCATCAGCGCGGCATTTGACAGCAATGTATAAAACAATGGGATCCTTATCTCATTTTCCTCTTTACCAAGCCAGTGCATTATCTCAGCCCTTATATTATCCCTAAGCGGTAAAATCAGCGGATATGGAGCCACATCCTCCGCCGATAAGGACCGCTTTGCATTGAGCGGATGATCATCACGTACCAGCAATCCCCAGGTATCCTGCTGTGACAGGCGGACATAATCATATTTGGTAACATCTATGGGCTCAAGTAACAATCCTATATCTACCAGCCCCTTATTAAGACGATCCTTTATGTTATCGACGGTCTCATTGTAGAGCGTAAACTGGACAGAAGGATATTTTTCCGTAAATTTCTTTATAAGCTTTGCAAGGGTCTGAGATCCTGTCGCCTCGGCAGCCGCCAAAAAGTATCGTAAGGTCCGGAGTTCCAAATATTCACCCTCCAATATGTCATTCTGTAAAATGAATAATCCATTATGCTAATTTACCGAAACATTTAGTATATTACATCTTAAGTCGATCAGCTCACATAAAGCTGTTTTCATTTCATCGGATAAAAAAGAGTCTCTGCACATTTTAATAAATACATCGTGCATTTCGATAAGTTTGCGTATCATTTTTTCCGCTGCTGCTTTATTTATTTCACATTTTTCAGAAAAAATGATAAAATCCTTTTTTCTTATATTCCTTTTTTTTCCATTCAGCGTCAGCGCCAGCTCTTCCCTATCTTCTGGCATTATTATATTTACAGGCAGAAGATCATAAGCCGGTGACAGTACATATCTTCCACTCCCTGCTGATGTTTCTATCAATGAAAAGTTTTTCAAATGCATATCCGAATTGCCAACTATAAATGAAAAGACTATCCTCATATACATTTCTGTCATATCCAGACCGGAGCGCGATGAGTACCTCTCTATAACCTTTGCGCACCTTTCATATGAGCCTCTGTATTTATCAGCAGTAAGCCTCTGATCAAGCTGACAGAAGTCCTCCATGGCTATCATCCTGAATTTGTCGCCTTTAAACTCCCTGTCGGCTCTCTTTGTAATATAGGCAAGAGAATTACCATACCTTATCATTGCATGCCGTACTGTTGATATTCCCGCAGCATCAGCCATACACATTACTAAATGCTCTGCCTCCGGCAGACTATGAAATTCCTCCACCTGCGGCTTTAAAATATAGCCTGTAGGATAATCAACGAATGTGAGCCTTGCCCTCTCTTTTCCCGAGAATAGGTGCATTGATAACTTCTTTTGAACGCCCGGCACAGTAAATCCTTTATCTGTACTTTTTAACGCAAGCAGTTCAAGATTTTTGTTATTTATATCAATATCCGGAAGCTCACTCGTTCCAAAAAAATCCCTGATGCATTTTTTATGCCAGCCTGAACTGCCATCATCAACATTTAATTTTTTTCCGCAGCAAAGACAATTCATTCCATTTCTCCATGTATGGTCACATTGCCTATACAATCCTTACACGCAACAAGCAAAAGTCCAAATCTGTCCCTTGTATCTATCTTCCAATTTATGCTGACAACATTTAAAAGCCATCCTTCCGGTATAAGTCCATCAAAAAAAGGAAACAGCACCTTTGATGTATATATTTCTTTCCTTATTGGTAATGTCAATGATACCGGTGAAGCACTCTTATTTTCTATATATCCATCATCATATTCAAACTCATATCCATTGTCAGTTTCCGAAAGCTTTCCGGCATAAATATTCCTTACGTATACATAAGCTGTCCTGAAACCATCATTCATTATTATTTATCCTTTCTCCCAGGTACAGCCTCCATATCAAACATGCCAAGCGCGATATTTACCTTATCCATCCTTACAGTTTCCTTTCCCTGCTCAAGCTCGCGTACAAAGCGCAATCCCAAACCTGATCGCATGGCAAATTCTTCCTGAGTCAGCCCTGCTGCCCTTCTGTTTTCTTTTACAAATTCTGCTATTCTGTTCATCATTAAACCTGAGTATATCTTTAAAAATATGAAAGTTATTCAATATGTTTTATACCCGTAAAGGTATAAATTTCAATTTCAATTATAATTTTATACCTTAAAGGGTATAATTTCAATATTAAATATAGTTTTATACCCTTTAAGGTATAATTTCAATATTATTTATGGGTTTATGTTTTCAAATCTGTAACTTTAACGGAATTATGTTGTTCTATGGTTCTATATACAAAAATCCCCGGAAGGATATGGTTTATTATTCCATCTTCCTTTCGGGGATATATTTATGCTTTATTTATTTATCGTTTTGACGCCTATTACATCATTCCGCCTGCGCCGCCTGCCGGCATTGAAGGTTCCGGAGCAGGGATCTCAACGACTGCTGCCTCTGTTGTAAGCAGTGTTGAAGCTACTGATACAGCGTTCTGAAGAGCTGATCTTGTAACCTTTGCAGGATCGATGATGCCTGCTGCTACCATATCTACATACTGCTCGTTGTAAGCATCGAATCCGATTCCGTCAGGTGACTCCTTTACCTTGTTAACGATAACTGAGCCGTCAAGTCCTGCGTTCTCACTGATCCTGTACAGAGGTGCCTCAAGTGCCTTAAGGACGATCCTTGCGCCGGTCCTCTCATCACCCTCGAGCTCGCTTACTATCTTCTCTACCTTCTTAGCTGCGTTGATGTAAGCGGTTCCGCCTCCTGCTACGATGCCTTCCTCAACTGCTGCTCTTGTAGCGTTAAGAGCATCCTCCATGCGGAGCTTGGCTTCCTTCATCTCTGTCTCTGTTGCGGCACCGACTCTGATAACTGCTACGCCGCCTGCAAGCTTTGCAAGTCTCTCCTGAAGCTTCTCTCTGTCAAAGTCGGATGTAGTTGTCTCTATCTGAGCCTTGATCTGGCCAACTCTGTCGCTGATGGCCTTCTTATCTCCCATACCGTCAACGATGACTGTCTCATCCTTGTTTGTCTTTATAGACTTAGCGCGTCCGAGCATATCCATCGTAGCGTCCTTAAGATCAAGTCCGAGCTCCTCTGAGATGACGGTTCCGCCTGTAAGGATAGCGATATCCTTTAACATCTCCTTACGTCTGTCGCCATAGCCAGGTGCCTTTACTGCAACTACCTGGAAGGTTCCGCGGAGCTTGTTGACGATAAGTGTGGTAAGAGCCTCGCCCTCTACGTCCTCAGCGATGATGAAGAGCTTTGCGCCGATCTTAACGATGTTCTCAAGCAGAGGAAGGAGATCCTGAATATTTGAGATCTTCTTATCAGTGATAAGGATGTATGGATCATCAAGGACTGCCTCCATCTTCTCCATATCAGTGCACATATAAGCTGAGAGATATCCTCTGTCGAACTGCATTCCTTCAACGAGGTCAAGCTCAGTGAGCATTGTCTTGGACTCCTCGATGGTGATAACGCCGTCCTTTGAAACCTTCTCCATTGCGTCTGCTACCATCTCGCCAACGCTGTCGTCGGATGCTGAGATAGCTGCTACTCTTGAGATCTGGTTCCTTCCCTCAACGACCCTTGAGTTCTCCTTGATGGACTCAACAGCTGCGTCAACAGCCTTCTTCATACCCTTACGCATTACGATAGGGTTAGCGCCTGCTGCAAGGTTCTTCATTCCCTCGTTGATCATGGCCTGTGCAAGAACCGTTGCCGTTGTCGTTCCGTCACCTGCCGTATCGTTTGTCTTGGTAGCTACCTCTCTTACGAGCTGTGCTCCCATGTTCTCATATGCATCCTCAAGCTCTATATCCTTTGCGATAGTTACGCCGTCATTTGTGATGAGCGGTGTGCCGAACTTCTTGTCAAGAACTACGTTCCTGCCCTTAGGTCCGAGCGTTACCCTTACTGTGTCAGCAAGCTTGTTTACGCCTGTCTCCATAGCCTTACGGGCGTCAACACCGTATTTAATATCCTTTGCCATTGTTATCGTCTCCTTTTATGATCTGTAATCTGAAAATTTATTTAAATGATCTTACCAGTCCTTAAAACAGACCTTTCTGATCGCATCAGCCCTCGATTATGGCAAGTACATCGCCCTGTCTGATGATAACGAACTTCTCGCCATCAAGCTCCACATCTGTTCCTGCATATCTTGAATATACGATGTGCTGGCCAGGCTTAACTTCCATCTTGATCTCCTTGCCGTCCACAACTCCGCCAGGTCCTACAGCTATAACTTCGCCCTGTGCAGGCTTTTCCTTATCCTGTCCCGGAAGGACGATACCTGACTTTGTCGTCTCCTCATTAAGCAGCTTCTTGATAACGATCCTGTCTGTTAACGGTACTAATTTCATTATTATGCCTCCTTATTTGACATCTTAATGTAAATGTCTGATATTAACGCAGCTCTGTAACAGCCGCCTCAAACTTTCATGATTGTCAGACTTATATAGTCTTTCTCTAACAACGCCTGTATTATAACGCTCGATGTTAGCAATGTCAACACTCGAGTGCTAACTAATTCGTGAATTTATTGTAAACTTTGTTCCTTATCTGCGAAGCGCCGATATAAAGGCGTTATTCAAAAAGGACTGCCGTCATTTAAACGGCAGTCCCTTATCTTGGCATCCATTAGCTGCTTCACAAGGCATTGGATCCTAAAACTGTATATCTGCTTCATACAGTTTTAGATCATTTATATTCTGTTTGCCTCTCACAGCTTATGATCTCGTGCAGCTTTTTACCTTATGCGGCTTCCACGTCCGTATAGCCTTCCTTTGAAGGAAGCGTAAACTCCACAGGCTGGCCCATGCTGTTGATATCAAGCGCCATATAGATCACATAATCTATGTTGACTCCTTCTGATACCATATCCATATCCATGCTCATGCTCTGTCTGATGATATTTCCTTCAGCGTCTATCACTGCGTCGCCTATGCAGCTTCCGAGAGTGATGCTGCCGGTAGTCTCCTCAGTGCCTGCAGCCTGAAGAGATCTGTTAAATATCTCGTTCATCTTATCGCCGCTCATGGTATAGCTTATGGTCACGGTTCCATCGGCGTTACGGACGCCGGTTACATTTTCGATATAATCAAGGTCATCGCCTGAAAGCAGCTCAGTGCTGGATTTGGAAGCTTCAAGGGCAGCTGCATAGTCAGACGCCTGTCTTGTCTTCATACCTTCCATATCGGTGTAAATGTATCCGTCGTCATAGAACATTACTGTTTTCATGTCCTGACCGAGCAGCGACATGTTCATATCCATCAGATACTGCATATCCTCGCTGTCGGCATCCTTGATCTTCATATTTCCATCCATGGCCATGTCAAGGGTGAGTCCCTCCGCGCTGATGGCGAAATTCATGGTAATGTCGGCATCCATCTCCGTTGCAGGCTCGGCCTTATCAAAGGCAGCCTTAAGCATGGCTCTGTAGTCCTCAGCTCCTGCGGATGCGTCGCTTGCGGTCTCTGTCTGAACACCTGAAGCTGCTGCGGCTCCTTTAGTCTGTACCACACCGTCCACGATCCAGCAGCCGTCGCCGTTTACCTGATATCCGTCGATGTAGCTGTTTGTCATGAGATAGCCTGCAGGATTAAAATAATAGCACTCCGAAACTCCGTCGCCGTTACCGTCCAGCCAGTGCCAGGTGTTTGCGATGTAAGATCCGTCGTCGTTTAACCATCTCCAGCCCTGGGCGTCCTCAGTCCAGCCTGCGGCAAATGCGGATATGCTGAGTCCCGCTGCCATAATGCCTGCAAGTATCAATGTTGCAAAACCTTTTTTCATACACTGCCTCTCTTTCTTTGAATTTTGTTTAGAGTTTCATTCCCTCATCCTCTATGAGATCCCGGCCGACGGCAGCCTTTGACGCCAGCTCGTCACAGCGTTCATTTTCAGGATTGCCGTCGTGGCCCTTCACCCATATAAAATTGATCCTGTGAGGCTTAATGGCGTTTAACAGCCTTTTCCAGAGATCTATGTTCTTTACCGGTCCGCTTTTCCCCCTCTTCCAATCATTTTTGACCCAGTTCTCTATCCATCCCTGATTAAATGCGTCCACAAGATATTTTGAATCACTGTACAGATCTATGAGGCAAGGCCTGTTCAGTGCCTCTATGCCTGCAATTGCCGCCATCAGCTCCATGCGGTTATTGGTAGTGCGCATATAACCCTGGGAGAGTTCCTTTTCATGGACCGTTCCGTCGTTCGTCACATACCTTAAAATAACGCCGTAGCCTCCCGGCCCATCTGGATTTCCCTTGGCTGCGCCGTCGGTAAATATACTAACTGCCCCCAAATCAGCTTCACCTCATCTTTTCCACAAGCTCG
The DNA here is from genome assembly GCA_944381575.1 of uncultured Lachnospiraceae bacterium. Lineage (GTDB taxonomy): Bacteria > Bacillota > Clostridia > Lachnospirales > Lachnospiraceae > Avilachnospira. The sequence goes on along the minus strand of CALWLS010000001.1, from coordinate 71,801 downwards.
TTTATCTTCCTCGTGAGCTTTATCTTATCAGCGTTTGCCCCCTCCATGCTTGCGTTTACAAGCTCAGTTATCGCCTTAAGGGCTTTGTCAAGCTCACTGTTGACCTTTTCATTGCGCGTAAAGACAGCCTTTTCCTTCTTTATGAATTTAGGCTCAGCCACATAATCCCACTTGTTGGCTGCAAGATCGAACTCTGAGCCTGAGTAAGGCATTTCGACAGTATTTCCGGTCTGTTCCCTTATAGCCTCTGCCAGAGATTCCATGGAATCATCCTCGCCATGAACCAGAAATACCCTGCCGCTTACATGCCCAAAGGTGCCTATCCATTTTAAAAGCTCATTCCTGTCGGCGTGGGAGCTCATATCAGTCATGGTACAGATCTCAGCCCTGCAGACTATCTCCTCGCCGAACAGCTTTACCTCGTCTATCCCGTCCTGAAGCATCCTTCCAAGAGTGCCCTCTGCCTGATATCCGGCAAATACGATGCTGCACTCAGGCCTCCACAGATTGTGCTTCAAATGATGCCTGATACGTCCCGCATTGCACATGCCCGCAGCCGATATGACCACCTTAGGCGTCGGATCCGCCTGGATAGCCTTTGAATCTTCCACCGTCCTGCTGAGCTTAAGATCCTCAAAGCCTATCGGATTTATGCCCTTTGAAACAAGCTGCCTTGTTTCATCGTCGTAGCACTCCAGCAGATTATCCTTAAACACCTGTGTGGCCTCCACCGCCATAGGGCTGTCGACATAGACAGGGAAATGGTCGTGGCCTTTTACAAGTCCTTTTTCCTTCACCGCACGTATCAGATACAGAAGTTCCTGAGTCCTGCCTACCGCAAAGGCAGGGAATATTATGTTTCCGCCTCTGTCCAGAGTCCTCTGAAGTATGCCTGCAAGCTCAGTTATGTGATCCACGCCTGTTTCATGAGTCCTGTTTCCGTAGGTGGACTCCATGACAACGTAATCTGCCTCATGTATGTATTCAGGATTCCTGATTATCGGCTTATTATCATTTCCTATATCGCCTGAGAATACTATCTTTTTCTCGACTCCGCCTTCCCTGATCCACATCTCTATGGACGCTGACCCGAGCAGATGTCCGGCATCGATAAATCTTACCCTTACGGTATCGCTGAGTTCTATAATCTCGTGATAAGGCACCGGCCTGAAAAACTCAAGGGTCTTTTCTGCGTCCTCTACCGTATACTCCGGCTCCACGGGTTCGCGGCCTGCCCTCTTTCCCTTACGGTTTTCCTGCTCGGCGTCCTGTTCCTGTATATTCGCGCTGTCAAGAAGCATTATGGAGTCAAGATCCATTGAAGCATCAGTCGCAAGGATCGTTCCGTTAAATCCGTTTGCCACGGCCTTCGGAAGCATGCCCGAATGATCTATATGCGCATGTGTGAGCAGGATGTAATCCAGCTCCTTATAGCTTACAGGAAGCTCTTCCGTATCATACTTTATCCCTCCCTGCTCCATACCGCAGTCGACCAAAAGCTTAAGGTCCGTGGTTTCAATGTAATGCATCGATCCCGTGACCTGATGTGTGGCGCCGATAAATTTAAGCTTCATATACTCTCCTTCATATTAAATATAACAGCGATAAGCTGCATTTTATTGATAGTCTTTGTTTTAGTGGGATATCACTCAGGAATATTTTAAAAGATATCCATAATAGGATTATACCCTTATATCCACCTCCAGTAAACCAAGCCCAGCCATGATTTCCTGAGCAATTTGTGAACTTTGATTTATTAATAACATATTTCATCTAATTATGATAATATTTATTAGTGGCAGCTAAAAAATCATGCAGATTGGGGAAATATGTCTTTTAACAGCGATTCCAACGATAAATTTGGCATTTATCTTTTGAAAAAGGGAAAGCGGGGGCTTATACGTGCTCTGTTCAGCCGTATAGGTCTCATTATAGTGCTCCTCGCCCTGCAGATCGGGCTGCTCGTTGCCATCTATTACTGGTTCGAACAGAAATTCCAGTACTTTTACATATTCACTCTTATTTTTTCCCTTGCCATGGTACTCTGGCTCTTAAACAGCAACGCAGACCCCACCGCCAAGATAACCTGGCTTGTCTTCATAACTCTGTTTCCCGTATTCGGTTCCGTTTTTTACCTGTACACAAAAACGGATTTCGGCCACAGGCTGTTAAAAAGAAGGCTTGAGAAAATGATGGCCTCTTCTAAGAGCAAATTTCCTCAAAATGAGAGTGTCCGTGAAAAGCTTGCCGCCATTGATCCCGGTGCGGGAGCCCTTGCAAGGTACATAGATTACAGCGGCTGCTACCCAATATATGAATGCGAGGGAGCCGAATATTTTCCTTCCGGGGAAAGCATGTGGTTAAAAATGCTCGAAATGCTTAAAAGCGCAAAGAAATTCATCTTTCTTGAGTATTTTATAATAGACGAAGGCGAGATGTGGGCGGCCATCCTTGAACTGCTTGCCGAAAAGGCAAAAGAGGGCGTAGACGTGCGGGTGCTCTATGACGGTACCTGTGAATTCACTACCCTCCCTTCAAACTATCCGGAAAGACTTGAAGGACTTGGCATTAAATGCCGCATGTTCGCTCCTCTTACTCCCTTCCTTTCCACATATTTTAATTACAGGGACCACAGGAAGATATTTGTCATTGACGGACAGGTAGCTTTTACAGGCGGCGTAAACCTTGCCGACGAATATATAAACAGGGTTGAAAAATTCGGTTTCTGGAAGGACGCAGGACTGATGGTAAGAGGCAGTGCCGTAAAAAGCTTTACCCTCATGTTCCTGCAGATGTGGTACAACGACAGGATGGATCTTCATCAGGAATACCGTTCTTTCCTTGAAGCCAGCCAGCCGGTCTCCGCGGACTCCAGGGGCTTTGTCATCCCTTACGGCGACAACCCGATAGACAACGACAAGCTTGCGGAAAAGGTTTACATAGACATATTAAACCGCACGAGAAGCTATATACATATCATGTCACCATACCTTATACTGGACGGTGAGATGGAGCTTGCCATCAAATTTGCAGCTGAGCGCGGAGCTGATGTAAAGCTTATACTTCCGGGCACTCCCGATAAGTTCGTCCCTTACGCTCTCGCCAAGACCCACTACTCTTCACTGCTGAAGTCCGGGGTCAAAATATACGAGTATGCTCCAGGCTTCATACATTCAAAGGTATTCGTTTCGGATGACCGCGAGGCTGTAGTAGGCTCCATCAACCTTGACTACAGGAGCCTCTATCATCACTTTGAATGCGCGGCGTACATGTTCGGTACAGACTGTATAAGCGATATAGAAAGAGATTTCAGCGAGACTCTTAAGGACTGCCGTGAGGTGACCTTTGATACAATTAAAAATGAAAAACTGAGCATAAGGCTTACAGGCTATATCATGAAGGCCGTGGCCCCGCTCATATGATCTTAAAGGTTCGGTGAATTTACTATGGAACTCAAATGGAAAACCTGCCTTAAGGCAGGCATAACTGTCATTTTTATATATATCTTCATACGTTACTGGGAGATACTTTCCGGCTTCCTCGGCCTCGCCCTTGGAGCCGTAAAGCCGCTGCTGCTCGGCTGCGTTATAGCATACATAGTCAATATACTCATGACCTTTTATGAGAAGCATTCAAAAAAGCTCGTAGCCTCCGCAAGGTTTCCACTGCTTAGGCGCGCCGCCTGCATGCTGCTTGCATACCTCAGTATCATACTGATAGCCATTCTTATAGTGTGCATGATCATGCCCGAGCTCATCAACTGCTTTAAGCTGCTTATCAGGGAAATGCCGGGCGTCCTGCAGGACACATATATATGGCTTGAAGAAAACTTCGACATAAGCTCCTATTCAAGTCTTGATTTTGAAACTTACCTTATGGAGCTTAAGAACTTTGACTGGCAGTCCATACTTCAGAGGGCCGGTACCTCCATAATAAGCGGCCTCGGCGACGCCATGGGCATAGCTGCCGGCATAGTATCCGCCACAGTCTCCTGGACCGTGACCATAATCGTAGCCATTATTTTTTCCATATACATACTCCTTGGGAAGGACCGCATCACAAGGCAGGTAAAGGCCATCATCAACAGATATGCCAAAAAGGAGACCGCCGCAAGGATATTTTATGTTGCGGACGTATTTAACTCCACCTTCCACAGCTTTATAGTCGGACAGTGTACCGAAGCGGTGATCTTAGGCTGCCTGTGTATGCTCGGGATGTTCATATTGAGGCTGCCTTACGCCGCCATGATAGGCTGTCTTATAGGCTTCACCGCCCTTATCCCTATTGCCGGAGCATATATAGGAGCGGCAGTCGGCGCCTTTATGATATTTACCATAGCTCCTTTTAAGGCGCTGGTATTCCTCATCTTCCTCGTAATACTCCAGCAGACGGAAGGAAATCTCATATATCCAAAGGTCGTGGGATCCTCCATAGGCCTTCCGGGCATATGGGTGCTCGCTGCCGTAGCCATAGGCGGCGGAATGTTCGGCATCCTCGGTATGCTTATAGGAGTTCCTTTTGCGGCAACCATATATCAGCTGCTTAAAAATGACGTATACAAAACGCAGTCCAAAGCCTGACAAACGGCTTTGAGACTGCGTTTTATCGTGTCTGTATTATTATATTATGTTCTGTTGTTCTTAACTGTCTGCAGACAAATCTGATAAGGCGTTTACTCTGACAGATACGCCGCCTTTACCTTAGGATCGTTCATCAGCTGCTCTGCGCTTCCCTCAAGCACTATGGAGCCTGTTTCAAGCACATAGGCACGATGCGCTATGTTTAAGGCCTTGTTGGCGTTTTGCTCAACCAAAAGTACCGTAACTCCGTCCTCATTGATGCTCCTGATGATATCGAATATCTCATTTACATATATCGGGGAAAGACCCATGGAAGGCTCATCCATAAGCAGCATCTTTGGCTTTGACATAAGGGCTCTTCCCATGGCAAGCATCTGCTGCTCTCCTCCTGAAAGGGTTCCGGCGGGCTGATTGACACGTTCCTTAAGCCTTGGGAATCTCTTATATATCTTTTCCAGATCCTCATCCATGCCGGACCTGTCTTTTCTCGTATATGCTCCAAGCATCAGGTTCTGATAAACGCTTAAGTCGGCAAATACCCTTCTTCCCTCGGGAACATGGGCAAGGCCCCTGCCCACAAGCTTATATCCCGGAGTGGAAATGATATTTTCACCGTTATATACTATCTCACCGCTTCTTGCCTTTATAAGTCCGGTAATGGTCTGGAGCGTCGTTGTCTTACCGGCGCCGTTAGCGCCGATAAGGGTCACGATCTCTCCCTCGCCTACGGTAAAGGACACGTCCTTGACCGCATGGATCACTCCATAAAATACGTTAAGGTTTTTTACTTCAAGTAAATTAGCCATTTCCTGTACGTTCCTCCCTTAGTCTCCGAGATATGCCTTTATGACCTCAGGGTTATTGAGAACGGTCTTTGTCTCTCCCTCGCACAGCATATGTCCGAAATTGAGCACCGTAAGCCTCTCGCATATTCCGCTGACAAGCTTCATATCATGCTCTATCAAAAGGATGGTCATATCAAAATTGTCACGGACAAACCTGATGGTGTCCATCAGCTCCTTTGTTTCCTGAGGATTCATGCCGGCTGCAGGCTCGTCTAAAAGCAGAAGCTTCGGGTCCGTGGCAAGAGCCCTCGCGATCTCAAGCTTCCTCTGCTTACCGTAAGGAAGCTGGCTGGCCTTGTACTCAGCATACTGGTCCAGCTCGAACACCTTAAGAAGCTCGTAAGCCCTCTCCTCTGTTTCCTTTTCCACCTTTCCGTATTTGCCAAGGTGAAGTATGCCCTCAAGCAGGCTGTAGCTGTATTTGTGATGCAGCGCAGCCTTTACGTTATCTGCCACGCTTAAGTTTGAGAACAGCCTTATGTTCTGGAAAGTCCTGGCTATGCCGGCATTGTTGATCTCTATGGTCTTTTTACCCGTAAGATCCTCTCCGTCAAGCTTTATATATCCCGTATCAGGATGATATACCCCCGTAAGCAGGTTGAAAACCGTGGTCTTTCCCGCTCCGTTAGGTCCTATCAGTCCGTACAGCTCATTTTTCTTTATCTTGATGCTGAAATCGTCAACAGCCTTGAGTCCTCCGAAGGCAATGCTGATCTTTTCAACATCCAGCAGATATCTTTCGTTAGTATTAGACATCGTCATGCCTCCCCGGGTTCATTGATCTTTCCCTTATGAGGGAAATACTTTTCAGCCATTACCTTTCTCCACGCCACGACCTTAGGGGCTGAGTTAAGTATCATCATAGCAATAAGCACGATGGCGTATATCAGCATCCTGTAATCGTTTAAGAATCTAAGCTTTTCCGGAAGTATGGTAAGTATCACCGCGGCTATCATGGATCCCCGTATATTACCTATGCCTCCAAGCACAACGAATACAAGTATCATGATGGACTGGTTGTAGCCGAAGTTCTTGGAAGTAGCCTGGAGATTTGCAAGATTGTGGCTGTACAGCACTCCTGCAACTCCTGCAAGCGCGGCTGATATAACAAAAGCAGTCAGCTTATATTTTGAAACAGACAGTCCGATGGACTCGGCAGCTATACGGTTGTCCCTGATGGACATGATAGCTCTTCCCTGTCTGGAATTAACAAGATTAATAACTATGAACAGCGTTATCAGCAGAAGGATGATGCCTATGGTAAATGTCGCATTCCTTGGAAGCTTTCCTATACCCTGGGCTCCCTTGATGATAATATCTCCGTCCTCTAAAAGATTAAGGCTCTTGGTATCCTTTAATGAAACGTGCAGTCCGTTTGCATCCACTCCAAGATACACGGCGTTAATGAGATTTTTGATGATCTCACCAAAAGCCAGGGTAACTATGGCAAGATAGTCGCCCTTAAGCCTTAATACCGGTATGCCGATAAGGAATCCAAATATGGCTGCAAATGCAGCACCAATAAGTATGGCTATAATGATCTCCGCCATCCCCGGTATCTTTTCATCCACGAGCCTTGCAAAAACAGCTGAGGAAAATGCGCCAACGCACATAAATCCCGCATGGCCGAGGCTGAGCTCTCCAGAGATGCCGACGACAAGATTTAATGATACCGCAAGTATCATGTAATAGCACAGCGGTACCATAAGGCCTTCCATAAGTGAACTCAGATTGTCCGTCATGTAAAGCCCCTGCATAACGATATAAAAAACTACGACCAGACCGTAGGTGATGATATTCGATCTCAGAGTTTTGGATCCTGTTTTCATGCTTTGCACCTCCGATCAGACCTTTTCCTGTATGTTCTTGCCCATAAGACCCGTCGGCCTTACTAACAGTATTACTATAAGCAGGGCAAAAACGATGGCGTCTGAAAGCTGTGAGCTGATATAGGCCTTGGAAAGGTTCTCGACTATGCCCATGACCATACCTCCGATCATAGCCCCGGGTATGGAACCGATGCCGCCAAATACGGCTGCCGTAAATGCCTTGATACCCGGCATTGCTCCCGTCTGTGAGGAAAGGGTAGGATAAGCCGAGCACAACAGCACTCCGGCTATGCCCGCAAGGGCTGAGCCGATGGCAAAGGTAAGGGCTATGGTCCTGTTTACATCTATACCCATGAGGGTAGCTGCCCCGGTGTCCTCCGAAACGGCAAGCATGGCCTGTCCGGCCTTGGTCTTATTGATAAAAGCCATTAAAGCCGCAACTATAACAATGCAGGCGATAATGGAAGCTATGGTGACTCCTGAGATTATCACGTCCCCGCCCATCAGGCTTATGGAAGGTATGCTGATAAGTGAGGTGAAGGTCTTGGAATCAGCTCCGAATATAATAAGCGCCGAGTTCTGAAGGAAATAGCTGACACCGATGGCCGTGATGAGCACGCTTAAGGAAGACGCACCCCTTAACGGCTTATATGCGATACGCTCTATCACCACGCCAAGGACAAGGCAGCCGATCATGGCGGCAAGTATGCAGATCACCGGAGGCACACCAAGCTCCGTGAAGCATATGAATGCAATGTAGCCTCCGACCATTATGACGTCTCCATGGGCGAAGTTAAGCATTTTTGCTATTCCGTATACCATTGTGTAGCCCAGAGCAATGATAGCGTATACCGACCCAAGGCTTATTCCGCTTATGAGATAACTCAGAAAACTCGACATTTTTTGCTCCTTAAACACGGACTTAGGCTGCATGTAAAATGCAGCCTTTATCCGTTATTTTTGCCGGATACCATATCGTCAGCCTGGAGCCCGTCAACACGGTATCCGATTTAATTTTACCTTATGACCTTAAAGATCAGTCTGCGGAAACGTAAGCTCCGTTTTCGATAACTACAGCCTTAGGCTCCTTCTCAGGCTCACCGTTCTCATCAAAGGTGATGCCTGCGCCTGTAAGTCCGTCAAACTGGATCTGCTGCATTGCAGGAACTATGGCGTCACAGATATCACTTACGCTCATATCAGGAGTGATGCCTGCTTCCTCAGCTGCAAGCTTGATAGCGTAGATGCAGTCGTAAGCATCTGCAGCGAACTGTATAGGCGTGCTGCCGTATGCCTCCTCATACTTGGTAACGAAGTTTACCGTAAGGTCGTCCGTTGCGTCAGCTGAGAACGGAGTAAGGAGCATAAGTCCCTCTGCAAGTGATGTATCGAAGTTCTCAAGGTTGAGGATTCCATCCATACCGTCGCATCCAAAGAATATCGGAGCATAATCAAGCTCCTTGGACTGCTGAAGTACAAGAGCTGCCTCTGTATAGTAGAATGGAAGGAATACAAGCTCTGCCTCTGCGTCCTTCATCTTCTGGATCTGAGTCTTGAAGTCTGTCTTGGAATCAGCTGTAAATGCCTCAGCGGCAACTACCTCGATACCGTACTCAGGAGCAGCCTCGTCAAATGCCTCATAGATACCCTGTGAGTAAGGATCTGAGCTGTCATATATAACGCCTACCTTGGTTGCAAGTCCGTGCTCACCGATATACTGAGCTGACTTTGTTCCCTGTGCAGGATCTGAGAAGCACATACGGAATACGTTTGGATTTGCAGTGATGTCTGCAGTTGTTCCTGAAGGAGTAAGCTGGAACATATTGTCGTCAGCGGTCTCCTCAACTACTGCAAGGCAAGGACCTGATGTTACGGTTCCGACGAACATCTGGATACCCTGATCCTTAAGTGTGTTGTATGCATTAAGTGCCTTCTCTGCGTCATGCTCGTCATCCTCGAATATCCACTCTACCTGATATCCGTTGATGCCGCCGGCCTCATTGATCTCATCTACGGCTATCTGAGCGCCCTGGTTGACAGCCTCACCGTAAAGGGCAGCTCCGCCGGTAAGAGGACCTGTACCTCCTATAACGAATACTCCGCCTTCTGCATCAGATGACTCATCAGCAGCTTCTGCATCTGCATCAGCCTCTGCCTCTGTATCCTCCTCAGCAGCCTCAGCCTCTGTTTCTGCCTCTTCAGCTGCTGCAGTAGTCTCAGCCGCAGTGTCAGTTGACTCTGATGAGCTTCCGCAGGCTGCAAGTGATGCAGTCATTGCTGCAACCAGTGCTACACTGATAAACTTTTTCATTGCTACCTCCCCTGAAAGTTTCCTTTCATAATTATTATTCATTATGACATGCCGGAGATCTAAATCCGCCATGTTCATTGCAGTATAAATATAGCTGAGGATTTATTCAAGACTCCTGAATATAAAAGGCGAAAATTGTTGAATTTTCGCCCTAAACATAACCTTAAGTTATAGAATTTTATTACCTATGACAATATCTTCACAACTTTATCTTGTTTTCCGTGCCATTCATGAGCCTTATTATATTTGCCTTATGCCTGAAAACAGTTATCCCGGCCATGATAAGCGCCACCGCTATGATCTCAATGCTGTGGGAAGGACTGAAATACTGCGGATAAAAGGGCCAGCCCGGAACGTAGCCTGTGATGGCCACGAACAGGTTGAAGGCTATATAGACCACTGAAGCCATTAACGATCCAAGGGATACATAACCCGTTACCTTTGCCGTTATGAAAACCATGGCAAGAGTGACCGTGATCAGTAAGGGATCCGTCGTCAGCAAAACTCCTCCGGAGGTAGCCACGCCTTTTCCTCCATTAAAATTAAGCCACGGCGAAAAATCATGTCCAAGCACCGCTCCAAGTCCCGTATACATGGTAGTTATATATCTTGTTTCATGGATGTCGCCGTAAAAAAGCTGCATTATGATTATCGGGACGATAGCCTTAGCCATGTCCAGCAGCAGCGTAAGGGCTCCGTATTTTTTACCCATGCTCCTTAAGACATTGGTAGTTCCGACATTGCCGCTTCCCGTATGCCTTATATCCACTCCCTTGGACCTTGCGATCAGATATCCGTTAGGGATGCTTCCGAAAATAAAACCGACTATAAGGCAGATTATCCTCATGCTCATATCAATTCAAGACCTGATCCTTTACTGTTCGGATTTTTTCCTTTCCCTGATAATGAAATGTACCGGAGTCCCCACGAAGCCGAAGGCCTCCCTGATCCTGTTTTCTATATATCTCTGGTAGGAGAAATGGAACAGCTCCTTATAATTGACAAAAATGACAAATGTAGGCGGGCATACGCTGACCTGAGTAGCATAAAACAGCTTCAGCCTCTTACCCTTATCCTGAGGCGGCTCGTGCATTGCCGTAGCCTCCATGAGAATTTCATTGAGCACGCCGCTCTGTACCCTCATGGACTGGCTCTGCCTTACCTTATCTATCTCATCATAGAGCTTTATGAGTCTCTGCCCCGTCTTTGCGGAAACGAACATTATATCCGCGTACTGCATAAAGCCGAACTTATTTTTGATCTCCTCGGTAAACTTATAGATCGTCTTATCGTCCTTATCCTCAACGGCATCCCATTTATTGACGAGTAATATGGCGCCCTTGCCCCTTTCATGGGCTATGCCTGCTATCTTGGTATCCTGCTCCGAGACTCCTTCGGTCGCATCTATGACGATCACCGCTATATTGCATCTGTCTATGGCCGCCACTGTCCTGATAATGGAATATCTCTCGATATCGTCCTTGATCTTGGATTTTCTCCTTAAACCCGCCGTATCGATAAATATATACTCCTCGCCGTTATGCACGACAGTAGTGTCCACCGCGTCCCTTGTGGTCCCGGCAATATCGGATACGATGAGCCTGTTTTCTCCAATCAGCTTATTGATAAGAGAGGATTTACCCACATTCGGCCTGCCCACTACGGCTATCCTCGGCCTGTCGTCATCCTCCTCGTCAGTAACGATATCCTTGAAATGCTTTACCACCTCGTCCAAAAGCTCGCCTATGCCCTGCTTTCCCGCAGCCGATATAGGTATCGGATCTCCGATGCCGAGACTGTAAAACTCATATATATCATTTACCTGGCTCTTGAAATTGTCTACCTTGTTAACGCACAGGACTATCGGCTTTTTGCTGCGCCTTAACATATCGGCGACCTTTTCATCGGCGTCGGTCACTCCGGTCCTTACGTCCACAATAAATATTATGACGGCGGCCGTTTCTATGGCTATCTCAGCCTGCTCCCGCATCTGCTTTAAGATAACATCCCCCGACTCCGGTTCTATACCTCCGGTATCTATAAGCGTGAACCTGTGCTCCTGCCAGTCACAGTCGGCGTAGATCCTGTCTCTCGTGACCCCCGGGCGGTCTTCCACTATACTTAAGTTTTCACCGCAAAGCGCATTGAAGAGCGTGGATTTTCCGACGTTCGGCCTGCCCACAACGGCTACTATTGGTTTTTTCATATATTACTCCTGCTGACATAAGCAAAGCGCCAGACGTGAGCCTGATGCCTCAGACTCCTGCCCCGTATGGCGCTTTTGTTTAAGATCAAATATATTCCGTTACACCAGCCCTGCGTTATGCTCCTGCAGTACCTGCTGTATGCGGTCCGCATTTGCAAAGCTCTGGGTGGATTTGTCATAGTTGAAGGAATTGATTATAGCTGCAAGGTATCTGCTTAAATTCGCCTCCATATACCATGGCTTATCATATATAGCCTCAGGCTTGTAATTGAGGTTCGATGTGATGATAAGGTCTATGTACTCCTTGGAATAAGCCTCGTCGAACTTTGAGAAACCGTTGGTAAAGAGCCCAAAGGTACAGCAGACTATGACACTCTTGGCCTTTCTCTCCTTTAATTCCCTCGCGGTATCCAGCATGGACTCTCCCGAAGAGATCATATCGTCCACTATGATGACGGTCTTGCCGTCCACCGGCGCTCCAAGGAATTCATGGGCCACGATAGGGTTCCTTCCGCCTACTACCTTTGAATAATCCCTTCTCTTATAGAACATGCCCATGTCCACTCCAAGGTTGTTGGCAAGGAACACGGCTCTTCCCATGGCGCCTTCATCAGGCGATATCACCATGAGGTTATCCTTGTCTATCTTAAGATCCGGGAACTTCTTAAACATGCATTTGACAAAAGAGTATGTCGGCATGAAGGAATCGAATCCGTTTAATGGTATGGCGTTCTGCACCCTTGGATCGTGGGCATCAAATGTTATGATATTTTTTACGCCCATATTGACGAGCTCCTCCAGCGCCATGGCGCAGTCAAGGGATTCCCTCTTCTGCCTCTTGTGCTGTCTTGACTCATAAAGGAACGGCATTATAACATTGACCCTGTGGGCCTTTGCGACGCTTGCCCCTATGATCCTCTTCATATCCTGATAATTGTCGTCAGGCGACATATGGTTTGTGAATCCGCTTACGGTATAGGTATTGGAATAATTAGTAATGTCGCAGATGACGAACTCATCCACTCCTCTTACTGATTCATTTATAACGCCCTTTCCTTCACCGGTACCGAAACGGGGACAGCTGAGATCCAAAAGGAAGCTCTCCGGAGCAAAATCCCTTAAAAGGGTATAATCCGTGTATTTGTTCCTGAGCTCCTCAAAATCGTGCTTCCTGTACTCCACAAGCGCCCTGTCCACTTCCTCCGCAAGCTTTTTTGCGCTTATATGCGCAGCTAATTTGAGCGGGGCGACGGGCATAGCTTCTATTGTAAAATCCTTTGCCATATGATACTTCCTTTCACGGTATCAGTTTAACAAAACAAAAAACATCTTTCAATTTCATTTTTGCTGATATTTAACTTTGAAGCTCAAAAAATGCCTCGCGTTTTTTTATAAGGCTTTCCGTTTCCGTAAGATACGACTTGAGATCCTTAGTGTTTTCGAATCGCCTTACGCTGTTATCCTTAAAGGCTTCGCCATCGTAGGCTACAAGCTTTGTGGATGAGCCTGCCCCTATACCTATGACAGTGTGTTTTTCCTCCATCATAAGGATGTTATAGAGACTTTCCTTTCCCCGACGGGCATAGCCCGTGTTTTCAAGGTTTCCCGCCATATTTTTCTGACGGTACAGATAGTAGGGCTCAAGGCCTCTTTTAAGGGCATATTCCTTTCCAAGCTCCACCATGCGTGAGACCTCTGACGCCCCTTCCTTATCCAGGCCCTTCCTTTCCACGCCTCCCCAGGCGTTCCCTTCCATATTGAGCCTTGAAGCTCTCTTTACGGCAAGGGTGTGCACCGTAAGGCTCTCGGGATCAAGCTTTCCTATCTCGTACAGCGTATGCTCAAATTCTTTTACCCCTTCTCCCGGGAGTCCGGCTATGACATCCATGTTGATATTGTCAAAGCCTGCTTTTCTTGCAAGCAGGAAGGCCTCCCTTATGTCGTCGACACTGTGCTCCCTGCCTATGGCTTTAAGGGTCCCTTCATTCATGGTCTGTGGGTTGATGCTTATCCTGTCCACTCCAAGCTGCTTGAGCACCGTCAGCTTATCCATATCTATGGTATCCGGCCTTCCGGCCTCAAAGGTAAGCTCTTTAAGCCATGATGTATCAAGGCAGACTTTTACCCCATCGATCAGCCTTGCCGTAAGCTCCGGAGACAGCACCGAGGGAGTTCCTCCTCCAACATAGACCGTCTGGAGTTTCTTACCGTAGAGAACGCTTCCCTCCATGCTTTCAAGCCGTCCTATGGAAGCAAGCTCTTTTTCCACTGCGGCTATGTAATCCGGAAGCTCATCCTCAAACATCCCCAGCGGATAGGAGGTAAAGCTGCAGTATACGCACCTTGTGGGACAAAACGGTATACCTATATATATGCTGTACCCGTTCTTATAGTCTATGGAGGACAGGGCCCTCAGCTCATTATCATATATAGTTTCTGAAAGCCTGAACTTATCCTCCGATATAAGAAATTCTTCCTTAAGCCTTTCTCCAAGCTCCTCCCTGCTTTTGCAGAATGGCTCGTAACGCTCAAGTATCCTCACGGGCCTTATGCCGGTAAGGGTCCCCCAGGGAAGCTTCCTTCCGGCAAGCCCGGAGAGTTCGTTATATACAGCCCTCTTGACATTATTTTTGTCCCTGAACCTGTCTTCTTCCCTTTTCATGCCCCGGCATATCCTGTCGATATCAAGATATACAGCCTTAAATGCATCCTTATCTGCAGGATCATTTACGGCATTCTCCGTACCGGATACATGCACTATCTCCTCTCCGGGATAAAAGGAATTAATGAGGGCTCTTATGTCAGGCTCATATGTGTTTAAGCCGTTATTTTTTACGTATATCATCGTCAGCCGGCCGATCTCGTAACATCCAGCACATCCGGTATGCTCCTTAACTTATCGGCTATCTTAGTCAGTTCGTCCTTTCCATGGATATCGAATGTGAGAGTAATGGTACATGTGCCGTTTTTGGCATTTTTAAGATTTATGCTGGTTATATCTATATTAAGGCCGGTAAGGACTCTGGATATGTCCGCCAACAGTCCTATCCTGTTATTGCAGAATATCCTGATCTCTGCAGAATAGGTATCGTTGGAGCTGTCCTCCACATCCCATTCGGCCTCTATCAGCCTCGTCCTTTCCGATACCGGAAGGTTGATCATATTTATGCAGTCGGTCCTGTGTACGGTTATACCCCTGCCCCTTGTTACAAAGCCTATGATCTCATCCCCCGGCACAGGGTTGCAGCAGTGAGCACACCTTGCGGAAAGATCGTTGACGCCCTTGACGAGTATACCTCCCTTAAGTGTCTTTTTAACTACCGGATTGACTATGTCAGGGTTCTCTAAAGCCTTATGGGCTGCAAGTACCTCCTCGTCCGTGATCATCTCCTTCTCATGCTTTTTCTTTGTCTCCATGAGTTTTCCGATGATCTGGCCTTCCTTAAGGCCTCCGTGTCCCACCGACGCAAGCACCGAATCCCAGTCCTTCATGGCATATCTGCGCAATACCGCTTCTATGTATTCAGGCTTCAGGAGATCCCCAAAATTGATGCCCTTGGACTTGCAGTATTTGTCCAGGATATCCTTACCCTTAACTATATTGTCTTCCTTATTGACGCTCTTGAACCAGGCGTTTATCTTGGACTTGGCCTGGGTGGATCTCACAAGATTCAGCCAGTCAAGGCTCGGTCCCTTGGAATTCTGGGAGGTAATTATCTCGACCCTGTCGCCGTTTTCAAGCTTGTAATCGATAGGGACTATCCTGTCGTTTACCCTGGCTCCCACCATCTTATTTCCTACTGCGGAATGGATGCTGTAGGCAAAATCTATCGGCGTCGATCCGAAAGGAAGGCTCTTTAAGTCGCCTCCCGGAGTAAAGCAGTAAATGTTTTCATTAAACATGTCAAAGTCGGATTTGACCATGTTAAGGAAATCCTTATTGCTGTCGGCGTCCTTCTGCCACTCCAGGACCTCCCTCAGCCAGGTCATTTTCTCATCGTTTTCAGAATCCGCCTTAACATTTGAGCCCCCGGTCTCCTTATACTTCCAGTGGGCCGCGATACCGTATTCCGCCACCTTATGCATTTCAAAGGTACGGATCTGTATCTCAAAAGGAGTTCCGTCCTTGCCTATCAGCGTAGTATGCAGCGACTGATACATATTAGGCTTAGGCATGGCTATATAGTCCTTGAAGCGTCCCGGTATCGGCTTATACAGCTCATGGATGACTCCGAGGGCCGCGTAGCAGTCCTTGACACTGTCCACCAGTATCCTTACTGCAAACAGGTCATATATCTGATCGATCGTCTTGTTCTGATTGATCATTTTCTTATAGATGCTGAAGAAATGCTTTACCCTGCCGGTAAGCACGGCGTGTATCCCGGCCTCTTCAAGGTTCTTTGATACCTCAGCCTCTATCTTTGCAATAAATGCCTCGCGCTCCTCCCTCTTTAAGGCGATCTTTTCAACAAGATCGTTATAGACGTCAGGCTTTAAATATTTAAGAGAGATATCGTCCAGCTCTATCTTCATCTTCATGACACCGAGACGCTCAGCTAACGGAGAATATATCTCCATGGTCTCGGTGGCCTTTTCTATCTGCTTTGCCTGACTCTGATACTGCAGTGTCCTCAGATTGTGAAGACGGTCCGCAAGCTTGATGAGCACCACTCTGATATCCTTTGCCATGGCTATGAACATCTTTCTCAAGTTCTCAGCCTGGATCTCTATCTTGTCCACATCAAGGGAGAGCTGTGTGAGCTTTGTGACTCCGTCCACTAAGAGAGCGACATGATCTCCAAACATCTCCCTGATGTCCTCCAGGGTCATGCCGGTGTCTTCGACCACATCGTGCAGCAGGGCTCCGCAGATAGTTTCCGCATCCATCTCTATCTCCGCAACTATAATAGCTGTATTTAACGGATGGATGATATACGGCTCTCCGGATTTCCTCTTCTGCTCCTTATGCTGTTCCTTCGCCACCTCATAGGCCTTCCTGATCATCTCCGTCCCGGCTTCATCATCAGGCTTATAGGACCTGTATATGCGGATCAGAGCATCATAGAGTTCTTCAGGAGTGGCGTCCGCCCTCGGGGCGTCAAGCTTCTGGGGCTCGCTTATATAGTCCGCAACGCTCTTTGGCGCAGGTTTTGGCTGTATCACCGGGATATAGCCCTCACCCGCTCCTCCCGCGGGAGTTTCCTCAATTGCTGTTTTTGTATCGTCCTTTATGATTTCCTTTTCCTGTTCCCTAACTTCTGCCATATTGTATTATCCTGATCCAAATCACTTCTGTATCTTATATGAGCTCTTGAGGGTGACTATCCTGTTGAATACAGGCCTTCCAGGCTCTGAATCCTTAGAGTCCACGTTGAAAAATCCGTTCCTTACGAACTGGAAGCTGTCGTAGGCCTTAACATCCCTTAAAGCCGGCTCAAGCTTGCAGTCCTTAAGCTCCGTCAGTGAATCAGGATTGATGTTTACGCTTCCGTCCTCATTCACCTTTCCCTTTTCAGTATCTACAAGGCTCTCATACAGCCTTACTGTAGCCTCAAAGCAATCGTCCGCATTGACCCAGTGGATGGTGCTTTTCACCTTTCTTGTTTCAGACCCCGATTTCTGTGTCGGATCATACTCCGCGTGTACGGCGGTCACGTTTCCGTCTGCATCCTTCTCGCAGCCTGTACATTTTACGAAATACGCCCCCATAAGACGGACCTCATTACCAGGAAACAGCCTGAAATACTTATGGGCAGGCACTTCCATAAAGTCCTCCTGCTCGATCCAGAGGTTTTTGCCAAACTTCACCTTCCTCGTTCCCATCTCCGGGACCTCAAGGTTATTCGGCATATCCACGTACTCGCCGTCTCCCTCGTAATTATCTATTATGAGCTTGAGAGGCCTTAATACTGCCAGCATACGCGGCTTTTTAAGTTTTAAGTCATCCCTGATGCAGTACTCGAGCATCTCCATGTCACAGCTTGAAGCAGCCTTGGAAATGCCGGCAAGCTCAACAAACTTCCTTATGGACTCAGGGGTATAGCCCCTCCTTCTTAATGCGGCTATGGTGACCAGCCTCGGATCATCCCAGCCGTCCACTATACCGTCCTCGACAAGCTTTTTAATGTATCTCTTTCCTGTAATGACATTTGTGAGATACATCTTTGCGAACTCTATCTGTCTCGGAGGATTTTCAAACTCGCATTCACTTACCACCCAGTCGTAGAGCGGCCTGTGATCCTCAAACTCCAGCGTGCACAGGCTGTGGGTTATGCCCTCCACTGCGTCCTCTATCGGATGAGCGTAATCATACATCGGGTAGATCACCCATTTGTTTCCGGTATTGTGATGCTCCATCCTGGCAATGCGGTACAGCACCGGATCCCTCATGTTGATGTTTCCCGAGGACATGTCTATCTTAGCCCTTAAGACCTTTTCACCGTCAGCATACCTGCCGTCCTTCATCTCCTCAAAAAGCCTTAAATTCTCCTCTATGCTCCTGTCCCTCGACGGGTCATCCTTACCCGGAGTGTTGAAATCCCCGCGGTACTCCCTTATCTCATCAGCGCTGAGATCAGAAACATATGCCTTGCCCTTTTTGATGAGCAGCAGGGCTTTCTCATACATTATGTCAAAATAATCCGAAGCAAACAGGGCCTTTCCTCCGAAATCAGCCCCGAGCCATTCCACGTCCTGCTTGATGGAATCCACAAATTCCGTCTTTTCCTTTGTCGGATTGGTATCATCAAATCTTAAATGGAATGTTCCGTTATATTCCTTTGCTATACCGGAATTGAGCACTATAGACTTTGCATGTCCAATATGGAGGTATCCGTTAGGCTCAGGCGGAAATCTCGTACATACATGATCATAGACTCCTTCGGCCAGATCCCTGTCGATCTCCCTCTCTATAAAATTCCTTGAAACGGTCTCATCTCCTGTTGTTTTGATCATTTCCTCGCCCATGGCTTATGCCTCCCTTACCGCTCATCACGGCACATATGTAAATTAAGATTTTCTTATTATTATATCAAATAAAGAGAGGGCTTTTAACCCTCTCCTGCCACTTTTTTATTTACATGCCTCTATGCCGCCTTAAGTCAATGCCTTAAATCAGTCTTTAAGCGTTCCGTAAGATCACTCCACCAGATAGCCCTTTTCCTTTAGGCTTTTTTCTATAAGGTCAAGTATTTCCTCGCTTTCAGCCGTTATCAGATGATAATGGTAATCCGACGTGATGTTTTTGAGGGGGCTTGATTTTCCGCTTTTGATATCGTCAATGAACTCTGCTGCCTTTTTTCTTGAGCTTACATCCAGCTCGGCCTCTATATGTCCGTAAACTCTGTGATTTATGGAAACATTGACCACCGTGCCGCCAAGATCCACTATGGTGCACAGCTCGTCATAAAGCTCCTCATCCGTATGCCTGACCTTTAATACCCGCTCCCTTAAGGCAGGTTCATTTATCATATATCCTCTGTTGGTGGATATGATATCATGCCCCTCAGCTCTTATAAGGGCGATATCCTGCACTATCACCTGCCTGCTCACGCCGTAAAATCCCGCAAGCTTTGCCGCCGGCAGCGGATGCTCAGCCCCGTTTATCCTGTTTAAAATATCTTTTCTGCGTTCCCGGCCTGTCATAATACTCCTCAAATCCATGATGATATAACAGTTTAATAAGCATCATACCGCATGCAGGTTCTTCATGGAGATATCAAGTATCGGAGCTGAATGGGTAAGGGCTCCGCTGGAGATATAGTTCACTCCGGTGGATATAAGCTCCTTTATATTGTCGGCGGTAACATTTCCTGAGCATTCCGTTTCTGCTCTTCCATCTATAAGGTTAACGGCCTCCCTCATTTCCTCTATGGACATATTATCCAGCATTATTATATCGGCTCCTGCCTCAAGAGCCTCCCTTACCATATCAAGATCTTCAGTTTCCACCTCTATCCTTCTGACAAAAGGAGCGTATTCCCTGGCGAGCCTTACCGCCTCCTTTACTCCGCCTGCAGCATTTATATGATTATCCTTAAGCAGCACGCCGTCGGAAAGATTATAGCGATGGTTGAAACCTCCGCCCACTCTTACGGCGTATTTTTCAAATATCCTCATGTTAGGCGTAGTCTTCCTTGTGTCAAGGAGCTTCACTCCCGAGCCTTTAAGCAGATCGGCGGTCTTTCTTGTGTAGGTGGCAATACCGCTCATGCGCTGAAGGTAATTAAGAGCAACCCTCTCTCCTGAGAGCAGTACCCTTATATCGCCCCTTACCTTTCCCATAAGGAGTCCTTTTTCCACCCGGTCGCCGTCATTTACATAAAACTCCGTCACCGTCTGAGGATCTAAAAGCTCAAACACCCTCCTGAATACTGCAAGTCCGGCAACAACTCCCTCCTGCTTTGCTATGAGCTCTACCTCTCCGGTAACGGCCTGCTTCATAACGGCGTTTGTGGTGACATCCTCTCCTGAGATATCCTCTCTCAATGCCTCCATTATGAGATGATCAGCCTGCAGCTTCATCGTTATACCGTCCATTTACATTTCCCCCCTTAGCGTATATATGTACTTCTCAGCTTTTCCTTTGCGTTTACTCCGGCATCACGGCCTATGTCCTTAGCGGCACGCTCCGAAAAAACAAGGCTCTCTAAAAGTGAATTGCTTGCAAGCCTGTTGGCGCCGTGCACGCCGTTACAGCTCGTTTCTCCGGCGGCGTAAAGCCCCGGCATCGATGTACGGCTGTATGAATCCACCCAGATGCCTCCCATAAAATAATGCTGGGCGGGAACCACCGGGATGCATTCCCTTGTCACGTCATAGCCCTCATTAAGGCAGTGCTCGTATATATTAGGAAAATGTCTCATTATGGTTTCCCTCGGAATGTGCTCCATGGACAGCATCACATACTTCGTGCCGTCCTTAGCCATCTCCTTCCTTATGGCCTCAGTCACTAAGTCCCTTGGCTTAAGCTCGTCTACGAACCTCTCTCCCGCCTTATTATACAGCACAGCTCCTTCTCCCCGGACTGATTCCGAGATAAGGAATCTCCTTCCCGGCTTTTCCGAATAAAGCGTCGTAGGATGGAACTGGACATAATCCAGGTGTTCAAGCCTTATGCCGTGCTTTTTTGCTATTTCTATGGCGTCGCCGGTGATATGCGGGTAATTGGTGGAATGCTCATAGAGGCCTCCTATGCCTCCCGAGGCGAGTATGGTATAGTCTGCCCTGACCTCGAATATTTCCCCGTTCAGCCTTACCTTTACGCCCCTGCATCTTCCGTCTTCCTCAATTATATCTGTCATCTCGGCGTATTCATAAAGCTTTACATTATTCAGCTGCTTTACGTTTTTTAAAAGCTTTGAGGTTATCTCCCAGCCGGTTATGTCCTTATGGAACATTATCCTCGGCCGTGAATGGGCCCCCTCCCTTGTATAGAGATACTCCCCGTCCTTTTTATCAAATTCAACGCCGAGCCCTATAAGCTCATTTATGATATCCTGTGAGCTCCTTATCATTATGTCCACGGATTCCCTGCGGTTCTCATAATGCCCGGCCCGCATGGTATCCTCAAAATAGCTGTCATAATCGTCTTCATCCCTGAGAACGCATATTCCTCCCTGGGCAAGGAAGGAATCACTGGACTCAAGGTCCGATTTTGTGATCAGCACTATATCAAATCCGGATGGGAGGCTCAGCGCGCAGAAAAGTCCTGCCGCTCCGCTCCCCACGATAACTGCATCAGCATTTTTTATCATTTTAATATCCCTTTATATACAAATATATACAAAGCCTTTATCTGCCAAGCTTTAACATCATTAAAAGCGGCTTCTTGGCCCTCTCAGAAATATCCCCTTCCACCGTGACCACATTATTTTCCGTCTTCAGCACGTCCCTTATCTTCTCTAAGGTTATCAGCTTCATATCCATGCAGACCGGTTCTGTATGCGGGAAATAAAATTTTTTATCCGGGCTGTTTTTTAACAGCTCATAGCTTACGCCGTTTTCCGTACATATGATAAACTCCGCATCACTGCTCTCGGAGGCGTATTTTATTATCCCCGCGGTGCTGCCGATATAATCCGCCATGCCGCATATCAGTTCGTTGCATTCCGGATGAGCCAGGATCTTTGTGGACGGATGCAGTTCTTTTAGCTCCTTTACCTCCTCCGCCTTCATTTTTTCATGTATCGGGCAAAAGCCGTCGTTAAATATGAAATGCTTATCCGGAAGCTTATCCGCTATAAAACGCCCGAGGTTTTTATCAGGTATGAAAAATATATTTTTGTTCGGAAGGCTTTCCACTATCTTAAGCGCATTGGAGGATGTGACGCAGACATCGGAGCAGGCTTTAAGCTCCGCGCTCGAATTGATATAGCACACCACCGCCAGATCCTCATACTGTTTCCTCATATCCTCTATGGCCTCCGGCGATGCCATATGCGCCATGGCGCAGTCAGCTGTGATATCCGGCATCAGCACCTTTTTGTCCGGATTAAGTATGGCCGCGCTCTCTCCCATAAAGTACACTCCGGCAAATACTATTATCCTGTTTTCAAGCTTTTCCGCCGCCTGGGCGAGATAAAAGGAGTCTCCCGTATGATCTGCTATCTCCTGGATCTCAGGCCTTACATAATAATGTGCCAGTATGACCGCGTCCTTTTCTTTTTTAAGTTCTTCTATTTCCTGCCTGATATCCATTTTTTCCTCCATAAATCCGATTTTCCATATTATCCTATCATACTTTACATGTGACAAGACACATATATTTACAAATATTTTCATTTCCTTTGCCTTTTTATTGTCATTTATCATAAAAACTTATTTTGCCCTTTAATATATACTGTTTTCAGCATCGGATTTTGGCAGCAGAAAATCTTAATAATTTCTGCGCATATTTTACTGTTAATAACTGATAAACTTGAGTATAATTTTGATATTAATGATATATAACAAGGTTCCTTTTATTCCGGCACCGGCTTATTTTTGAGGTAGTAAGATCATGAAAACATTTGATTCGGACACGAGAAAACAGTTAAAACGTGCGGCAAGAGACAACATGAGAGGTAGGCTTGCCTCCATTACGGGAGTCCAGATACTTAACGCCCTTCCGTTTTTTGTACTTGCGCTGATATTTTATGTAGTGTTTTTTGTGAGACTTTTTGTATACGCATTTCAGGGAGGCTTTATAGTGGGCCCGGAAACGCCTGAAGTCGACCCGTCCATTGCATTCAGCTTTCTTGGGGACATAGTTGTCATGTCCGTCATATACGCTCTTGCGCTGCTTTTGATAGGAGCCCCGCTTACCTTCGGCCTTATGCGTTATTTTATCAGGCTCGGCCGTGGGGAGCGCCCGACGGTCGGAGTCCTCGGAAGCGGCTTCCTGTCATATTTTGCAAGCATTAAGCTCAACGTATGCCTTGGCTTCAGGTCATTCCTCTGGATGTTTTTCCCTGTGATCATATACGCCATTGCCGGCACTTATATCAATACGAATACAGCCGGCGTAGGGTATATATTCCTGAATATGTTAAAGGAGCTCATATATTTCATAGTTATGATACTCATAGGCATTAAGCTCCAGGCCTATGCGGGGGCTTACGTCCTTATGGGAGATGATAAGACCCGCGGCGCATGGGAATCCACAAAAGAAAGCGCCGGATATTTCAAAGACCACTATATGGATCTTCTTATATTTAACTTAAGCTTTATCCCATGGGGACTGCTTTTATTCCTTCTGATCTCAATAAGCATAGGCGTCGTCGTTTCCATGATAGCGTTTTCAGTATCCGGGGCAGCCATAGCTGTTGCCGTCATAGCCGCGTTCATCATTATCTTCCTTTTAAGCTGCTATGTCACCTGCTACCAGCGCACTGCATTTTTCATGCTCTGCGACTATCTCGGCATGTATCCTGAGGCCGAGGCCGATGAAACAGCCGAAGGCCATGAGGAAGCTGATGAAACTGCTGCTCCTCAGATCACTGTTACAGAGACCGCTGCAGAGACCGACGCAGCAAAGGCATCTGAAGCTGCTGCTGAAGAGACTGCCGCATCACAAACCGACGCAGCTGAAGAAAAGTCTGCTGAAGGGGATTCCTCAGAAAAACCTTCAAATGCCGTAGAAAACGATACTGCAGAAAATAATTCTGCAGTTGATACAGAATCTACGGATAAATAAGCTATACATAATAGAGCTTAAAACACTTAATCAGTACACTGATCTTTAATATACTTATATAATGCATTGGGCCGGAACTTTTCTCCGGCCCTTTTACATAATCTTAACTTGTAAATTTCACGGCCCGTGTTATAATGAGCAGGTTACCAAAAATTCAATACATTTTTTCTTTATACGGCTGCCTGCTTTTTCGGCAGCCGTATAATAAAATCAGTGGGGGAATTTATGACAGAGTTTTTACTTAAGAGATTTATATCTGGATATCCTGATTCAGTAGGCGATCCGGCGGTGCGCTCCAAATGCGGCAACCTTGCCGGTATTGTAGGCATTGTATGCAATACTCTGCTTTGCGCCTTTAAGTTTTTTGCCGGAATGATCACAGGAAGCGTGGCAATATCCGCAGACGCAGTCAACAACCTTTCCGACGCTTCCTCCAGCATCATAACCCTTTTGGGCTTCCGTATCGCTTCAAAGCCCGCTGACGACGACCATCCTTACGGCCATGGCAGGACTGAGTATCTCTCAGGACTTGCTGTCAGCATATTGATACTTTTCATAGGCCTTCAGCTTGTACGTTCCAGTGTTGAAAAGATATTGAATCCATCTCCAATAGACGCCGGAGCACTGTCCATCATTATACTTGCAGTATCCATACTGATCAAATTCTGGATGGCTGCCTTTAATGTGCGCGTCGGCAAACTGATAAACTCCCAGACTCTCATGGCCACCGCCGCCGACAGCCGTAACGATGTTATAAGCACAGGAGCCGTGCTTATAGCCACTCTTCTTCAAATGATATTCGGCTGGCAGCTGGATGGCTGGATCGGTCTTTGCGTAGCTGCGTTCATACTCTGGAACGGCTGGGGCCTCGTTCAGGATTCCATAGCGCCGCTCCTTGGCCAGGCTCCTGACCCTGAGCTCGTAAAACATATCGCCGAAGTCACCAAGAGCTATCCTGAGGTACTTGGCATTCATGACCTCATGGTACATGACTACGGTCCCGGAAGACAGTTTGCAAGCCTGCACGCTGAGATGGATGCGGCTGAAGCCGTACTAAAGAGCCATGATGTAATAGACCGGATCGAGAAACGTTTCCTTGAAGAAGACGGCCTTCATGTAGTCATACACTTTGATCCGGTAGTCACCGGGGATGCAGAGACCGAAGACGCCAAAAAGGTCATTACACAGGCCGCTGCAAATATCGACAAAAGGCTCAACGTACACGATCTGCGCATAGTGCCCGGCGATACCCATACAAATGTGGTATTTGACCTGATAATCCCCCGCGAGCTGGACTCAAAGACCAACGAGATAAAGTCCATGATCTCAAACGCCGCAAAGGTGCACGATCCTAAGTGGATATGCGTTATAACGTCCGAGCACAGCTTTACCGCTTCCGCTGACTGACAGTCATATACCTGATTCAAAAACAATGGAGCGCCTCCATGATCCTTCCTGTATTCCAGCCTATACGGCTGCAAATATTTTGGGATCAGGAAACGCTCCATCACTTCATTTACTATCCACTCTGTTAAATTATCTTTAAATTATCGCAAAATATAATTACTTTTCCTCTGCTTCCGCAGCTTCCTCCTCAGGCAGATCAGCCGCATGCGGAGCATTTAGGGATACAACGATCTCCTCTGTGTCCGTCTTAAGATGTATGTCCTTATTTGAGGCGATTGGAAGGTCTCCGACCTTTATTGAGTCTCCCACCTTCATGTCTCCTACATCTATCTCGACCTTATCTATAAGCGCTGACGGCAGGGCCTCATAGGCTATCTCTTCAAGGTGCTGCTGAAGGACTCCCTGTACCTTGTCATGATTGATCAATACTACCTCTGCAACCGAATGTACCTTTTCCCCACTGACAAGAGCTTGGAAATCTATCTCATTAATCTCAGCCTTCATGGCGTTATATGAGATATCCTTGATAAGCACGTCATAATCCTTTCCGTCCACCGACAGGTTTACTCTGCTGCCCTTATTGTTGGATTTTAAGAATTTCTCCGTCTCGAGCTTAGGCATTTTTACCGGAATGGAGCCTTCGATCTCCTTGCCGAAAATGTTGCCGGTGACGAATCCCTCGCGCCTTAATTTCTTTGCCTTTACCGATAAGTCTCTTTTTTCAGCTTTCAAAGTATTCATTTGACTTTTCCTCCTTAAACTGCTTACTGAACTTAGCGGCCTTCAAATTTGCTGTAGCTTTGATGCGGCAAACAGGTCTGTTAAGTATCCTTATTTACTTTTCGCCTTTATTATAAACCCGGTGTCAATACCGTTTTTGTAAATTTTAAAAGTCAATCCTTTTCACAGAATCTTCATTTAAAACTCAAATAAGCTGCACTCCCCTCCCTCATATAACCTACAACCTGAGCAGGATCTTTGCTGTCTCAAAGTATACCAGCAGTGAAAGAGCGTCAACTATAGTCGTTATGAAAGGGCTCGACATCACCGCCGGGTCAAATCCCATGCGGCTGGCTGCCAACGGCAGTACAGCTCCTACGGATTTTGCAAGAAATACTGTTATTATAAGCGTAAAGCAGACGACTGCCGCCACTGTTAGGGTTATCCCGTCATTTCCAAGCAGCATTCTGTCTATAAGAATTATCTTGAAAAAACATACAACCGAAAGAGATGCTCCGCACAATACGGCCGTTCTCAGCTCCTTCCACAATACCATTGGGAGATCTGAAAACTTGATCTCTCCTAATGATATAGCCCTTATAACCGTTACTGAGGACTGGGAACCCGAATTTCCTCCGGTATCCATCAACATTGGGATGAATGCTGTAAGCGCTACCTGAGCTGCCAAAGCAGTTTCAAATCCTGTAATTATCATTCCTGTAAATGTTGCGGATATCATCAACAGCATTAACCACGGTATACGCTGCCTGAACAGGTCGAATACGGAGGATCTAATGTAGTTTTTCTCCGATGGAGACATTCCTCCCATTATCTCCATATCCTCCGTAGCCTCTTCCTCCATGATTTCCATGGCGTCATCGAACATAACTACTCCGACAAGCCTGTTTTCTCTGTCAACGACTGGAATCACAGGAAGATCGTACTCATTAAACAGCGCCGCTACCTCCTCCTGATCATTTAGTGTTGTCACAGCGGCAATATTACTGTCCATGATATTCCTTACAGGGAGATCGTCATCTGCAGCCAGAAGCAGATCCTTTACCGTCACTCTTCCCTTAAGCACACCGTTTTCCGTTATAAAACAGGTATATATCGTATCACTGTTAACACCTGAATTCCTGATACTGGAGATACATTCACTTATGCTCATATCCGGAGCTAATCTTATAAATTCCGTAGTCATTATTGAGCCTGCAGAATTATCCGGGTATTTTAACAGCTCATTTACTGACCTGCGCATATCTGATCCTGCTGTATCTAATATCTTTTTTACGACATTGGCAGGCATTTCTTCTATGAGGTCCGCCACATCATCCGCATACAGCTCATCAAGTACCTCTCTTAAACTGCTGTCAGAAAATCCGTGTATCAGAAGTTCCTTTTCCTCAGGATCCATTTTTACAAATGTTTTTGCTGCCAGCTCCTTTGGCAGCAGTCTGAACAACACAGGGATCTGTTCACTTTTAAGCGCACGGAATATGCCTGCGATCTCCCCAGGCAGCATTGTAATTAAAATATCCTTTACTACAAGATATTTTCTTTCCTCAAGGAGTCTTGCTATCGCACGCTCCATGATAATATTCTGATTTCTCATAGGTCTTTCCTCCTGATGAATCTGTTAAAAACATAGGAAGTAAGAACACAGCTATAACCGGATCACGGGAATAAGGATACGCCAAAGGAAGCATATCCGCATACATACGCTCTCCGACCTGAAGATGTGCCATTACTGCCAGCTTCCATGGTTTTCCTCCTTTCCTCATGAAAAGATATGTTAAAAAGATAAAAGGGGGCTATTTACCCCCTTGTTCAGTATAATTTAAGCTGACTATGATGTCAACCCGGCTGTTTTTATAAATCATTATCTCCAGAGCAGGCTCTCTTCGCTGTCTGAGCTTTATTATTTCCGCACGCATCTGGTTGCGCAGCTTTGCGTCAAGGTTGGAAAGAGGCTCATCCATAAGCAATACTTTTGGCTCGCGGACTATTGCCCTTCCTATGGCAACTCTCTGACGCTGGCCTCCTGAGAGGGCCTTGGGCTTACGATCAAGAAACTGCTTGATATCAAGTTTCTCCGCTGCCTGTTCTACTCTGCGATTAATTTGGATTATTTAAAATTTAGATACATATTGTAAGGATTTTATGAAAATTGTTTTTCTGCTTATCCAGATTTTACTTTTCCTCTTCGCCAATATTAAAAGGACTGCCGCACCATTTAGTGCGGCAGCCCCAGTCAGCTGTTCACTTCAGTATACGGACTTATATGTCAGTCATCGTACCTGTCGTCCCAGTCATCGTCATCATCGTCGTCATCATGCCGGTCATCCCAATCGTCGTCGCGGTCGTCATCGTGCCGGTCATCCCAATCGTCATCTCGGTCATCATCATAACGATCGTCATCATACCTGTCGTCACGATCGTCATGATCCCACTCTCCTTCGTGGTTTACCCAATATCCGTCAGGCGTATAGGAATTGGTAAGCAGTGATCCGTCAGGATTGAGATAATACCAGTCGTCATCGTCGAGTCTGATCCATCCGGTCTTCATGTACCCGTCAGGTCCGAAATAATACCATTTGCCATCGATAAGACGCCATGAACTCCTTGGATAATCATCGTAATCATCGTCATCTTCATCGTGGTCGTCATCATCGTCATCGATCTCATACCACCACCCGTTGGCATCCCTGCGCCACTCATCGGCAGAAGCTGCAACTGGCAAAGCCATACTTAACATACATGCTGAACAGATAGCCAGTAATGCTTTTCTTTTCATTTAAAATACCTCCTGTCAGTTGTATTTCTTCTGTTTTGTGCTAATTTACCATAAATATGCCTTGTGGTGGTGTAAAATTTATGTAAACTTACCCTTTAATTCCTTTCGTTCACTTTCAGCTTATTTTATATTTTCCGCTTCATATTCCGTTTCCTGTCAATGACTCTGCAGTTCTCCCGTTATCTCCTTAGGTATGGTAAATTCCACGGCTCCCATGTAGCCCGGCGCCACCTGATATTCATCAAAGCAGATCACAAGGCGGCCTTCGCTGTCAAAATAGAAGCTCTCACTTCCATCAAGGCCGTTGAAATCCCACTCCGGTGTTTCAGTACCTATAAAATAAGTAACATTTTCGTCCTCTGCCATCTGTTCTGTCATCTGACTGATTATATTTTTGCTTATTTTCTTAAGCATTTCTCCATCAGCAAGATCCTTTAACATCACGGTTTTTCCGGTCGTTTTATCTATTGTAAATATCTTTACGTATTCAGTTCCGCTCGCCATAACAAGAGTAGTATTCACCTTGAGACACAGATATCTGTCCCCGTCATACACAGTTTCATAGGTCGAGCTTATTGAGTAGTGGCCCTCTCCGTCTGCCGCCGCTATCTCGCTTTCATACTGGGCTATCAGCTTATCGGCATAGGCTGAGATATCCTTATTTGCCTGAAGCTCCTCTCCGTTTTCCGTAACGACCTTCGGAATGCTGATATCCGCCTCAAACCCGTTATTACTGTCCTCAAAGGTCCTGAAGGTCACCACCTTAGATATTGCTCCTATCAGCGGAAGCTTTGCCATGGCGTTGGATATAACAGGATCAATATTGGAAAGCACGATTATCATGCCCATACATGCAGCTAATGAAGCTACTGTACGTTTCAGATAAATTATGCCTTTTGCTGAGGCAGGCCTGCCGCCGGTATTTTTCGCTGCCTTCTTACTGTTTGCATCTACTCCAATTTCCAATATATCTGCAGACTTAGTTTCCTTAGGCTTAGTTTCTGCTGCCTTTGTTCCCGCTTCTTTATTCTTCTCTGCCTTTGTACCCTCTTCCACGCCTTGTTTTATACGTTCAAGGGCCTCTGCCGGCACCCTGATCCCGTCAACTTCTTTTTTTATCCTCATTTCAAGCTCTTTGATATCTTTATCACTGTTTTCACTGATAAGTATTCCGTTATCTGTATACTTTCTATTTTCCATGACGTTCCTCCTCGGTCCGATTTTTCTGTCCGGTTTATTGATCAGTCTTATTTGATCCTAAACCTGTATTTTTTTACCTGATTTATCAATCTCAGTTTATTTATCCGTCTAACTTATTCCTGAGTCTTCCCATCAATCTGTAATACCGTGTTTTTACAGTATTTTCATTTTCTCCCGTTACCTCTGCTATTTCTGAAAATGTCAGATCCTCGCAGAATTTCAAAAAAAGTATGGTTTTATCATTTTCATCAAGCGCTTTAACCGCCTTTCTCAGATCCTGATCTGAAATCCTGTCCTCACATCCTTGCTCCTCAATGATTTCCACTGAGACCGTACGCTTTTTCTTTCGCAGCATGTCCGTCGCCGTATTTACCACTATCCTGTATATCCACGTGCCGATATACTCTGTTCTTTTGACACTGCCGCAGTTAAGCATTGCCCTGTAAGCGCTCTCCTGGATTATATCCAGGGCGTCGGCCTCATTCCCGGCGTAGCTGTAGGCCAGCCTGTACAGGCTTTCATATTTCGAAAGAAGCATATCCTCAACTTCTTTCCTGATATTTTTATCCATGTTGTCCTCCTTGGGATGTTCTATATATTAGACGCTGTACAAAGCATAAAAGTTTCAGGATTTAAATCACCTTTTTGGATGGTATCGAAAAATATATCTGTACAAAATCAATGTCCTGTACAGATATATTTTTAAATTCCCGAATATTATATGTTTCGAATGCTATGAAATACAGATAAGAATGGCAAAAGCCATAAAAAAGATGAGCCTGACTGCTGAATCATACAGATAAAAATTAAAAATCCGTTATACAGATGACTGATCCTTATTTCAAGACCAAAAGTTCATAATCCAGGCAGAATTCTGACAGAATTCAGTCCATAAAATCCGCTTCCCATTCAATGACGCTGCCGCTGTATGCATCTATCTTAAATTCAAACTCAATGCCGTCATGGATCAACTCTCCCTCATACAATATCCTGCCGTCATCATGATCCATTTCCAGTTTGATATCATCTGCCGAAGCTCCCGGCACCCTTTTTAGGACGATGTCATTCACCTCATCAACGGAAATAAGATCCTCTGAAAAATACCCTCCTGCTCCCATTCCGTTCATCTGGCCGTGCCCGCCGTTATGCGAGCCTCCCCCGTAGCCTTCCCCGCCGTGGTGCCCGGCACCGTAAGCCTGAGTACTTTCCGGCGGAGCAGTTTCTGAAGAGCCACTTTCTTCTGCTCCTTCACTCTCTAAAGGTACGCCTATATTTCCATTCTTAGT
This sequence comes from uncultured Lachnospiraceae bacterium, assembly GCA_944381575.1. GTDB lineage: Bacteria > Bacillota > Clostridia > Lachnospirales > Lachnospiraceae > Avilachnospira. Next base: position 40,445 of record CALWLS010000001.1, on the reverse strand, counting down.
TTCTTCAGATCCTGAAAATGCGGCATCCTGAGCACTGTCCTGTATACTGATGCTTGCCCCTATTATCACGCCTGTAAGGGCGTCCACTGCGTACTTATATTCGTTGCCGCCGGAAATGAAATCGATCTGGTAGTAAAACACGCCGTCCCTGTTATCCAGTCCTGAAACAGTAAATTCTGCGTCTGCCTCATCCACTCCGGCTTCGGTCAGCGCCGACTGTCTTGCGGCCTCAATGCCTATATATTCCGCCTTTTCATTCTGCCTGCCCGCACAGCCCGAAAAAGCAGCCGCCAGCACACATGCACTTATAAATACCGCAATCTTCCTCATATCTGTATACTCCCCTTTTTATTTAAATCGTTACCGTAAATGTACTGCCCTTTCCGGGCTCACTTTCAACATCTATGCTTCCGCCATGGAGCTTTACTATCTGTCTTGCCATGGAAAGCCCGAGGCCGAGACCTGAGCCTGTCTCCCTCGACGGGCTCACCTGATAAAATCTCCGCCATATCCTGTCAATATCCTCTTTGGCAATTCCTATACCGTCATCAGAAACTGACAGTTTTATGCAATCTCCGTCCCTGTGAAGTCCGGCTTTTATGATTCCTCCGTCCCTACCGTATTTTCTCGCATTTGAAAGCAGATTGTTTATGACCCCGGAAAACAGATACGCATCTATCTCGGCGTGTATGCCGGGCTCGATATCCTTTATAATGGAAATGTCCCTGTCTCCCGTATCCTGTTCATCGCAAAGCACATCGAAAAGCTCAGAAAGATCCGTATCCTTAAGCTCAAGCTTTTTCGTTCCGAAATCCAGCCTCGTCATATCTAAGAGCCGCTCTATCAGTTTTCTCATCCTGTCATTCTGACGCCTGATGACCTCGACTCCCTCTTTATAATCCTCAACGCTGTCGGCATATTTATCAAGATAATCGCATTGGGTGCCTATGACCGCGGTAGGAGTCCTGAGCTCGTGGGACGCGTCGGATACAAACTGTTTTTCAGCTTCAAATGACTCTTCAAGCCTACCCACCATGAGCCTGAAGGCCCTGGCAAGTCTTCCGGTCTCGTCATAGCCCTCCAGTTCCTCAGGTATATCGTATTTTAAATCCTTTCCGTCACTGATGCTGTCCGCAATGCGGGTCAGCCTCTCGATAGGGCGCATTGCGCGCCTTATCATCAGGTAGCCCCCTGCTGCCGCTAAAAGTATGATAAAAGGAAGTATTAATCCAAACACCCTGACGCTTTTCAGAGCTTCGACTTCAATGTCCGGAGTCAGCATTATCCCTCTTACCCATACGCCGTCGTCCCAGCCTGATGGAACAAACAGATCAAATACCGTAAATGAATCCCCGTCTCCATATACGTTTTTTATCACTCCGTTTTCCAGAGGCTCCGATATATCAAAGCCGTGAGGTGTTTCCCCTCCAAGTACGGATCTGCTGTTGTTGTATATGACAGTATACACATCGTCCCTGTAAAATTCAAATCCGCTATTTAAATTAAGTCTGCCGCCGCTGTGCTCAAGGTTTGCTATATTGGTCCTTACGGCGCTGTCAAGCTTTTCGGACGCGTCCCGCCGTGAGATATTCCCGGTTATGATCAGGATAAGCGCAAGGCAGACAACGGCTATAATGGCCATAAACGCGGTAAACCACAGCGTAAGCCTGAGTTTTACTGACATTTTCCTCTTCATCAGCCCTCCTTAAGTGTCCATCCCGTACCCCATACAGTATGTATGAGCTTTGTTTCTCCTGCAGCGTCGATCTTTTTCCTGAGATAGCTTATATATACGTCAACCACGTTGGTGCCGCCCTCATACTCATAATTCCATACATGGCTCTCTATCTGTTCCCTTGACAGCACCCTGCCCTTGTTGGCAGCAAGATATTCGAGTATTGAAAATTCTCTCGCTGAAAGCTCTATGTTTCTGTTTCCTCTTTTTACACTGCGCGCCGCCGTGTCTATCTCAAGATCTCCTATTTTTATTATACTGGAGGTATGTGCTCCCCTGCGTCTCGTCATGGCTCTTATCCTGGCTAACAGCTCGTCAAAGTCAAAGGGTTTTATAAGGTAATCATCCGCTCCTATATCCAGTCCCTTTACACGGTCCTGTATGCCGTCCTTTGCCGTAAGGAATATGACTGGGATCTCGCTTCCCCTGTTCCTGAGTTCCTCTACCACTTTATAACCGTCTTTCTTTGGCATCATTATATCCAGTATCGCCGCGTCATAATCAGCCCCTCTCAAATATTCCGAGGCCTCCTCCCCGTCAAAGCATGAATCCACGCTGTAGCCCTCCTTTTTAAGGATCTTTGTTATCAGCATGTTCATATCCCTTTCATCCTCAGCCAGCAATATCCTCATAACTGCATCTCCCTTTTATATTTAAATAAACTCTCCTTATGTTAACTTATATTAATGATCTGCATTTTTCCGTGCGCTAATGAATCGTGAAAAACTGGCGGAAGGACAGTTTTCTTAAGCCATGATCCGGATGCACTGAAAATATTTATAAAATTAACTGCTTCTAATTATTTTTTAATATTTCCCCTATATCATAAAGTCAGAAACTTAAAACTTCATTAGAAAATCATAAATCTTGAGAATTTTTAAATATTTACGGAGGGTATGTATAATGAAAAAAGCTTTATTGACCGGAAGTCTTATCGCCATAGGATGTCTTACGCTCAGCGTTGGAGCAGTATCCGCCGCAGTTGGCATTTCAAAGACTACAGCAGAATCTACGGCCCTTAAAGATGCCGGAGTTTCAAGAGACGATCTTATATATATAAACACGACGGTTGATTATGACGATCCAGGTAAGATATATGATGTAGAATTCCTGACAGAAGATTATGCAGAGTACGACTACGAGATCCTTGCCTCCAACGGTAAGATAATATCCGTAGATTACGATATTGAATATCCGAGGGGAAGCGGATATCAAAGTGGACAGTCAGGAAGCGGCTACGGATACCGGCATCATGACGACGATCACCACAACGATCATGAATATTACGCTCACCACGGATATAACAGCTATAACAGAAAATATGTAAATCAATCTTCAACGGATATAGGCGAGGCTAAGGCAAAGGAGATAGCTCTTGAGAGAGCAGGCCTCAGCGCTTCCGACGTAAAATATTCCAACATCAAGCCTGATTATGACGACGGCAGGCTTATATACGAAGGTTCAATGTTCCACGATGTATGGGAGTACGAATTTGAGATATGCGGCCATACCGGAAATATCCTTGACTGGGAAAGAGATCATATATACGACTGAGTTAATATCAAAATGCCCCGGCATATGCCGGGGTCTATCTTATATATTTTTATCCTGTTCATATCTTAATCGGTATATCCTGTTTCTGTTCGCTCCTTCAGAAGCAATAATCTTTTCGTTTATAAGTTCATTAAGATAATCTCTGACCCTGGACTGCCTTAGTCCAACATATTCCGATATCTCCCTTGAACCGGCTTCAGCATGTTCCGTAAGATAATTTATTATCTGTTTTTTTGTCTCCGTTTTTATCGCCGATTTTTTATCGCCGACATTTATCGCCGATTTTTTATCGCCGACATTTATCGCCGATTTTTTATTATGGACCTTCTCTGTCCTAAGTATAAGACAGATACGTTCAGGTTCAAATAACTCAACTATTTCTGGTTCCACAAATCCTTCTCTATTCCATACAGAATAAATATTCGGAATTCCGCTTCCAGCCCTCTCACCTATATCGATCAGATTAAACATTTTAAGCATCACCGCATTCCTTGGATCGGAAATTCCTCCGCATTTGGCCGCGCTTATCTCTATACGAAAACTTCCCGGATTTGAAAATGATATATAGTCATTTTTCTTGATTATAACAACTCCTTGTCTTCCATAATAATCAGCATTTATAAGACAGTTTGCAAGAGCCTCTCTTATTGCATTATGGACTGGCGTATCATCTATCCTGCTGCCCTCACTTATCCTAAATGGTACTTTGATGTCCTGTATCAGTCTGTTATATACTCTGAAATAAAAATCATATACATTTCCGCTCCAGTCTCCAGAGGATGATATGATACGATCGCTCCATCTGATATCTGCTTCATCCTGTTCTCTGTAATCAAGAAAGAATCCGTTAAACTCCCTTACTATTTCAAATTCATTGCCAAACATTAAAAGACCCGCCGTGGTTGGATGCTTTTTACCGTCATGTCCTATTGCGGAAGCCCCAAGCCTTAAAAGGAAGTCCTCATCATCAAGAGCTTCCCATACATGACCAGGACGCGAAAGGCGCATCCTTTGACGATAACTCTTTATACTGTCTTTATCAAAAACATTTGTATCCATTTCCTCAAGTATCAGCATATCCTGAGTTTTGACCGACGCATCTCTGACCATAGCCTGATACTGTTCTTTCGTGCATCTATAATCACCCTCACCATTTCTGCGGTAGGTATTTAAAGGATTGCCATCCAGATACACAGGCCTGTATGACCGTTCAGCCCTTGGGACGTTAATATATATTATCCGGTTACCCCTTATATTCTCTATTGACACATCTTTATCAGATAAAATATTGACACTCACCTTATTTGGATTATTTACTGTATCCCAGAACTCCGCAACGAGTTTTTCAGGCTCTGGAATCCCAACAGCCTCAAGCGACTTATCTTCCCTTTCTATAACGCCAAGAAGAATAATTCCACCAAGTGTATTTGCAAATGCCGAATAAGTCTCCCATACACTTTTGGGCAGCCCACCAAAAGCTTTTTTTACCTCGATTCTGTTATTTTCTCTGTATTTGTTAAGGTGTAGAAGATCAAGCATTGTTTTAACTCCAAAATAAATACTCTGATAATGCTGATACTATATTAACATATATGGCTATAAAGTGATATTAAAAAGGACCGGCAGCTGTTACACTGTCCGGTCCTTCTATTTTTGCCATATGCTTACTGCCGCATGACAATCCGCATATGGTGAGGGGTATAGCATTTTTAATGTTTTTTCCTTGCAATGACTACGAATCGCCCGTTTTCCGTATGATAAGCGCAGGTTGAAAGGGTTATGAATTCATCTCCGTATTCGGCATCGACTCCCGTATCATACAGCGCCGCCGCCTTTACCTGTTTAGCGTATTCGTCAAATACCTTTTTATCAGTGAGATCAGTATATTTGTAATACTTGAAAACATTTTCCTCATCGCTCATATACACCTTGGAATAAAAGGCCGACATGACCTCATATTCGCCGTTTTCATATGGCGTGTCAAAGCTTATCACCGGATGCTCCTTCCAGTAGCTCTTATCCTTATAAAAAAGTATACCGGCAAACATTGATCCGTTTTTCATGTTATGTCCGTGCATAAGGTAATTGCCGCATCCCTCGCGGCAGTCCCCCTGTATAAAGGGAACGCCGCCGTAGGAATACTCCCCGTCAAAGTTCCTGTGCAGATAATATTCGGGGTCATTCGGAGTGTACATTACCGGATAATCCAATACAGTTCCCTCTATGGACAGCCATCCGAAAAAATCCGGATTGCTTTTCTTAAGCTCCATATATCTGGGATCTGTTTTTTCCTCTTTAGTTGTCTTTTTCGCTGCATTTGTCTTTTCCCCGGCCTTATCCTTTTTATTGTCTTTTTTTTCTGGATCTGCCCTGTCGTTTTTTGCCGCTGTTTTTTTCAGATCGTCAAAAGCCTTTTCCTCCTGCATGGCGCAGTTTACTACCCGCAGCGTCTTACATGAGGAAATGACGAATGCGGCCGAAAAAAGGCTTATAAGTATTAATGATAATTTCGATCTTTTTTTCATTGATTTTATATTAATCTGTTTAAGGACAGACGGCGGAGGCCGTCTGATAACATCCGCCGCCTGATATCCCTATTCAGTCAGTCCCTCTTTCCTGATAACACGAATGTGCCTGCGGCTCCTGCAAATGAAGCCCCTGCAAGTATGAGACACAGCATGACGTTAGTACTGTCACCGGTCTTTGGAACATTATCCAGCACTGAAGGCTGATCCATGTTCGGTGTTTCATTTACAGGCATTGCAGCCGGTACCGGAGCAGGATCGATAATAGTCTCAATTTCAGGCTCATCATTTCCCGAGGTAACCGGAGGCTCATAGGCTCTCAGAGGATCATTATTGTCGTATCCTCCTCCGCCTCCGTGGCTTCCTCCGCCGCCACCGCCGCCGTTATTTCCACCGCCATTTCCTCCGGTGGTCCTGTTATTGGTAAACATGGCAGTTGCGGTCACTCCGTTCTTTATAGTACCGGTATCTCCCGACTTTGTAACCGTGTAGCCTGCATTATCACTCTCTGCTACCGTATATGTAACGTCAGCAGGTATGCCTGACGCTGTAATGCTCTCGCCGTGCTTAAGACTGAATTTCGCTACGCCGTCAGCAAAGGTCATCTCTCCAAGGCTGCCGCTTATGCTCTTATCGCTTAAGGTCACCGTAAAGCTGAAGTCTTTGTTCGTGTCGCCGGCATTGCCGGTAACTGTTTTCGTGACTTTTAGTCCGCCGGTCTTTGGTTCAGGATCCGGCTTTGGTTCCTCGTTTGGCTTATCCGGTGTAGGATCGTCCGGCGTAGGATCATCCGGCGTAGGGTCCTCAGGTTCTGGAGCATCCTTGGTATTTACAAAGGATACATTGACCGTCTTTCCTCCGATTATGTTTCCAGTTCCTCCCTTTACCGTAACGGAATAGCCATCTGCCTCAGCTCCTATCTCCGTTACCTCGTAAGCAACGCCTTCCGGAAGTCCTGTAGCCGTAACGCTTTCATTATGCTTTAATTCAAATTCCGACATTCCATCCACAAATTCAAGCTCTCCGTATGTATCATTAATAGTTTCATCGTCAAGCTTTATCACAAAATCAAAGGCTTTATCCATATCAGGCTCAGCTCCGCTAACGGTTTTTGATATGGTTATATCTCCCGTAGAGGTGTCGATCTTGGTGTTTTTAATTATTACTTCATTTAAATTTTTATAGGGATTTTTGCTAAATGATATCTCAGACTTAAAGCCAGGTATATCCTCTTCTTCAACCTTTATAAGAGTTGAATCATTTTCATTTATGTATATATACTCCCACTCGTCTGCTTCAGATATCTTAACAACATCATCATCAATAGTTCTCTCTGTCCTCTTCGCATTGGACTTTGTGGCAATCCTATCTTCAGGATCCTCATTGTTAGCATCTGCATCTGAATCCTCTAATTTAATGTTAAGTGTCACGTCCTCCGGTATTTCATCATCCGAATTCGTATGCCATATTCTGGCACCATTCGAATCGTACCACTGCTTTGCAAAATAAGTATCATAAGTACTTACAGCGTCTTTTATCGGTATCCACTTCGCAAACGCCGTACTGCCGCCCAGTACAAAAAATGCCATGCACAGCATCATGATAAGAATGCCGCGGTATGCCAGAATTTTTTTACTGATCTTCATTTTATGTCCTCCACCTTTTTATTATTTATATATAAAATCCCATCTGCCCGCGCCTTCAGTTACCTGCAGGCGTATAGGATCTCTCACCATGATTTTTAATATTTTCGTTGACCATCTCCGCTATCTCCTCCATCCTGCTTTCAAGATACGGCCCTGGACAGTCCGTGTTCTGACTGAACATCTTATGAATGGTCAGATTACCGTCCGCATCGCCCGTATATACGAGTTCATCTATCCCGTTCCTTAAACAGATATCCGTACACAGCTCTATAAGGCTCTCAAATGAGCTGTCGCTTACCGGCCAGTCTCCGCCAGTGGATTCATTAGCCACCTCTATGGTCACAGCCATGTTGTCATTTTCCGGGCTAGAGCTCGTCCAAGCCCGATCCGCCTCCTCAACATACAGCGCTATGTTTCCATCAACGTCTATCCCATAATTTGATGAGGCTCCCCTGTCCCTTTTTGAAAATGACTCTCCCAGCCTTTCCAGGGTCAGATTGGCTCCCATATGGTGTATGGTGATCTTCTGTATCGCAGAATCCCTCGGGAAATCCGCATTCGGGCTCAGATGTACATATGAGGTAAGCGGGCTGTTCCGCTCTATCACCTCCGCCATCTCTTCCTCGTTGAGATCTTTTCCAACATATTCCGGAAATGACGTCTGTTTATCATATATCCCTGTAAAAACGGACAGTGACAGTACGGCGAACAGTATCAGCATTACTGCCGGCGGATCTTTAATAAACCTTAGTTTCCAATTACTGCTATTACTGCTGCCGTGCTTCTGCATTTACATAAGCCCTCTTTCCACAGTTTTCTGCTTCATGCCGTCACGCATTGAATAAAATTCCATAAAAACAGTACTGAAAATGCTCCGAAAATACATTTCACCGCTGCCGTGCCAAGCCTGTGCTCCTTTTCCTCATCCCTTCCGGCGGTCATCATCAGAAAAGGAACCGTTGCCATATAGAAAAAGCTGGTGTCCATGAGATTATGTACTACCGCGGCCGTAAAGCCGCCCCTCCCGGCGCTGTCCTCTTTCTTAGTGATATGTCTTATCAGCGTTACCAGCAGCATGGCCATGGCAATAAGCCCCAGTTCCACTCCTACATGGATGAAAATGTTATGTATATGCCAGGTATTAAAATATGTATCTCCGTCATACAGGTTAAGCCTGCGCCACTGATACGGCCCTATCCCAAGTACAGGTTGAGCCGATATATAGCCAAGCCCGTTTCTTATCATTTCAAGTCGCTCCGAAAATGTGGCGGCGGCGTTGGGCCTTAGATAGATAAGTGTCAGAGTCCCTAAAATGCCGGCTGCACATATGGCCTTAGCCCATACTTTATGCTCCTTAGTGAACATTTCAAACTGCCTGCGGTAAATAGACGCCGTAAATATATACAGACATATCAATACTGAAAGCCACGGCCAGTACGTATGGTTTGCCGAGGCATACAGCAGTACTCCGCATCCAAAGGCAAATATCACATTTGAAAGCCCTGATATAATATCCGCATATCCAGATCTTCCATATATGCACATAACTATAAATCCAACACTGAATGCACCAAGGGCTCCAACTGATAATGTCAGTGCCATGGCCGTAAGTATCATAAACTCAGCCGCATGCATCAGCTTCCGGGGCCTTTTATCCTGGACCACGCTATCATTAAGTAAGCTCTCCGTAGCAAACCATCCAAGGGCAAGCATGGCTCCCATGGCGTTCGGATTTCCCATAAAGCCTGACAGTCTGCCCATTCCGCCGTGAAATGAAGCCAATGTGAACTGAAGTATCCCTATGACGGCCATTACCCCGACCCACATACAGCAGAACATCTTAAGCCATGATCTGTCATTTTTATCAAGATATGCGGTAAGCAGATATATTACCGGAAACACCGACTGCGTTGAAGCAAAGCCATCTACAGTATTGCCATAGGTCCTGAACCCTGAGATAAGGCTTATGGCGTTGTATGCGATCAACGGCACAAGTATCCAGAGATCCACTTTTACCGTTCCCTGCATAAGGCCTGTAAAGCACAGCAATAGTCCCGTCATGGAAACGATCACAAAATTCCCGGCGCCTATAAAAGTAAAAACAAAAAACGAAAGAAACAGCATCAGCACTATGTAGCTTTCCGCCATAGCAATAAACTGCTTTTCATTTTTCTTTTCTGAAAGCTTGCGTTTTACTTTCATGTCCGGCCGTCCATGACCGATATTTTAGATTTTTTCGTTCTTGTATGTTAGACTTTACCGTAGAATAATCTGATGGTATTTTGTCTGTTTTAAAAGATGAAATTATTTCAAAAAGAACTGAATCCAAGAATGTTGAGATGCCCGATATATCCTACATTATTGCGGCACATGCCATTTTATCTATTACTTATTACACATTATCTATTTTCCGTGCACCCATCTTAAAAATGTGTCCTGGGCGATCGACAGCTCCCTTGCGGCCTCTCTTGAGCTTATCTTCTTATTTATCCACTCCTCCCTGATGCGCCAGAACTCCTCCGGCACCGGCTTTCTCGGCCTTCCAAACTTAACGCCCCTCAGCTTTGCCGCCTCTATACCCTCCCTTTGCCTTTGATGGATATTTTCACGCTCAGTCTGCGCTACATATGAAAGGATCTGCAGCACCATGTCGGCAACAAAAGTTCCCGTGAGATCATTTCCAGATCTCCTTGTATCAAGAAGCGGCATGTCCAGCACCACCATATCTACCTGCTTTTCCTTTGTTATTTTCCTCCACTGGACCTGTATCTCCTCATAATTACGTCCAAGCCTGTCGATGGACTTTACCACGATAAGATCTCCCGGCCTGATCTTTTTCATAAGCTTCTGATACTGGGGACGGTTAAAGTCCCGGCCGCTCAGCTTATCCACGTAAATATTACTTTCCAAAACCTTATAATCCTTAAGCGCTATCAGCTGCCTGTCCTCATTCTGCTCCCTTGTGGATACCCGCACGTATCCGTAGGTATTACTGCTCATAAAAACCTCCTGCCCTTAACAAAAAAAGAAGGGATGTCTCCCTCCATTTCATATTTTAGCTCCGACAGGGGCTGTATGACGATAATAAATGAATCAGTATCTCGTCTCCTGGAATATAAAATTGTCCCTGAGGCTGTCAAACGACATCTTTCTGCCCCAGTGTATCTTTCCTCCGTAATTTCCTTCCACGAGCTCGACTCCGTCCTCCAGCACATCAAGTATGACCACTGAATGCACGCCTCCGGTACTTGCGTATATGCGGAAATGATCACCTATGTGAATGTTGTCCTCGTTGAATACCGTATACCTTTCAGGTACCACTCCTGCGCCGAATACCTCATCCTGAACTATGAATGCAAAGGCGGCGCATCCAAATCCTACCCTGTAGCCGGTATCATAGCTGTTGGAATCATCCCAGCTCATGCCCTCCGGATAAAAACTTTTAAGCGCCAGTATCCTTGCCCTCGCTTCCTCCTCGGAAATATTGGTTTTGCTGCCGGCATATCCCTCATTCTGTTCAGAGGCTGATCCGGATCCGGACCCTGATCCTGAGCCTGATCCGCTATCGTCTATCCTGATGCCCTTTTGCACCACGCCGTCCATGACCCAGGCTCCGTCCTCATTCACATAATAACCGTCCGGCGTTACGGCACTATAAAGCATATATCCGTCCGCACCAAAATAGTAGCATTCAGCAAATCCATCATTATCCGCATCTATCCATTTCCAGGTTCTGGCAGGCCATGTGCCGTCCTCATTCTGCCACCACCAGCCGGCTTCATCCTGCTGCCAGCCCGCGGCAGACGCCGAAAAAACCGCTGAGATTGAGAAGGCAGCCGTTAAAAATGCCGCTGCCATAAATCTAAGTTTCCTGTGTTTCATATAAGCTGTCTCCGTTTTTAATTTATGATGCTAACTTTAACATGATGTAAACACCTTTTCCATGAGATTTTTATTTTTTATCCGCATAAATCCTTAGACAACAGATAGAATTTAATAAACAACGAAAATGGGTGACCAGCATGTTTACATACTATTGCCATGCTTCAATAACATATAACATGCTGCAGCCATACTAAAAAAACAGCCATAAAGCCCTTATTTTATGGGCTCTACAGCTGTTTTTAATAAATGAATCAAGCTTGTAACAACTTACATATCAACTTGATGAAGCTGTCTCAACCAAATGATGAATGTCTTGCCTAAACGCATTTACGGCATCTCTGCCTAATGTCTGTTTAAACACTGCGGAAGTTAGCCCTGCATCTGCTTTGCAACTTCTTCAGCGAAATTCTCATTCTTCTTCTCAAGGCCCTCTCCGGTCTCGTATCTTACGAATGCCTTGATCTCGATATTTGCGTTGTTAGCCTTGGCAACGGAAGCAATGTAATCCTTAACGCTCTGCTTTCCGTCCTCAGCCTTTACGTATACCTGATCTAAGAGGCAGATCTCCTTAAGCTCCTTCTTGATACGTCCCTGGATCATTCCCTCGATAACCTTCTGAGGCTTTGAGGACTCCTTAGGATCGTTCTGGATCTGAGCCATGAGGATCTCCTTTTCCTTTGCGAGATACTCGGCATCCACGTCAGCATCTGAGATATATACAGGCCTTAATGCTGCGATCTGCATGCAGACATTCTTTGCCATTTCCCTGATGTCATCATTTACAACATCAGTAGCAACATCAAGAAGTACGCCGATCTTACCTGCAGCATGGATGTAGGATTGTACGAATCCGTTATCCTCCTTAACGATCTCGTATCTTCTAATCTTCATGTTCTCTCCGATGATGGAGATCATGGAGCTGAGCTTCTCAGCTACAGTAAGTGACTCGTCAAGAGCCCATTTCTCATTGAAGAACTCATCAATATCTGCTGCCGGTGAGTTAAGTGCCTGATCAGCGATCTCTCCGACATAGGTTGTGAACTTATCATTCTTTGCAACGAAGTCAGTCTCAGCGTTTACCTCAACGATAACGCCCTTCTTTCCGCAAGGTGTGAGCTTTGTAGCCACGATACCCTCTGCAGCGATCCTTCCTGCCTTCTTCTGTGCTCCTGCAAGGCCCTTTTCACGAAGGAAATCTATAGCCTTGTCCATATCTCCGTCAGTTGCTGAAAGAGCCTTCTTGCAGTCCATCATTCCTGCGCCGGTGATCTCTCTGAGCTCCTTGACCTGTGCAGCTGTAATAGCCATTATTTCTCCTCCTAAAACTAAATCAAGCTTCCTCTTCGGCAGCTATTTCCTCGATGCTCTTCTCTGCTTCGGTATTCTGAGCCTCCTCGAAAAGCTCAGCCTCAGCTCCTGCTTCCTCAACATAAGCCTCATCGCCCTGCTTAGCCTCGATGACAGCGTCTGCCATCTTGGAAACGATAAGTCTTACGGCGCGGATTGCATCGTCATTTCCCGGGATAACATAATCAAGATCCTCAGGATCACAGTTTGTATCGCACATACCGATAAGTGTGATTCCGAGTGACTGTGCCTCCTGTATGCAGATCTTCTCCTTCTTAGGATCGATCACGAATATTACTGAAGGAAGCTCCTTCATCTCAACGATACCGCCAAGGTTCTTCTCAAGCTTCTCCTGCTCCTTCTTGATGTTGATGACTTCCTTCTTAGGAAGAACGTCGAATGTTCCGTCCTCAGCCATCTTTCTGATAGCCTTAAGCCTCTCAACTCTTGACCTGATGGTCTTGAAGTTGGTAAGCATTCCGCCGAGCCATCTCTCATTTACATAGAACTCTCCGCATCTTAATGCTTCCTGAGCAATAGCGTCCTGAGCCTGCTTCTTCGTTCCTACAAAAAGAACCGTGCCGCCCTCTGCAACTATCCTGTTGAGTGCGTCATAAGCCTCCTGAACCTTTCCTACTGTCTTCTGAAGGTCGATGATGTGGATACCGTTCCTCTCGGTATAGATGTATGGAGCCATCTTAGGGTTCCATCTTCTGGTCTGATGTCCGAAATGTACACCTGCCTCAAGCAGCTGCTTCATAGAAATAACGCTCATAATTTCCTCCTTGGTTTTAAGCGTCTGCCGTCTCATGACAGGAAACCTCTTTGGTCTCCTGGACCCTTAAGGCACCGTCCTGCCAATTACAAAAACGGCATGTTTACTGGTTACTTTAACTACTTCGGGCAAAATGCCCACTAACCGTTAAATATTAGCATATTACGATATGCTGCGCAAGGCATTTTTAAACTTTTCGGGCACTATTCCGACATTGTCCCCCGGCATTTTGCAAACAGATATTTTCTTAAATAAAAGAGGCCCGGCTGCACGGCGTAAACCATGCAGATATGGACCTCCTTAAAATATGCATTTACTTAAAATTCTTTTATCAGCCATTTACCACAAATCTGTTTTTCCTTGCCAGCGCAAATGAAACATGGAAAAATTCAAGACACGCGCATATCTTATCAACAACTGTGATTATCCACGCCTCCCTGTTCCTTGGAAGCGGTCCCAGCGGAAACATATGCGAATGGATTATTGACTTTTCCTTATCATTTATATTGAAAACTCTCTCACTGTTTTCCACCGCTGCCTTAGGGTGATAGAACGCCTGATGCTCTCCTGTAGGCGTTTTTTCCCTGAAATCATAAGGGCAGAAATCATGCAGCAGGCCTGCTCTTGCAGCAATAGACTCGTCGCAGTGCATCCTCCTTGCTATACGCCATGACAGATAGGAAACATTTACGCTGTGCATGAGCCGGCTCGTATTGCGATGATGTCCATATCTGTCCAACATAAGGAACTCATCGTTAGCGATTATGTGGCTGATCTCATCAAAATAACTTACCGGTATATCTCTTGAGATCTGTACGTTCAATGGTATCACCTGCCTTTCACTTATATTATACTGTATGCATTTAAACCGCAGTTATTCTTTATATTTTTTATTATATATCATTTTTACCAATTTCAAGGTAAAATTATTGTACTAAAACACGTAAAATAAATGCCAGATCATATGCAATATTTCTGTTCTTACCTCTCATCGCACACCTGGAAGATATAGAACTTCAGATAGTAGGATTCATCCGCAGCCCAGAGTATCGGATGATCCGGCGCCTGGGTCCTGAATTCCACCTGTCTCAGTCTCTTATGGACCGCGTGAGCTGCCTCCTTTATGGTCTTTTTAAACAATTCTTCAGTCATGAAGTGCGAGCATGAGCAGGTTGCAAGAAAGCCCCCGTTTTTCACGAGCCTCATGCCCTTCATATTTATCTCCCTGTAGCCCTTTACGGCCTTTTTGGTCGCCGTGCGGGATTTTGTAAATGCAGGCGGATCAAGTATAACCACGTCATATGACCTTTTTTCCTCATTCAGCTTTGGAAGCAGATCCAGCACGTCCGCCGTGATAAAATCGATCCTGTCGCTTAAGCCGTTAAGGGCAGCGTTCTTTTTTGCCTGCTCTATTGCCGTTTCCGATATATCCACCGCCGTTACATGCCTTGCCCCCGCATATGCTGCATTTAACGCAAATGATCCCGTATGGGTGAAGCAGTCCAAAACTTCAGCGTCCTTTGAGATGGAATGGATCGCTCTCCTGTTATATTTCTGATCGAGGAAAAAGCCGGTCTTCTGCCCGTCCTTGACATCTACCAGATAACGTACTCCGTTTTCCGTTATCTCTACCTCAGTGTTAAAGGGCTCTCCTATAAATCCCTTAAAGGGCTCCATCCCCTCTTTCAGCCTGACAGGAGCATCTGAGCGTTCATAAATGCCTCTTATGTAAATGCCGTCCTCAGCCAGTATATCTATAAGGTCTTCAATTATCTTTGATTTCAGCCTGTCTATGCCAAGAGCCAGGGATTCCACCACAAGCACGTCGGAAAACTTATCTACTACAAGTCCCGGCAGGAAATCCGCCTCTCCGAATATGATCCTGCAGGAGGAAGTATCCACCGTCTTTTTTCTATATTCCCAGGCAGTCCTTACCCTCTCCCTTATAAATTCATCATCTATATTGTCGCGCCAGCGCGCCAGCATCCTGACGGTTATCTTCGAGTTTGTATTTATAAAGCCCGCGCCCATCTTAAATCCGTCAAAGTCCTCGACCCTGACGATATCTCCATTTTCAAACTCTCCTTCGATCTTATCTATCTCATTATCGAAGATCCAGGCTCCGCCGGCCTTGATCGTACGCCCCTCGCCCTTTTTAAGTATTACCGTAGCCACTGTTTAACTCCCTGATATTTTAAAATGTCACTGCCGGATAAAATACTATCTTTTTCATTTTAATTTGTCAAATCCCCTGATATAGTATAGAGTAAGTATGCGGTGTAATGCGGCATTTTATATATTTACAACATTTTCTATAGTCTGAAATTATCTTTAAATCTCATTTCAGTAAGTTCCCATTAACATCTACAAAATCACCTTTAAACAAACTCAGTATAAATTCTTTTTAAATTTTTACGTATTATACGTAATTTTAATTGAATCAATGCATATTACATATTATTATTACAGGAGAATATATGACTGATAAAGCTCTTTTAAAGCTTCTAAAGAAGAACGGTTGGAAAGTCATTCGGATAAACGGCAGCCACCATATTTTACAAAAAGGTGACCAGATCACTGTTGTTCCCATACACGGAAAGGATGTCCCCACCGGTCTTTTGAACTGCATCTTAAAGGAAACAGGTTTAAAGTAGGTCATTTAATTTTTTAAGGAGAAAAAAATGTTATTTGTTTATCCTGCCATATTTCATAAGGAAAATTCCGATTACTGGGTAGAGTTCCCGGATCTTCCCGGCTGCCATACATACGGTTCTGATATCAAAGAAGCGATAGAATCATCCAAGGATGCCCTGTCAGGTTATCTTTTAACTTTACTTGAAAATGGAATGGAAATCCCTGCAGCGTCTGAGATCTCTACACTTCATACTGACGATGGATTTACTACGTTAATATACTGTGACCTTGATCAGTATAAAAATACCAAGGCTGTCAAAAAGACTTTGTCCATACCTAAGTGGCTTAATGACAGAGCCACATCCATGGGGATCAATTTCTCACAGGTTTTACAGGAAGCATTGATCGCCAAAACAATGAAATAATTTAAAAACTGCAGACAAGTCTGACCTGTCTGCAGTTCCTGTTAATCTAATATAAAATCCCAAAACCCGTCTGGATTACTTTCTAAGATCTCCGTAAGCTGCCTCAAGTGCATTTGTGAAGTCATTTATAAGATCGTTTGTATCCTCGATACCAACTGAGAATCTGAGAAGTCCGTCTGTGATTCCCATAGCATATCTCTGCTCACGAGTAAGGTCTGAGTGTGAGCTCATTGGAGGATAAGACATTGTTGTTCTGTATCCGCCGAGAGTCATAGCATAGTGGCAAAGCTTGAGGGTACGCATGAACTTGTTCATCCTCTCCTTCCAGTCAGGGCACTCAGCCTCCTCAGGAAGTATAACTGAGAACATAGGTCCATAATGTCCGTTGAACTGCTTTGTAGCAAGGTCATGCTGAGGGCAGCTCTCAAGTGAAGGATGGTAAACAGCCTTGATGTAAGGAAGCTTCTCGATAGCTGCTGCAAGAGCTGTAGCATTGTCGCTCTGCTTCTTAACGCGGAGCTCTAATGTCCTTACTGCACGGCAAACAAGCCAGCTGTCGAAAGGAGCTGCCTGGTTACCCATAAGCTGCTGCATTCCGAATACCTTCTTGATAAGCTCAGGACGGCCTGTAGCTGAACCTGCAGTTGCATCTGAATGACCGTTGTAGAACTTTGTAAGTGAGTTAACTACGATATCTACTCCAAGGCTTAATGGCTTGCAAAGAGCACCTGTCATGAATGTGTTATCGATGATCAGGATAGCGTTGTTAGCGTGTGCGATCTCAGATATAGCGTGGATATCAGGCACTGCGATAACAGGGTTTGCAACAGTCTCGCCATAGAACAGAGTTGTGTTAGGCTTAACAGCTGCCTTGATAGCGTCAAGGTCTGTGAAGTCAACGAATGTTACGTCAACGCCGTACTTGCCAAGGATGTTTGTGAAGATCTCAACAGACTCACCATACAGAGTATCTCCTGAAACGATGTGGTCTCCTGCCTTGGTGTTAGCGATAACGGATGCGCAGATAGCGCCCATACCTGATCCAAAGCAAACTGTCTCTGTATTCTCGTTGCCTTCAATGTAGTTGATAAGCTCATTAAGAGCTGAACGGTTAGGGTTTCTGTATCTGTTGTAGCAGAATCCCTTCTCGTCATATCTCTTCTGAAGGTCGTCAAGGTCCTCAGCGTTATGTGCTGTGGCAAGGTGAATAGGAAGCTGCTCCGGATTAGTTGCCGGATCCCTGAAGTAAGCGCCTGCCTCAAGAATGTTGGTAGAAAAGCTCATCTTTGGATCGAACTCACCTATCATAGAAAATCCCTCCGTTTTTTAAGTAAAAAGTTTTTATTTGTTATAAGGTTGCCGCCAAAAGACGACAACCTTATTAAATACTTAAATATCTCTATCAGTCAAGAGCAGCGAAAGCCTGCTTGAAATCATTGATAAGATCCTCAATGTCCTCAGTACCAACTGATACTCTGAACATACCAGGTGTGATTCCGATAGCTCTTCTGTCAGCATCAGGCATGTGGCTGTGTGAAGATGTTACAGGGTGGTTAAGAGTTGTTCTAAGTCCGCCAAGTGTTGTAGCGTAGTGAACATACTGAAGCTTAGCCATGAATGCATCGATCTTCTCCTCATCCTCTGTGCAGAGAACGATGCTCATCATACCTGAAACCTTCTCATTGTTGCTCCAAAGCTTCTTAGCGATCTCTCTGTTCTTGAAGCTGTCAAGTGCAGGGTGGTTAACCTTAACAACGTGTGGATCAGACTCGAAGAACTGAGCAAGCTCGTAAGCGTTCTTCATCTGCTTCTCAACTCTCATGAATACAGTCTCAAGAGCTCTGATCATCATCCAGCAAGGGAATGGATCAGCAGGAGTTCCGAAGAGCATCCTCATAGGTCTTACTGTCTCGATGATGTCATGGCTTGCAGTCATGCATCCAAGGATAGCGTCTGAATGTCCGTTAAGGAACTTTGTCATTGAAGAAATAACGATATCAGCACCAAGCTCAAGAGGTCTGATTGAGATAGGTGTTGTGAATGTGTTATCCATCATGAGAAGTGCGCCGTGCTCGTGAGCAAGCTTAGCCATCTCAGGGATGTCGATAACATTCATTGTAGGGTTAGCGCAAACCTCTGAATAGATGAGCTTTGTGTTAGGCTTGATTGCCTTCTTAACGTTCTCGATATCGTCCATATCAACGAAGTCGTGCTCAACACCGAATCTGTCGAACATCTTTCCCCATACGTCGAAGGTCTCGCCGTAGATGTACTTGTTGCAGATAACGTGGTCTCCAGTCTTAAGGAGTGAACCAACTGTTGTTGAGATTGAAGCCATACCTGATGAGAAGATAAGAGTATCCTTATCAGGAAGGTTAGGAGCCTCAAGCTTTGTCATCATGCCTGCAAGAACATCTCTGTCAGGGTTGTTTGTACGGATGTATGTATATCCCTGACGATAAGCTTCCTTGATCTCTGAAAGAGTGTTAGCTGTGAAAGCTGTGCAAGGATAGTAAGGGAATGACTCTCCCTTCTTAAGGTTAACTGCGTCTTCTCTGTAGTTTCTGGTGTAGAGAAGTTCTGTGTGAAGTCCCATCGTAAGATACCTCCAAAATTTTAATTACAAAATAAAATTTGTATTTATCTTGATACAGCCATAGTTTAAACATTATAGTAACAATAGAGTCAATATAATTTTGCAATTATTTTTTAAGAATTTTCCCTCTGTTGTTTGTGGCTTTTTTATAACCGATTTTTTGTTCTCGGCATAACCTGCGGTCAAGCTTATATACCCTGATCATTTGCCCTGATTTTAATTAAAATCCAACCGTGAACTTAAGCTTGCCGCTATATTTCTCTCTATTTTAGATATGCTTTGTTCCGCTTTACTTTCAGGCTATGTTATTTTATATTCATTAGTAGGAAAATTCAGAAAGCGACCATTTAAATCATATTCATATTCATGCAGCCATGACAGGCTTTTTCAAGGTGAATAAATGAAAAAGAAATATACAATCGGTGAAGTTTCAAAGATAATGGGCATTTCCACCCAGACTCTCAGATACTACAGCTCCATAGACCTGCTAAAACCCGCGTATATCAATCCTGATACCGGTTACAGATATTATACTGAGGAGCAGTTTCATTTTATAGACAGGATAAGATATCTTCAGAAGCTTGGAATGTCCTTGGACCAGATCAAGGAAGTCATATCCAGCAATGACATCCAGTCACTCATAAGACATCTTGAAGAGCTGGAAAAGGGATGCCGGGATCAGATAGAGCACCTTAACAACACCATCGATACCATTAGATGGTATAAGGATTATTTCATCAGGTCCAGGGAGGATAGCAATGCCGATCAGTATTCCCACGTTCAGCATTTCCCAAAACGCTACCTTGTATCGGTACGCATAAGAGATAATGAGGACAGGGAGAGCTACCACATAAGGCTCACTGAAATCCGTAATAAGCCCTACATGCAGGATCTTCCTTATATGAGGCAGTATTCCTTACTGTTGGATTATAACGATCTCATCAATATGCAGTTCAGACCCTTAAGGCTCGGTATGTTCATCAAGGATTTTTCTGCCGATATGGCCTTGGATCAGCGTATTGCAAATAATGTCATGGAGATACCCGAAGGTGATTACTTCTGCTTCAGGTCAAGGATATTGAGTGATGGCTGGAACCCTTACCTTGCAAAGATGTTTTTCTCAGACAGCATAAGGAAGCCGGGACTCGTCCTTGCAAATGAATATGAGGACAGCCTGACGGAGTACCACAACTGTCCTTATGAGGTACAGATCCTTATAAATGACGGCGGAAACAGCCATGCGGCATCAGATAACTGACCATCTGATCCCTTGCTCTTCGTGCGCAGGTCCGCTCTATAAATAATTCCATTAGTTTAACCGTACATGATCAACGAAATGACCGCTTCTTAGCGGATCCTCTATATGGAACCGTATGGTTCAAAACAAAACCCGGCCGCATGGACATACCATACGGCCGGTGTTTCATTTAATAATCAGATCTATTATTGTCGGCTGACACTAATCAGTAGTTCTGGAACTTAGGATCAGCGAACTCAGGTCTCTGATAAGGCTTCTTAACTACAAGAGTACCTGTTGCATATGCGCAAAGTACTGGCTCCTTAAGAACGTTAGCTGCAGAATCTGCAAGGCCGTCCTTCTCGCCTCTTGCAAGCTCGATAACCTTGTGAGCCTCGAAGTGGCATGTAAGAGAAGTGTTACCAACCTTCTCGATCCATCCTGAGTACTCCATGAAGTCACCAGCATATACAGGAGCTGTGTAACGAACCTCTGAATAGCCAAGGAAAAGGCTCTCATCTCCGAAAAGACGGATAGCAAGCTCTGTTCCTACATCGCCCCATACTGTAACGATATGAGCGCCCTCAACGAGCTCTCCAGCATAGTGAGCGTCAGCAGCTGACATACGCATCCTTAAAACAACTTTCTCACCAACCATTGGTAGATACCTCCTAAAAGATTTGATAGTTGATATTACATATAAGAGTTTTTATAACTCATATATCCTTAATTACTTTAGCATTATTTCATATTTGGGTCAACCAAGTAGTTGTCCATTTAACATTTATTTTTTGTTAGGGTCAACTACGTAGTTTACCTTGCTCTTGTCGCCTATAAGGTATTCCTTAACGTTCATTGCAGAATCATGACGGCACTCATAGAGAGCAGTCTCTGAATAGAATGCTGCATGCGGCGTGAATATAACGTTAGGAGCCTTAAAGATAGCATGTGAGAAATCTGCAGGCTCTGTGTCAACGACATCAAGACCTGCCTGGCTGATGATGCCCTTCTCAAGAGCATCAGCAAGAGCATCGTAATCAACTGAGCTTCCGCGTGCAGCGTTTACGAATACAGGATGCTTCTTGCATGAGTTAAAGAACTCGGCATTTACCATCTTCTCTGTTCCAGGAAGTCCAGGAATGTGGCTTATAACGATATCTGATACCTCACCAAGGTCTGTAAGCTTATCCACGAGAGTGATGCCGTTAGCCTCAGCGACCTCCTTCGGAAGATACGGATCGTATCCATATACCTTGAAGTTAAATCCCTTAAGGTAATTTACAGCCATTGTTGCGATCCTTCCGCAGCCTACAAGGCCTACTGTCATTCCCTCGATCCTGTAGAGCTTTGGAGCGTCTGAGAACTCCCATCTCTTCTGATCCTTTACTGACTTGTCATAGCCAGGGATCCAGCGGAGCATTGAAAGAACGAGTGCAGCGATATGCTCTGCAACCTCGTGTATGCAGTATCTCGGAACGTTTGCTACTGCAATGCCGAGATCCTTGCAGGCGTCAAGATCGATGTTGTCAACGCCCATTGCGCTGTTGGAAATGATCTTAAGGTTAGGAAGCTGCTCTAACACCTTTCTTGTGTAAGGGCCGTACTCTGACATAACTGCGTCAGCATCCTTGCAGTACTTTAAGATATCCTCTTCAGTCTGTACCTGTGCAGTGCCGACCTCTACGCCCGGAATCTCCTTCTTTAATGTCTCTATCTCGACATCATAATTATTCCAGCTGCAATCTGAAACTACAACCTTCATTGTTATCACCTCATTTTACTTTTTTACTGGCAAACAAGCTCCAAAGCAAGATGCTTCAGAGCTTGTATCGTTACATTAAGATAAGCTTAAAGCTCATATCCCTTCTGGATAGCTTCCATGTTGACAGGGATAAGCTTTGGCTTAGCTGCGAAGGAATCTGCAACCTTCTCCTTGATGATCTCATAAGGGATCTCAGGAAGGAGCTTTGCAATGTAGCCCATAGCAACAACGTTTGCTGTCTTGGCATTTCCAACCTCAACTGCAAGGTCGTTGAAAGGCACCTTGCGGATATCCTTGCACTCGACTGTAGGCTCTATCTGAACCATTGAGCTGTTGATGATAAGCGTTCCATCAGGGCTCATAAGATCCTGATAGTCGTGAAGTGAACGCTCGTCAAATATAAGCATGATGTCAGCCTCTGAGATTATCGGGCTCTCAACGCCGTCAGAGATAACGATGTTGCACATCGTACGTCCGCCACGCTTCTCCTGTCCATAAAAAGGAACGAATGTTACGTTGTAGCCTGCCTTGATAGCAGCATCGCAAAGGGTCTCACCAAGGGTGATAACGCCCTGTCCGCCGATACCTGAGAAAAGAAGTTCCTTTTTCATGATCAGTTCTCCTCCTTTGTTGTATCCTTGATCAGGCCGAGAGGGTACTCCTTGGCAACGACCTCATCAACCCACTCCATAGCCTTGAGCGGTGACATCTTCCAGCCTGTAGGACAAGGAGAAAGGATCTCTATGAAGCTTAAGCCCTTGCCTGCGATCTGGTTCTCAAAGCCCTTCTTGAGAGCTCTCTTGCACTTTGCCACATTGCCAGGGTTAGTTACGGTAACTCTCTCACTGTAGCATACGCCAGGCATCATTCCCATGATCTCAGCCATGTGTACAGGGAAACCTGAGTTGATCTCCTTACGTCCCTTAGGAGCTGTAGTAGCATACTGTCCCTCAAGCGTAGTAGGAGCCATCTGTCCGCCTGTCATACCGTAGATAGCGTTGTTAATGAATATTACAGTGAACTTCTCTGACCTGATAGCAGCGTGCATGATCTCTGCCATACCCTCTGAAACAAGGTCTCCGTCACCCTGATAGCAGAGAACGAACTTTGAAGGATCAGCTCTCTTGATACCGGTTGCGGCTGCAGGTGCTCTTCCGTGAAGAGCCATGAAGGCATCCATGTCATAGTAACGGTCTGAAAGGCATGAACATCCGATAGGCCATACAAGGATACCGTTCTCCCTGAGATCGAGCTCATCGATGAGCTCAGCTATTAACTTTCCAACGATTCCATGGCCACAACCGCCGCAGTAGGTGGTTATAGCATCAGTGAAAACCTGTGGCTTCTCATAAATTGCTTTCATTATTCCCACCTCACACTAACTTCTTGATCTGCTCTAATACGACCTTCGGGCTTGGTGTGGTTCCACCGAGCTTACCGAAGAATGTAACATCCTTCTTGTCATCTACAGCAAGCTTAACATCCTGAACCATCTGTCCGGCACTAAGCTCTACTACGAGGAACTTCTTGCCCTTCTTGCCCTCGAATGCAACATTCGGGAATGGCCAGAGTGAGATAGGACGGATCATGCCGACCTTGATACCCTCTTCTCTTGCAAGCTTCATAGCTGACTCGCATACGCGGGCAACTGAGCCGTAAGCAACGAGGATGATGTCAGCATCTTCCATGTTATATTCCTGATAACGGACTTCATTAGCAGCGATCTTAGCATACTTCTCCTGAAGTCTTAAATTGAACTCTTCCCACTGAACAGCACCGTCTCCGCAGGTAACAACCTTGTGAGGCTCTCTGCCCTTGCAGCCTGTAAGAGCGTTGCGTACTGTCTTAGGATCCGGAGCCTCCTTATAACCAGGGAGCTCTACGGACTCTCTCATCTTTGCAAGCGTAGCGTCAGTAAGGAGTACTACAGGATTTGAATACTTCTGGGCAAGGTCGAATGCCTCCTGCATGAGCTCGCACATCTCCTGTACTGAGTAAGGAGCTAAAACGAGGTTGCAGTAGTCACCGTGTCCGCCGCCCTTTACTGCTGAGAAATAATCTCCCTGAGCTGCGAGGATCTCACCGTCTCCAGGGCCCGGTCTCTGAACCTCAACTACTACAGATGGGATATCAGCAGCTGACATGTATGACATAGCCTCCTGGCCAAGGTCGAAACCAGGGCCTGCAGTAGCTGTCATAGCTCTGTGTCCTGTAGCGCATGCGCCTGCTACCATGTTGAATGCAGCGACCTCAGTCTCTGCCTGAATGAACATTACTCCCTCTTCAGGTCTTGTCTCCATTACGTTTGCGTAATACTCAGGGACCTCACTTGAAGGAGTTATAGGATAACCGAAGAATAACTTGCAGCCGGCCCTTATAGCAGACTCTGCCATAGCCTGGTTGCCTTGCATGAATACTTTCTCACCCATTTTATACAACCTCCTTACTGAACATCAACGTCCTTGTATACAGTAAGAACCGTATCAGGACACATACGCGCACAGCTTCCGCAGGCTATGCAGTTTGTTGCGTCGTAAACAGGAGGATAGTAGCCTCTCTTATTGATCTTATCTCCCTTTGAGAGACATCCCTTAGGGCAGAATTTGATACAATAACCGCATTCCTTGCAGCGGTCAAAGTTAATCTTGACAAGATTCATTTTTTACCACCTTCTTAAATACAAATGTGAATCCGATCAGTCTGTGAAACCGTTCTCGATATCTGTCTGGTGCATACCCTGCATTACGTATGCAAGAGTGATAAGGTCGCCTGTCATGATATCTTCCTTGCAGTTCTCTAAGATGTCTCCATCCTTGATAGGACGAACGATACCCTGTCTGTTTACCCAGATAGTTCTGTATCCAAGCTCGTTACCAGGAATGATATCATATCTGAATCCGAATCCTGCGTGCATCATCTCGTCAACAGTAAGGCCGAGCTTCTTCTGTGAAAGAAGGAATCCGCCGTGTGCAGGCTTGTAGCATCCAGCGTCCTCAGCTGTGATGATGTCATCGACCTCGATGCCTGCGTTAGCAAGTGTAGCGCGGATGATATCGTTATCTGTGTTAGTAAGCATAACGCACTTTGTGTACTTACGGAGCTTCTTGATAGCCTCAACTGTATCAGGGAATGCTCTCCAGTGTGACATGGATGCTGAGAACTCCTCCTGATCCTCCGGAGTGAACTTGAATCCCATGTCATTAGCTGTCATCTCAAGAGTATCCTTAAGGATCTGTCTGTAAGGACGATACTTCTCCTGGATATAGTCGAACTGAAGGATCTCCCATCTCTGCTGAGCCTCGTAAGGTGTGATGTTCGTGATCCCCTGCTTAGCGAAAAGCTTTCTCATGAAATCCTGAACTTCACCCTCCCAGTCGATAAGGGTTCCGTACACATCAAATGTAATCGCCTTTGGTACTAACTTCTTCTTATTGTCCATTTCAAACTCCTTTCAACCCATTGCGGTTGCATTTAAACTAATAGGATTATATAATTGCCTATGTTGAAAGTAAATACAATAATTTTCATTTTATCTTTAAGTAATACTTAAATATAAATAATTCATCAGTTGTATTATCATGTTTTGTTCATTTTTACATACAGTCATTATCCTGCCATGATTAATCCACGTTACAGGGCGTTTTCGGTGGCCGCATACGAAAAGAGCCTCTCCCATGCGGCAGAGATACTCAATTATTCTCCTTCCGGCGTGAGCCAGCTTATCAGCGCCCTCGAAAAGGAATTCGGATTTCCTCTTTTTGAACGCAGCAAAAACGGCCTTACCCTTACCAACAACGGTGAAGCCGTGCTCCCGGTCATAAGGGAGATACTTAATCAGGAGGAGAACCTCCAGCAGATCATATCCGGCATACATGGGCTCTCCGTCGGAGCCATAAACATCGGCGCGTATTCCTCCATAGCCTCACACTGGCTGCCTTCGCTGATAAATATGTTCAACAACAGCTATCCCGGCATCAAGATCAACATGATGGAGGGCATACACCAGAAATGCGAGGACTGGCTGAATAACCGCACCGTAGATCTGGCTTTTTTCAGTTATAAGAAAAACATGAATTACGACTGGATCCCATTAGCGGACGATATGATGGTGGCCGTGCTCCCAAAGGGCCATCCCCGCGCCTTAGATAATAGTTATCCCATACGCGAGGCTGCAAAGGAATCCTTCATCATGCCAGCCCAGGGCCATGACGACGACGTCATAGCACTGCTCAAGCGTCACCGCATACAGCCAAAGATCGCCTATTCCACCCTTGAAAATTTCGCCGCGCTGGCCCTCATAGAGCAGGGACTTGGCATGAGCATAATGAACGATCTCATAACCCACAATTACAAGTGTGATGTAGTGAAACTGCCGCTGGATCCCCCTGAATCCATCAAGCTTGGCATAGCCGTACCTTCCCTTGAAAACGCATCCCCGGCAGTGAAACGATTCATAGAATTCGCAAAACAGAAATTTTCAGCTTAAAAATTTGACCCGCTGTAAGCCTCAACTCAGCCTGCAGCGGGTTTTGCTTTTTTATTCTATTATCCTCTTATTTACAGAGTCTACTCCGCAGTATTTCTTAAGATCAGCTTCAAACTCATCCATCCACTCCATAAGCCCGTCGGTACCGTCGAAGGAATATATAACTGAAGCTATCTTTCTTCTTCCCTCCTTTATCATGGCCCTCTGTGAATCCGAAGTCGCGTTTCCAAAGGCCCCTTCGTCATCATGAAGCGTAGGGATGCAGCCTATGTTCACGCTGTTTTTGCCTATTCCGGCGTAATGCAGGTCCTCCTCTGCTTTCTTATATACTACCTGACCCTTTACCTCTCCCTCATCATATGAGCCAATGGAATAGCCTGAAGATATGGAGATAAGATTATTTACCTCTACTATATTATTGATATGATAAAGGCCGTTATTTTTCACAACTCTCCTGAGCATGGCCTCAGCCGCGTTACGATACTCCGAAGGATTTTTCCCCAGCGCCTTATACGCCTTCCTCGTGGCGGCTATGTGCTGTAATTTCGCTATATCGTCCATGCAGTATTCGTCCGAAAGCTTTTCGATCGTATCCTCAAAAGCGTCCAAAAGCTCATCCGGGCTCTTTACTACCTCAGCTTCGTATTCAAGCACTCCGAGTGCCGTCTCCGGCCATATGCTCTTAAGAGAGCTGTCAATAACTATATCCATTTCACATTCTCCTTAAATCTCATCTTTTTAAAATACGGCTCTTAAAAACCGGCCCTGTCGCCGATGGTCTCGGCTATAACGGCCTGCATCCTGTCGCATTCCGTCCCTATTGCCTTTGCAAGTTCCATATAAAGCAGCTTCTCTGCCATTTTAAAATAACGTTCATCCACGGACGTCGCTTTTTTGCCCTGATTTTCCCTCTCCTTAAATCTGATATACATATTTTTGATTATGCTTACCAGCTCCGCAGGATCATTGGATCTCATGGCGTCCTTATATACTCGCTCGCGCATCCTGTCATTTTCTATCCAGCTTATCCCTATGTCAGGGATAGCCCTTATGAGTGCCCAGGCCTCTTCCTCAGAAAGCATCGCCCTGATGTTAGGCGGTTCCTGATTCGTCGGGATAAAAAGCCTCGCATTTTCATCGTCCACCGGTACCAGTACATAATATTCCTTTTCCGGCGACGACTCGGTGAGCTTCTTTATGATTATGTCAGCTATGACGCAGACTCCGGTATTTGCCTTAACGACATAATCCCCTTTGTTATACATATATTTTCCTCCCTATGTATTAAAGTTTAACATTTTGGAAGGAAATTTGCAAAACCGCAAAATATACGGAATTTAAGCCCTGTTCTATATAAATACTTATAACTGCTCTCTTGCAGAATGTTCCTTGCAGGCTGTCACGGCCTCTTACAGCCCACCGAGTATGCGCTCAAAGCTCTTATTGGCCTCAAATATTACCCTTTCCCTGTCTATTGTCAGGTACTCTCCATTCTTATATACGACGCGTCCGTCGATCATATTCAAAACGATGTCCGAGCTCTGGGCTGAAAATACTATGTTGGATACTGTATCGAAATCCGGCTGCATATGAGGCCTGTCGAGATCCATAACTATGAGGTCGGCCCTCATGCCCTCCTCTATCTTACCGCAGTTTTTTCTGCCCTGGCAAAGCGCACCGTTACGAGTTGCCATTTTAAGTATGTTTCCTGCGCTTACGGCATTTGCGTCAAGAGTAAAGCCCCTTGATATCATGGCAGCCATATGCATTTCCTCCACCATGTTGAGGTTATTGTTGCTGGAGGCTCCGTCGGTCCCAAGGGCTATGTTAAGTCCCTTTTCATTAAGCTCCTTTATCCTTGCGACGCCGCTTCCAAGCTTCATATTGCTGGAAGGGTTGTGCACCATATAGGCTCCGGCTGACTTCATGATCTCAGCGTCTTCCTCCTCGATATATACGCAGTGCGCAGCCTGGACCTGATTTTTAAACAGTCCGCAGTCGCTGAAATATTTCACCGGCGTACGGCCTCCATGCCTTTCCCTGCATTCGGCATGTTCTTTTTTTGTCTCTGAGGCATGTACATGTACTATCATTCCCGCCTCATAAGCGGCGTCAGCCACCTGCCTTACAAGTTTTTCATCTGATGTATACTCGGCGTGCAGTCCCATATCCGCCTTTATTCGGCTGTCGCTTCCGTCTCCGGGCTTTCCTCCGAACTCTCCTCTCTTTACCCTTTTATCAAGCTCCATGGTATCCTTATAGCCCTTCATGTCCCTGATATCGGATTCTGTCCCTGAGGATATGCCATGGCTTATGTTGGCCTTCATGCCGCATTCATCAAGAGACGAAGCCATATCTCCTATAAAGAAATACATGTCGCTGATGGAAGCGCAGCCTGATGCTATCAGCTCCATGGCTCCAAGCTTTGTGCTCCAGTAAACGTCCTTTGCCGTAAGCCTGCCCTCAAATGGAAATACCTTTTCCGTAAGCCATCTGTGGAGATCCAGCCCTTCGCCGTAGCCCCTTAACAGCGTCATAGGCACATGGCAGTGGCAGTTATAGAAGGCCGGAAGCATCACCCTGCCTCTGCCGTCATATACCTCCTCGCCGTCGATCTTATCAGGCTCCTTTTTTCCTATGTAGCTAATGACAGGCCCCTCGGTCCTCACGTACATATTGCTCTTTGCGGTAAATCCGCCGTCTATGATCTTGATATTTTTAAAAAGCATGGCGTGCTCCTCTCCTGTTATTTGATCTCATATGCTTTTAAAACACCCGCAGTTTAAATAAACTATCCAATTCAAATTATCTCACAAGATAGGGCTTCAGATATTTTCCGGTAAAGCTCTGAGGCGCGTCAGCTACCTCCTCCGGGGTGCCCCTTGCAATAACGGTCCCGCCTCCGTCTCCGCCTTCCGGTCCCATATCTATTATGTAGTCGGCCACCTTGATGACATCTAAATTGTGCTCTATGACCACTACCGTGTTGCCGTTTTCCCTGAGCCTTAAAAGCATCTTTACAAGCTTGTCCACGTCGTCAAAATGAAGTCCCGTGGTAGGCTCATCCAGTATGTAAATGGTCTTTCCCGTGCCTCTGCGGCTCAGCTCCGTTGCGAGCTTGATCCTCTGGGCCTCTCCTCCTGAAAGCTCCGTGCTCGGCTGCCCCAGCCTGAGATAAGACAGTCCCACATCGTACAGCGTCTGTATCTTCCGCTCTATTGAAGGGATGTTCTTGAAAAAGTCGAGGGCTTCCTCCACCGTCATGTTCAGCACATCATATATGCTCTTTCCCTTATATTTGACCTCAAGAGTCTCCCTGTTATAGCGCTTTCCTCCGCAGACCTCGCAGGGTACGTATACATCCGGAAGGAAATGCATCTCTATCTTTATGATGCCGTCTCCTGAGCAGGCCTCGCAGCGGCCGCCCTTTACGTTAAATGAAAATCTTCCCTTTGTATACCCCCTCATTTTTGCATCCTGGGTAGATGCAAAAAGATCCCTGATCATATCAAATACGCCAGTGTATGTTGCAGGATTTGATCTTGGGGTCCTGCCTATCGGAGCCTGATCTATGCAGATGACCTTGTCGAGCTGTTCTATCCCCTCTATGCTTCCGTGCTTTCCCGGTATGAGCTTGGCCCTGTTTAACGTATGGGCCAGGGATTTATATAATATCTCATTTACAAGGGATGACTTTCCGCTTCCCGAGACTCCCGTCACACAGGTAAATACCCCGAGAGGAATATCCACGTCTATATGCTTTAAGTTATTTTCATGGGCGTCCCTTATAGTGATATAACCCTTTGGCTCCACCCTCTTTTCCGGGACTTCTATCTTTTTCTTTCCCGAGAGATACTGTCCTGTAAGGGACTCTTCGCAGCTTATTATATCCTCGACGGAGCCCGCCGCAACTACCCTTCCTCCGTGCTCGCCGGCTCCCGGCCCTATGTCCACCACGTAATCAGCGGCTCTCATGGTATCCTCGTCATGCTCCACCACTATTACTGAATTTCCAAGATCCCTGAGCTTTTTAAGGGTTGCCAGCAACTTGTCATTATCCCTCTGGTGGAGACCTATGGACGGCTCGTCCAGTATATAGGCGACCCCCACAAGGCCCGAGCCTATCTGGGTGGCAAGCCTTATCCTCTGAGCCTCTCCTCCGGAAAGGGTCGATGCGGACCTTGCAAGAGTAAGATAATCCAGCCCCACATTTACCAAAAACTCAAGTCTTGCCCTTATCTCCTTAAGGATCTCATGGCCTATCTGCTCCTGGAAATCCGTAAGTTTAAGCTCAGATATGAAATCCCTAAGCCGGTTTACCGGCATGGAGCTCATCTCGTATATGTTAAGGCCTCCCACAGTCACCGCAAGGGCCGAAGCCTTAAGCCTCTGCCCCTTACATAATGGACAGGTATCATGCAGCATGTATTCCTCATACTGGGCCTTCTGATCCTGTGAAAAGCACTCCTTATACCTTCTTTTAACATTTTCTATAAGTCCCTCGAAGGCCGTCTCATATACGGTTCCGCCGCTGTACCTGCTCTTGTATTTTACAGACACCTTTTTTCCTCCGGTGCCGTAGATAAGCATATGCTGTACATGCTCCGGAAGCTCGTTAAACGGAGTATCAAGACTGAAGCCGTATTCCTTTGAAAGAGCTTCCAGCATGGCGTGGGAATATGAGCCCTTTGTAGAGCTGGACTGCCAGCCCGTTACCTGGAACACCCCCTGATTGATGGATAAGCTTCTGTCAGGGATCATGAGATCCAGCGAAAACTCCATGCGGTAGCCTAATCCGAAGCATTCAGGGCATGCACCGAAAGGATTGTTGAATGAAAACGATCTCGGCTCTATCTCCTCCACGCTTATGCCGCAGTCCGGGCATGCATAATTCTGTGAAAAGGTAAATACCTCCGGCTCATCCTCCTTAAGCACCTCCACATTGAGCAGGCCGTCCGAAAGCTTAAGGGCATTTTCCACGGAATCCGTAAGACGCTGTTCTATACCCTCCCGTACTATGAGCCTGTCCACGACTATCTCTATGTTGTGCTTGATATTTTTATCTAATTTTATGTCCTCTGAAAGCTCGTACATGTTTCCGTCTATGCGGACACGGACGTAGCCTGACCTGCGGCTTGATTCCAAAAGCTTTGTGTGCTCACCCTTTTTGCCTCTCACCACCGGCGCAAGCAGTACTATCCTGCTCCTTTCCGGAAAGGCCATGATGCTCTCCACCATCTCATCCACGGTCTGGCGCTTTATCTCCCTGCCGCACTTAGGGCAATGGGGAATACCTATCCTCGCATATAAAAGCCTCAGATAGTCGTAGATCTCCGTAACCGTGCCAACGGTAGACCTCGGGTTATGGTTCGTGGATTTCTGGTCTATGCTTATGGCCGGCGGAAGCCCCTCTATGCTCTGTACCTTTGGCTTTTCCATCTGTCCGAGGAACTGTCTCGCATATGAGCTTAAGGACTCCATATACCTCCTCTGTCCCTCGGCGTATATGGTATCAAAAGCAAGGGAGGATTTGCCGGAGCCCGAAAGTCCCGTCAGCACCACCAGCTCGTCTCTTGGTATATCCAGATCTATGTTTTTTAAATTATGCTCCGAGGCGCCCCGGATCTTTATCACCTGTTTACTCATATCTCAATTCCCAAGTCAGAGGCTTCCTGCCCCTGAAAATCCCACATGATGTTTATTATGATATCACTACTATATTTATAAAGATAAAGCGGCTTATCTAAGCCGCTTTTATTATATCATCCGATCTTTGTATTTTTATCATGAAATATCAGCCTGTAGGCCGCGTATAAAACTGCGGCCAGCAGGGCTCCGGCTATAACGTCTATGATGCTGTGCTGCTTTATCGCCATCGTTGAATATGCGATAAGCAGTGTGATCATATACGCCGCGATCTTTTCCCTTCGCCCAAGCAGGCTTATGGCGCTGTCCTTTATTGAAAGGGCCTCTGCAGTTATGGTAGCCACATGTATTGATGGGCATACTCCGTAGGGCGTATCCGCCGCACGTATCATTTCGACCGCTTTTGCAAATATATTATCCCTCTCGATCGGCTCCCTCAGATCCACGGCGTTAGGCCATACCACATATATGATAAGGCTTATGGTCATGGATGTGAACATGACTATGCAGGTCTTGATAAAATCAGCTCTTGCATGAACCCCGTCCGATATCTCCTTTTCGGATGCGCCGCCCTTGAAATATGGCCTTAAAGCCGCTGCCGCAAACAGCAGGAGCACTCCCGGAAACCAGAAAAACCACAGGGCATAGGGTATAACGAAAAGCTCATTGAACCTGACGGCCTCGTCCAGAGCGCAGACTATCACATGATGATCCACTTCTATTTTATCTATCGTAAAGAATGCAGCAAGATAGATTGGAAAATATAAAAGCAGGAGCAGCCATTTATTATCAGCGATAAGCCGTCTTATCATCTGTTCTGTATCTCCTGGATGGCTGAAAGTATCGGCGGGATCAGCTGTTTTTTACGGCTCACAACACCCTTAAGCAGCGCTATGCCATCCTTTACCTCCACGCCGAAGGCTTCCTTTATTATCTCATCCCCGCCATTGCCGTATATCATAAGGTCCGTGTCCTGGGTCTTCATGTCGGTGAACATATAGAATATTACCGGCACGCCCTCCTTCTGGGACGCCTCAGACAGATAAGGCCTTATGAGCTCCTCCGCCGCGAGCCTTGAGTTATCCGTCATATATATGGACTGGCCTGCTCCGAACTTGAGATCTCCCTTGCTGAAGGTCTTGAAATCCGACTTGAACACATCCTCGGCGTCACGTCCCGTAAGGTCTGCTCCAGCCTCAAACATCTGCTCCGCATATTCCGGGATATATACTCCGGCGATATCCGCAAGCTCCTCTGCCATATCCTTATCGAGTACGGTAGATGTAGGCGAACGGAACATCAGGGTATCGGAAAGTATGGCCGACAGCAGAAGCCCCGCGATCTTATCCGAAGGCTTTACCCCCTGCTCCTTATACATGCGGTAAATGATGGTAGCCGTACAGCCCACCGGCTCATTCCTGAAATATACCGGACCGTTAGTCTCTATGCTTCCTATCTTGTGATGATCGATGATCTCAAGGATATCAGCCTTATCGAGTCCCTCAACTGCCTGGGATTTTTCATTGTGGTCCACAAGTATCACCTGCTTATGCCTTAAGTTAAGGAGATTCCTGCGGCTGAATACGCCAACGTATCTGCCGTTAGAGTCCGTAACAGGGAAATACCTATACCTCACGTTTGCCATGATCTTGCCGGCGTCCTCCACGGAGGTATCCAGGCTGAAGCTCATGAGCTCTCCCGTCTTCATGAAATGCCTTACCGGGGCAGCCGTGGTAACAAGCCTTGCGGCACCATAGGTATCATAAGGAGTCACGATTATGTCGCAGCCCTTTTCCTTTGCAAGCTTAAGGATATCGTCTGAAACATTGGCGTTGCAGCAGACCACCATGGCCTTTGCCCCCATCTCTATGGCGCAGAGCTGCGTATCATAACGATTCGTTCCAAGGACGAGATCCCCGGCGTTTAAGAGCTCCTCCATGATCTCAGGGCTTGTTCCTATGCAAACCTTTCCTCCGGAGATAACGCCATTTACATCTCCCTGGAGCAGTACCGCATCCAGCGTATCTATGAGATTTGCATACTTTGTATTTGCCGCCGCAAGTATGCCGGTATCAAAAAGCTCCATATTGGCGTTTGCTATATCCTTGATGGTTATAAGGCCTTCCATCATACCGTCCGCATCAGTGATGCAGAGGGTATCTATATCCGAATCACGCATCAGGTTCCAGGCTCTCTTAAGACTCAGCTCGCCGTCTATCCCCTCCTGATACCTGATATCAATATCCTTGATCTGCGGGCTCAGATCCGTGCAGAGCCTCGGTGCCTCCACGCCGAAATGTTCCAGCACGAACTGTGTTTCCCTGTTTACGTTTCCGGCTCTTCTGGCTTCATACTCACCCTCAAGCTTCCCATGGTTTTTGAGCCATGCATAGGCTATGGCCGAGCATATGGAATCAGTATCAGGGTTCTGGTGTCCCACTATATTGATCCTGTGCTTAGTGTTTTCAGACATATATCTATACCTCATAAATCTCCATAAATTAAAGCGTACCATTCCATTGTCGAATGTTACGCAATATTGCATTTTAACCGATTGAAATAGTAAACTCAAGAGCTTATAATCCTATTGTGCAAAGATTATAAAATATTTATTTGTAAATCATGCACATTTATTATAAAGTATGTACAATAACTTGCATAAAAGGAGGTCGAAATGTCCCGGTACCGGGACACTGCTGATAGTATATGAAGATATATATCGAATTATTCCTGACATTCGCAAAGATCGGCGTGATGACATTCGGAGGCGGCATGGCCATGCTTCCGATGCTGCAGCGCGAGATCGTGGAGAACAAGCACTGGGCTGATGAGGACGAGCTCGCGGACTATTACGCCATCGGTCAGTGTACCCCCGGCATAATAGCCGTAAATACCGCCACATTTATAGGAAACAAGCTCGCCGGTATCTCAGGCGGCCTTACCGCCACTGCAGGCATAGTTTTTCCATCGCTTGTCATAATCATGACCTTAGCTTCAATCATAGCCATGTATTCACATCTTCCTGTTGTGGAGAATGCCTTTGCAGGCATACAGGTCGCTGTCTGCGTGCTTATATTTAATTCCGTGGTGAAGCTCTCAAAAAGCTCGGTGGTGGATCGTCTGACCGCCCTGATATTTATCCTTGTGCTTGCCGGAAGTTTCCTTATAGATATATCCCCGGTATTTTTCGTGCTTGCGGCAGCGGTCGTTGGCATAATCGCAAAGAATAAGGAGGCGTAATTATGGTTTCATTATTGATCCGTCTCTTTTATGAATTTTTCAAGGTCGGTCTGTTCTCCATAGGCGGAGGCATGGCTACCATACCTTTCCTTTCCGACATTGGGGAAAAGACCGGTTGGTTTACGGCCTCTGATCTCATGAACATGATCGCCGTATCCGAGTCCACTCCGGGACCTATCGGCATAAATATGGCGACCTATGTGGGATTCACCGTTGCGGGCGTTCCGGGCGCAATAGTTTCAACCGCCGGCGAGGTCGCTCCGGCAATAATCATAATCCTTATAATAGCGGGATTCTTAAAGAAATTCCGTACAAACAAATATGTCAATAACGCCTTCTACGGCCTTAAGCCTGCCTCTACCGGACTCAT
Source organism: uncultured Lachnospiraceae bacterium (assembly GCA_944381575.1). GTDB lineage: Bacteria > Bacillota > Clostridia > Lachnospirales > Lachnospiraceae > Avilachnospira. The sequence goes on along the minus strand of CALWLS010000001.1, from coordinate 4,582 downwards.
AGGAGCGGCTCTGCTGGTAGTCGTGGAGGAAGTGCTCTTTCCTGAGGGATTCCCGGGAGACCTAAGCCTGAAGGCTCTGATACTCATTCCGATAATCTGGTATTTGAGCAACCGCTTTAAGTACACAAAGGGACTTCACCCTATATGCTTTATCGGCATCTGCGCAGTGGTGGGGATAGTTTTCCAGTTTGCGCAGTAAGCACGCATGGCTTACATGGCTTTTACGCCCTGCATAAGCGTGCACGGTTTTCACAAACCTGTTCGCGGTTTTATAAACTGTACTTGACTATATTCCTGAATCGTGATAAAAAGGCTGTAGCATAAAACACAAATATAAACATGACGAGGTGAAAGGATGTTAAACATTTTCTGCAGATAAACTTAATAAGTACGGCATCATAAGCGTATTTTGATACCGTCATGCAGGAAGGTTTGACATTATATTCTATCATTTTGTTTTGAGATATACAGAACGTGGATATCTGTAACAATTATCTTACGGGCTGCAGGAACTTTCCTGCAGCCCTTGTTTTCATTTGGAGGTATCCATATGTCCATGATAGAAGTAAATAACTTAAGCTTTTCCTACCCCGGAAGCTATGATGAGGTATTTAAAAACGTCAGCTTCCGCATAGATACAGACTGGAAGCTTGGTTTTGTCGGCAGGAACGGCCGCGGAAAAACCACCTTCTTAAAGCTCCTCATTGGAAAATACGAATATTCCGGAAGCATCAAAAGCTCCGTTGTATTTGATTATTTTCCTTATCCGGTCGGAGACCCTCTTCTGTTCACCTCAGACGTATTGAAAAATATCGCTCCTGATGCCGAGGACTGGGAACTCATGCGGGAGCTTTCGCTCCTTAATATCAGTGATGACGTGCTGTGGCGTCCCTTTTATACCTTGTCAAACGGTGAACAGACAAAGGTCCTTTTAGCCGCTCTCTTCCTCAATGACGATCACTTCCTGCTGATAGACGAGCCTACAAACCACCTTGATCTTTCAGCACGGGAGCAGGTGGCAGCTTACCTGAACAGAAAAAAGGGCTTTATCCTTGTATCCCATGACAGATGGTTTTTGGACAGCTGTGTGGATCACATACTGTCCATAAACCGGCAGGATATAGAGATCTGCTCCGGTACCTATTCTTCATGGTATTCTGACTTTGAAAAAAGGCAGGCTGCCGAGGCAGAGCTCGACAAACGCTTAAGGTCTGATATCACAAAGCTTAAAAAGTCCGCAAGACAGGCTGCCGAATGGTCTGACAAAACTGAAAAAAGCAAATACGGCAAAAGCAGCGTCAAAAACTCCGGCGTAAAGGGCGACAAGGGTTTCATAGGCCGCAAGGCCGCTAAACTCATGAAGCGCTCAAAGGCCATAGAACAGAGAAAAGAGGATGCCGTTACCGAAAAATCACGGCTTCTTAAAAACGCAGAAACCTTTGAGGAGCTGAAGCTCTCTCCCGCCGTCTATCATTCCGACAGGCTTATTACGCTTTCTCAAGTCTCCATCGATTACGGAGCAGCAAATATATTTTCACCGGTATCATTTTCCGTTTTCCGCGGAGACCGCATAGCCTTAAACGGAGGAAACGGCTCTGGGAAAAGCAGCCTCCTGAAGCTTATCATGGGAGAGGATATCCCTCATACCGGTACACTGACTATAAGCTCAGGACTCCTGATCTCATATGTTCCTCAGGACGCCTCTTTCCTTTCCGGAGGCATTGACGCATTTGAGGATCAGTATTCACTTAACGCCGTCTTATTCAGGGCTGTCTTACAAAAGATGGGCTTTGAAAAACAGATGTATGATAAGGATCTGTCAGAGCTGTCAGACGGCCAGAAGAAAAAGATCCTTATCGCAAAAAGCCTGTGCGAAAAGGCCCACCTCTATATATGGGATGAGCCGCTTAATTTCCTTGATATCTACTGCCGCATACAGATAGAAGATCTAATTACTGAATATAAACCTACAATGATATTCGTCGAGCACGACAGGACATTCCGTGACAGGATAGCCACGCAGGTAATAGAGCTGTAAATAAAAATGGGGCGGCCGGACTGTATGTATAATCGCTTAGTATAATTATAGCCCGCCGCCCCATTAAATGAAGATTATGGATATGTCATTCTGCTTTGCCGTAGAAAACGGCATCGTCTCCTTCCGAGACCCCTAAAGTACTATTTATTATCATAACCTTGCCATCATGCATGGCATAATGTTCTTCCAGAAGCTCTCCGTAAACATTCCTTATTTCATACAGTTTCTGGTCTTTCCTTATCTCTTCTCCGGCTTTTACAAACGCATAGAAAAATCCCTCATGTCCGCATTCTATCCAGGACTGCGTTTTGAGCCATTTTTGATTTACATTTAATTCCGCCTGTCCAGGGAGTATTCCAAAATATCTTGCTATACGCTTGATATTTTCCTTCTCTTCCACCACTTCTTTTCTGGTCCATTTTCCAGCCCCTCCGACCTCGAACATCATGGATGGCACGCCCTTATATATCACCGATCCGTTATAAAACTCTGTTCGGCCGCTGGACTGCGTATAGTATTCAAAACCGGTATGATTTATGACCTTATGTATAAATTTCCTTGTTTCTTCATCTGGTGCATTTCCTGCCGCTGCAAAATTACAAAGATCCTCTGTGGCGTCTCCGGAATGCAGATCAAGATGAAAATCCACCTTGCTTACAAATTCATCATACAGATATGCTATAAGCCTCTCGCCAAATGTACCGTTTTTATTGCCGGGCGCAAGTTTATTCAAATTTTTTCTTTCTTCATCATCTCCGCATATATACGGCAGTCTTCCATAAAAGCCTGAAGAATTTATTACAGGAATGATTATCATTGCGCCGCTCATATCTTCAGGCTCAAGCTCTCTGCAAAGCTCAGCTGCAGATTCTATGCCCGGGTATTCAAAGCCATGTATTGAAGCAGTGACAAGAAATTTCATTCCATCGTCATATCCGTTTATTATCGTCACCGGAAGCTTATATCCATCTAATTCCGGAATTTCAATTATCTTTGAAACCTTGCTGCAGGAGGCAGCTCTGACTCCTGCGAATATTATAGAATTTTTCATTTAAGTTTCCTTAATAAATATAATGAACAAAGTAACACTTCAATTACACTTAAGAAAAGGGAGCATTTATCCAGATCGGCACACACGATATCAAATACGGATCAATGCTCCCATTATTGATTTTTTAATTCTGCTATGTATAATTTAAATCAGAGCTTTCCATACAGGCATGCCCAATCTCTCGGCTGAATAACAGGAGGAGTAGCTGAACCAACCACGATACCGTCATATGGAGCGATCAACTCATCAATGGTATCGCCGAAGATATTCGTTACTATGCCAAGAACTTCGCCTTTCTTGACCTTTTCAAGGAATTTCTTCTGAGGTTTATATATGCCGCCGTGCAGGATGTGAAGATAATCTACAGGGGTTTCAATCGCATCCTCACGGAACTTTGGAGGCTCTCCGTCCATCATCTTAAGATATACGAGCAGGTTAAGTATTCCCTGATGGCACATGTTATATATCTCTTCTCTCTGCTCCATAACAGCACAGTTTCCACCCATTTCGATGCAGATATATGCTTTATGCCACATTTCGGCAAGCTGACGGGCGCTTGTTGCGCCTTTGGCTTCTACTGCCTCACCGTTTGACGGATTATTCTTCCACAATATAGGAGTATTGAAGCATTTTGCCATATTGAGTGTGAGGTCTCCAAAATCCTTATCAAGTTCCGGATTTGTGTAGCATGCCGTAGGCGTAAGATAAAGAGGATTTCCGCCGCTGTGACACGTTACCCAGTAGTCCGCATACTTTACGAATTCATTCACAAACTTATCAAGGATAAATGCTGATATCTTTCCATTAGGGTCTCCCGGGAATATCCTGTTCATATCGGCATGAGTAATATCCGTCGATATATTCATTCTCTGGCAGGAATTAAAGCCCTCAAGATTAAGATGAGGAACTGCAAGGTATACACCCTTTATATCCTTAGGAGAAAGCTCCTTATAAACATGGGCAGCAGCGTCGGCAGCCTCTACCTCATCTCCATGGATACCTCCGTCTATAAGCAGCGTAGGTCCATCCTGTTCTCCAACTATAATGCAGTATGGTATACGCATCATAGAACCGTCGGCCTGGCTCGCGATATCATAAAAACCGTGCTTTTTAAGGCCCTTCTGCTTTTTCAACTCTTCAAAGTTGAATGTTTCCATTTTGATCTCATAATCGATCATGACTGTCATCCTCCGATAACTTATATTTTAAATTTTATAAAGTTACCTAATTTAAGATTTTGCCTTTTTAAGCTCTTATCAGTATTTAGTTGTCATCTTGCCGTTCTCATCAAACTCAAGCTCGAAAGGCTCTGTCTCTATGGTGAGCTCCTTCCTTGTCTTAGCCTCAGGTATAAGTGCCTCCGATATAAGCATCGACTCTACCTCAAGGGAGTTCTTAAGTATGATGATCCTTGGAGCCTCAGGGTCCATGTTAAGGCATATCGCCATGCTCGCCTGCAGGCACTCCTTCTCGTTATCCATGATCAGCGGTAT